>JANQQK010000087.1 GCA_028289375.1 Phycisphaerae bacterium | reverse complement strand
TTCGTCCACACCACAACCCGGCATCAGCATCGCCAACACCGCCATGAGCGTCACACCCAATCGTCCCATTCCCATCGCGTTCATCTTCTTCTCACTTTCATTTCCTTGATCTGCGGACCGGATTGCGACCCATATCCCAGCTGGGCCGCTATTCACTGCGAACACGAGTGAGAGAGAGATCGCCCGTAACGAATTCTTCGAACCCTGCGAAGAAAACTTAAGTTCTTATCCGGGACAGACTTACAGAACCTTGGCGGTGGAGGTCAGAAAGCGGTATGGCATTGGGGATGCGCTGGCGGCGCAGCGATGGCGTCGTGAATACGGTGCTGCGCAACGCAGGAATGGTCATCACCAGCTTGCGGAATCTGTCGTCAATCAGATTGCGACGTGGCGTGTCGGTATGTCGGCGGCCTGGAGGTCAGTCAGTTTCGTCGCGCCATTTCGACGCTTCATCCGGTCTCCCGGTCTCCTCGTAGAGAACGACCAGTTTTCGCTTTACGGCGCCCACCCATGAACCCTTGGCTCGGCCAGCAGCGGTGAGAAGGACACGTTCAGCACTGTCGTGGTCCTCAACGAACAAATATGCCTGTCCGAGGTTGTAGAGCATGTCGACGTACCGTGGATGTTGGTCGCCATGCGATTCCATCATTCGCTCATACATGGCCTCGCCAAGTTCCACCGCCTCCCCATTTCGACCACGGACGAGGTGCTCAATGAGTAGGTCGTTCTCGGCGTACCATGTGAATATGTGTGTTTCTCCGTGGACATGGCGATAAAGATCAATGGACTCGAGAAGGGCCGACTCCGCCTCCTCCACATTATCGGTCTTGCGAAGGACGTTTCCGCGCGCGTAGACGACGATCAACGTGGTTGCGGACACGTCACCGTGTACTTGTTTCGCGACAGCAAGGGCATCGTCGAGCAGAATCAGCGCCTCATCCGTTCGTTCTAGCTGGGCCAATGATTGCGCCAAGTGGCTGACGGTTATCAGTGTCTGCCTGTGTCCGTCACCCAAGGCCAACCGTTGCCCCTGATACACCTCCCGTAAGAGTGGGAGAGCCTGCTCATCCCGCCTGTCGTTTCGGTAGTACACGGCCAGGTTGCCCTGGAGTAGCAGCGTCTCCAGATGATCGGGACCTCGGATCCTTGACGAATCCTTGATGAGTTCAAGGTAGAATTCCTCCGTTTGCTCGGAGCCAGTGCGGGAGAACAGTTCAGCCAGAATGCTCTTGACCGAAATCAGCGTATTTACATCGTGTTCAGGCTGTCCTTCCAGCATCTGGATGACGTATTCCAGGCCCTCTCGAGCTTCCGCATAACGCCCAAGCCGCATTGCTGCGAGTGATCGGATTGACAGGACTTCGCTAGTGTCGAACTCGGCATCTGGATTGGCTTCCACTGCGGCAAGCAATTCGTCGAGCTGCTCAATCGTTGCATCATAGTCATCCTGATAGTAGCGGAGCTTCCCCAGCCAAAGCTGGGTCGCCCATCGATCCATCAGTTCCGCCTCAGGTGTCGCATCCCACTTCGCCAAGGCCGCCTGCAGCTGCTCGGCTGCCAACTCGAACTCGCTCAAGGTGACGTATGTCGCACCCATGGTGTGGCGGATGCGCGCTTCGATCAGTGGTCGCCCAGTGAATCGCGACTCAATGTCGCGTCCGGCCTGGTCAATCATATCACGCACCGTCACGTCTTTGCCGCTAAGCGACGGACTCGCCTGCTCGAGCATGTCGGTGAAGAAGGCGGTCACCTCCTCGGAAGCCTCCAGCGCAGATTGCTTGGCATCCCGCTCGAGCTTCACTGCCTCCAACGCAAGCTGTTTTGCATCGCGCTCGCGCGTCACGGACACGAGCAGTACACCGGAGGTGATCAAACCCGCGATGACCGCAACAAAAGTCGCGATCACACCCAACATCAACCCCCGGTTTCGTCTCGCGAATTTGCGGAGCTGGTACACAGCACTTGCTGGCCGGGCAACAATGGGCTCATCCTGCAAATAGCGTCTGATGTCTGCCGCAAGCTCGGCGGCTGAGGCATAGCGATGGTCAGGCTCCTTTTCGAGCGCCTTTGAGAGAATCGTCTCAACATCGCCTCGGAGCGACTTGTTGATCGTTCCGGCGAGTGCGGGTTCCTCGTCACGAATGATCCGCGCAGCCTCAGCCATCGAGCACTGCGATAGATCGAGCGGCAGGCTGTCCGTCAGCAATTGAAACAGGATCACTCCGAGTGCATAAACATCGCTGCGCGTGTCGATTTGACTCGAGTCGCCGGCGACCTGCTCCGGACTCATGTAGGTCAGCGTTCCGACGATTTGGCCCACCTCGGTCTGCATCGTGACCGCTTGCAGATCACCGTCCGTGACCCTTGCGACACCGAAGTCGAGAATCTTGGGTTGCCCAACGGCATCGAGAATATGGGCACCGGTTCCGGATACCGTCGGGCTGGTATCCGTGCGGGTTTCCGACGGGACAACCAGTATGTTGGCGGGCTTGAGATCGCGATGGACAATGCCCTTCTGGTGGGCGTGCTGTACCGCATCACAAACACGGACCACCAGGGCGAGTCGTTGGCCAGTGGTCAGCGCATACTCATCGGCATACGTGGTGATCCGCGTGCCGTCGATAAGCTCCATGGCGAAGAATGGCTGCTCCCGGCCACTTGCCGTCATCATCCCCGATTCGTAGATGTGCGCGATGCCGGGATGCTGAAGTTGCGCAAGAACGTACGCTTCATGTTCGAATCGACGGATCAGCTTGCGCGAAATGTGCCCCGCTCGGATCACCTTCAACGCAACACGACGCCTGGGTGATTCCTGCTCTGCCTCGAACACCTCACCCATCCCGCCCTGACCAATCTTGCGAATGATTCGATAGCCGCCGATGTGATCGTCAGGCTTGGCAAAGTCGTCGCTGCCGGCGTCAGACGTGAAGTCCAGTCTCGTGTTAGACTCGACCACCTTGAACAGACTATGATCCGCTTCGTCGTGCCGGAGCAATGCCTCGACATGTTGACGGATGTCCGGATCATCCGGGCACTTCTCAGCAAGCCGCGCGAATCGCTGATCTGCGGGCAGCTCACACAGTTCGTCAAAAAGCGCCATCACCCGACGATGCCGCGTGGCTGCGTCCATCTATCTTTCCCCCGGCGTCAGTTCATGGCTCAACCATGCACGAATGCGTCGCCATTCCTTTTCGACCGTCGACAGAGAGACGCTTAATACGTCCGCGACTTCTTCCATCGTCAAGCCACCGAAGAAACGCAATTCGACAATGCGTGCCTGCCGGGAATCCAACTCTGCAAGTTTGGTCATGGCATCGTCCAGGTCGAGCAAATCGACTGCCGAGTCGGTCGATGGCGTGGTGAGCAGTGTTGCGGCCTCCGCTCGATCTCCCTCGGCGCGTTTGGCGGAGGCCTTGCGACGGGCATGGTCCGTGAGAATCTGTCGCATGGCAGTGGCTGCGACGGCGCAGAAATGAGCCCGGTTCTTCCAGGTCATTCCCTGGGATCGGACCAACTTGACATATACCTCGTGAACGAGCGCCGTCGGCTGCAACGTGTGGTCGGCGGGTTGATGACGAAAGTACCCACCGGCCCGAGCGCGCAACTCATCGTAGACGATGGGCAGGAGATTCTGTACCGCGTTACCATCGCCCGCACTGATGCGCTCAAGCAGGACGGTGGCATCGAGGAACGAATTCGAAGAATGGGACGCGCGTTCCATGCAGTCATTATAGCGAGAAACGTCCCATTCCGAGTCGCGAATCAGAAGATCGCATCACGGCGTATCACTTGGTGCCCCCCCGTCACGATGCGCAGGAAATCAATCGAGCTCACACCCCGGGTTGATGGGTATGGTGTGCGGTGGCAGGAAACAGCGGCTCACCAAACCCTTGGTTCGGTTGAGCGAAGACATGGAGATGAACGAATTCGCGTGAAACGTGCACCATTGCCCATTTTCACACGCGCCTACGGACGTCTAACCGGACTACCTGCCTTTGCAACGCTAAGGCCAAAGACCACGCGCATCGCTGACCCAACGAGACGATTCAACGCCTGGTAGACGAGAAATGCCGGAGTGACCAAATGGTCGTGGCCAAGCGGCTCATGCACCGCTTGCGCTGACCTGCAGGATTTCAAAGTCGTGCAAGTCCGCGTCATCGTCCCCGTCGCGATCGACGCATGGGCATTCAACACTCGTCAGCGATGCGTCCGGCCCCGTCGAACAACCGACGAAGCCTGCGAAGTCAAACAGGTCGGTGGTACTTGTGCTGTGGCTGTCGACGGCTGGCTCGGAGAACCAGAAGCCACCGGTCAATTCGAGATCACCACCGCGGATGTCGAAACCACCCGTCCCGCCAGCAGACACTGTGGACTTGATCAGACCAATGACATCAAGCGGTGACGTCGGATTGGCCATGCCGATGCCGACGCGCTCCACAAAGTAGGCATTGCCGTTTTCAGAATACCCTCTCCATCCACCACTGCTTGATCCAACGGCAGCCTTGTCATTCGCCCCAAGTCTGCCGATGGACGACAGATCGCCATTGCCTCCGAGAACACCCGTGTCGGTCGGCAATGGTGCTGTGACTCGACTGTGGGATGCATCCTCACATAGACAAGTGGTCCCACTTCCCGGCCATGAGAGTGACGTCCACTCCGTGACGTTCAGCCCGGATGGAACACAATTGGCGTCAGTCTCAGGCGATGGCACCGTCATGCCGTGGGATATCGCACACCAAGATGGTTCGCGCCGTTGAGGGGGCGGTTCTTCCGCTTGCATTCGGTGTTGGACGCACGCCCCGATGATGCCCTAAGACCGACCCAACTCGTGGATCAGAAGTGGATAGGAATGCAATCCGTTGCCATCGCCGATTCAATCATGCACACACCCTCAGTCAGCAGCAAGCGACGCATGAATCTCGCGAACCTTGACCGCAACGTTGGACAGTCGACACGCGACGGCAACATCAGCGATGAGTTTGGTGTTGTAGGCCAAGCGATGACTGGGGACACTTGCAACCATCGACAGCGCCTGCACCGCCTCCTGCACACCCCGTCCTGTCACAACCTCTTCCGGTTCACGAAGAAGCCCCAATGCCAAGGCAGCCCAGCGCGATTCGTTATCTCGATCAAGCTCTTCCCTGTACAAGCACTCCATCCGCAACGCCCGCACCAGGTGGGGCCAGGCGTCGTTTGCCGATCCCTGCATGAACACGATATCGCCAAGAAGCCACTGCGATTTGATCACCGACTCAATGTCCACATGATCCGGTGTCATCGCGATCACCCGCTCGATCACCTGCCGGGCCTCATCCAATCGCCCCTCACGCTGCAGATACCAACCGTATCGCTCCATGCACGCGACCATGTAACGATCGCCGCTCCCACCCAGCTCCTCATAGAGCGCCAACGCCGACCGAAACAACCGATCCGCTTCATCGGCTCGCTTCTGAACGAATCTCATGACGGCGAAACTGAACGTGAATCGCGCGAGGTCACGCTTCTCGCTCAGCGTCAAACGATCAAACTGCTTGCGGTACAGATCAATAGCGGCTTGATAGTGCGAAGCCGCTTCCGTCCAGCGGGCGCTCGCACGATCCGGTGTACCATACCAATAGGCGTACCCGAGATTGCCCATGCTCTCGGCCACAGATGGATGCGACGGCCCGAGCAGGCGGTGTCGAATCGCAAACCCCTCCTGTTGTAATCCAACGCACTCGGGATTCTGTGCAAATGTCTCCGCCCGACCAAGGATGCTCAGGCATTCGGCAATCTCCAGTTCATTCGGCTCGTCCACTCCGCGCATCAGGAGCAAGGCTCGCCGCAGCTGCCGTGAAGCTTCCTGCCATTGCCACAACCCCGCATGCGCCTTCCCCACCGCCACCCGCGCAGCCGCTTCAACACGTGGTCTTTGGCGCAGTTCCTTCTCAATACGTTCGGATGCATCCCTTAGAAGCTCGTGAATCCCAACGCGTCGCGATAGCCGATATGGGTTGGCCGTAATGAGCGTCGTGCCGAGAAAAGCACTGATCTCCTCAGCCGCTGCCCGCTCGGCACTTGCTCTTTCGTGCGCGCGACGCGCGTCGATCAACGCATTGGCCGTGAACAGGGTGGCACCGATCAGCGTGACGATGGACAACGTTGCGACGGACACAACAGCCAGGTGACGCTGTACGAACTTTCTCGTCCTGTACCCGAACGTGTCACGCCGCGCGGTCACCGGCAATCCGTCAAGGAATCGCTCGATGTCCTTCGACAATGCCTCGGCCGACGAATATCGACGCTCGGGATCTCCGTGCAGAGCCTTGTGAACGATCGTATCCAGATCGCCCGCCAGCCGCCGTGCAAGACGCGCATCCGACACGACGGCACTTGGCAGCGGACAAGGACTGTGACAGACACGCTGCACGTAGTCGAGCAAGCTGCGATCCTCTCCGCCATCAGGACTGCGACCGGTCAGCAACTCAAACAGAATCACACCCAACGCATAGACATCACTCACCGTCGTGACAGCCAACCCCTGCAGTTGCTCCGGACTGCAGTAGCGAGGCGTGACGGCCAGCAACGTCGTTTCTTCATGGCGACGCTTGTCGGGCGAAGTTCTATCGACCAGCAATTTGGCAACACCGAAGTCGAGAACCTTGGGCACGCCGTCGGCCGTGACGAGAATATTGGATGGTTTCAAATCCCGATGGATGATCAGATGCTGATGCGCATGATGCACACCGTCGCAAATCTTCATCATCAATCGCAATTTCGCTTCGAGATCACGCCCGCGTTCGGAGCAATAGACATCAAACGCCTGACCTTCGACATACTCCATGACGAGATATGGCGTACCTCCCGCCGTTGTGCCACCATCCAGCAGCATCGCGATGTTCGGATGGTTCAGGCGAGCCAGTGCGCGTCGCTCGGAATCGAAGTGTCGCCTGTGTCGCACATCACTCAACTCATCCGGAAGACACTTGATCGCAACCTGACGCTCGAAGTCTCCATCAACGCGCTCGGCCAGATAGACCACACCCATCCCGCCATGGCCAAGGTAAGAAACCAGACGATAAGGCCCGACCTTCTCGCCAACGCTGGCCGCTTGAACATCTCGTCGGTGCATCGATGTGAACGACGGCACGTGCGATCGCTCAAAGCGTTCGATGACGGTCTCCCGTGCGAGAAATGCCTCCACCTGTTCACGCAAACGCGAGTCCTGACAGTGCGTGTCCAGGTATGCCGATCGTCGGCCTGACGGCAGTTCGGTGACCTGCTCCAGCAGTGCACGAACTTTTTGCCACTCAAGTGCGTCCATCGATCAACGCAGATCCAGAGACTGTGCCAGCCAATAACGCGCGACTCGCCAACGCCGACGCACCGTACGCGGAGATATGCCCATCAGTTCGGCCGATTGAGCTTCGTCCAGACCGACAAAGAAACGAAGCTCGACAACGTCGGCAAGGTCGGGATCCTGAGCCCGCAACGCATCCAAAGACGCATCCACCTCCAGCAACAACTCATCCGCATGCGTTGCGTCGTGCGCATCGGCCTGCTCCAGCGTCACACGTCGCCCACTTGCAGACCGCTTGAGCGCGTTGCGCTTCCGAGCATGATCCACAAGCACAAGTCGCATCGCACGCACCAACGCCGGTATCGTCGCTCGCTCATCACGCGATACCATCGATTTGTCGCGCATGACCCGCAGAAACGCTTCATGAACCAACGCCGTCGCCTGCAACGTATGATCACGCCGCTCGCGACGCATCAGCATCCCCGCAGCGCGCCGAACCGCCGCGTACGACGCATCGATCTGATGGATGCCGGCCATTGCCCCAGACGGCGTCAACACCTGCTCGACCGCAGTTGCAGTGCCGTCGAGTTGAGTTTTTCCCATTTTCGATGTCCTCGTTGAGTCAGCCACTGCGCCTTCCCTTTTCAGAACATGTGCGTGGTTCCGTCGGTCGCCGGCAACATTCTAGCAGCAGGCGTGCGTCAGGCTCCACTCAATTGATCAACCGCTGGGCGACATGGCCACCGAGAGCTCTGGCTCCAGGGGTCGCCGTGCGGACACCCACGGTACGTTCACCCTGATGGCTATTCTGTTCACCGGAACCACACCGGTCTGATAACAGACGCTGAGCAATCTACGGAGCACCCCATGACCCGCATTGCAATACCCACGACCTTGCTGATAACCGTACTCATCACCCCTCAGGCAAACGCGCAATGCACCGAGCCCTGCACCGCCATCCACACGCTCGACGCCGAAGCTTCGGGTGATTTCTTCGGATGGGTATCCAACGAAGTCGGAGACCTCGACAACGACGGTGTGCTCGACTTCCTCATCACCGCACCAGGCCACGATACAGGCGGGAGCAACGCCGGACGTGTTTACGTCTACTCCGGTGCAACGGGCAACGAATTGTTCAACGTCACGGGAACAAATGCCCAGGGTTGGCTTGGCCATGACGCTGCCTGTGCGGGCGACATCGACAATGACGGGATTCCCGACATCATCGCCGGGTCCCCGTTCGGCGGCACCGGGTTTGCCCGCATTTACGCCGGTGGGAATGACGGCGGCGTCATCCACACGTTCCAGGGAGAATCCAACGGTGATCAGTTTGGATTTCGCGTCTATGGCGGCGGAGACTTTGATGGCGACGGGCGGGACGACGTCATCATTGGCGCGCCACGTCATGACACCGCCGCCCAGGACGCCGGCAGGGCCTACATCTACTCAGGCGACGACTTCCAGCTCATCTGCAGCATTGACGGACCCACCGCAGGCGACTTCTTCGGCTCCGGAGTCGCTTTCATCGGCGACATCAACGATGATGGCCGCAGCGATGTCGCCATCGGCGCCCAGAATGCCGGCGCCGGTGGCGGCCTCGGATTCGTCTACACGTTTGACGGCACGACCTGCTCATCGCCATACACCCTGAACCCCGGCACGCCATCGAACAACTTCGGTCGCTGGTTCATGAACGGCGGGCACGATGTCAACGACGACGGGTTCCCCGACATCTACATCAACGACTTCAGTGTCAATCGCGGGCACATCTTCTCCGGTGTTGATGGCTCCATCATCTGGCAACTCAACGGCAACGGCGAAGGTGGTGGTTTCGGAATCGGCCGCATCATCCCCGACATCAACGGCGACTTTCACGCCGACATGATCCTTGCCAGCTGGGCCAGCGGCATCGTCGCCACAGGCGCCGGAAAGGTATTTGTCTATTCCGGAAGAACGGGCGAGGTGTTCGAAACCTTCACCCACGACGTCGCCAACGCCGGATTCGGATTCGACGCCAACGGCATGGGTGACGTAAACGGCGACGGGCGATTCGACCACCTCATCACCGCCGCCTCACACAACGGCAACACCGGTCGGGCGTTCCTCATCGCCGGAAACGTCTCACCAGTCTCCACCGGCGACGCCGACTTCAGCGGCACCGTCGACCTGGCAGATGTGTCGCTGTTCATCGACTGCGCTGGCGATCCAGACGCGCCCATCGGCGACGACTGCACCCGCCTCGACACCGACTTCGACAACGACGTCGACTTTGCCGACTTCGCCCGCATGCAACAACTGATCAGACCGTCCAACTGATCGTCGCGAAGTCATGTTCGCCAGTGCCCAAAAGAGGGACGCCGGCAGGAAGCAGAATCACGGCCCGTTCGTTCGCGTCGAATCACCGAGCGACGTTGTGACAATGCGGCCAGCCGCGGCCAGTCGATCAAGTGTGTCCTGGAATCCGGCCGATGACCGCGTGACCGGCGCGTCCAGCGCCTCGCCGAAGAACGCACAGATCAATTCCTGATAGGCCTCACGGGGCTGCTCACCGCTACCGCCACAGGCCAATCGACACAGAACATCGGTCGGATGCTCTGGGTCACAGTGCGATCCGCCCACCACGAGAATGTCCTCGGCCACATTCGTCAGTCGCCCCAGCAACTCGAGGATCGCACCCTCGGCATTGCAGCCATCCGGCTCGGATCGCACGGTCGCAAACTCCAACCCACCCAATTCACCAGCTCGTTCAACCGTCCGCGCCCACGGCACGCCATCCAGGAGCATCAACGCCAAGACGCCCTCGCCCGCCTGATTCAGATCCATTGCGGCTTCGAACGAGATAGCCCCGCCTGCGCTGTGCCCCACCAAGCCGATGCGGTCCGGGTCCAGCAGCCCGAAGAGTGGATCGCCATCCGCAACTGCCCGCGACCGAAGCCACTCCACGTGGTCGACCAGATTCTCAATATTGCGCAATTGGGCTTGCTCGCCGCCCAACAGGCTGACCAGATCCGGCGTAAACACAATGATCCCACGTTCGGCCAGCGCATGGGCGGTGTTCGCATGAAACCGTCTGCTGCGTGCAAACCCGTGGGAGATGACAACGGCAGGATGACGCATGGTTGTCGACAATTCGGCGCGCTGCGGCACAAACAGGCTGTATGGAATCTGGTCACCAGCCGTCGTGCGCCGCGTGCCGTGCTGAACATACACACCGAATGCGTCCACCACCGGCTCGACCGCGCCCGAACCGCAGAATCCCGGATGGCAACCAACGATCGCGAGGATGCCGATGGCCAACACGTATGTCATCAGGTAGGCCGCAATCGGACGAAGTCGTTCTTGCATCGACGGCATAGCGCGTGCCATGGTACGATACGGCGCGTGGAGCGCCTATTGCGCAAACTCGACGTACGCCGGCACACCCGGCGAGCACGTCACGCGCGACCGTGATGCGAGGAAAGGCAGAACATGACTGACTCAAAACGTGACAACTGGACGGTAACCCTCTGTGGCGGCGGATCCTCAGCACACGTCCTCATCGCCATGGCGGGTCGCCTCGCGGACGTCGATATTCGGGCGTGGGTGATGGAATCTGAATTGCCCGCGTTTCGCGCCCCGGATTCACTGCTGTGCGAGGTGGCGACATCGGACGCGCGAGATGATCTGCAGTACCACGGCACAGCCCAGTATGAATCGGACCCGGCTGCGGTCATACCCGGAAGCGACGTCGTGATCTTCTGTGGCCCGATCAGCATCTATCCGACGTGGATGCGCGGCATCGCCCCACACGTGGGACCGAACACGATCGTGGGCGGGCTGTTCCTGCAGGGCATTCACCTGCCCACGATGGGGCGGAAGCTGAGTCTTCCGGATTCAACCACGTACTTCGGATTCGGGCTGTATCCCTTCGCCAGTCGAATCGTCTCGTTTGGGGCGCACGTCAAGGTGCTGGGTGCGAAGGACTTCGTCAACATTTGTGTGGCCGGTCCGCAGGAAGATGCGGTTATTCCTCTCTTCCAGAAGCTCATCGCCCCGCCCATGGAATTCCGGCGTCAGCCCCATTTCCTCGCCTGTGTCATGAACACGACGAATGCGCTGACGCACCCGGCAAGGATGCACGGCATCTACAAGGATTGGGACGGCCCTGACACAACATGGAATGAGCGGGATCTTCCACGCTTCTACGAGGACATGGATGACTATTCCGCGACGTCACTCGAGCGGCTCAACGTTGAAGCTTTGCTGATCCGCGACGCCATCGTCGGCAAACACCCGGAATTGGATTTGTCCGGCGTGAAGTCACGTCTCGAAATCTTCCAAGCCTACGGCGACTACGTTGGCGACAACACCTCGCTCTTGACCTGTTACCGCACGAATGCCGCCTATCGCGGCATCACCGCGCCCGTCGAGCCAACGGACATTCCCGGGATGATCAAGTGTCCGTCCGGGCATCGATACTTCCAGGACGACATCCCTTATGGCCTGTGCGTCTTTCGATACCTTGCGGACCTCGTTGGCGTCGACACACCCGAGATCAACAGCCTGATCGAGTGGGGCCAACGCATCATGCAAAAGGAGTATCTGGTCGATGGCAAATTGAACGGCAAAGACGTCGGTGAGATCCCCATCTGGGGCTACACACTCGCGGAATTGATTGCCGCCTGACGTTGAGCCATGTTTGTCTCGACGAACTTCCCTTATCCGGTAAAGGCGGCCTGAAACCGCCCCCAATCGATCAGGTCAACATCGTTGTCGCTGTCGAAGTCGACATCGTCACAATCAGCGGACGCGGTATCGTCCGGCCCTGAAACACAGGAGCGAAAACAGACATAGTCTGCAAGGTCAACGTCGCCATCATCATCGCAATCGCCGGGAATCACCATGACTGGCTCAGCCGGCGCGATGCACGAAATGGAACCCAAGCGAGCGATAACGTCGCTGGCGGCCGATCGCCCGATGACAGTTTGTCCCACGACGACCGGCGCTCCCGTCTGGACAAACTGGGCCGTGCCCGCACTCACCGAAACGCACGCCGCAAGGACCGTTTCAGCAACCGGCGCCTCGTCAATGAGGTGAATCCCGTCGGCATCGGTCACGTACATTTGCATTCCGTCTGCCGTGATCGCGATATCGTCGATGCCGTTGAAACCCGCCGCGAAGAGGATGTGGTTTCCGTTGGCTGCAACCTTGAACACATTGTCGGTGATGGATTCTGTGACGAACAAACCGGCGTTGAAGATGCCACCGCCGGTAAACGCCATACCACGGTAAGCGCGTTGATCCAGGCTGACCGGAGGCGCTATGGTGGTCCATGTAAGGTTGGGCTTCAGGCCGTAGATGGCGCTGACCTGATCGTGGTCATCGCTGTCGACGACAACGAGCAGGTCGCTGAATTGACCTGTTGGATCAAACTCCATTCCTTGCACGTCCACGTCGGTTCGACCGGGCGGAACAAGGTTGGCACTGAGCTGCGTCACGTTGCCCCCGTCAAAATGAAACATGCGTGTACCACCGGTGATGTCACCATCGTAGAGGTAGGCACCGGGCAGGTAGTTATCTGCCCCCGACGAAATCGCCATTCGCGCGGCGACGAACCCCGGAATAGTCTCAGCCACGCCAACGCTGCCCGAAGAACCAATCTTGAGGATCTCGTTGGCAGGCGGATCGGTGTCTGTCGGGGCAATCCTGAATGATCCCCACAGCGATTCACCGAGCACGTCGAAAGTGTCGAATTTGATGTCGACTGTAAGATCGTCCGGCGTGTAACCACCGCTGGTCGCGACCGGTTCAAATCCGTCTTCATCGATTCTCACAACGACCAACGTGCCGTTGTTGTTGAACGCACCGTAGACGCCTTCTCCGTAGCTTGGAATCCCGACCGCCTCCAGCCGCATCCGATCATTGCTTGGCGGTGCCCCCGCAATCTGCCGGACACGAAATCCTGGCGGAACGCTGACGTCGGCGAGGGTGGTCGCGGAACAAATCGTCATCACAAAGGTGATGGTTAGCACTTTGGAACACATCTTTGTCACTCCTGCCGGACATTAAATGCGTGCACCGGCGATGCGCATTGGTCTGGATTGATGTCGAACACGCGACGCTGGCTTACTCGCCCGCGAAATCGAGTGTGGTTGCTGGTGACTTCTCAAGCAGCTTGGGCTGCTTCTGTATCAGTTCGTGCAGTACATCCTCGAACGGCATCGGCTCGCTCAGTGAGGGCAGGCTGCCAGCACCAATGATGACCGATCCATTTCGCGTTGCCCGAAGCGTTAACTGCTTGTCGATGACGATGGTTTCGCTGAATGACCCCGGACGAAGCACGATCACATCGTCGCGCAGGGCACTGGCCGCGTTGACGGCGCGCTGCAGCGTGTTGTACGGCTGCTCGCTCGACCCATCACCAAGCAACGGCGAAGATTCAGCAAAGATCATGCGACCATCGACAACGGCATCGCGGACTCCATTGGCCGTATCGCTCCACCGATCAAGCTGAAGTTCCGTCAACTGCACCTCGTTCGGGTGGTAGGACATGATGTTGAAGAAAGTATCGTCCACACGTTGCCGGTTAACGGAAGACAACACATCGTAATCGACACCGAATGACCAGTTGGATATGTCGTCCTGATCCCAGCACTGCAGGTCCGGGAGCGTGTCGGCCATTTCGTCATCATCAGGCACCGTGTTGCACAATCCGGTTCCGGAACCACAACTTCCACACGGGCACCCCTGTGTGTGGCAGAGATCGAAATAGTGGCCAAGCTCGTGCAGGTGAAGCGGGCCATTGTCAGATGAACACCCACCGATGATCACAATCTCATCGCCGTCATCCGGGAATGAGCAGATGCCGCCGCAGATCCCGTTGGTCATGTAGATGTTGATGGTATCGTCACGCCAGTTGTAGGCATTCGGACTGGCCTCGGCGTCCGCCTGCATCTGATCCTTCAGCGACGCGCCGTTGGCACCGAAGAAATCCGTGTCATACCACTGGCTTGGACCGTTCGGCTGACCCATCCCACCAATCTCCCGAATAGCCCCGAACCGTTCGAATCGATAACCACGAAAATACGTCTCCATCAGCGCGTTCATCTCGTCGATTGATTCGTTGATCTGGGCATTCGTGATCTCGTTACCATCGCCATCATCCGGCCGCGAGCCGTCAGCCGGGTCCAGGACGATGTTGTAGGAGAGAAATACCCGGATGACGTCGTCCGACAACGCGACCGAATTTCCGGCTGCAACCATCGCCATCGCCACTATCGCAATTGTTCGTTTCATGACAATTTCCTCCAGTGTCTCGGTGGTCTTACTGAAGGCTGACAAGAACGAGCACGAGTCCGGTACCGTCGCACAGTCCGGTCATGGCTTTGCCGATGATGGCCCCTTGGGCACGGTCGTGATCCAATACCTTCACCGCGCGGCCCGGGATGTCGCCGGTCGTGAGCAGATCACCCGGCTCGATTGAGGCGTTCGTTGCGTCGGCACGCACATAGACACGACCGGTGAGTGCAACCGGAATCGCGCCGTCAGCCACGCTGTTCCGCTGCCCCATCATCATGCCGGTCTTGACACCACCAGCACCACTCACAATGCCCGCAACCGTTCGGTCATACGCCTCCCCACAGACAATAAGCTCGCCCGGGTTCGACGAATCGATGCACACAACCGTCCCCGGGACGACCTCGCCGCCACGGACGTCAAACTGTTCGGACAGGTCGGATCCGCCTGTGATCTCCAAGACCTTCGTGCGCGAGATGCCGCTCTCGGCATTGAGGTCGATCGCGACGGATCCGTCCGGCTCGCGAAGCCTGATGCGTCCGCCGCCATCTTCACCACCAGACCAGCTCGAGTAGATCGAAACCGTGTTCGTTCCGTCGATGTCCCACATCTCCAGGCACGACCCAAGATTCGAGTTTGAGAAGAATTCCGCGGTGATCGAATCACTGTCCCGCAGGATCAGCTTGCCCATGTCGTTTCCACTCGACTCCGCGTCGAGTTGAATCGTTGGCTCTTCACTGGCATTGCGAAGACGAATGCGTCCCGCATCAGAAACGTCCGCGTTGAGTGAAATGGTCGTGTCGTCGTTGCTGTTCCGGAAGTTCGCCAATGCACCACCGCTGCTCGTTTCTTCGCTATCAAAGAAGATCGTGTCAGCACCTGCATCGTTGAACATGGTGAGCGTGCTGCCCGTCACCTGGTCAGCCAGAATCTGCACACTGATGCCACCATCGCCCTGATAGAACTCAGCGAATCCGCCGCCAGTCAGTGGATTCCCGGACACCAGGACGCCGTTCGTACCCAGCGGATCAGTCACCAGCAACTGCCCCCCGAACGACGTACGCCTGAGACTGGCATTCAACTCTCCCCCCAGGGCTTCAAGGACATTGACGCTGTCTTCGACGTTTACTGTCCCGGCGTGGCCAAGAATGGAAACGTGATCGACTCCCTCGGCATCCGAAACGATGACGTGACCACCTGCCCCGTTCAAACCGGCATCGAGTTCAACCGCCACCTGATTCACCCCGTCGATGACACTGTCCCAGAGCAAAACCCGTCCGCGATCGAATCCGCCCATGACAGCCGAAGTCTCGCCCTCATCGGCGTAGGTCACAACGCGATTGTTGATTCCCTCGAGGCTGACCGTATTGCGGTTGGCCCATGTCGAGTTATAGACATCGAGCATGCCATCCGATGCGACTTCACCGATCACAATCTGGTCGTCCAACTCATCACTCGTGACACGGTTCACACGGTACGCATACGGCACGGCTGTCAGCGGCACGCGGGGTGTCAATTCAGCTCCACCATTCACGCGGACGCCCAGCGTTCGACCAGTCCCGTCAAACGAATCCATGCTGATGGGCACCTGAGCATTGACGACCCCATTGTCGATGTCGACGTTGTTCAACACGATAGGCCCTTCGACGACACTGCCGCCGTCGTAGAGATTGAACACCAGGTCAACCGTCGGACCGGAGAGCGGGTTGCCCTGATTGTCGGTCAGCAGCGCCTGCACGCTGACCCGCGTCGTATCGGAATCAAGGATGGGGGCCGCCGGCAACGGGCCAACCGGTTCACGCTCAACGGTCGGCGCCGTCGTTTTGACTGGAACAGCCGCCGCTGTCGTCTCGTCGATCATCTGCCGAAGCAGTTGAAGGTTGACCTCATCCGACGGTTGTGCAGCCGTTTCCGACTGAACCGTTGTCGACCCTGTATCCGAGTTGACGTCGCGCCCCTGCGCGGCGGCACATGCCACCATGCCAATGGCCATCAGCAGAAACGCGTGAATTCCGAAGCTGGTACGAGTCATGACGATTTCTCCTTTGTGCAAGCTCTCGCTGTCGAGGCACCGTCCACACGAATGGCGGATCGAACGCGCGGTGTCCGTCGACATGGATAGAAAGGCAGGCCAGGAGTGCATCGGCGCGCGGTCGTTTGTTTTTTTTCAACGGGTGCGACGAGGAGCCGCGTTAGCCGATGGAAGCCCTGCTGGCAGCGTGGTCAAGCCATTCCCGCCACGGTTCCGGGCAAACGGATGCCAACTCAAGCAGCACTTCAGCCAATTCATGCCCAGAGCGGCTGCAAATGTTGGTCTGGTGGTTCCCCAAGGCCGCGGCGACCACAAAGAAATAGGTCGCCAACGCAGTAAGTCGAGAATCCGCGTTCGCATCACGCGTGAGCAAGGACTTGCTGGTCTGTTTGACGGCCATCAATTGGTCGAGCGTCGCGGCTCCATCCAGGAGCGTGACCATCGGGTCGCCGAACGAGCCGGCTGGTCCGGATCGGAGCACGCTGTCGAGCCATGTCGGACCATCCACATCCAGCAGCCGATCAATCAACTCGTCAATCGGCCTTGCCTTCTCGCTCAAGCCGAATCGCAGGAGACGCGTGGCATCGGCAATCGGAAGTTCCGTCTTATCAGGCAGATGATCGTCGCCACGTTCAGGCATGATCGGAAATCTCCAGAAGCTCCCGAATCTCGTCGTCCACACTGGTTGGACTGGCTCCATCGCGAGTGAGCAACTCGCGGATAGCGTCTTTGAACTTCCGCGACGCCGTCCGGGCCATGACCGCCGCCCGAGCTGGCGCGACCTGCAGGTCATCTGAAATGGACTGGTACGACTGACCTGCATGATGGTGCAACACAAAGACCCGCCAATGTTCACCAAGCCCCGCCTGGTCGCAGGACTGCCGCGCCATGTGCATCGCCTGATGCACAATCGCGACGACAAACGCCCTGTCCATCGCGGCATGTGCCCCATCGTCCTCTGAATCGATGGCGTACTCGGGTTCTTCGACCAAACGATCTCGCTTCTGGCGACGACGAAGCTCTGACAGATAGAAACAGAACGCGTTCATCAGCCAGCGTCGAAGCTTCATCCCGCTCGTGCGCCAACCCCCAAAGAACTCAGGGCGCGCAAGACGATCTGCGAAGAATCCCTGGACAATCTCATCCGGCTCACCAAGCCAACGATCCCGTGAACCCTGAAAATAGACCGCCAGCGGCCAGGCATACACATCCATCACATGTCGGTTGATCATCAACCGGCCATCAGGACCATTGGCCAACTGGGCATCGATCCACGTGTGCATGGTGGTTGGAAAAACGTCTCGGCTCACTGGCTGATCCTCAGCAGTCATCAACAACATGCAAGCCCATCCATCATAGCACACACCGCCGCCGTGTGGCGGCAGGCCCACGGACCGCAGCCAACCACACCAATCGCGATCATTGATTCAGATAGGCACAAATCCAGTTCGTTGGCGCGAAGAACTTCGAAAACTTGTCGAAGTTCGCTATGATGGTGTCAAGGTTGGGCACTGGCTGGGCATTTCATGGGCTACGACGACGATACGGCTACTTCAGAAATGGGTGATCCCAAGCGGAATGACGCCTCCGCAGAATTCTGGGAACGCAGTGACCGCAACCACCTGCGGGCCGATGTTCCCGCGCGCATTGGATCCTACCGCATCGCCGAGCGCATCGCAGCCGGTGGAATGGGCATCGTCTATCGTGCACAGCAGGACAACCCGCGTCGCCCCGTCGCCCTGAAGGTCATTCGGGCAGAACTTGCCAACGAACGGGTCCTGCGGCGCTTTGACGACGAAGCCCAGATTCTCGGGCGATTGCATCATCCCAACATCGCTCAGATCTACGAGGCCGGCACGACCGCAACACAGTCGGGAACGCAGCCATTTTTTGCAATGGAGTACATTGAAGGCCAGTCGCTGACACATTACGCATCGCAGCACGGCATGGACACCCGGCGGCGACTGGAACTTATGGCGACGATCTGCGACGCGGTGCATCACGCCCACCAGAAAGGCGTGATCCACCGAGATCTGAAGCCAAGCAACATCCTCGTCGATCGTCGCGGCGAACCCAAAGTGCTCGATTTCGGGGTCGCACGCATCACCGACTCCGATGTCAGCGCACACACCCGCGAGACAGACGTCGGCCAACTGCTCGGAACGCTGCCCTACATGAGTCCGGAGCAGGTCGCGGCTGATCCCGGAGCACTCGACATTCGCTCGGATGTGTACGCGCTTGGCGTCATTTTGTACGAATTGCTTTCGGCGCGCCTGCCCTACGACGTGCACAACAAGAGCGTCGCAGACGCCGTCCGCATCATCGGCGAGCAGGAACCAACGCTTCTCAGCCACTACAGTCGCGGCTACCGCGGCGATGTCGACACGATCGTGGCCAAAGCGCTCGAGAAAGACAAGAACCGGCGCTACGGGACGGCATCGGAACTCGGCGAGGATATCCGACGATACCTCAACAACGAGCCGATCGTCGCACGCCCCGCCGGTACGCTCTACCAGTTTCAGAAGTTCGCAAAGCGACATCGGGCGTTCGTTACGGCAACGGCTGTCGTGTTCATCGCTTTGATTGTCGGAATAACCGCAACGTCGGTCGCCATGGTCCGTGCACAGCGCGCCGAAACGCAAGCCGATCAGGAGCGCATCCTGGCGGAGCGCCAACGTCAGATTGCCGAATCAGAAGCATTACGAGCCGACCGAACGTACCGTTTCCTCGAAAACCTGCTGGTCTCCGCCGATCCATCCGTCAACAAGGGCGATTCCCTCACAGTACGCGACATTCTGGACCGGTCTGCACAGCGAATCGCGACAGAAATCGCCGACGAACCAAAGACCGAGCGGGCCATTCGACGCACGATCGGCAACACGTATCAAAGCCTCGGACTATACGCGAACGCAGTTGAACAGCTTCGACGTGCATCTGAACTCTGCGAATCTGTCACGGCTGAAAGAGTCTGCCTGGAAGTGCGAGGCGAGTTGGCCCGAGCCATGATCGAAAACGACGAGCTTGATGACGCCGAAACGCTGATTCGCGATGCGATCGACGCCATCGACAGGGATCTTGGGACAGCACATCCCGCCCACGCCAAGCATCTGGTCAACCTCGCAGACCTGCTTCGACTCAAAGGCGACTATCCCGATGCACTCGCGTCAGCGGAGCTTGCCGTCCAACTGCGTCGCACCCACGAGGACACGCCCGCACGCCTCGCACAAGCACTCACCACCCTTGCAGGCGTCAAGTCAGCCATGGGCAACCTCGACGAAGCAGAGTCTCTCTACCGCGAGGCACTTCCGCTGATCAGAGATGCGCGCGGTAAAGCCGACAGCAATCTGCTCACCGCCATGAGCAATCTCGCGTCAATGTACGAAAAACGCGGCGAGTACGAGAGTGCCGGCGACCTCATGCAACAGGTGCTCGACATGCGACGCGACCTGCTTCCTCCAGGCCATCCCCACATTGGCAACATCTGCAACAATCTCGGTTTCATCCGCCGAGTGCAGAGTCGCTGGGACGATGCCCGCGCGTTGTATGAAGAAGCGCTGCGTATCTTCATCGGACAGTTCGGTGAAGATCACTTCAAGGTCGCCGCCGCACGCAACAACCTTGCCGGCCTGATGCGCGACATCGGCGATCATCAGGCAGCCATCGACCTGTACGGTCAGGTTCTCGAAACGCTGAAGCAGAAGTTCGGCAACCAGCATCCCCACGTCGCCACCACCTACAACAACATCGCCGTACTGCATCACGACAAACGAGAGTTCGAAGGCGCCGAGCACGCCTTCGCCGCGGCACTCGCCATTCAGCAGGAAATCCTCGACGCCGACCATCCGAAGCTCGCCGCCAGCCACTACAACCTCGCCGGTGTCTACTTCGATCAAGGCAAGTACGCCCAGGCAGAGGAAGCCCACCGCGAAGCCCTGCGAATCAGAGAGAAAACCTTCGGCGCATCGCACGTCCACACCCTCAAGAGCTCTGCATCCATCGCGCACGTTCTCCGGGAAACGGACCGCCAAGCGGAAGCTGAAGATCGGTACAAGGACGTCCTGTCGAAATTCCGGCAACTGCAGGATGAGGAGCCCTTGGCGATGGCGTCGGCAATGCTGGGATACGCCGAACTGCTCCTCGACACACATCGGCCAACGGACGCAATGCCGCTGATCCTGAAATGCATCGCCATTCGAGAACAAGAGCTTCCCAATGGCGATTGGCGCATCAGCCGAGCACGCGCTTTTCTCGGCATGGCCAAACATGCGCTCGACGAGTCAGCAGAGGCCGAACAGATCCTGACAGACGCCCTGTCGAGACTTGAGTCGGAAATCGGCGTCCACGCACCGGAAAACGAGGATATTCTCCAACACCTCGTTCAGCTGTTTGAAGCGTCCGGCCGTGAGGAACAGGCTAGAACCCATCGCGACAAACTCGCAGACGTCCGCGCAAAGAAATCAAAATGAGCGGCCAAAATGCGAAGCGCACCCCCGACGCGCAGGCGCCCCACGACAAGCGACAGACAATAAGTGATCATCACGTCAGGCGAACCGATCAAGTCAGACTTTCAAGCTGCGTAAGGTGTCGATATCGTCCAAAACGAAGACAAATCGACCTGCAAGCCCCCCTGTAACGACTCCGCGCAAGGTGCCCAGGACTGAATCTTGACCGCCTGGTCGCCACGGCGTACCGTCATCGCCATGGACATCAATGATCAGGATATCAATCTGGTGACCGGGGCTTCCGGTCTTCTGGGCAGTCACGTCGTCGAGCAACTCCGACGTCGCGGCAGACGCGTTCGTGCGCTCGTCAGGCCAACGACCGACACAACGTGGCTGCGGACACAGGGCGTTGAATTGGCCGAGGGCGACATCACCGATCTCGCATCGCTCAAGAAGGCATGCGAAGGCGTCAAAGTCGTCTACCACGTCGCGGCTCGCGTCGGCGACTGGGGACCGTGGCATGAATTCCAGCAGATCACCATCGACGGCACGCAGAACGTCATCGACGCAGCCTCCGGTGCAGGTGTCGAACGCATGCTGCACATCAGCTCGATCAGCGCCTACGGCCACGTCAATGGCAAGGGGCTCGTTCTCGACGAATCCGCCCCGCTCGGCCAATGCCTCAACAAATGGAGCTACTACAGCCGCGCGAAAGTCGAAGCCGAAAAACTCGTCTGGGCCGCCCACAAGTCAGGCAAGTTGAAGGTCACCGTCATTCGTCCGAGTTGGCTTTATGGCCCGCGGGACCGCGCGACCCTCGCCCGCATGGTTTCCGCCATCCGCCGCCGCAAGACCAAATTGATCGGCGACGGCACCAACAGGCTCAACCTCGTCCACGCCGGCAATGCCGCCGAAGCAGCCATCATGGCAGCCGAGTCAGACAAGGCGATCGGCGAAGCCTACAATGCCAGCAACGACGGTGTCATCACGCAGGCAGGCTATTTCAACGGCATCGCGAAGGCCATCGGTGAACCGCCGATCAAGAAGAAAGTGCCCTACGCGGTGGCAAAGTCCGCCGCATTCGTCCTCGAGTTCTTCTACCGCCTCGCTGGATCGAAGAAGCCGCCCTTGGTTACGCACTATTCGGTCTGGCTGATCGGCCGACACAGTTTTTTTGAGACGGAGAAGATCAAGCGCGATCTTGGTTGGACATCGTCGATATCGTACGAGCAGGGAATTCCGGATACGGTGGCGTGGTACCTTCGGGAGCATGAGAATGCGACTCCCGAGGTCGGCATGCCGGCGGCCCCAGCCTGAGTCAAACAACATACGAGCGAGCCTGGGAGATACTTCGCATGGAAGGTCATGTGCGAGAAAGGTATGCATCGGCAGCCGAGCAAGTCGAACCAGCCCTGTGCTGCGCCACGACATACGATCCGCAGTTCCTAAAGAACGTCCCGGAGGAAGTCCGTGACATCGACTACGGCTGCGGCGATCCCTCAGCCCACATCAAACCCGGCGAGACCGTGCTCGACCTCGGCAGCGGAAGCGGGAAAATCTGCTACATCGCAGCACAAATTGTCGGCCCCAAAGGCCGCGTGATCGGCGTTGACTTCAATCAGCCGATGCTCGACGTTGCCCGAAACAACCAAGCAGAGTTTGCGACAAAGATGGGCCTCGACAACCTGTCATTCCGCAAGGGACGCATTCAGGACCTGGCACTCGACCTCGATCAACTCGAAGCATGGCTCGCCGAGTACCCGGTGACAGCAGCCGATGATGTCCTTCGCCTTGAGGAGGAATCGGCCCGGTTGCGATCCGAAGAACCGATGATCGAATCAGACACCATTGATTGCATCGTCAGCAATTGCGTACTCAACCTCGTCGAGACGGACAAGAAAGAGCAGCTCTTCCGCGAGATGCATCGCGTGCTCAAACACGGAGGCAGATGCGTCATCAGCGACATCGTGTCAGACGAAGACATCCCAACCCATCTGCAAGCCGATGAACGACTGTGGAGCGGTTGCATCAGCGGCGCCTTCCGTGAAGACCTCTTCCTCAAGGCATTCGAAGACGCCGGCTTCTACGGCATCGAAATCCTCTCACGTGCCGAAAAACCATGGCACACCATCGAGGGCATCGAGTTCCGATCCGTCACCGTCCAGGCATTCAAGGGCAAGGAAGGCCCATGCCTCGACCGAAACCAAGCCGTCATCTATCGCGGACCATGGAAAGCCGTCGTCGATGACGATGGCCACACACTCTACCGCGGCGAACGAATGGCCGTCTGCGACAAAACATTCCGCATCTACACGCGTGAACCCTACGCACAGGAAGTCGAATCGGTCCTGCCGTTGTCCGAAATCCCCCTCGACGAAGCCACCGAATACGACTGCCGTCGAAACAAGCGTCGCCACCCACGCGAAACCAAAGGCGAGGACTACTCGGTCACCATCG
Source organism: Phycisphaerae bacterium (assembly GCA_028289375.1). Classification (GTDB taxonomy): domain Bacteria; phylum Planctomycetota; class Phycisphaerae; order UBA1845; family UBA1845; genus OFTM371. Next base: position 64,484 of record JANQQK010000087.1, on the reverse strand, counting down.
AAGCCGCCGAAGATTGCTGCGACAGCAACGGCTCCTGCTGCTGACCACCAATTCCCTGAATCAGAAAACCAAAGGCCGACGGCGCAGAAAGCGTCGTCGGCCTTTTCGATTCACTGGACAGAAGCGGCGTGCTTACTTCCGCGAAAACGACATCTTCCCCACGCGAAACTCCCTCTTGTCCGGCATGATGCCGAAGAATTCGAGCGTCTGATGATCCGCGTCCACGATGGTCAGAACGTTGCGATGCTTGAGTTTCTGACCCGTGAACGCGTCGTCATACTCGGCGTGATACACGAACGTCTTCCCGTCCCCCTGACCGTGAGATAGTGATACCGACGTCGTCATCGAATCGGTCCACAGAAACACGAACTTATCCTTGAACCGGTCATACCCGATCAACCCAAGTCCACCGAACGGACTGCCGTTCATAATTGCGCTCGACCGCTCCAGCAGAAATCGACCATCCAACACCCATTCCCGAGTGTGCGTTCCTCTCGTGGTGATCGGCGGCGCACCCGGCGCCATATGAAACGTCCCTTCCGTCTGAAACGTGCCCGCCAATGTGCCAAGCATCGCATGGTGTTCATCCGGCGTGCCATAGCGTGCCAGGTTCTTCATCATCGCCGCCATCTGATCCTGATTCTCGGGCGTCGCGCGCTTCGCCTGATTGTCATCAGCCACCGCGTACACGGTCAGCAGCGTCACAGCCACTGTCAGCGCAATCGTCGCAAGGCGGTTCATCATCTTCCCCTTCGTTCACACTCGCAGTTTCATTTCTTCGGTTTCCGGCCGAGTACCGGCGAAAACACAAACGCAAGGACGCGCCAAAAACCGCGATTCTCACACTCCGTTGATTCAGCAAGCATCGCCGCGAGCTGTCCGTCGTCGCCCATGCGATTCAGCACATCCGGCAGCAATTGGTTGTAAATCTTCTTCGACCCCGACTGCAGGATCAGCCGAACCATGTTCGCCCTCAGGCCCTCAAAACCAGTCTGCGTCACGCGGAGCTTCGTCCCTGTCGCGATCTCTTCCAATTCAAACGTGATCACGGTGTTCAGAGGCCCACCACGCCACGTGAACGACAACTTTCGCTCGTCCACAAGCTCCAGCACACGACAATGCACAATCCCGTCAAAACCCGGCGCCGGATCCGTCCGTAGCGTGAACTCATGCCCAACCCGTGGCTCAAAGTCGTTCGGCATCAGCCATTCCGCCATCGCCGCCGAATCGGTCAACGCCCGCCAAACCTTCGCAGGCCGATGTGGATAATCCACGTCCACATGCAAGACACCCATCGTTCAACCCTCTTCCTTCGACTCATCCGGCTGCCGGTCAAGATAGGCACCCAGCTTGCTCAGTCGGTCCGTCCAGAACCGCTCGTAATGCGCGACCCAGTCGTAAACCTGTCGCAGCTTCTCAGGCTCCAGCTTGTAAAGTCGCTGCCGCCCGGCCTTCTTCTGCGTCACCAGCCCCGCCTCGCGAAGCACCTTCAAATGCTGCGAAACCGCCGGCTGCGACATCGCGAACGGCTCAGCGATCGCGGTGGCAGCCATCTCCCGATCCGCCAGCAAATCCAGAATCCGCCGCCGCGTCGGATCGGCAATCGCATGGAATACGCTCGCATTGGGCGCCGAATCCGTCATCGCCACCTAATATATAAGCATTTGCTTAAATGTGAAACGGTCGATCACTTTTTCGCGACGACAGGCCATTTCAGCCATACGATGGCCGGTCCGACGCAATGCCACTGCAACCGGGAGGTGCACACATGTCGCGATTCGCAAAGGCCATCGGAATCCTGCTGTCTTTCGCCGCCGCACCGCTCAACGCCGGTGAAAAGGACGTGCTCCGCTACGCCGCCGGGCTCGGCGTCGACCGGCTCAACCCCATGCTCGCGTCCCACGGATGGTGCGAGGTCAGCAGCATGATCTTCAGCCGCCTCTACCGCGCAGGCCACGACGGCCAAATGGAATTCGATCTGCTCGAATCAGCCGATTTCTCTGACGACGCCCTCACGCTCACCCTCGGCCTGAAAAGACACGTCACCTGGCATGACGGCCAACCCTTCACCGCCCGCGACGTCATCTTCACTTTCGAGCGCCTGTTCGATCCCCAAACCCCAACCGACTACGACAAGGACCTCCGCAGCATCAAGTCATTCAAAGCTGACGGCGACCACCGCGTCATCATCACCTTCTCCCGACCCGACCCGCACCTCGATGGCCGACTCAGCGAAGTCCCCATCCTGCCCGAGCATCTGCTCCGCAACCAGAACCTCGCGACCACCAGGTTCAACAACCACCCCATCGGCACCGGACCATACGCCTTCGACCGTGCTGAACCCGACGGCGCCGTCTGGCTGAAGGCCCATCCGTCCTACCACGGCGGCCAACCCAGGATACCCCGCGTGCGCGTTCAACACGTCCCCGACGACGCAGACCGCGCACGACTTATCGCAACCAAACAGGCTGACATCGGCTCAGTCAAACCGCAACATCGCGACATCCTGACACCACTCGGCGACAACGCCGTCAAGCGATACCAAACCGGCGCCTGGCGTGCGCTCGTCCTGAATCACCGCGCACAACCGACATCCAATCCACACGTCCGCGCCGCCATCGCCGACGCCATCGATCGCAAGCCCATCGTCGAACACGCGCTGGACGGTTTCGGCCAACCCGCACTCGTCCCGATCGTCCCCGGCTCGTGGGCCTACCCAACCGATCTCAATCTCCGCCCATCGCCAACCGTCGAACACGACCTGAAGTCGCGCCTGCGGCTGATCGTCTGGAAAGACGAAACCTTTCGGATGCGCACCGCAGAAATTCTGAAAGAACAACTGTCCCACCTCGGCATCGACGTGGAACTACGACTGTTCGACAACCGAGGCTACAACCAGCACGCTTCCGACATGGGCACGGAATTCAACGGATTCATCGGCGGGTGGGGCGGCTTGACCGACCCCGTCGGCAACATCTACCGAAAGTTCCACTCCAAGGGCAGCCAGAACCACGCCGACTACTCAAACCCGGACGTCGATCGCCTGATCGACCAAGCCATGAGAACCGTGGATCGCCCAGAGGCCGCCAAACTCATGAGCGACGCCATCAAGATTGTCCTCAACGACGTCGTCTTCATCCCACTCGTCTACCCCGACTACCTCTTCGCCGTCTCACGACCCATCAAAGGCCTGCCCAAAGGCCCCATCGACAGCTGGTACGAAGTCACAAAACACGCCCACATGTGGTCCTTCGAATAGCGACCACGCCTATGCGTCGAATGCCAGCATGTTCAAGACAGCCACCGCAGACTTCGGACGCTGTGACGGCCCTTTCGCCAGACACGCGAGGATCAGCGACCCGACGCTGCCTGGAAGATCAGTGTTGATCTCAAGTGGATCCACTGGCAATTGATCACGATGCATCTTCGCATACGTCTTCGCATCGCCAGCGGAAAATGCACGCCTGCCGGTGAACAGCTCGTACAACACGAGACCAAGACAGTACATGTCCGTGCGCACGGTCACCTTCGCGCGGGCGTGCCGCTCCGGAGCCATGTAAGCAGGCGTCCCCGCGCGATGTGGTTCCCCCGAGAATTCCGCCGCCACCGATGCCAATCCGAAATCCGTAATGACCACGCGGCCATCGTCGGCAACCATCACGTTGGCTGGCTTGAGATCAAGATGAAGCACACCGTGATCATGGATCGCAGCCAAGCCTCGACAGAACTGCGTCGCAATGTCAATCGCCTGCTCAAGCGGCGGAGGACCCTCAAGTCGAAGCATCGTGGCCATGTCGCAACCCCGGATGAACTCCATCGCCACAATCAGGCGGTCCTCGACAATCGTGGCCTCAAAGACCTGACAGACATTCGGATGTCGCAACTTCTTGGCAATGTCCACCTCGCTCCGCAGCCGATCCCGGGACGCCACATCACCCTGTTTGGATCTCGGTAGAACCTTGACCACGACCGTATCATCGCGATGCGTGTCATGGGCCGTGTAGAGTTCACCCATCCCACCGCGGGCAATGAACCGCACAATTCTGAATCGGTCACCCACACGCTCATCAGGGGCGAACGTGGGCAGATGGGACGTCGCGGAGTCAGCCACATCGCTGAAGTTGCGGGTCGGATCGTCTTCAGGCGCAACCTGAGCACGACCACAATATGAGCATGCGGAACTGTTCTTGAGCGGTTTGCCACAGTGCAAACAATCAGGCATGTGGGGATTGTAGCCGATTTCGCCCACGCCGCTGACGTTGCTACAATGATGTAATGTCGGAACTGATCTACCTGGACAACAACGCCACGACCCAACCGCTGCCCGAAGTGGTCAAAGCCATGATGCCCTATCTCCAAAGCGAATATGGCAACCCATCAAGCGTGCACCAGTTCGGCCAGCGCATGAGACACGCCGTTGAGACCGCGCGACGGCAGGTGGCGGACCTGATCAACGCCTCACCACGCGAGATCGTGTTCACGTCAGGCGGGACCGAGAGCATCAACCTGGCCATTCGTGGCCTGTGCGGCGTGGCGAAGGACAAACGGCGCATCGTGACATCACACGTCGAGCACAGCGCAACACGCAATCTCTGCCAGGCGCTGACCGCCGAGGGCTACGACATCGTCGAAGTCCGCGTGGATGGCGGAGGCCAACTTGATCTTGACGAACTCCACTCAGCCCTGACGGATGATACCGCGCTTGTATCCATTCTGTGGGCAAACAACGAAACCGGCGTGCTGTTCGATGTGGACGCCGTCGCGGCGATATGCCACGAACGCGGCGTTCCGCTGCACATCGATGCCGTCCAAGCTGTCGGCAAAGTGCGCATCGACGTTGAGAAAACGCCCATCACCATGATGAGCATGTCCGCCCACAAGCTGCACGGCCCAAAGGGCGTCGGTGCCCTATTCATCAGACGAAGAACACGCGTCGCGCCATTGATCGTCGGTGGCGGACAGGAACGCAATGTGCGCGGTGGGACCGAGAACGTCCCCGCCATCGTCGGCATGGGCGAAGCGGCCAGGCGCAGTCGAGACACATTCGACACTTCGATCCAACAAATGACCAAGCTTCGCGATCGATTGGAGCATGGCATTCTTGAAGGATGCCCCGGAAGCGTCGTTCACGGCAACGCCGCAGCCCGCATTCCAAACACAACCAACATCGGATTCGCCGGCGCACAAGCCGAGGGCATCTTGATTCTCCTCAGCCAAATCGGCATCTGCGCATCGAGCGGGTCCGCCTGCAGCAGTGGGGCACTCGAACCGTCGTATGTGCTTGAAGCCATGGGCGTGGATCCATCCTCCGCCGCCGGCGCAATCCGCTTCGGCGTCTCACACGTCACGTCGGTTGATGATATCGATCGCGTTGTTCAAGCAATGCCGACCATCCTCGCGCGACTCAAACCACCCACGGTCACCCAGCACCGTTGATGCTCGCCGGCTACGGCTTGACAGCGCGTTGTGGCGACGCGAATCCGCTGATCATCTTGTCGCGAACCAAAAACAGTGACCCGTTTCGCACAGCGAACCCACGCACGCCGTCCTGCTCGCCCAACAGCATCGACCCGACATCGACAACCCCGTCGACGCTTTGATGATTCAGCCGACGCAGCACATACTCGGTCGCCTCTTCATGCAACATCGTCTCCACCGCCAGAACATCGCGGCGGGTCATCGCATGAAAGACATAAACACTCCCCGGAGGCAGAACGTGCGTCCATTGCGTACGGCCATCGTCTGCATTGAGACCGATCACACCGCGCTCCGACATCAACAGAAGTTGGCCATCCTGCAAGTGCAGCGTTCCGCCATGGACGCCGTGATCCACCAGAGGCTCCGACGTCCACACCACGTCGCCTGTTGCCAGGTTGATCTTCTGAAATCGGTTGCCATCATCGCCAAGGTAGACGCCCTCAACGTCAAACGTCGCCGTCGACGGTGCCGACAAACCATCCAACATCGTTATCCACGACAGTTCCCCCAACCGCGCATCGTACGCCATCACAGCCTGCGTCGTGACGACGATCAGACGATGCTCGGCGGTCAGGTGCAAGCGGGCCGGATGCACCGATTGCAGCATGGGAATGACCTTCTGCTCACGCCCCGTTCGAACATCCACAAGAACGCATGCCGGACGCCCCGTATCGTTCGTCGCATAAGCAAAGAGATTCCCGTTGGAACTGATGGGTGACGTCGGACGATGAGCGAGCGATTTGGACCAAAACCGTTCACCGGTCTTGATCTGCACAGCCGAGGCGCCGCCGTCATCCATCACGCTGATCAACACGTCCCCTTCCAACGCATGCGCAAAAAAGGATGAAAACCACTCCGGATCGCTGTGCGGATCGTCAAGCTGCTCCGGTCGCCGCCCCACGCTCCACAACGTGCGACCACTGTGCGCGTCATACCCCCGCACGCGATGCCGACCCGCCAGAACATGCACGTCGTCCGTCGCAACCAGCAGTCGCGCGGACTGACCAAGATCATCAAGCGGCACCTGCCAGAGAAGATCGCCCGTGATCGCGCTGTACACCTGCAGCACGCCGCCGCCAGCCACATGAATGACATCCCAGTCAACATCATCACGAACGGTCCATCTTGGCTCGAGCAACTCAATATCGTCGGGGAAGAGCAGGTTGTGTCGGGCAACGAGATCGTCACCAACCGACTTCGGCGCAAACAGTCTCGGTGAGACGGCAGCACCCTGTGCCAGTTCGGTGAGGGAAACACGCTTCCCATCCACACCCTTCACTCGGGCATTCGGATGTCGCCGAGTCGCAATGCCCAACCAAGCGTCAGCGACATTCGGCCACCCCGCTTGCCGAAATGATCGGACGATCCAGGATGTCGCATCAGCACCACCCGCTGCGCCATCCCTTTCAGCCAACGCCCGCGTGAAGCTTCCCGCAGCCGCAACGGCTTGACCATCTTGAAGTAGCCTCCGCCCCCGTGCCATCAACGCGTCGGCAAACACCTTCGCGTTCGGACGCGAATCGATGATGCGATCAAGAAAATGGACATCACCGCCATCATCCGCACCCTGCAACCATTGCGCCGCCTCTTCATCCCATGCACGGTAAATTCCCCGACCATGACGTGCCATGAGCTTCTCAATCGCACGCCTGGCGATGGTTCCCGCAAACTGCTGAGCACCATCCCGGCCAACGAAACTCCGTCGCAGCTCTCGACGGTCAAGGATCTGCTGATACACCCCGACAGCCTGTCCATGATCGCCGGACTCGCTCAGGTACGCGGCGAATGTCAACCGATAGGCAACGTTGGTCTCGACGTCATCGGCGCACACACCCGCCCATCCAAAGAGCTGCACAATCTGCTTACGGCCGAGCTCGGTACCGCCAGGCCAATCCCGTGCGAACCGAAGACAGTTATCGAACGCGCGACGTCGCACGCCCGCATCCACGGCACTAGCGTGGCCTTGCAGTCGAACAATCGCCATCTCGAGAATCGTCATGCAGTCGCCGTGCTTGCCCCCCCGATACGCGATCTCCGCAAGATCAAGCGCCGGAGATGGATCCCATTCGCGCGCCGCCATCTCCGCATGCAACCGTGCCCAAACGTGCGATCGACGCCCCATCGCCGACACGTGCCCCAAACCAGCCACGACGATCTGCTCACCGGCCGGAACAATATTCCCGAAACCGTCTGCCACTTCCCATCCATGCACCCGACGAGCACCGGTCGAAAGATCATACGCCAACAACGCCGTGCGACTCGGAACAAGAAGGTCCGATCCAGTCGCCACACCCCTCCCCATCGGCGCGTCATCATCCGGAAGAGGCGCCGACCACACCCGCGCACCCGTCACCACATCAACCGCGAAAACGCCATTCCCCACACCGTACAATCGCCCGTCACGAAGCGCATAGAGCGCCGGAGTGGTCTCCGTTTCCGCAATGTCAATTGACCGAACAAGCGATCCCGTCACACGATCAAAGACCAGCACATCGGCAGCATCCAGAGGCTTGCACACCAGATACGCCCCATCGACAAGCACCGGACTGTGCTGCCAAGGAAGAACTTCTCCACCCGAAGATTGCATAAAGCCCGACCGCTCCGGCGACCCGGCACGCTCGTACGCAGACAGCCAATCCACCAAACCCGTTCGCGCCGACACCGCAGCAAGCGTCCCGAGTTGGGTCGCCACGTAAACCGTCCCATCGACCAGCGCCGGAATCGCAAACGTCGATCGTCGATACCCGAATCCGCCGACAGACGCACTGCCCAGATGCGTCGACCAACGCAGCGATCCGCTTCGCGCATCAAGCCGCATCAAGTAGCAATCCTCAAACCCAAACGTCCGCTGCCGACGGGCAATCACGAACAGGCTGCCCTCCGAGTACAACGGCGCCGATGCAAACGTGCATTTGTCAAAATCGTCGCCGAGTTGACGTGGCGTCACTTGCCATACCGGTGTTCCCGTCGAAGCATCCAACGCCAGCACCGATGATGTTCCCGCCGTTGTTTCGTAACCGTAGTAACTGACAACTTCATTCCCCAGACAGGCAAACACCTTTCCATCACCATACGCTGGCGAGTGCCAGCCAGTCGTGTAGCCCTCCCCCGAACCACTGCCGTCCCCACCCTTCCGTGCAACGTCGTACCGCCATGCCAAAGTGCCGCTTCGCGCGTGAATCGCCCAGACATGGCGGGCATCATGAAGATAGACAGCCCCGTCCGCGACAATCGGCATCAGGTTAAGCAGCTTGCCGGAGTCAACAGCCTGGCGAATGGCCGACGAATCACCACCCCGCTCGCCATCACTCGGAATCGCACGAAAACCTTCGTCAAAACGCCAGACAGTCGCCAGATCATCAAACGCAAGATCACGACGCGCCTGCCGATCTGTCCGACCACCGAACACAGGCCACTCTCGCAGTCGATCCAAAGCAACGCCAGCCGTCCCGTCGCGTTCGATCAGCGAAAGAATCTCGCGAAGCGATCGCCGCTCTCCATGCCAAAGCAGACGCAAGCCAGGATCGGTTTCCTCGGCGATTCGCTCTGGCGCAAGATCATCTCCATGCAGCGCAGCACGCATCGCATCGGCAACCAGAAGTCGCGCACGAAACTCCCGCGCGACGCGTTCACCCGGTTGCGCATTCAACACCTGAGCACAAACCCGGCCCGCCGTCACAAAATGCCCAGCCTCAAGCGCGAGATCAAACGCAGCCCGCCCCATCCGTGGCCCATGCGTCGACCACAAGTACCGATGCAGCACCGCAACCACCGCATCAACATCCCGACGCGCCACCGCGTCCGTCAACGCCGACTCCGCACGCTCATCATACAAGTCGCGATAAACCGCAAGACCAGCCGCCGGCCACGACCGTTGAATGCGGTGAACCGCGACGACGACGCTCACAAAGCGGCCCTTCTCCCGCCGCAAGAGACGACGCCCATGCTCCGACACGAGCACGTCCGCCACACGCGACGCCTCAAACCACGCACCATCACCCGTCAGCTTCTCAAGCCGCTCAATAAGTTCACCAGCCTCGAAACTCGCATCGACATGAACGCCCGACTGACCATCCCGCGATCGCCGCTCATTTCCAGCATCCTCGGCGTACACGTGCGCCATGAATATGATGAAGACGACAACGGCAGCACCAACGGTTCGCAATTCAACCCAACCCATCAATCAGAACGCGACTCAAAATACCGCCCGATCAGCGGCTCCAATGCACGCACCTTCGCCTCATCAACGCCCGACTTGTCCGACCAGATCGCCATGGACAACGCGTCCGCACAATCGCACGCCTGCTCAGCCGACCCAATCCGCGGAATCACCGCCTCAATCAGCTTCGTCGCCGCCTCAGACGCCACCTTCATGTTCCCGATGATCTCCTGCAGCAACGTGTTCTTATCGGCACCTTCCGCGTGCGGTCGCCAACAGTCATAGTCCGTCGGCAACGCGATCAACGCGTAACACATCTCAGCCTCACGCGCCAGCTTCGCCTCCGGCATCACCGTCATGCCGATCAGATCGCCACCCCACTGCCTGTGCATCATCGACTCCGCCCGCGTCGAAAACTGAGGCCCCTCCATGCACACATACGTCCCCCGATCATGCACCTTCAAACCCGCTTCCCCCGCCGTCTCCAGCAATCTGCTCCGCAGCGGCGCACAAAACGGTTCAGCCATCTCCACATGCGCGACAATCTGATCATCAAAGAACGTCCCCACCCGCCGATGCGTCTTGTCGATCACCTGATCCGCAATCACCAGATGCCCCGGTTCGATCTCCTCGCGCAAACTCCCCGTCGCCCCGGTTGCGATGATCCGCGTCGCCCCGAGCTTCTTCAGTGCAAAGATGTTCGCCCGATACGGCACCATCGACGGGTTCAAGTGATGCCCAGGACCATGACGACTGAGAAACAGACACGTGACCCCATCAATCTCCGATTCCAATATCGGCCCGCTAGCCCTGCCAAACGGCGTCTCGACGACATGCTCCCGCGTGCCCGAACGCTTCGAAAAAGTCTCGCCGATTCCCGTCCCGCCAATGAACGCCAGTTTGTCACCGCTCACGTAGACCTCCTCCCGAACCGTCGCCGATCCGGTTGCCTGACCTGCTGAATCATACGCACCCAATCTACGCGGATCGTATCGGTTGACAATTCGGGCAGAAGTGCGTCGACCGCCCGTTGGCCACAATCTTGTCGATCATCACGCCACACGTGCGACACGGCTGCCCGTCGCGACGGTACACCCGGTGCTTCCGCTGAGAACTCCCCGGCGCCCCGTCAGGATCGCGATAGTCAACCAGCGTCGTCCCACGATGCTCAATCGCCGCCCGCAACACCGATCGCATCCCCCGCCACAACGCGCGACGCTCAACCTCACTCAAGAACGCCCCAAGTCACGTATCGCTACCCCAACGTCTTCGGGGGATTGAATCCCGCTTCCACTAAAGCTACTATCGCATACGTCCATGCTGGACTCCGCAAATCGCCACGATCTGGAGCAGCATATGTTTCTCTTGCGATAGATGATGAGTTGGCTCCGCATGATTAGAAACAACAGAGACATCGCCCCCGGAAATCCCTACCGACGCCCCAAACCAACACGCCACGAGATCATTCACGCTGAGAAATTCTACTTGGCCAACGAAAAGGGAAGTTACGACGCTCATCCAATCCCGGTATATCTCAAGCTCTGCAAGGAATACCTCTGGGTCAGCGAGACACTGAGCATTCCGATACCGTCCATAACAGAGTGGCGGCTAACCAAGAAAGGCGGCTGCATCACATTCCTAGACACCATCGCCGGCGAAGAGTTGGCGTTCAACTTCACCAAAATTGGGTTTCTTCGTTTCAATCGAAGAAGGGTCGAGAAGTTTCTTGATATTCTTGCCCAGCATGCCCGCGAATGCAAACAAGAACAAGCTCTCACCCCAAACAATGAAACTCAGGAATTTCGGATCATTCAATGTGAGAAATGCGGCGCATCACCAGTACACGCCATTACGTTAAACACATATTCAAGCGTTGGCTTGGCACCCATAGCATTCAGCTCGAAACTCGTTCCAACGCGTCACGTTCTCTGCCCTGATCACATCTCGGGCGAAACAATTCGAGCCTGCTTGCGAACAGCCGCAATGGGCTATTGGGGGCTTCCCGGCTGCATCGCCGCACCCTGCTATGTCATCCAGAATCTGTGGGCGCTTAAGAAATCCGGACTAGCGGATGGCCAAACGGTCGCAATCTGCGTGCTCAGTTCGATTGTGCTTCCGTTGGCGATCATCGCGTCTGTCGTCGTGATTCTCATTAATTTGTGACTTGGCCGTCGGAAGCCCACCGCCTACTCGCCCAGCGCCTGACACTGCGGGCAGAAATGCGTCGACCGCCCGTTGGCCACAATCTTGTCGATCATCACGCCGCACGTGCGACACGGCTGCCCATCGCGACGGTACACCCGGTGTTTCCGCTGAAAACTCCCCGGCGCCCCGTCAGGATCGCGATAGTCCACCAGCGTCGTCCCGCGGTGCTTGATCGCCGCCCGCAACACCGATCGCATCCCCCGCCACAACGCCCGCCGCTCAACCTCGCTCAACTCCGCCCCCAGCCGCATCGGATGCACCCCCGCCCGATGCAACGCCTCATCGGCGTAAATATTCCCCAACCCCGCGATCACCGCCTGGTCCATCAACAATGCCTTGATCTGCCGCCGACGATCGAGCAACCCATGAAACGCCTGCGCCGAAATCTCCAACGGCTCAGGCCCCAACGCCCCCAATCGCTCACCGACGACCGCAGCACCTTTCGCAAACAGATACACCCCGCCAAACCGCCGCGGATCACAAAACCGCAACTCCACGCCACCATCAAACCCCACCCGCAGATGCGTATGCACCTCAACCTTCGCATCAGCCGACACCACCGCCAACCGCCCGCTCATCCCCAGCGCAAACACCAGCCGCTCGCCACCCTCAAACTGAACCGTCACCCGCTTGCCCCGCCGCGCCGACTTTTCCACCCGCTGCCCCACCAGCCCCGCCAACGCCCCCCGATCCCCCCGAAACACATCCGCGCGCAGCAGCGACACCCCGCACACCACGCGCGACGTCAACGTCCCATCCAGCTCCCGCGCAATCGTCTCCGCTTCCGGCAATTCAGGCATGTCCGTAGTATAGTGCGTATCTCATAGGCAGGGATGGCCCAACATGCGACGCGCAAACAGAGTCACACTCCTGATGATCACGGTCGTGTGGCTGCCAATTCTCACCGTTGTCGTCGCCAATCTGCTCGGCAGGTGGGCCGTCCGATCTACCAAAACGCTGAACATCCACGTCGTGGCCACCTGGCTGCTGATCGGCATGGTCCATTCTCTCGTGTTCGCATTCCACTGGTACAAGACACTCGACACCGGCAACGATTGGCACCGCTTTTCGCTCCACAAGCGGATCCGTCGCGTCTGCACCATCGGATGTGGCATGCTGCTGGGGTTGATCGCCACGTTCTACATGCATTTTTCGCTCGCATGCACGAGATACGATGGACGCTATTCACGAGGTGAATCTACGAGCGGTGTGGCGTACGCCCTCGGGCCGACCACGTTTCTACTACCCGCAGTGCTCATAGGCAGTGCCGCCGGCTTGCTCATGTCGTGGTTCGTTTGCCGATCTGTGGATGACGACGAAATTCGCGAGACTCAGTGCCCGGAGTGTGGATACCCGCTCTATGGACTGCCTTCGAATCGCTGCCCCGAATGCGGACACACAGTGATTTGATTGATCAGTGCGCGAGCAACTCCTCAACAGTCCGCCGCAACAACGCCTCCCCACCAAACTCCATCCCCAACGCCCGCAGCTTCCCTGTCTCGATCTGGTGCTTAGGCCCCTTATTCAACGACGAAACCACCGACCCGCTACCCGTCAGCTCCTTCGCCATCGTCGCCACCCGCGCCACCGACACGTACATGTCATAACAGTTGTACATCTGCCCAGCCACGCAGTCGGCTGTCAGCAAAATATCGACAGCCTTCGCGACGTCCGCCGCATGCACCTCCTTGCCCCCCTTGTCCGACGCCACGTCCTCGCCCCGCTTCACCGCATGCACCAGGTCGTACCACTTGCTCGCAGACGCCGGCGTCGCCAACCCATAGATCCCTGTTGGCCGTAACGCACAAATATCATACCCATGCCCCAACCCCGACGACGACACAAACTGCTCGATCGCCGCCTTGTGCGCCCCATAGTGCGTCATCGCCCACGTCGGATGCGCCTCATCCAACGCACGATCCTCCAGAATCACCTCATGCACCGCACACGTCGAAATGAACACAAACCGCGGCACCCCCGCCGCCCGCGCAGCCTCAATCAGCCTGATCGTCCCCACAACATTCCGCGACACAAACGCACCCAACTCCCCCTCCGCCCCGCGAAACCCAACCCCCGGTCGCCACAACGCCGCATGCACCACCGCATCCTGACCAGCCACGATCGACTCCGCCGCAGCATCGTCATTCAGTTCGCCCTCGATCCACTCGATCCTCCCCTCCTCATCAAATCCCGACCGATCACTCTCCGCCCGATACCAGCACCGACAAGCATGCCCCGCACCCGTCAGGTGGTTCACGATGTAACGACCAAGAAACCCCGTCGCGCCCGTGATGGCCACGTTCATCAGAACACCTCGCAATCAGAAAAGGAATAACCCGCAGCGAAACTACGGTGCCTGCGCGATCCAGTCGAGCTGCCGCGAATCGAGGAACCAGTGCAACAGCGACGACGGCGTCGACCCGTTCAGTTCCACATGCATGTACGCCATCGACCCGGTATGAAACACCAATCGAGGCCGATCGTCATTCGCCAGCAATCGCGCCGTCAGCCGCGACAAGTCAGGCTCATGCCCACAAACCCCGACCGCCTTCAACTCGGCCACCCGGTTCAACTCTTCCATCAGACGACCCATGTCCGCATCACACGACAACGCGTCGCATGCACGCAACTGCGGCGCACGTTCAAGCCGTTCACACAGAATCTCAGCCGTCTGATGGGCACGCGGATACGGACTGGTCAACACCGCGTTCAACCGGATCCCCAACCGATTCAACGCCGCAGCAGCACGCTTGGTCTTGTCGACGCCGGTCGCACTCAGCGTCCGCTCGCGATCACTACCCACCCCGGGCGAACCGACGGGCGTCGCCTCGCCGTGACGAATGATCAACAGTTCCAGTTCACGTGCCGCCATCGGTCTCGTATTCGTCCATATTCACCGCGATCCGCGACACCGTGTTCGGAGTCATCAGAAATACATGCGGTACACCCTTGATCGCAGCGAAAACACTTCTTTCCGCGTCGGACGCGTCGACCTTCCGGGAGACCATCAGTTCGAGCGTCTTCCCCTCATCGGTCGAGATGGTAACGGACCGATCAGGCTTGTCGAGTCCGTACTTCTGCAGACCCTTCACGCCATACGCGACGTAACGACGCAGCTTGAGATCGCCCAACTGCAAAACCAGATTGTCAACCTTCTTGCCATCAATCGGCAACGCCGGTTCCGGCGCGTAGTACCATCCCGTCTGCCCACGCTCGAACCCGTGCGACACACCATCAACCGCAACGGTGACACGCTTCACTTGCGACATCTCAAACGACCAGACCGACTTGTCATGCAGGTCCGCCATCGCAGCCTCAAGCACGCCCTTGGAAACCTCATACATCGCCGCCTTGTCGTCCCGCTTGGCAAAAACACGCCCCCCATGCTCGCCAATCTTGATCGCCACCACCTCCGAGCCAACCGAAGACGTCACCGATTCCCCTTCCGAGTCCAAGTGAAGCACCGGCGGCTTGGCATGTGTCATGGACGCAATCACCGCCGGCTTGGCGAACGCAGCCTTCGCATCCCGATCACTTTCCGGCACCATGCTGACCGCACGAAGGTCCGCCAGCTTCGCCGCCATCGTCGCAGCCGCCGTCATGTCCGCGTCATCTGCGAACGGTGCGGTCAATCGCCAGGTCCCCGCATTGTTCACCACCGTCGTCGTCACGTAATCGCTGCTGTCCGATCGCAGCCGATCGAGCCGGATTTCCTGAATCTCGCTCACCGCCAACTGCATCACCGTGCGATCGCGATACCGAATCGGCTCCCGCAGCAACACCTCCGCCTGCCCCGAACGAATCTTCGCCACTTCCTCCGAATCGCCGCGCTGCAGGTAATACGCCCGCTTGCCGGCAGGGTCAGTCGGATTCCCAACCTTCACAATCGCCACGTCATCCGAACCTGCCACCTTCATCTCAATCCTGGCAGCCGGGTTGATCAGCCCGAACTCCGGGTTCTTCGGATTGGCGTGATGCACGTACGCAAACGCATCCAGCTCCGACATCGTCGTAACCAGTTCACGCACCGACGAAGTATCCGCCGACTCCCCACTACGCTCAAATACCCACGATCCCACTTCGTTGCGAACAAGCGTCGCCATACCACCTTCACGCGCCGTAATCGTCAGACGCTCCACGTCCGCCACGTCCGTCTGCACGACCGACATGTCCCGCCAAGTCTCCATCGCAGGTGTCATCTTGTCCGCGATATTCTTGGTGATCGTCGCCACCCCGCCATCGGTATCGAGCTTGGCGTAAACCAAATTGCTGTCACCCAGCGGACTTCGCGTCGCAATGTACAACCGATATTGCTTCAGCACCGTCTCCGTCAACGGTTCGGATGAAGCTGCGTCTGCATCATCACCGCCCGGTTCCCCATCAATCGTCACCGTCTCCTCGCAAGTGACCTCGATATCAACCTTCGGTGGTGCCAACCCATACCGTGCAAACACGTCCGACGCATCCGCCGCCACCCACGCCGACGCACGCAGATTGCTCATCGCCGCCAACGCATCCATCACCGGCTTGTCCACCGCATCGTCCACGAGCGGCTCTTCAAACTGCCAGTCACCCCCCGCCTTCACAAGCCGATACGTCGTCCGCAGGTCATTCTCTGCATCCTCCAGAACGTTGAACTCAACCGAAACGGCCTTGCTCGCATCGAAGGACAGCATCGCCCGCTCGCGATACTCATAGATGTTCTGCTTGAGCAGATTCGTCAGCGACCCCTGCACGACGAACACATCTTCTAGATCTCCCGCCCCAACGTAGTGCGTCGAATTCGACGCAGGCCGACCGATCCGCACCTTGTGCTGCGTCCCACTCTCTTCAAAAAGCTCAACCGTGAATTTAGGCCTCTGCAAACCCGCCTCGTCAAGCGAAACCGCCGCCTGTTCGTCCGCACCATAGGCAATTTGGTACTTCAAGTCCTTCAATCGATTGACAATCCCCGTCGCCTCCCATTGCGGCACTTCCGCTTCAAAAGGCGCGGTCAAACGCCAAACCCCAGGCCCATCAGCCTCCACCGTCTTCTCGAACACCCAGTCCGGCTCCCCACGCTGCGAACACACGAGCTTCACAACATCGCCCAGCGGCGGATCGAACAATGGCGTCGCTGCCAGCTCCATCGGTGGCTTGGGCGGCTCGGACACCGTCTTGGGCCGCTTCGATTCCTGCAAGCGGATGAAATAGACACCACCCAGCAACACGCCCAACAGGATCAGCATGACCGCCGTCGTCTTGAAATTCATGATGTCATCCTCCCACCCCGTCTCAACACTACCGTCGCCGCGTCCACCACACGATCCCACCAACCACCAACGCCGTCGCAGGCCAACCCGCATACGCAAACGCCTTCACCGCCGTCAGCGCACCCGACTTCTGGTCGATCGCAATCGTCCCGATGTTCACAGGCTTGCCCACGTCCAACCACTCCTCGCGGTCGTTCAGCCAATGCAGCGAATTAACCAAAAGGTGCACATTGCCCGGGTTCCGCTGACGCATCGTGAAACCCTGACTCGTCATCACCAACGCAGGCGCCAACGCCCAGTCATCCGAAAACGGCGACCGACCACTCACCACCACAAGCTTGCCGTCACCCTTCTCCGCCGACACCGCCAACGTGAATGGACCCGCAATGTCACCCTCCGCCTTCGTCACCGACTTACCGGCACGCACGCGCTCTTCATACGTCGTGAAGTCGCGAATACCCCACAACCCGTCCGACGCATCACGCCAGACCAGCTTCTCGGTCGCCACGCCCTCCGGCGCCTCGCCCACGATCTCGATCGGACACGCCAGCCGCATCGACGCCTGACCGCCGACCATCCCCTTCACGATCGGATGCTGCGAATGAGCCAACTCGCCGATCATGAAGCTCTGCTGGGTCAGCGCCATCTCGCCAGGCTTGCCCGGATAGGGAAACGCCTCCAGGATCAGAAAGTCCGATGCAACCCGAATACCCCAAGTCCCCGACAGATAATCATCATATTGATACGCTTCCGGAAACGCACCGAACGCTCCGGGCATCCATCCCGCAATGAATATCGCACGTGGATTCTCTCCAAGTGCATCAAGCACGCGCTGCTTGTGCAACGCATTGAACTCACCCTGCTGCTGAGGCTGACCAAAACTCGGCGGCGGATTCACCGGACGCATCACCACGTAGATCGTCCGCACCGGCGGCGGGTCGATCTCCGGCGGCGAATCCATCGACGATACGTCCCACTCCTTCACAACGAAATTCGTATCCTCCAACAGCGTCTTCATCTGCGTGTAAGGACCCGGACCACCGCCCATCGCTGGCATACCCGGAACGCCGCCACCCACGAACAGCGGCTGACCCCCGAACCGCGCGAACACCACCGCCGTCTTTTCCTTCACCGTCAACTGCAGAATTGCTGACGTCACCTTCTCCTCGCCGCGAAACAACCGCCGCGCAAAACCCGCCTGTGCGGCACTTGGATCAGCCGTCGGCCAAACGTCGTTGAAGTTGACCACCTTCGCATCGTCACCCGTGTAGACGACGATCGCGTTGGACGTCGGCGCCAATTGCTGCAGCACCGCTTCGAACTCAAGACGCTCGAGATTCCGCGCCGTCGTCGTCTCGCCTTCCAGTCGCGCGATCACCGGCCGATACGTTTTTTCCAAACCCGCGAGAAATACCTTCACTGCTTCCGGCATCGACGTGCGCTGCGCCTGCACCTGCTGAACAAACGTCAAAATGCTGTTCAGATCCCGCGTCACGCCCGTGTACAACTGCGTCAGCACCGACTTGACCGCACCATACCGCGGCTGGGCGCCTTCGCTGGCCGCTTTCACATCCTCAGCCGCAAACGCGACCGCCCGCTGCCGCTCCTCGAGCACCGTCTGAATCTGACCGAGATCCACCTTCGCCGTCTCATCGCCAGTTTGCTCGATCAGCAAGGACAACTGCGATAACTGCCCCTCGAGCAGTTCGTTGATCTCGCCCAGCAATTCACTCTCGAAGCGGGTCGCCAATTCCTGGTAAGAAGCCGTCTCATCCCGAAAGACCTTCAACCCTCGCAGATCTTCGATCAACGCCTCGCGTTTCGCATGGTCCTGAAGCGGATTGATCGACCGAACCTCGACCATCGACGGATTCACACCCTGATACAAACTCAGCATGTCATCGATCCGCCGGCGATACTTGCCCTGATCCTCATCCTCCAGATCGGTCTCGAAATAGAGACTCGTCAGCGTGACCTTCTGCTCAAGGCCGCCCACCAGCCGCTCCGTTCCCGGCGTCAGGCTGTTCAGCCCCGAGCTGGTCAGGTCGAATTTGGTGCTGCGGTGAAACGAAATCCACTGCAGCAGCGCCACAATCGCCACCACGACAATGAGACTGATCACGACGTTTCCGCCAATGACCAGATGTCGACCCGAAAAGTCAGCCGTCTGAGCCTGCCGCGTGCCTTCTACCGCCATCGTCGAAACTCCAGCACCTTGACCGCAAAGAAGAGAAACAACGCCGTCGACGTCACGAAAAAGAGCGTATGATTCGTATCAATGAGCCCCCTTGCGAAATCCTGATAATGCGCCAACAGCGACACCTGCTGCAGCACCACCCGCAACGTCCCCTCGAAACTGCGGGCCAGGTAATCCGCCAGCAGCGTCAGAATCGCCAACAGCACAAAGCTGCACAGCACCGCAATCACCTGATTCCGCGTGCACGTGCTGAAGAACAACCCCACCGCGATGTACAACGCCCCCATCAACGCCAGCCCGACATACGACGAAAACGCCAGCCCCATATCCAAAGGCCCCCAGACCGACACCAACAGCGGGTAGATCAACGTCGACCCCAGGAGCACCAGGAAGAAGATGAAACTCCCCAAAAACTTCCCGAGAATCACCTCCAAATCACGGACCGGCGCCGTCATCAGCGACTCGATCGTCCCGTTGCGATACTCCTCGCTCATCAGCCGCATCGTCAGCATCGGCAGCACGAACACGAGGATGATCGGCAGCACCTGAAACAACGCCCGGCAACTCGCCTCACCACCCGGCTGAAACGTCTCCGCACCAAAGAAAATCCCCGACACCACCAGAAACACCGCAATCACCACATAGGCGATCGGGCTGAAGAATTGCGCGCTCAACTCACGCCCCGTCAGTGTCGCGACATTGCCAGCGCCGATTCGGAATTCCTCCGACCGCAGTCCGGCAATCAACTCGCCAAACAACCATCGACCTAACTTGCTCATGCCAGTCTCTGCTCCGCTGTAATCTTGATGAAGAAGTCCTCCAGGCTCGCCACCTCGCGACGCATCTCCCGCATCGTCCAGCCCTTCTCACTCGTCAGCTTGAAGATCGCCTCGCGAATGTCCGACGACCCGTTCGCACCGATCGTCAGCCGACACCACCCGTCAACGCCTTCGCTCTGCACCGAATCGACCCCGGCAAGCCCCTTGACGGCAGATTCGACCTCAGCCTCCGATCCCTTGATCTCCGTGATGAGCTTCGAGCCGGCACTGATCTGCTCCTGCAACGCCTTCGGCGACCCCTGCGCGAGAATCCGACCCCCCGCAATGATGATCGTGTGCGTGCAGATCTGCTCGATTTCATGAAGGATGTGCGAACTGAGGAACACGACATGCCGCTCACCCAGCTCGCGAATCAGCTTGCGCGTCTCGCGAATCTGGTTCGGATCCAACCCGATCGTCGGCTCATCCAGAAAAACGACCTTCGGATCATGCAACAGCGCGTCGGCCAACCCCACACGCTGACGCATACCCTTGGACAGTTGCCCGATCGGGCGATCCACAAACTCCCCAAGCCAACACCGCTCCGTCACCCGATCGATGGCCTTTTTCCGCTCCGCCGGCGACATTCGATGCAGTTTTCCGCGGAAATTCAGGTACTCCCGCGCCCGCATCTCCGGATAAAGCGGAGCATTCTCCGCCAAATACCCGATCTGACGCCGTACCTGCACCGACTCGCGGAACACATCGTACCCCGCCACCACAGCCGAACCCGACGTCGCCGGCTGGAAGCACGTCAAAATCCGAATCGTCGTGCTCTTGCCCGCACCATTCGGGCCAAGAAACCCGATGATGTTGCCCGTTTCCTCCGACGCAATGTCGAATGTCACGTCGGCGATGGCCGGAACCGGCCCATACCGCTTGGTGAGATTCTTGACCGTAATCATGGCGCCAATCACCTCCCGACTGCACTGTCATGTTGGAATCGCCCCGTCCCGCGCGTCAGACTGGCCGACAGACGGAGCGTCGCCTTTGTGAGGCATGGAAATGTATGGCGATGACGGCGAAAGTGTCAAGATCGCCCGACAGGATCTTGATACACAGGTGACATGAGATGCCGGGGAAAGGAATCGAGCACGCAGGCGGCCAAGGTGGGCCCTAAACCGTGCTACCCAAGTGTGCGCAGACCAGTCGCCGCTACGAAACGACCACGCGATCCACCACCGATCGCAACGCCTCAAGCTGCCGCTGGCAGTCTTCAAGCTGCTCGGCCAACGCCGACTGCTCCAGATCACCCGACACGTTCGTCAGCGCCGGGTAACCGTGCCCGCCGCCGGCACCTTTGAGTTGATGAGCCAACCGCTTGAGCTGCTCGAAGTCGCTCGACGCAACGGCTTTGTTCATCTGGTCCAGTCGGTCCTGCAAACCATCCACAAATTCTTCAACAAGGTCGGCGAACGATGCGTCTTCCTGGACCAGCGTCGACGCTATGGGGGAGCAACTCTCAGATGTCATTGCACATGTCTCCGTCGTGGATACGGGTTTTCCATGATAGAACCTGTATCGGCAAGCCAGCGGACTTGTTTAGATCGTTCCAAAATGAGCGGATTGCGACGCGGACCTAGGAGAGGCTCGTCTTCTGTTTGCGGCCGGACATGTACGATTCCATGATCGCCTGCGCGAGATTATCGCCCGTGCAATAAAACGCGACACCGCGCGTCAGCCGCGTCATGTGATCGACGAAGCTGACCCAATCCATGTAGTAATAATCCTCAATCAGCGCAAACGTCGAAAAACGCACACCCTGACGGGCCATCAACATCGCTTCTTTCAGCGTGATCATGGAGGTCCGTTCCGTCGGCGGATAAACAAGATGCACCGCATCGCCCTGCACATGGGCGGTTGGCTGCCCGTCCGTGATAATGAACACCTGCTTGTTCACGCCGCCACGCCGAGCGAGGATCCGCCGTGCCGTCATCAGCCCCATCTGCAGATTTGTAAAATGCTGTGGTGCCTCATCAATTTTGGAGATCGGCACGCGGATGTTCACTTCCGGATCAAACAGCGAGACGCGCTTCGGCATCATCAGCGGCAGGCGATGCTCCGGAATCACTTCAGCACCGGAATGAAAACCGACCACGTCGACCGTATCAAGCGCGAACCGCTGCCGTATCAGCGCATAGACCGCCATCGCACAGCGTTTGGCGTTGCTGAAACGATTCCAGCGTGACATTGACCCGGACATGTCCAGCAGAATCACCGTGCTGCACGTCGCCTTCGATTCGGTCAGGTGGACCGCGAAGTCCTCTTCCTTCAGGTCGATCGGCAGTCCTTTGCCGGCCCGGGCCACCGCATTGCGCAGCGTCTGGGTGAAATCGAGATTGCTGACCGGATCGCCGAATTGATAAACCCGACTCCCCTCGGTCCGCTCGCCGCCGGCACCAGTTGCATGCGTGTCATGTCCCTCAGCCGAATCGGGTCGCAGATTCTTGAAGATCTCCATCAACGCCTTGCGCTGCAGGCTGTTGATCGCACGCGGGGTAAGCCTGAAGGAGGCCCCGACTTTTTCGAGCAGCCCTTCATCGATCCAGTTCTCGAGGATCTTCCGCTGATCCGGATCCATCTCGACATCCTTGAGGGCGTCGAGGGCAGCATCACCGTGCTCGAGCACAAATTCCATAAACCCGGCAAACTGGGCGAGGTGCTGCTGCGTCTGAAACTCGTTCCCGTCGTATTGCTGATAGAGGTATCGCATGATTCTGTGGTGATTGTTGGGGGCGAGAACCGATTTGGCAACGGTGTCTCGGGGGTACGCAAGACCCCCTCCAATCGCCAACGTGCCACTCACGAAACGTCGCATGAAGGCCACGTCGGCCTCCCCACCGCACGGGAGCTTCCCGCGTCACCCTAAAGAACGTGACAGGCGATCGAAGAAAAAATTTTTGGTTGATCACCCGTTTATCCGTGCTCCGCAGGGGTCTTATCGGGGCTCGCAGGCGCGGATCGCCGGTCGACCACGCGATGACCGATGACGATGGGTCGGAATCGTGTCTATCCACCGCTTGCATTGGAGAGATGGTCATGGGGCAAAACGAGGTCTCGCAAACAGCGCCCGCATCACGTCGCAAACGACGGCTCAAGCGTTTCATCATCATCACGGTCACACTACTTCTCGTGGGCAAGGTCATCCAGTCGCGTTACGGGATTCCGCTACCGGGGCCTGTTTTTGCATGGTGTTACGAGTTGGAGGAGGCACGCGCCAAGTGGGGGCAGGACAGTGCGCCGGGGCGTCCCTGGACTGGCCGGTATGTTGCTGCCTTTCCAAACGGCGACCCCCATCAGCAAACGCTGAATATTGGCAGGAACCTGCGATTTCGCATCGATGTCCGGGCATGTTTCAACGGTGGCGGACCGACATCAGTGGGGACTGTGCATATTGGTCCGGACGGGCTTGTCGAACTGAAACCGACCTGGGTGAATCTCAACGCGGGTTGCGAAACCTCGGCCACCAAACCCAGGCGGTTGCATCTCGTCGAATCGCAGCACGCGTACTTCATGGTGGGTGACGACCACATCGAAACGTTTCGCAAGTCGATCGCTGCCGGCGAACTGCCCGAGCGGGATGTGCTCGCGCGCGTCTTCGTGCATCAGGGGACGTACAACAGGTAGCGAATGCGCGACCCCGAGCCAAGCTGCGCCTCGGTCTCTTCCACTACGTGCTTGTCGACGCGACGATATCGCCTTCGCCGACGCGGCACGCGATCGATTCGTACAGTTCGTTGTACTGCTCGGCCATCGGGCTTTCGGGATGCAGGTCAAGGATGCGCTCGCCGACGGTGATGGCACCGGCGAAATCCTGAGCGTAGATCGCACGGCGGAACGCTTCGCGAAGTTCTGTCTGACCGGTTGGAAGATTGTCTGCCCCGTTGCCACCGGCTTCATGCTGGACCGCGACGGCATTGACGGTCGCGGCTGCGCAGGCTGCCCCATCTGGCAGCGCGTCTGAACTCGTCCGGTTGCCGATCGGGACGTCGCCCACAGGGGCGTCAACAACGCCATCCTGCTTGCCCTCTTCCTCAGCCAAACGTGGGTACGAATCAGCCGTCGTTTCCGCCGCGACGAGCGATGAGACCTGCGCCACTTCCTTCTGATTCAATTCGATGGTTCGGCTCAATCGCTCGACGAAGTGCTGCAACGCATCGTGGCGATGTCGGAGTAGCGTGATCGTGTTCAGATTGGCGTCGACCACAGCCGCCATCCGCACGACGCAGTGCATCGCCACCCCCAACCCGATCGAGCCGAACACGATGCCCAGCCCAATCATGGCGCCGACCACCTCGCCCTCGATGGCTTCGTAGTAGACGTACCCCAATCCGCTCAACGCGAGCAGCCCGAAGAAAAAGTAAACCGCCCAGTGTGCACGGCGAAACCAGTTCGCCGGCACCGTGCTGTCGTGGTCCCCGAGCGTCGATCCATATTCGTCTGGCGTCAGCCAGGTCTGAGGCGGCATGGCGTTTACTTTGTCCCCTCATCTGCACGCGGTACGTTGAGTTGCACAAGTCCCGCGTCGGTTGGCTCATTCAAGGCGGCTCGATCCGGTCGCGGAAAGTCAGCCAGGTCGCTCGGAAGCGGAATCGTCACCTCCAGCCAGACGCACTTTGTGTCCGTGCGAATCATGGCGTCCCCCAAGCCTGCTGGCACGACCACCGTCTGCCCCGGCCCGAAGGTGAGCTTCTCTTTGCCGGAGGCGTACTCAATCTCTGCCTGCCCCTCCAGCACGATCCAGATCATCAACTCGCCTGTCGGAATCGGCTGTTCGACCCCTTCGACCATGCGCACCTGCTCGATGATGAACGACTCACATGTGCAGACGCGCGTGACCGTCGTCCAAACGCTGGCCACGTGCGAGCGATCCTGCTGTCGGCCATCGTCCGGCTCGAACCGGATGCACTCGAGTGCCTGATCGATATGCAAGTCGCGGCCCTCGCCGGTGGCAGGGTCGACGCGGTCCCAGTCATATACCCGGTAGGTCACGTCAGACGGCGTTTGCACCTCCGCCACCACCACGCCCGCACCCAATGCATGAATCGTTCCGCTGGGGAGGTAGTAGCACTGCCCCGTCTTGACCGGAATATGAAGCAGCAGATCAGCCGCTGTCCCGTTCTCAATCGCCTGCATGTATTCGTCGCGCGAGACATCGCGGTTGAACCCGCGATAGATGCATCCGTCCGGCTCGGCGTGCAGGACATACCACGCCTCATGCTTCACACGAACCGACCCGCCGAGTTTCCTGGCCATCGCTTCGTCCGGGTGAACCTGCACGCTGAGATGCTGATGCGCATCGAGGAACTTGATCAGCAGCGGGAACCGCCCCTCGAACAACGGAGCACGCCCAACCAGCTTCGGCCCCCATTCGGACACAAGCTGGCCGAGCGTCCTGCCTTTTGCAGGCCCAGCCACAACGACCGACTGATCCTCTTCCAGATCAGCCACTTCCCACGATTCACCGACCGGCTCGTTGGTGCCGAGCGTCTTGCCGAGTTGCGATTCCAGACGCTGTCCACCCCATATTTTGGGTTTGAAGATTGGCTTGAAAATCAGTGGAGCGATGGTCATCTTTGTTCCTGCAAGAACCGAGCGGCCATTCTACGAACATGTGGGGGGCGAGCCAACCGCTGCACGGCGATTTGTGTCGCTTGTAACGTAACAAAATGCGCGCTAGATTGTTCTCACTGCGACAATCACCAAGACCACCTGCGACACGGAGCACGCATATGTCTGAAACCCCCGAAAACACGATCACGTTCGACGACTTTCAGAAGGTCGAACTCCGCGTCGGCAAAGTCATCGAAGCCGAGCACCATCCCAATGCCGACCGTTTGCTCGTGCTGAAGGTTGATCTCGGCGATCAGCAGCGTCAGATCTGCGCCGGTTTGCGTGATGTGTACGAGCCGGAACAACTGATGGGCCGAAACATCATCGTGGTCGCAAACCTCGCGCCGCGGATGATGCGGGGGATCGAAAGCCAGGGGATGTTGTTGGCCGCGAGCGATGAAGACCGTTCCAAAATCATCACGCTCACGACGAGCGAGGATATCGCCCCCGGTGCGAGCGTGAGCTGAGTGGTTCCCATAAGTACATACCTGTAGACCGATTACAGACACACTTAATCCATACAGTGTGAACGACCTGGTCTTCTCTCTGACGTTGTCAGTCGATATACTTTGGTCAAGGCGGCGGGGGACATGCCGCCGGTGCTTTCGCACGATTGGCGAGCCACCACATCGACGAAGCACTCAGGACCGATAACGTTATCGTTGAGCAGGAGGGAAGTCATGCGCTCAAGCTCTCGTTTGCGCTGCGCCATTATGTTGACGCTCGCGTCGGGTCTCGCTGTCGTCTGGACGTCGAATGCGATCGCCCAATCACCACACTACACATCGAGAAGAGTCGCCGACAACGCGACCGATCTCACGCAGGAAGATGTTGCCAAACAGCGCGGCGCGTTCCGGACACTTGATGGTCGCGGCAACAACGCGCTGAACCCGATCTGGGGCAGCGCCGACCAGCCACTGATTCGCGTGACGGCCGTCGAGTATGGCGACGGTGTGTCGAGTCTCGGCGGCGTCGGACGACCAAGTCCCCGCGCCATCAGCAACGCCATCGTTGCGCAGCCGGGTTTCGAGCGCGACCCCAACGGCTTGTCCGATTTCTTCTGGCAGTGGGGTCAGTTTCTGGATCACGACATGGACCTGACGGTAGAAGCGGATCCGGCCGAATCGGTGCCGATTCCAGTTCCGATGGGTGATCCGAGTTTTGACCCGATGAACTCCGGCACGCAGACGATCGAGTTTCATCGATCCGTGTGGGATCCGACAACCGGCACCGACGGCAGCAACCCGCGACAGCAGATGAACGGCATCACCAAGTTCATCGATGCCTCGAATGTCTACGGCTCCGACGAGACTCGTGCGATGGCATTACGGGCCAATGACGGCACGGGCAAGCTGCTCGTCAGCGCCGGCAATCTGCTGCCATTCAACACCATGGGTCTGCCGAATGCGGGCGGAACTGGTCCAGAGTTGTTTGTCGCAGGTGACGATCGCGTGAACGAACAGGCTGCGTTGATCTGCGTGCACACGTTGTTCGTCCGCGAGCACAATCGCCTATGCGATGAAATCGCCACGGAGAATCCAGGTCTGACGGGAAATGAAATCTACGAACGTGCCCGCAAGTTCGTCGGCGCGCAGATGCAGGTCATCACCTACAACGAGTGGCTGCCGTTGCTGCTCGGCCCTGGTGCGTTGCCTGACTACGAGGGGTACGACGCAGGAGTGAACGCCGGTATTGCCAACGCATTCTCGACGGCCGCCTTTCGGCTTGGGCACAGCATGCTCTCGGGCACGCTGCCGCGGCTTGACGATTTCGGAAACGTGGTCCCCGAAGGGCACCTCGCATTGCGCGACGCCTTCTTCAATCCGTCCCGTATCATCGATGAGGGCGGTATCGAACCACTGCTTCGCGGGCTGGCCAACAACCGCATGCAGAAGCTCGACAATCACATTGTCGATGACGTGCGAAACTTCCTCTTCGGCCCGCCGGGTTCGGGTGGACTCGATCTCGCATCACTGAACATTCAGCGCGGACGCGATCATGGTTTGGCTGACTACAACCAGGCACGCATCGACATGGGCCTCGCCCCTGTCGCGTCCTTCGCGGACATCACGTCCGACGTGGATCTGCAAAATGCGCTGCAATCGACATACGGTGATGTCAATGAGATCGATGTCTGGGTCGGCGGGTTGTGCGAAGAACCGGAGCCCGGCGCGTTGGTTGGCGAGTTGTTTTCCGCGATTCTCATCGATCAGTTTCTGCGCAGCCGCGATGGCGATTCCTTCTGGTACGAAATCGATCCGTTCTTCACGTCGGACATGATCGCCGAGTTGGAGAGTACGAAGTTGTCTGACATCATTCTCCGCAATACGTCCATCACCAACATCCAGGAGAACGTGTTCATCGGCGAATCGCTGGACGTGCCAGCCACGTCGGCCAACACCATACTCGTCATGGGCGGCATGATGGCGATCGCAGCGTATCTGATCATGCGACGCAAGGACCTCGCGTCACTCGCGTAGCCAACACAAACGATCGACGTACAGCCAAACGTGTCCTTCACGAAATGCCTGCCGCTCCAGAGCGGTGGGCATTTTTCTTGCGCCATGCGTGTGATCTCAATTGATGCTTTCAATTGATCAGCAGTCCCAACAACTCCGCTTCACCAGCCTACCGAGTGGTAATATGCAGGCTGACATATTCGCGAATCGAATCGGGATTCGCATGCATTCACAGTTCATCGTGACTTTCGGTTAGGAGCCTTTCTCATGAAGCGGGACGCATCAGCCCAGTACATCGCCGCCCTCGCGGCCATTCTGCTCACACCACAGCTGTGGGCTCAATCAACGGACAATCTCACGAACGTCAACACCGCGTCGCAAGCAGCCGCGACCGAAACGGTGCAGCAAGCCGGCGATGACAACGTCGCGCTGGCCTGTTGTTTGCCGAGCGGATTCTGCGCCATTCTTCCCCCAACCGAGTGCGAGGCACAGGGCGGCACGAGTGGCACGCCGGGACTGACGTGCATCAATGCACAATGCACGGTCATCGGCCCGATCGGCGCTTGTTGTGTTGCGTCGGGGATGTGCGTCGACGTGCCTGCCCCATTCTGCCAGGTACTCAACGGCAACTTCTCCGGGCCTGACACAAGTTGCGCAAACACCACGTGCAACCCGCCAATTCCACCAGCCTGCTGCCTGCCGGACGGTGAATGCCGCGAGGTTCTACCCG
This sequence comes from Phycisphaerae bacterium, assembly GCA_028289375.1. Classification (GTDB taxonomy): domain Bacteria; phylum Planctomycetota; class Phycisphaerae; order UBA1845; family UBA1845; genus OFTM371. The sequence goes on along the minus strand of JANQQK010000087.1, from coordinate 35,573 downwards.
ACATTTGCATGTCCATGAACGGCAACGTGATCGACTCGGGGTTCGGATGCGCGAACGTTCTCTGCCTACCCGAAACCCAGTCGTGTTGCCTGCCCAATGATGCATGCGCCGACCTGACCCCTGATGCGTGTCAGCTGCAGGGCGGCATCCCCAGTGGACAGGGAACCGCATGCGAGGACGTGGGATGCTTCGTCAGTCTCGTACAGGCTTGCTGCCTCGACGACGGTGGCTGCACCGACACGATTCCGCCGATCTGCGGGGCACAGGGCGGCACGCCACAGGGCATCGGAACGCGTTGCGAAGACACCGAATGCGCCGACGAGACCATCGCATGCTGCTTCTTCAATGGCGGCTGCAGCAACATTACCGAAGAAGCGTGTCTCGCCCGCGGCGGATTGCCGCGACCGCCGGGTTCGGCCTGCAACAACCAGCCGTGCTTCCCGATCATTCAGTTCGCCTGTTGCCTTCCGAATGGTGAGTGCGTCCCATTGCCGACGCCCATTTGCAACGCACAGGGCGGGCAACAAGCCCCGCCGGGCGTGACGTGTGACAACGCACAATGTGAGGCCACCGCGTCCGCCTGCTGTTTCAGCGAGGGCGTCTGCGCTGATCTGGCCGAAGAAGTCTGCCTGCGCGAGGGGGGCCTGCCACGTCCAAACGTGACCTGCCAAAGCCAGGCATGCGGCATCGTCCCGGAGGAGGCGTGCTGTCTGGCCAATGGTCTGTGCGCACCGCTACCGTCGGACGTTTGTGTCGCCGTCGGGGGCGTTCCAAACGGACCGGGATCCTCGTGTGACACGGCTTTGTGCGCACCGGCGTTCCAGGCGTGCTGCCTGCCGAACGATGCCTGTATCGATCTACCCTTCGACGCTTGCGTGGCTGAGGGGGGATCACCGCAAGGCCCAAACACCAATTGCAACGGCGACAGCTGCTTCTTCTCGTTCGACCAAGCCTGCTGTCTGCCGGACGACCTCTGCGTCGACACGCGACCAGCCATCTGTGCCGCACAGGGCGGCATCCCGCAGGGTCAAGCCACCAAGTGCGAGTCAACCGAGTGTGCCGAATTGACCCAGGCATGCTGCTTCGCCAACGCCGCAGCCTGTGCGGACGTGCCGCTGCGTGTCTGCCTCAATCAAGGTGGCCAGCCCCAAGGTTCGGGTTCGACGTGCGAAGACACCAACTGCTTCCCACCACTGTTTGAAGCCTGCTGCCTGCCGGAGGGCGAATGCATATTCACGCCACGTCCGATCTGTGCTGCACAAGGCGGCACGCCACAAGGCGCGGGCTCCACGTGCATCAACACCACGTGCTCCGTGGAATCCGGCGCCTGCTGTCTCGGCCCACAAATTTGCCAGGAACTGCCTGCAGGTGATTGCGTCGATCAGGGTGGTATTCCACTTCTGCCCGGATCGAGCTGTCCGCCGGGTGGTGGCTGCTTCCCACCGATCCTGGAAGCCTGCTGCCTGCCCAACGGGGCGTGCGATGTCATTCCGGTATCCGAATGCCTGATCATCGAAGGCGTGCCGCAGGGTCCGGGATCGACTTGCGATGATTCCGACTGCACCGCCCCGATTCAGGCATGTTGCTTTGAGACGGGCGTCTGTCAGGACCTGCCCGCACAACAGTGCCTCGTGAGCGGCGGTGTCCCGAGTGGTCCGAATTGCGCACTTGTGTTCTGCCTCGCCGTGCCGACTGAGGCGTGTTGTCTGGGACTCGGCGTATGCACGGAGCAAGGTCCGCAATCGTGCATGGCGTTCGGCGGCGTGCCGCAAGGCCCCGGTTCGACCTGCCACTCCGATGTCTGCACTGACATACTCGATTGCTGCGACCCGGCGCTCGAGCCAGGTGTTGGCGACAACCCACCCTGCTTCGAAGGCGCTCGCTGTTGCGCGAACGGACAGTGGCAGTGCAACGGTCCGGGTCTGATGGCTTGCGGTGGGATCGGAGAAGGCGAGGTCTGCGACACGTGCTGTGATCCGGCTGAAGCGCCCGGTTTCGGCGACAACCCATTCTGTTTCGAGGGCGCGACCTGCTGCGAAAACGGCGAATGGGCATGCAACAACGGTGCAGGCCAACCAACCTGCATCCCGGGCGACGTCTGCACCGAAGCATGTTGCCTACCGGTGCCGAACGCGCAGGGCTGCGTCGACTTGCCATTCCCCGAATGTGAAGCCATCGGCGGCATATCAAGCGGTGAAGGCACCAACTGTGATGAGAACGGCTGCATCATCCAACCCATTCAGGCGTGTTGCGTGTCAGACGGCAGTTGCGTCGACGTTTCGATCAGCACGTGCCAGTCGTTCGGTGGTGTTCCGCAAGGACCGAGCACGTCGTGTCAGAACACCGAATGCGTTGCCGGACCAGCCGCGTGCTGCCTGGCCAGCGGCGAGTGTCTCGACCTTCCGATCGAGGTGTGCAAGATGCGTGGCGGTTCACCGAGACCAGGAACAACGTGCATCGGTGAGTTCTGCCCGGTGTCGCTGATCCAGGCCTGCTGCTCCAACGATGGCACCTGTTCCGACGTTCCGTTCACCGTTTGCCTCGGCATTGGCGGGAATCCGCAAGGACCCGGCACTTTTTGCGGTGAGACCGCTTGCGAAGCTGGTTTGGAAGCATGCTGCTTCCCCGACGGATTCTGTGCTGATCTGCAACCTGGCGAATGCGAAGCGCAAGGCGGGACGCCGAGCGGATTGTCGTGCTTCCTGCAGATTTGTCCGTTCTTCCCGGCTGAAGCGTGCTGCTTCGACGACAGCCCATGTCAGGATCTGCCCGTGGCGGAATGCGCCGAACTCGGCGGCCTGCGGCAGGGGCCGGGAACCAGTTGCAGCAACACCGAGTGCGGCAGCCAGCCGGAAGGTTGCTGCATGCCTGGCGGTATGTGTGTCGTGGTACCGCGCGAGTTTTGCGAAATGCAGGGCGGTGCACCGACCAACACGCCCACGTGCATCAACACCTTCTGCCCGATTGCGGACGAGCAAGCGTGCTGCCTGCCCGATGGCGAATGTTCGAACATTCCTGCCGGGTCCTGCATCATTCAAGGCGGAACACCACAGGGTCTGGGCGCCATCTGCGGCGACGGACTCTGTCCTGACACCCAAGCGTGCTGCCTGCCTTTGGATCCGGCGGCGTGTGCGGACCTGACACCCGACGCCTGCACGCGGCAGGGCGGCGTCCCACAGGGTTCAGACACCACTTGCAACGAAGTGAACTGCAACGGCCCGAACTTGCTGGCGTGCTGCCTGCCGGATGGCACGTGCACGGAAACGCTTTTCCAGGCGTGCGTCATCGTCGGTGGTCAGCCGCAGCCAGCAGGGGTGACGTGCGAGAACGCGTTCTGCGAAGAATTCGAAGCCTGCTGTCTTCTGGCACCGGGTCCATTCGGATACGCCTGCAGCGACCTGCCCCCAACGCAGTGCTCGATCTCGGGCGGTTTCCCGCAAGGGCCCGATTCGGAGTGTCACAGTCTGTCATGTGGCGACCCATTGGGATCGCCATGCTGCCTGTCGGAAGGCAACTGCATCTACACGACTCCCGATCTTTGCCTGTCGCTTGGCGGAGCATTGGCCGACCCGACACTGTCGTGCAACGAGGTCGTCTGCACCGACAGGCCGCATATCCTTCATGTCAGCGAGGTCGACGCACCAACCGTGCCGTGCTCGGGCTACATCGACCCGCGTTCGGAGATCTCCGACGCGCTGGGCCTGACCGAGGACATGCGTTCGGTGAAGATGCGTTTCAACGTCCCGGTCATCGGCAGCGGACAGGGCGGCAACCTGCTTCCGCAGGACTTCACCGTTGAAGAAACCGGCGGTGGAACGCCACCAAACGTTCAGAGCGTTGGTCGCGTCGACGGGGCGATGGATACCGCAGTGGTGGTGCTTGATCGACCACTGACACCGCAGGAGTGGACCACCATCATCGTCCGTGTTCGCAGTGAGTCTGGCCAATTGATCGAGTCCGAGGGCAACCTCGGCGAGATCGACGAGCCGGACCGCATCGACATCGGCTTCCTGCCGCTTGATGTGGATCAGAACGGCACCGTCTCGCCGCTCGATCTGTTCACGTTCCGGCGATTGGCCAACGACACATGTTCGACCGGCAACTGCCCCGACTGCGGTGGCACGCTGCTCTACACGGACATCAACCGCGACGGCGAACTGACGCCCATGGACCTGTTCACCTTCAGGCAACTGCTCAACGGTGTCGGCTCGGCGTCGATGGCGTGGCAGGGGCAGTCGATGAACAACCCGCGGCCATAGTCGCACATCGTTCCACGTAGCTCGCTGGCGAACGCCCGCCGCACCCGTCAACCGGGTCGGCGGGCGTTTTGCATTTGACCTTCAAAGAAATCGAAGCAGAGGCCGCGCTATGACCAGAAGACCCAGTCTTCCTTCACCACGACATGGACATACAACACGAAGTTCGTAATGCCATGCGTGACAATCAGGCACTTGATGCTTCGCGTCCAGTAGAACAGGCCGTTGTAGATCATCCAGCAGAGAATCCCGACTTCCCATTGCGGATGTTCCGCAGCCGACAGCAGCGAACAGAGCAGAAATGAATACCACGTGAATTTTCCGAGCGGAACGCTCTTGAAGTCGTCCCAGTCGATCAACGCCCGCAACAGAAACGCGCGCCAGAAAATCTCCTCGACGATCGGCACCGTTGTCGAAGCGCCCCCGATCCGCACGATCAGGAAAATCCAATACAGCCAACCATCGCCGTAGACTTCCTTCGGATTGAAATAGTCTTCCGGCTGGGCGTCAGCACCCAGTGGCTGTACATACCAACTGAGCCGCTCGCTGACCCACACACCGTCGACATATTGCCCCGCCACGAGTCGGTGCACCATGACCCACATGTAGGCGACGCCGATTCCAAACACGACGCACTTGATCGGATGCAGCTTGCCCATCGACGGGTAGTACCGCCAGAACAGAACCGCCAACGCCAACCCGCCGACCGTCCGCAGCGCATACATGTGCAGCGTGTAGTAGGGGTCCTTCACGAACGACCCCACCCAGATCAACACCAGAAACCCCATGAACGGGGCAATGTAGGGCAGCTCGGGCCGGGGACCGACGAGCGATTCCAGCCATGCCGGTCCCTTGGCACGCTCTTCCGCCAACTTGGGCGTGGTCTGATCCGTCATGAAGGCTCCCGATGCGCAGTCCCATTCCGCGAGAATCCGTCGAGCATGTTATCGGAAGATTGATCACCAGCCACCAGCGAACGTGGGGCTGGAATCACCGGGCATCAACTATGGCTGGTCATCACCGGAGGAATAGTCGAACATCGGCTGAGCGTCGGACCCGATTCGGATCATATCGTTGACGCGCAGTGCGCGGACGGGATCACGGCCGCCAAGCTCATCATTCCACCACTCATGGAATTCGGCGATCTGCGTGTCGTAATGTTCCCGAAGTTCCTTGGGAACGCGATTGCGGTTGGCGTACATCGGAATCGGGCGAATGCCCAACTCGATGTCGAACGTCATCATCTCCGTGCCGCGGAAGATCAGAAACTCCATCCTGTCCCCCGGGCTCTTGGTGCGGATCATTTCCGCAAACGTCGACACGTTGATCCCGCTCGAGAGACGCACACCGTCGACCCCGATGACCAGATCGCCACCCTGGAGGCCGGCTCGGTCGGCTGATGTTCCCTCAATGATCCGCCGAATCTCAATGCCAGCTTCGTTCTCCTTCAGACGAGCGTCCGCCGGATTGTTGTGCAAGACGTGCTCGATGCCGAGAAAGGCATTCTGCGAGAAGACCTCGTCCCAGAAGTAGACGTACTCGATGATCCGCTGCACGCGCAATTGCGATTCGAGATCCTCGCTCTGGCGGTATCGCTCGGTCAGGTAGGGCAGGATCGGCGTGCCCATTTCACGCAACGCGGCGTCGGCCGCCTCCCGCTCGGCGTAGTCGTTGCTGTGGAGTTGATCGAGTAGGGCGAACACGCCGTCGGCATCACCGGTCGAGGACATCGCGTCCTTGCCCTGCACCGTGGCAGCAGCCGCGAGCAAACACCCAACCAGCATCGCATGCGTGACCTTCATACCACCCATTCTACGACACATTCCCGCATTCGTTCATCTCGACGACGTAACACGTTATCGCGAAAAGGGATACAGCCGAGAAACCGGATTACGATGCCCCGCCGGCGACCGTCTTCTTGTCGCCCGAGCCGCCCACGACCTCTGACTTGACGTCGCCACCGGTGGTCAGCTTGAGCTTCAACACCTTCCCGGACGACGCACACGTCATGTGAATCGTCGTCTCGGGCATGTCGAAAACGTGCGATCCACCACAGGCCGGACACTGAAACCGAACTTGCATGTTTGATTCACCGTTGCTCGTTTTGCCCGAATCACCGCTCGCCGCGTCCACATCGGCGAATTGACCCCGTCCCTGATCCTTCTACATTCCTCTGGGAGGATTTTAACACAGAATCGGTCAGTGCAAAGACGCAGGGAGCACGCCATCACCCACGAACAGGCCTATCTTCGTATCGCCATCCTTCAGCCAACGCTGAAGATCGGGCAATTCATGCCCAATCTGCACGTGATCCGGCGGGAGGTCGACGCCCTGATCGCGGCGGCGCCGCTCGATCTCGTCGTCCTGCCGGAGGTATTCGACGGCCATCCGTCGCCGACGGACGGGAACGCCAGCCGTCAGTTCCTCCAAACGCTCGCCCGGAGCTGTGACACCCACGTCGTCGGCGGCAGCATTCTGGTGACCGACCCCGATGGGTCCAAGCGAAATGCCGCCCACGTGGTTCACCGAAGCGGCGAGATTATCGGGCGTTACGACAAACGCATCCTCTTTTCCACCGAAGCCGACACCCGCGTGGCCGGCAATTCGGTCGGGTTGTTTGAAATCGATGGATTCCGTGTTGGCGCCCTGATCTGCGCCGATCTCTGGTTCCCGGAGTTGGGCCGCGAACTGGCGGGGAAGATCGATCTGCTGGCGGTGCCGGTCAAGACGAGCGTGCCGACCGACAAAAACATTGAGTATGCCCGGAGCGTCTGGCATGCGATGGCGCTCACCCGCGGCATGGAAAACGGATTCGCGGTCGCCGTAGCCGATTGGCCCGAGTCGGAACACGTGATGGAGACTGCCCACGGTTCCGGTCGCACCCGACAGACCCATTTCACCGCCGGCGCGTCCTGCATCATCGATCCTTCGCACAGGCCCGACATCGGTCGCATCCAGCGTGTTTTTCAGCATGGCCAAGAGGGCGTTATCCGAGCGGACATCAATCTCGCCAAGCTGGCGGCATTTCGCGCGTACCGAACGAGCGTCGGCCTGCTGCCCGAATCCGAGCCCGCGCCATGAACGCCGCCATCGTTGAACAACTCGCCATCCGCCGATACACGGACATTCCCTTCCCGCCGTACCGGTTCATCCCGGGGCAGCATCCGCATCCGACCGCGCACCCGGACGGGCACAGTTACCACCCGCCCGGCGAACCGGAACCCGAAGCCACGAACCATGCTCCCGACGCGTGGCGGCAGTCGGAGGAGTATCTGTTCGGCGTCGATCTGTACAACCACGGCTATTGGTGGGAAGCCCATGAGAGCTGGGAGGCGCTCTGGCAGCTGACCGACAAGAAAGGTGTGCAGGGAAAGTTCTTACAAGGGCTTATTCAGACCGGGGCGGCCCACCTGAAATTCCTGTTGAACCACCCGCGCGGATTCGACCGCCTGCGATCCAGCAGTCGGGCCTACCTCGATTTCGTGCTTGAGCATGGCGGGAAGGCTGTCTTCATGGGACTCGACGTGAACGATTTCAACGCCCGTGTTGATGCGTACTACGAACGGTTGGCCCTTGGCGACGATCACGCTCCGGACCATTACCCCTATATTGAGTTGAACAACGCCTGACACTGATCATCAAGTGACACCCCCGGTTTGCCTTTCCATCCGGGCATGGCGAAAATAGACCAATGGCAGATGCGATCGATATTCAGGGTGTCGTAAAGCGATATGGTCAGAAAGTTGCCGTCAATGGACTGACGCTCTCCGTGCCGCCGGGGGAGTTGTTCGCCTTTCTGGGACCCAACGGCGCGGGCAAGACCACGACGATCAAGATGATCTCCGGCCTGCTCACGCCGCACGAAGGCTCGATCCATGTCTGCGGGCACCTGATGGGCACGAACGGCCTGCTGGCCAAGGCGCAACTTGCCTACGTGCCCGACCAACCGTTCCTGTATGAGAAGCTGACCGGACGGGAGTTTCTCTACTTCGTGGCTGAAATGTATGGCATGGGACGGGAGGAGCGCGATGAGAATCTCGAGAAGCTCAATCGCCAACTCGATCTCGATCCCTTCGTTGATCGTCTTGGCGGCACGTATTCACACGGCATGAAACAGCGTGTCGTGCTGGCGGCGGCGTTGTTGCATCAGCCACGGGTGCTGATCATCGACGAGCCGATGGTCGGGCTGGACCCGCGAACGGTGCGGAGCGTCAAGGACTTGTTCCTTGACATCACCCGATCCGGCGGCAGCGTCTTCATGAGCACGCACACGCTGGAAGTGGCCGAAGCCGTCGCCGACCGCATCGGCATCATCAACAAGGGCAACCTGATCGCCGTGGGAACGCTGGAAGAGCTGCGCAACACCGCCACCAGCCAGCACTCGCTCGAAGAAATCTTCCTCGAACTGACCGAGACGTCCGATGCCCCCATCGAAGAATGACTTCGCATTCGCACCGGCTGGGGTTTCGACGCTGGCCCGCATGAAGTGTCGCGTGCTGTACAACACCGCGCGCGAAGTGATCATTGAGGCGCCGGTGAAAGTGTTCGCCACCGTCGGGTTCATGATTCTCATCTGGTTCGCGCTTTATGCACTTTTCTCGCTGGTATTCAGCTACTTCCAACGCAATGAATTGCAGTTCGTCGTCGCGGTGCCGCTGTTGTTCAACTTCTTCTTTGTGGCGTTGCTGGTGCTGCTTGCCTTCTCCAACGCGATTTTGACCTATGGCACGCTATTCACCCACGAGGAAGCCAACTACCTGCTGAGTTCGCCCCTGCGCGTCGACAGCACGGTAGCGCTTAAGTTCCTCGAAAGCCTCTTCTTTTCGAGTTGGTCGCTGATTCTTCTTGGACTGCCGCTGATGATGGCGATCGCGCGGGCGTATGATGATCGGGGGCCGCAATTCTATCCGATGTTCATCGCGTTCTTTCTCGCCTTCGTGCCGATCCCCGGTGCGATCGGACTGCTCACATCCTGGGCCATCGCCCGCTATTTGCCTCGCAGTGCCGGCAAGCTGCTGATCGGCGCCGGCGTCATCGCCATTCTCATCGTGATAGTCTGGGGCATGCGCTCCGTACGCGACATCGGACTGGTCAGCAATGAATGGCTGGATGGCTTCTTCGGGCGCATGGCGCTCATTCAAGCCGCCGTCCTGCCCAGCACATGGGTCACCCGCGGCATCGAAGCGGCCATCGACAACCGTTCGGAAGATGCGCTGTGCTACCTGCTCGTCACATTTGCCAACGGCTTGTTCCTGAGCTGGCTGGCGGTATCGATCGTGTCCCGGGGATTCCTCCCCGCCTTCGATCGAGCTCGGGGTTCCTCCGCGCAGGCGCGCAAGTCCGTCGTGCAGGCGTCGGGCGGGTTGGCTGGCAAGCTGTTCTTCTTCTTGCCAACGTCGGCGCGGCTCATCGCCGCCAAAGACATGCGCACATTCGTTCGCGATCCGCTGCAATGGTCGCAGTTGGTCATTCTCTTCGGGCTGATGGCGTTGTATCTGCTCAACGCGCCGCGTTTCGAAATGGACGAGTCATCGCGACTAAGCGCGTTCGTCCCCTTCCTGAACCTCGGGGCCATCAGTTTCATTCTCGCGACGTTCACCAGCCGCTTCGTCTTCCCGATGGTCTCGCTCGAAGGGCATCAGCTCTGGTTCATCGGGCTGCTGCCGATCTCGCGAACGTGGATTCTGCTGGCCAAGTATGCCTTCTCGATGGTGGTCACGGGCGGGGTGGCGTTTGCCGTGATGGTGCTCGCATCCTACATGCTGAGGATCAGCACGACGGCATCGCTGGTCTACCTGGCTGTGACGTTCTGCGTCTGCCACGGGCTGTGCGGGTTCGCCGTCGGTTTCGGCGCGCGACTGCCCATGTTCCAACAGCGCAACCCCGCACGCATCGCCAACGGACTCGGCGGGACGATCAATCTCATCAGTTCGGTCATGCTCATTTGCACGATGCTCACAGGTATGGGCTTCGTGACCTTCCGGGTCGGTGACACCGGCATCACCACACGTGCGCCGCAGATCGTCTTCCTCGTTGTCGGACTGGTTTGCATCGTCGGACTTGTCGCCGGCACAGCCGCCATCTGGATGGGCGCCCGCCATCTCAAGCGGCTTGAAGTCTGATCACCCTCGCCCTTACCGGACCAAACTTTCCGGCGACTTCGACACCCATCGCGCCTATCGTTGACTGGGGAGGGAAGTCATGGCCAATCATGAAGCAACGTCAACCGCTGCCACCAACATCGGTCCGAAAATGGACGCCTGGGAGCGCCAGCAGATCTTTCGCGAAATGGTGATCCAGCAGTTGCGCAACGGCCCGCTCAACCGAAACCGTCGCCGCCAACTCGTGCGATACGCCGCCGGCCTCGGGATCAATGCGGTACAGGCGGGCCACCTCATTCAACAAGCCCATCACCAAGCCAACGTCGCCGAACCGGCGTCTTCGCCTCTGATGCGCATGGCCGGTTCGGAGAGTTCCGGCCACACATGGAAAATGCTGATCATCACGCTGGCCATTCTCGCCGCCGTGCAGTCCGTTCTGTCCGCCACGATGTGACCGTGACGCAACAAGCAAACAGCTAGCACGATTTGACGCAGCCACACCACGCACGATACTGATGTTCCCGACGCAACGGAGAACACCAGATGAGTGCACAGCGACCAAGGCCGGTGGTGCTGATCGTCCGCGATGGATGGGGCGCCAATCCTCACCCTGAATGGAATCACGCCAACGCCGTTCATCTCGGCAAGACGCCCGTCGACGACAAACTGATGGCCACCTATCCGCACGTGCAGATCTGCACGCATGGTCCGGAGGTGGGCCTGCCCGAGGGCATCATGGGCAACAGCGAGGTGGGGCACCAGAACATCGGCGCGGGTCGCATCGTCGACCAGGAGGTGATGCGCATCAGCCGTCGCATTCGCGATGCGTCGTTCTTCGACATCGACGTCCTTCGCGGCGCGTTCGAGCACGCCGAGGGAACCAATGGCCACGTCCACATTATGGGCCTCTGCAGCGACGCCGGCGTACACAGTGTGCTCGAACACCTGTACGCCATTCTTGAGATGGCCAAGCGGGTCGGGTTCGACGGTTCGCGTGTGTTCCTGCATGCATTCGGTGACGGTCGCGACTCACCGCCCAAGAGCGGCATCGATGTCATCGCGGAAATCGAAGCGAAAATGGCTGAGCTGGGTGTCGGTCGCGTCGCCACGGTGATCGGTCGCTTCTACGCCATGGATCGCGACAACCGTTGGGGACGTGTCGAACGCGCCTACCGCATGCTCGTCGATGGCAAAGGGCATCACACAAAGTCTGCCACCGACGCCTTTCAGAACTACTACGACAACCCGTCGGACGACTCGCGTCACGGGGACGAGTTCATCACACCGACCGTCATCGTCGACGACCAAAACAAGCCGCTGGCCCGAATCAAGGACGGCGACAGCGTGATCTTCTTCAACTACCGCGGCGACCGCCCACGCGAACTCACGAAGGCCTTCGTCTACGATACGTTCCCCTTCGAACACAACGACGATCTGCACGGATTTGAACGCGACCGCAAGCTCGATCTCTACTTCGCCACAATGTCCGAGTTTGAGAAGGGCTTGCCCGTCCGCGTGATCGTGCCCAAACCCGAAAAGATGAAGAACATCTTCGGGCAACTGATCGCCGACCTCGGCATGACGCAGTTCCGCTGCGCTGAGACCGAAAAATACCCGCACGTGACGTTCTTCTTCAACGACTACCGCGAAGAGCCGTTCCCCGGTGAAGACCGGCAGATCATCCCCTCGCCGCGCGACATCCCAACGTACGACCTTAAACCGCAGATGTCCGCGATCGGCGTTTGCGATGAGGTCGTCGCACGCATTGAGTCGGACAAGTACGACGTGATCGTCGTCAACTTCGCCAACGGTGACATGGTTGGCCACACGGGCAGTCTCGAAGCGGCCATCAAGGCAGTTGAAACCGTCGACACGTGCGTGGGGCGCATCGTGGATGCCACGCTGGCACGCGGCGGCGCGCTCATTGTCACGGCTGACCACGGCAACTGCGAGCAGATGATCGACCCCCGCACGGATGGACCGCACACGTCGCACACAACCTACGACGTCGAACTCATCGGCGTCGGCGAACCGTTTATCGGCCGATCTCTGCGCAGCAGCGGCAAACTCGCCGACATCGCACCGACCATGCTCGACATCATGAAGATCAGCAAGCCACCTGAGATGGACGGGCAATCATTGTTATCCTGACGCGCGCATGTCCGATAGGGCGATCGCGATTCCGATAGCATTGCCAACGTCTCGATAAGCTCCACACGAACAACACATTCGTTGCAATCACGCATCATTTGGTGTGCAACCACGCCGCGCGCGTCGATACAAACCATGTGGCATGTCCGCCACAGTCAACCAACGGTGTTGCGAGCGATGAACACGAAGACCAAGCGCAACAAAAACGTCCGCCCCGACGACACGTCGTCCTCGAACGCAGTCCCGATCGAAACCGTCGGGCGCATTGCCCACGAGATCAACAACCCGCTCGACGCCGCACAGCGCTACGTCCGATTGGCCATGCAAGCCGTAGACGATCAGAATCTCTCCGACGCCAACAGCTTTCTCAACCGCGCCTCCGACGCCATCACCCGCGTCATCGATGTCTCACGCACCGTCCTGGGCCACGCGCGCAAACGTGCCATCGATGCCCAGGGGGTCCCCGTCAGCCAGGTTATCGAGGAAGCGCTCGCCATCTTTCAGGACACGGCTGCCGGCAGCGACGTCGTCATCTCCGCCCACTATCGCGATGGCCAGATCACCACAACGCACGACACGCCGATCTTCCAGATCTGCTCGAACCTGATCCGCAACGCCCTCGACGCCATGCCCGACGGCGGTCGACTCACCATCACCACCGTCGCCACGAATCTCGACATTGCCATTCGCTTTGAAGACACAGGCCCCGGTTTCGGCGACGAACCCACCGTCCACCTCCAACCCTTCGTCAGCACCAAACAGAACACCGGCGGCACCGGACTTGGACTGTCGATTTGTCGCGACATCACCGTCTCACTCGGCGGCGACATTCAACTCGCCAATCGCCGCGACGGCGGAGCCTGCGTCACCGTGCGACTGCCTGTCGAACCGCAGCAGCAAGCAACCGATCGCGGAGGGTCCGCAACATGAGCACGAAGCAGCAGATCAAAGGTGGTCACATCCTCATCATCGATGATGACCCGATCATCGTCGATTCGCTCGGCGCGTTTCTGACGCGCGAGGGCTACAACATCCACCGCGCCAATACCCGTGAGGCCGCCAGCGCCATCTTGTCTGAGAACGAGATCGACGTCGTCATCACCGACATGAACATGCCCGACACCGATGGCTTCGAGATCCTCCGCACCGTCAAGCAGCGCTGCCCGGACACAAACGTCATCATCATCACAGGATACGGCACCATCGAGTCCGCCGTCGAAGCCATCAAACTCGGCGCCTACGACTACCTCACCAAACCCATCATGGACGAGGAGATCAGCCTCGTCGTCCAGCGCGCAGCCGAGCAGCGATCACTCGTCAAACAGTGCGCCGCCCTCCGCAGCCAACTCGATGAACGCTATGGCCTCGATGCGGTCATAGGCCACGATTACAAGATGCTCCGCGTCTACGACCTCGTCGAAGCCGTCTCGACATCGAGCGTCAACGTACTTGTCGAGGGAGAGTCGGGCACCGGTAAGTCGATGATCGCCCGCGTCGTCCATCACCGCAGCGACCGGGCAGACGGACCGTTCATCGAAGTCAGTTGCGGTGCCATCCCCGAGTCACTGCTCGAAAGCGAACTCTTTGGCCACAAACGCGGCGCCTTCACCGGCGCGGTGGCCGACAAACCCGGCAAGTTCAAGGCCGCCGACGGCGGCACGCTCTTCCTCGACGAAATCGACGCAGCCTCACCCGGCTTGCAGGTCAAACTGCTCCGCGTCTTGCAGGAGCGCGAATTTGAAGCCGTCGGCAGCAACAAGACCGAGAAGGTCGACGTCCGTGTCATCCTCGCCACCAACAAAGACCTCGACGCCGAAGTGGCTGCGGGCAACTTCAGGCAGGATCTCTACTACCGCATCAACGTCGTCACGATCACACTGCCACCGCTCGGCGAACGCCTCAGCGACATCCGCCTGCTGTCGGAGTCCTTCCTGAAACGCTTCAACGTCGAAAACAAGAAGACCATCATCGGCTTCACCGAAGATGCCCTCGACGCCATGCAGCGCTACCGTTGGCCTGGAAACGTCCGCGAGTTGGAAAACGCCATCGAGCGCGCTGTCGTACTGGCCCGTTCGAACATGATCGACACGCGCGATCTTCCCCCGCGTATCCTCGACGCCGCCAACGAAGACCCGGTCTACGAAGGCGAGTACAACCCCATGACGCTCAAGGAAGCCCTCGCAGGCCCTGAGCAACGCGTCATCGAAGCCGCCCTCAAACACAACGCATGGTGCCGACAGGCCACGGCGGACCAACTCAACATCAACCGCACCACGCTGTACAAGAAGATGAAACGCTACGGCCTGCTCGCCGACCCGGTTGCGAGTTGACGTCGAGTATCGTTGTGCCGAATAGCGGTGCCTTGCCGATTCGCGCTCAGTTGCGGCGCTCCAGCCTTCGTAGCGCGATTACCACCATCACTTGCCCATCAAGACAACAAGGCTACGATTCGGCGGATGCAGACTCCACCCGCGGACAGCCAGCCGCGCACCCACTTCATATATCCGCGCCGCCATCACGCACGCATCATCGTTCTCTTGATGGTCGCCATCTCGGCATTCTTCACGTGGGTCGCATCGTACGCAGCCATGATGCTCTCGATCCTCTACACGAGGAAACTGTTCAATCTTCCCGAGACTGTGTCGGCACTTGATGTCACCGTCTCCCTAATCGCAGCAGTAGTCCCAACCTTTCTGGTATCCGCAGCAAACGCAGATGCACTCAACGCGTATTGTTTGCGGATCTTCCACCGGCGTCGGTACGGACGACTGCAACGCGTCAGCCAGCACACCGATGCTGTTCGCAGGTTGCCTCATCGACTCATTGAACTGACGTTCTTCCTCGCGTTTCGAGCCAATGCGAAGAGACTGAAGATCCTCGTCCACTGCCAACCCAACACGGTCATTTACTGCGTACGCCGCCCCAGGAAACAGACCCGCAGCGTTCGCATTGGCTTTTCCGAGACTCCATTCGAGCCAGTTGATCTACAGTCTGATTACGTTGATGCAATGAGGTTTTCCGAGATGCTCTCAAGCGAATCCCCCGAATTGCGTCGCTATCAGGAAGAAGCAGAGTCAGAACCCATATCGTTGGTCGACCGATTCAAACAGGTCGCCCGCATCGGCTCCACCATCGTCGGTGCAATCATCCTGCCGCTCATGCTCTATCGCCACTCCGGGAATTGGCAGATATTCATCGCCCTGGCCGTGGCCGCGGTGATCGGCTGGCCTATCCTCATCATGTCGGTGTTCCGAAATGCACCAACCCGGTGGTGGCTCGTCCCCGGCGGGATCATCGTGAGTCGGCGGAAACGACTGGCATCGTCGCAACAGGTTGGCCTCGTGACCCGAAATCAGTCGCCGCTGTACCTGACCGAATCCGCTTTCGATCGAGATAACGCCAGGACCATCGCACACGTCATGACAAAGGAGGGACCGATCAAGCTGACGGGACTGCCCGAAGTCGCAGGGATTGTGCTCGCAGGCTGGCGGAGCATGGCGTCGACGCCGTCCCGCGAAGAAATTCTTGCCTTCATCGGCCCTGACGCTGTTTTCAACGAGTAGCAAGCAAACGATTCACGGCTTCGCAAACGTCTGATTGAACGCCTCAAGCGCCGCGGTCGACGAATCCACCCGGAAGTTCAACTCCCCCTCACCACGCTTGTCGTAGTTGAACCACACCACCGCCCGAACCGCCGGCTTCCGCGACAGATACGCATACGCCTCCCGCACCCATCGCGCCTTGCGACCCGGCACGTCGGCATCCTCCGGGCTGCCCGTCTCCGCGATCATGATCGGCTTGCCCGGATAGCGTCGCTTCAGATCATCCAGCAGCGCGTCATACAAACGCTCGAACGACGTCCACTTGTGCCACGCCTGATAGTCATCGCCCCAGTTGTACCCATCCACGCCAACCCAATCGACGTGCTCACCACCAGGCCAATAGCGATGCAAGCTGTTGGATTCACCTTTCGGATGACTCGTGATGTTCGGACACCAGACCCACTCAACGTTCTCTGCACCAACGTCCTTGAAAATGCCCCGCACCCGTCGCCACGCCTTCACGAACGTTTCCGGATCACCGCCCCAGCTGAACCAGTCGCCATTGAACTCAAACCCGAACCGCAGCAACACGCGGCCACCGTCGGCTTTGGCGTCCTCCGCCCACTTTCGAAAGAACGCATCGAACTCTCCAGCCACGATCTTCGGAAGGTACTTCGTTTTCCCATCGCCCCAGAACCACAGCTCCAGCGAGATGATCGGCGTCGCCCCGACGTCACGAATGACGCGGTTTCCTTTGCGCGGATAAGGCCGACCAAGATCGCGATAAAACATCACGTAGTCGGGCTTCGATGCCAACGGCTCCAACGACTGCCTGAGCGCCCCTTCGAACCGCTGAAGACCCCAGTAAATCTGATACACACCCCAATCGACCCGCGCCGGCGCCGACGAACTCCCGCCCAACAAAAAAGGAGTGACGAATATCGCCACTCCTGAAAGAACGATCAGAATGTTCCGCATTTTCCGCGTCACGTGCAAACCGTTAAGACGCCGGCTGTTCCGACTCTTCGGTCACCAATTCGTCCTGCGTCGCCGTGAGGAAACCCTCCAGCTTTCGCGAGCGAACCGGGTGCTGAAGCTTGCGGATGGCCTTCGCCTCCACCTGCCGCACACGCTCACGCGTCACCTTGAAGATCTTGCCGACCTCCTCGAGCGTGTAGGTGTACCCATCGCCGATGCCGAACCGCAGCTTGATGATTTCGCGCTCGCGATAGGTCAGCGTCTTGAGCACCTCTTCGATGCGATCCTTGAGCATCTCAGAACCAGCCGACTGCACCGGCGAATCAGCCCGCACGTCTTCGATGAAATCACCGAAGTAAGAGTCCTCACTCTCGCCAACCGGACGGTCCAGCGAAATCGGATGACGGCTGATCTTCAGCACACGACGTGCTTCGCCCACCGGCATCTTCGCACGCTTGGCGATCTCCTCGATCGTCGGCTCTCGGCCAAGCTCCTGCAGCAATTGCTTGCTGATGTTTCGGAGTCGGCTCATGGTTTCGATCATGTGAACGGGAATGCGGATGGTGCGGGCGTGGTCGGCGATGGCGCGGGTGATGGCCTGTCGGATCCACCAGGTCGCGTAAGTACTGAACTTGTACCCACGCTTGTACTCATACTTATCCACCGCACGCATCAAACCCGTGTTGCCCTCCTGAATGATGTCCAGGAAGCTCAATCCACGATTGCGATACTTTTTCGCAATGCTGACCACGAGGCGCAGGTTTCCGCCCGATAGTTTCCGCTTGGCATCTTCATACTCGCCGAAGACGCGGCGAATCGCATTGATGCGATCGGTCAGCTCCGGGCTGTCCGAAAGCACCATCTCACGGATACCGGAAAGTTCATCCTCCATGGCGAACAGATCTTCGTCCGAAAGCGTCTGACGCTTGTTCTCAGACTCGATCCGCCGAGCCAATTCCTTCATCTTGCGATTCAGGCTGACCAGACGCTTGAACAGCGGCTGAATGCGACTCGTCCGCAGCGACAATTCCTCGAGAAGGCGCGATACCTTTCGACGCCGCGCGTTCATGCGCGCGTCGATCGTCTTGCGTGCCGACTTCGCCAACCGCGGAGCCGACATCTCGACGAAATCCTCTTCGTTCTTCGCCAGAAGCGCCCGCACCGTCTCCAGATTGCTCGGCAGACGGGCAAGAATGGTACCCTTGGCCATGTGCTCCCAGGTCGAGATTTTCATCGTGCGGTCAAACGGCAGCCGGCCATCATGCACCTGCTGCAGGATGTCCACCGCCTGCGACGCACAGTAGTGGTTCTCCAGAACCATCTGACGAAACGCCATACGCGTCAGCTCGACCTTCTTGGCCAGCCGAATTTCCTCTTCACGCGTAAGCAGCGGGATCTCACCCATCTGCGACAGGTACATGCGCACCGGATCGTCGATCCGACGTCCAGCATCGGGCGGCAGTTCCGCCGCCGCCTCTGCCGGTGCACCCTCGGCCAGCTCCGCATCCGCGGCCAGCTCGGCCCCCGGGTCGGCAGGCTCATCATCCTTCTTGGTCGCGTCCGACTTGCGACCGCCAGCGCTCTTACGCTTCGACTCGAACTTGGCGGCATCCGCCTCATCGAGCATCTCAACCCCGCCTTGATCCAAACGCATCATCAGAAGCTCGAGCTTGTCGGGCGAAACCACTTCGTCAGGGATGGAGTCGTTCAGCTCCTCCCAAGTGAGGTAACCTCGTTGTTTGCCCTGATCGACAAGCCCATCAATGGCTGCCTCGATGGCGTCATCAGATAAAGTCGGAATCACTGTGTTGGTGTCGGCCAATTCGATCATATTCGACGTCCAAAACCCTCAATCATCCTCCGTCCTCCTGAGACGGAACCCTGTTGAAACGATCTTCGATCACACGTCGGCCGGCAAACCCACGACGATTCGCGAGTTGCCTTCCGTATTCTGCCAATTTGTTCGCGTCCCCATCGGCTCGATCATCCATGTTCGATCCGCCGATGGCTTCGCTCCGCAGTCGCGACGTTTCACGCTCGCGACGAATCTGCTCAAGACGGGTGCAGGCACCATCAACAGTGGCCGACGGGTCGACCATCTGTTCGCCGCGCATCGCCAACTCAGCGATCAACGCGGATTCGTCCGGATCCTCCACGTCCGCAAGCAGCTCAGAAAGCTGGAACTCACCAAGCGTTTCAGCCAGGCGACGCACCCGTTCACCAACGCGAATGCTCACCACATCGGGTAGCCGCGTCGGCTCGAACAAACGCGAGACCCGGTCGTAATATCCAGGCTCGTGCACCAGAACCGTCAGGATCGTCATCATGGCGGAGCTTTCGCCATCCGGCATGACACGAGTCGTGCTGCCAACCGAAGGATCACGATCTTGCGGGGTATTTCGTTTCGACGACCGGCGAGCCAGAAGCTGCTGCACCTGGCCGGTCGGCACGGACAAAAGGTCCGATAGCTGCGTGACCATCACTCCCTGCTGGATTGTGTCGAGCGCCCCGAAACTCACAAGTCCCGACACCAACGACACAAACTCCTCCACCGCAGCCCTGCGATCCGCCGCCGACGACGCGCCGGAAAATCGCTCACGGGTGCGATGCCACTTGAATACTAGCGCGTCACTCGCTGAAAGCAACAACTTCCTAAATGCTTCAGCACCAGAATCTTGCAGAATATCGGCCGGGTCCTGATTGCCCGTCAAATTCACCAATTTCACAGCCAGATCATGCCGCAACGCAATCCCGATTGCCCGATCCGCAGCCGCCTGACCCGCCGCATCTGCATCAAACACAAGAAGTACAGTATCACAGTATCGCCGGAGCAGCTTCATGTGCTCGTCAGTCGCAGCTGTCCCGAGTGTCGCCACCGTGTTGGGAAACCCGAACTGATGGGCGGCAATGCAATCAGTATAGCCCTCAACGATGATCGCGGCTCGCTCCGCCGACATCGCATCACGCGCCTGATCAACGCCGTACAAACTTCGACTTTTGTCGAACAGCGCCGTCTCCGGGCTGTTGAGGTATTTCGGATGTCCGTCGCCAAGCAGCCGCCCGCCAAAACCGATGCAACGCTTCATCGGATCGCGAATCGGGAACATCAGTCGATCCCGAAAAGTCTCGTACACCCGCCCGCGATCATCACGCTTGCAGAGGGCGGCGTTGATCAGCAACTGCTCATCCGGACCGCCCGATCGAGCCGCGTCACGAAGCGCCGTGCCTCCGGCCGGCGCAAACCCGACGCCGAACTGCTCGACCATCTCGCGGCTGATGCTCCGCGTTTGGGCATAATCGCGTGCGCGAGACCCGATCCGTTCATCATGGAACCAGCCGCGCATTTGTCGGAACGCCCATTCATTGACCTTGGCGATGTCCGCCCGACTTGGACCGCCCGGCTGACCACCACGCCGCACCGACAGGTCCACCCCGACGCGATCCGCCAGGATGCGCAGCGCTTCGCGGAAGTCCACGGATTCACGCAATTGCACAAAGGTGAAAACATCACCGCCCTTGCCGCAACCAAAGCACTTGAAGAACTGCCGATCCGGATCCACCGAAAATGACGGCGTCTTCTCCTCGTGAAACGGGCACAATCCGACGAGATTTCGTCCGCGCCGCTTCAGCGAAGTGTGTTGGGAAATCAGGTCGACCAGGTCAACGCGTGCGCGAACCTGCTCCTTGATGGCGTTTGCGTCAGTCAAAAACCCGGGGTCCCGCGCAGTTCGTCCAAGTCTGTTGCCAAAAAACAGCAGGGACAGGAAAAGCCCGTCCCAGAGCACCAAGAACGCTCATCGGTTGTGTTGCGACATCAAGATCAGTGTTTCGAGATTCGCCGAGCGCGATACATCGAATATAGCACGCGTTTGGGGGGCGGGCAAATAATCACAGGTTTTTCGACGGTTTGCCCGAACTTTCTGCGAAACGCCGGTCAGTACCCGAGGAATTGAACCAGCATGTCTTGCGTCAAAATCGGAATCGACAAGTTGTTGGCCGTATCAACCGTGATTTCGTACTGCTCGAGCGTCGCCTCGACCTGTCGTTCAAGCTCCGTTTGACCTGCGTCGCGACGGCCGGAACCATCACCGGTCAGCACAGTGGGCACATCCGGCGGGAATCCAAGGACGAGGAAATCAACGCGGGTCGAAAGTTCATCGAGCACCTTTCCGCCCCAACCGCCGATCAACGCTTCAATCTGGGCCGGTCCATCCGGATCGTCTGACCCGTCAGCATCGAGATCAAACTGCCCGACGATGTGGAACCGCAGCGGGCGATTCGGGTCGTACACCGGGTTGGCGACCAGATCACCCTCAATCACGACGTCGGTCTCGTCGACGTCCACAACCTCGCACTGGGCTGTCGTCTCGTTGATCTGAACGACCTCGATCCGCGCTTTGGCCTGACCGTTGGCGGGAACGCCGGTGTACGGGTAAACCGCAAACTGCAAGCCGGGCGTGAGCTGATGCTGCCGTCCGAGGTTGATCGACACAAGATCGCCGCCCTTGGGTGCAAAGACGATCTTGCCGTCCGGCTGACGAAGGGTCAGGTTTTCGCCCGGTGTAATCTGCAACTCGCCAAGCTTGGCACGGATTTCGGCGAAGCGCACCTGCAACTCCGCCAACCGCTCCTGCTCTTCGGACACGAGGTTCCGCTGCTCCTGCAGGTCGCGGAAGAAATCCTGCCGTTTCTGATCGAAATCGCGCTCCAGCGCTTCGATTTCGCTGTCGCGTGTGGCCGCGTAGTCGCTGCGATCGGATTCCATCTTCGCGACACGCTTGCTCAAACGGTCCGTGGCATCGTCGAAATCGGTGCGGAGCGATTCGAGGGCCTGACGGTTCGCAGCCAAATCCTGCTCAAGCTCGGCAGAACGCCCCTCAGCCGCGATTCGCCGATCGCGTTCGGACTTGTATTCCTCGTACAAGCCTGTCAGAGCAGGCAGCAGTTCAACGTTTTCAAACGGGACGGTGGAATCAAGGTACCCATCCGACACGACCTGACTGGTCAGCGGCGCGACACGGGCACGGATGGTCTCGTAGTCTTCGCCCGCCTCAGCCTCCGGACCGACAGCGAGCCTGGCGATTTGCAGACGGGCCTCTTCGCACAACTTCGCCATTGTCTCGCTCGTCGAAGCCTTGGTGTACCACGGCAGATTCTTGTCTCCGGAACTGACGAGCTTCTGATTCTCGTTGGTCAGGCCGGCGATCTCGTTCCTGAGCTTCTCCTGATCCGTGTAGAGAAGCACGAGCAGGACCGTGGAGGTCAGCCAGAGAAACACAAACCCGATCATCCAGAAGTGCACGGGGGTGAAACCGCCGCGTGCAGCGGGTCTCGCTTGGGCCATGGGGATTCGCTCCGATCGCAGGAGATTTCACAGGCGGACCCGGCTGAGTCTGCCCACGTCAGCGACTCGGATTCTGCTCACGGAGTCGAACCGTGTCAAGCTGGGCAGGGTCGAGAGAAGTACTGGAAATCTCAGAATCGGGCGACAATGGCAGACCGGTCAATCCACGTAGCCAAGTGATTGGAGGCGTCGCTGCAGCGTCTGATCCAGACCAGCCGTGGCGGGATCGATTCCGCCGGCATTGACCGTACTGAACCACTGTTTCATCCGTGACCGATGCATCAGGACGCGGTGGTCGGCCAGAAACGACAGATCGTACGCCTCGTGCGGATCGGCGGCGAGGTCATACATGGCCACGCTGCCTCGCCGATCGAACAGCAGTTTCCTGCCATCCTCGAGGTAGGTCGCGCGGGCAATCCCGCATTCGCCATTCTCGCAGTGTCGCAACTCAGCCACGACGTGTGGCGGGTGCTCAAATGATGAATCCTGCGTCACGAGGGTTTCGCCGACGACGTCGGAAACCAACTCCGGCAGTGACGCGAGTGAGACCGGACCAGCTACGACACCAGTCCGGGACCCGTGCGGATAGCGCACCAGCATCGGGACGTGCAACTCCTCTTCGTGCAACGTGCCACAGTGGCCATGATGTCCGTGCTCGCCAAAGGCCTCGCCATGATCGCTGGTCACGATGATGAGACTGTTGTCGAAGCGATCATCCGTTTTCAAGCGATCGAACAACGCATTGATCTGCTGGTCGACAAAGGCCAACTCCTGTTGGTAGCGAGCGACATCTTCACGCGCATCGCCTTGCCAACGGTTCCCATCGGGCGATCCCAATGCGGACGCAAACCGACTGTGCCCGAAGTATGGCTCGTGCGCGTCGAGGTAGTTCACAAAGAGAAAGAACGGCTCATCGCCAACCGTGTCCAGCCACGTGTAGATGTCGCGGTTGATTTCGGCGGCGTTGCGCGACCAGCCTGTTTCCGCAGGCTCGACCTGCCTCTTGTAGTAATGTGCCAGCCACAGGATCGGCGAGATGGTTTCGGGTTTGGCCGCGGCGAAACTCGGCGTCACACGATCATCGTAGTACTGAAAACCCTGCGCCATGCCCAGATCGCGCGAGAGACAGGCGGCATTGGCGACGACCGCACCAGTCTTGTAACCCTTGCGCGACAATGCCTCAGCCAACGTGTCGAACCGTTCATCGAGCGGCCGAAGACTTGTACGGTCGCCATTCGGGACGAGGTGGGCCTTGTGCTGCGAGGGCAGCAATCCGGTGAACATGGATGCGTGCGACGGAAGCGTCCAGGGCGCGGTCACGATGGCGTGCTCATACTTGACAGCGTCCTTGGCAAACACCTCCAGATTCGGCGTCGTCGGCAGGGGGTATCCGTAGGCGGAGATCATGTCCGCACGGGCGCAGTCCATCACGAGCAGGATCACGTTGGGGTGATCTTGATCAGCCGATGCAACCACGCTCGACTCGTCGATGAACACCCGCTCTTCGTCGATCACAAGAATGGTCGTCGCGAGTCCGAGACCCGCAAACGCCGCCGCACCTGAGAGCTTCAACATGGCGGCAGGGCGGTCCGATCGGGCGTTCGCGAACAGGAGTGATGCAAACCGCCGCACCACGACGTAGGCCACGACCACCAACCCAAAATACGAAGCGACGCCCAGAATCCCGACGACACTCATCACGGGGGCTTGGTACAACTTCGAGAAGGGCATCCACAAGGTGCAGAACAGCGCGGCGAATGTGATCGTCACCGACCAGCGGGCAAGGTCTCCATTCCGCGGCTGCGACGTCCGACCACGCAGAATCGTGGCGACACACGCCAGCAGGGCGAGCGAACAGGGCAGCCATGGTGAAGGGTCGGTCACATAGGCATAGCCCCGGCGAGCCCGCTCGATGAAGATCCCGATTGACAGCATAACCAGTGCGTTGCGCATGGCGGAACGAACCAGACTTTGCGGGCTAGCGCCATCAATGACCCGATTGCCCATGACGCACGACAGCCACGCGACGAACGCCCCGGCGACAAATCCGATCATCAGGTAGATGCACATCACGACCGCGGGCATCGAAGTTGGGATCCGTGCCCCCCAAATCGCGATGGCCATACCGTCGACGACGGCCCAAAGCACCGCAGCGAGCAATCCCACCAACGATCCGTACATCACCACGTCTGGACGCGACGCCGACTGTCTCATAACCCGATTTCTCCACACGAGGTACCAGCCACCGACGCGCGTACGTCGGCGCTATGGAGTTATCGGTCGCAGCGAGGACGGACTTGTGGAGGAATCGATTAGCCGACCAGGGAACGGTCCTGGCCAACGCGGAGCCACTGCAGTGCGATTTCGGTGGCTTGGTAGAGCTGCCCAAGATCGAGGAATTCGTCGGCGGTATGAGCCTGTGCGATGGATCCGGGGCCAAAGACGACGCAGCGGATGCCGGCGGCGTTGAGGGCACCGGCGTCGGTGTAGTAGGTCACGCCTGCGGGACCAGCCTGGCCGTTGATGGGGGACGCGACGTCGATCAGGTTGCGGACCCACGGGTCGTCGGAAGACGTCTCGACCGGAACTTGATCGTGGATGTCGGTCAGCGAAAAGCTTTCGTCCGGGATCGCGCCGGTCAGGGCGGACATGAAATGCTCCTGTACGCTTTGCGGTGTCTGCCCGGGGAGGATGCGGAAGTCGAGATTGGCGACGCATGACGCCGGCACGATGTTCGTCGCAATACCCCCGTCGATCTTGCCGACCGAAAGTGTCGGTGGCCCGAGCAGCGGGTGAATCGTCTCTTGCATCTTGGGGATGTACGTGTCCTCGATGAATCGTATCGCTTTGGACATGGCGTAGACGGCGTTGTGCCCTTCTTCGGGCATCGAGGCGTGGCAACTCGTGCCGTCTGAACGCAACTGCGTCCAGTACGTCCCCTTGTGGCAGGTGACGACCTTGCAATCCGTCGGTTCGCCGACGCACATGGCGTCGATGGTCAAGTCACACTTCGCCAATGCGTACGCACCGCGTGTGCCGGTTTCCTCTGCACAGGTCGCGACGAAGTAAACCTTGTCGGCAAACGACCAGCCGGCGTCTTTGGCGATCTTCAAGGCGGACAGGTAGGCCGCCATCGAACCCTTTGTATCGCAGGTGCCCCGCCCCCACATTTTGCCATCGTCAATGTTGGCGGCGAACGGATCGATCGTCATGTTCGACACCGACACGGTGTCCATGTGCGCCTGATACGCGAAGGACTTCGCACCGGATTGATCCGGCCAATGGGCAACGAGGTTGTCCCTGCCGGGCACCATCGGATGACGTGTGACCGTCATGCCAAGGTCGGTCACGAACGCCTCGACCGTGTCGGCCATCTCGCGTTCCGGGCAGTCGCGATCACCCTGCTCGTTGTTCTCGTTGACGCTGCGCGTGCGTACGAGTTTCTGGAGCAGTTCGCGGACGTCGGTCTGTTGCTGGGAAGTCAGTTGCGACATGCGGGATGATCAATCCTCATCCTCGTCGTCGTCCAACGCACGCCCGTTGCGCTCGACCGGTTTGACAGATCCGTTGCCGATACCGAGCAGGCTTAGCGTGTCGCGTTCGACGATGCCGCGGAGCTGTCCGCGCGGAATGGTTGGGAAATTTGTTCCCTGGGCAATGTGGTTGATGCCATAGAGCGCTTCGATGCATCGGGCTGCGACCGTGTATGGGAAACCGCTGCCGAACAGCAACTTGTCCATCACACCATGCTGCCACGCCGAAAGCAGGGCCTGATACGCCTGCCATGGCTGATGCAAAAGCCAACTGATGTCGGAAAAAACGTTGGCATGTTTCGACAGCAGGGCGATCGTCTCGTTCGGCCATGGGAAGCCCATGTGCGCGATCAGGATCTTCAGGGACGGAAACTCACGGGCCACCTCATCCAGCAGAACCGGCTGGGCATACTGCATCACGGTGTTGGCATCGTTCCGCACACCGGTGTGGAACAACACCGGCAAGCCCATCTGAGCGGCGACTTCATAGCATGCCTTCGCGTTCGTGTGGGCCGGATGAAAATTCTGCGCTGCCGGCGACAACGCGACACCGCGCAGAGCAAACGCCTCGGCCGCCTCGCGCATCTCGTCGATTGCGCGGTGCGGATCGGTTGGATCGACACCGGCAAAGCCCACGATGCGGTCCGGGTGACGCTTGACATACTCTGCCAACAGGGCGTTTGGGATTTCCGCGTCGAGGTGGGCACTCTTGAAACCGACGACGATCGACGCATCGACCGGTTCGCAGGCGGCCCAATGACGTTCAACGTCCGCGCGGTCAGGCGGAAACTCGCCCGGAACCGAATGCAGACGGTCGGACGTCATTGGTCGCGTGCCGTTTCCGCGGCCCAACTGTTCAGCGGAATCCCAAATGCACGTGTAGCAATCAACAATCATGATGTTCGCGTCTTCCCCTCAATCCTGACACACTCGACGTCAACACTTCTAGCCAGCGCGTGGTGGGCGGTCAAGGAGAATGAAAATCACAGAAAATCAACAGGGTGTTGCATTCCGATCACGTCGAGACCGTCGCCGCCAACCCGTCAGCAGAATGGCCAAGCCCGCAGTTTCGACACCCATGACCCCGCAAAACGGGATGCGGATGTCCGGTGAGACCAGGCCTCCGTCATCGACCTCGAACGTGCTGAGCGCGAGATTCATCCGTGACTCCAGGCGACGGGCGGTGGCCGACGGAACCCCAAGATCAATGATCTCGGCTGCGTTGTCGAACGGACGCCCGAGGACCGCCGTCACGCCAGTGCCATTGGCGAGATTTCTCGCGCTGATGGCCACGGTGGCTTCGAGAATGAACCGCTCTCCGACGATGACGTCGTACTCGTAGTTAATCTGCTGCGCCGGAATGACCGCCACCCGCGCGGTTGCGATGGCATCGACGTCGACATCCGATCCGCCGTCCCCGGGCAGAATCTCCAAGCCACCAGAAATCACACTGATGCCTTCCGTTTGCTCGAGTATGACATCCATTCCATCGCCTCGAAGCGCGATACGCTGCGCGATCAGTTGCGTCCGCCCCCCTTCGTTACCCCCTTCGTCGAGATCGATGCGATCCACTGTGAAGATCAGGTCCGCAGACAATCCGGTCAGGTCGATGCCCTCGTTCAACGACCACACCCCGATCACGCCCGACGGAAAAATCGCGCTCTGCACTGTTTCCATGTCGTCGGGTGGAAAATTCAACTCAACCGCCGAAAACTCGATGACACGCCGTTCGGAGACCATCGTTTCCATGTCATAGCTTGTCCCGTCCAGCGAAAAGCAGTTGGCTTCCGCGCCGATCTCCTGCGGATTGCGAAACAGGCTCGTCGACGGATCGCTGAAATCGGAGATCGCCAGCGCTTCGGCTTGCACCTGATCATCGCCGGTTCGCGATTCGAGATTGGCCCGCGTGGAAATCGGAAGCGCCTGACCGTTCTCGTCGAATATCTCAATGGCTTCGTCGAACGAGTCTTCCGCGCCGTCGATCGACGAGCGAACGATGCTGCGCAGGTCAGCCGTGATGCTCACCACCTCCGCCGAGACGCTGGCCGCCCATGCCAGAACAATCAGGACCGTGATGCTGGATCGCCGTTGCATGATGTTGTTTCTCCCGAAGGGCCTGGCGCAGTGTGCCAGCCTGGTCAGACTGTACGGAAAAGGTCGCGCGCCGTCGAGCAGCGATGGCCTACACCTGCACGTGCCGAATCGCCGCGACCAATGCGTGTTGCCGGGCCGTATTGCCCGTGCGTCGATACGAGTGGTACCCATCGCTGCAGATCGTGCAGACTCCCGCCGACTCGATAGCGTTTTCAGGCACGCCGGCTGCGATCAGTTGCTCAATATTGGCTTGCTGCACATCGAGGTACCACGTGTTGTCACGTCGCAGGAAGGCCGTTCGTGCAACACCAGCATCCTCGAACGCATCCACCACGTCCTGTCCGACTTCGTAGCAACAGGCCCGAGCACAGGGCGACACAACCGCCTGCAGATCCGTCACGGCACAACCCGCCAGGGCGGCCACGCGCGACACCAGCTTCGCGGTGATCGATTTAGCCGTTCCCCGCCAACCGGCATGCACAACGCCAATACCTCGCCCGGCTCGATCGAACACCGCCACCAGGCAACAATCGGCTCCCAGCACCATCAGCGGCGCATCGGGCAATGTCGTCACCAGTCCGTCCACTCCCGCGATTCGATCTTCCCGAT
Organism: Phycisphaerae bacterium; assembly: GCA_028289375.1. Classification (GTDB taxonomy): domain Bacteria; phylum Planctomycetota; class Phycisphaerae; order UBA1845; family UBA1845; genus OFTM371. The sequence continues at coordinate 6,965 of JANQQK010000087.1, read as the reverse complement.
GGTAGCGTCCACGGCCCGCCATTGGTTCCGTCACACGGACGATGTCGTCGCCGTGAACCTGCTCGCCAACCGTAAGACGCTCGAAACGGACCTCAAGATAGGCGCAAACCCGCCGTCGCGCGGCGATCGCCTCAGCCAACCGGTTCCCCGGGGTCAACGCCATGTTCCACGCCGATCGCGTGACCACGCACGCAGGTCGTCCCTGTTTCGACGACATTGGCAGCCAGACGGGTGGGTAGGTCACGGTTCGACTCGCCCGGGCGTCACTGCGGATTGACCTTGAGCAGCACCTTGATGTTCTCCGGCTTGTTGCTGGCATCGAATGCTTCAAGCCCGCGCTCGATCGGATACGCCCGCGCCACCATCGACGACACATCCACATCCCGACGGGCCAACGCTTGAATCGCCTCGGCGAACGGACCGCAGCGACTGCCGACGATGTTGATCTCGTTGATCACAACCGCCGCAGGATTGGGCATCGCCCCATCTGCATACGTACTCTTCAGCACGATCGTCCCGCGAGGCCGAACCAGCGCCAACGCCAACCGAAATCCGTCTGGCGAACCCGTGCACTCGACGACCACATCCCGGTCATTGCGTGCGATCAACGCGTCGACCGAGGTGGCCATGATCTGCTTCTTCTCGCAGAACAGCAGCGTCCCCGGATTGCGGCCAACGACCTCCAGCTTGCACCCGGTCTTGGCCAGCACCTGCGCGATCAGCAGCCCCAATCGCCCACTGCCCACGACGGCCACGCGCGACCGTGCGTCGATCTGGACCTGCTGCGTGACCTGAAAGGCCGCCGCCAACGGTTCGACAAACACGGCTGACTCATCGGGCACCGCCTCCGGCACCTCGTGCAGGTTGGCTTCGGGGACAACGACCAAGTCGGCGAAACAACCATCCCGACCGGCAATCCCGACGACCGTGTGATCACGGCAGTGATTCGAAAGGCCAGCCAGACACATGTCGCACTTGCGGCAGACACAGTTGATTTCCGAGACAACCCGCTTCCCCAACCACGCCGACGACCCTGCCACCACGTCGCCGACCATCTCGTGGCCCAGCACGCCTTCAAACCCCATGTACCCTTTGATAATTTCGTGATCGGTCGAGCAAATCCCCGCCAAGCGTACCTTCACCAGACACTCGCCGTCACCGACGACCGGCTCGGGGCGGTTGTCCTCAAAGCGTAACTGATCGGAAAAGGTGATCGCCCGCACAGATGTGTTCCTACTGGCTCGCGGACTCCGGTTCCTTGTCTTCTCCGTCGAAGGACCGCACCATCCGTTGCCACCAATTCGCACGGTCGGCGGACGCATCGGCAGCATTCACGAACGGATCGTCCGTTTCATCCAGCCAACGCCGCCACGGATCAGACCGCATGCCCAGATCCTGCCCGGTCAGCTGCACGAGCGACTCGTGGGCATGGTACGTCACGCCGAAATCGCGATCCGAAAGGGCGGCCACCAGAACCTGAACCGCCTCCTTGCGCGGGTAATGTCCCAGCATACGGGCAGCGGCGATCCGTACGTTTCGCGACGGATCCAGCCGGGCAAGCTGAGCGACCGTCGACCCGACGGCTTCATCGTCCTCTGCGGGAATCGCGCCGGCGAGCACCATGTCGGTCAGTCCGCGGACAATCTCCTCCCGTACCCGAGCGCTGGCCTGCAGCGTACCCTTTTCCCGCAAGACCACGCTGATCAGTTCCCGGGCAACGTCGGCACGCTCAGATTGCACGGCCAACTGAACAGCGGCAACACGGACGCTGTCGGACGGATCGAGCTTGGCGACCGACAGGGCGGCGTCGACGACGAAATCCTTACGGGCATGCCGTGTGACCTTCAACTGCTGAATGGCGTGGCGACGTTCGTCGGCGTGCAGACCCGTCATGGCGGTGTGGACGTGCTTCTTGGCGCCGCCTTCGGAGATCAACACGGACCCGACCTTGGTGGGTCGGTTCGAGCATCCGGCGACAACCGGAAACGCCAACGTCAATAGCAGAAGCAGGTTACGCCGATGCACGTGGCCTCGACGAGAGTGCGTCGGCTCCACGCGCGAGTTCCTCGGAGCAGACCCGGACGACGTCCGGGATCGACGAACCGAGGAAATGCGAGCCGACGGTCTGGAATCGACGTGGATGATCGCTGACATAGCAATGTAGGCTACCGGCACTGGCAAGGTCGGACAATGCCCCGCTCCGCCGCAGCGTGTCGCCGACCTCGTCGGCTGTGGCATCACCCGAGTCGATTAACGCGACGCTGGCCCCGAGATACTCGGCGATGGCGGTCCGAATCATGGGGTAATGCGTGCAGCCAAGCAGAACCGCCGTCGGTTTCAGACGCCGCAGGGGCGCCAGATAGCGATCGACGGCCATCCGGACGATCGGATCCGACGCGTAGACCCCCTCCTCGACGATGGGTACGAACAGCGGACAAGCCACCTGCACCACCGATCGGGTGCTGTCGATGGCGTGAATCGCGTTGCGGTAGGCATTGGATGCGATGGTGGCTTCTGTGCCGATGACCGCCACCAGATCGCCCGGCCGGGTCGTTTCGACCGCCGACGCGGCCCCGGGTGTCACGACGCCGACCATCGGCACGGGGACATCCTCGCCCAGTCGCGGCAGGCAGACGGCGCTGGCGGTGTTGCACGCAGCCACGATGCATTTGGGGTTCATCCGCATCAGAAACGCGGATATCTCGCGTGAGAACCGCATGACCGTATCGGGTGTCTTGGTACCGTACGGCACGCGGGCGGTGTCGCCGAAGTAGACGATGTCTTCTGCCGGCAGACGCTCACGCAGCGACCGCACGACGGTCAACCCGCCAAGACCCGAATCAAAAACGGCAATGGGACGCTGATCCACGTGACTCTCCCGGCATGAACGCAGTCGGCCATGACCACGCCGAAACCGTTATACACGTCGTCACGCAGCCGGGAAAGTCATGAATTGTCAGGCCGATTCTCTGGCAGCCATTACGAACGCCGCCGACGCGAGCGACTGATCAGGCCGACGCATCCGAGGCTGACCATGGCAGCGGTCATCGTACCGTTGCCGCACATCGACAGGATCGACGTGATGGGGTTCGCCGGCGCCTCGCCAACGGTGGCCAACTCGAAATCGTTGACATCGACAAACTCCGGTCCACCGGTTGCACGGAGACGCGCCGTCGTCGCCACCGATGGCTGATCCAACGCGGGCGGCCCTGCAAATGTCGGCGAATCACCGAATCCGCGAATCACCGTTTCGCCGTCGCGACCCGTGCCCGCGCCCAGCGTCAGCGACCACTCCGTCGTCCCCAGATTGCAGGCCAGATTGAGCGTGGCGGACCGTTCGACGGCCTGATCCTGCAACTCGCTGTTGAACACAAACGTCGGATCGACGGTCATCTCCTCGGGCGAGAGCGTTGTATAGAGACGGGTCATGTAGAGTTCGTCGTCCAGGACATCAATGGTCCGGCCAAGCGGCTCCACGACCGTCATGCGCAACTCGGCGATGATTGCATCCTTCGCAGATGCGATCTCCTCCGCACTGAACACCTCCCGCAGCAGAGCGCCGTCGCTGTAAACGAATTCCTGAATACCCTCCGGCAACGGCAATTGTCGACGCAGAATTTCCATCACCTTGGTCGACGGGAAGACAAAACCGAAACTCAATTCGCGATAGAACTGCTCTGTCTCCAATGCCGAAAGCCGTGACAACTCGGTTTCAAAATCTTCCGGCACCGGCAATAGCTCAACAAATGCGCGATCGCGACCGGCGTAATCCGTTGCAAATCCTTGACCGCCGGCTTCATTCATCGCCGCCGTCACAAGCCCCTGGTAGCTGGCGTAGGCGTTGGTCGATCCGAAATACCAGTTGAGCAGCGTGTAGTTGACCTCGACGGCGAGGTAATTGTCCGGCACCGCACGGGCCGGGCCGAGAATCCACGTGATCACGCCCATGTCCGCAGTAGCTGCGACGGCCGTTAGTCGAATCGGGATCATCGGTTTTTCGGATTGGTACCGCAGGATCAATGGCTGAATGTCGCCAACACCCTGATTCTGCTGCAGCTTCACGCCAACGAAATTCATGCCCTGCTCGACGTACGGCTCGATCAGCTCGCGCCCGCGATCGGTCAGGTCGTATTCGTTTTCGATCAGCCACGTTGCCAACGCCTCGGCGTCATCGCTCGAAATGACTTCGACATCGAAAGGCCCCACGGCGAAGCGCTCGAGAACCTCGACACCGCTGTCTCCGTCGTCAGCCGAATCACCGGCTGCGAACTCAGGCGCGGTCGGAAAGAGGTTCACAGGCTGATCACAAGGACTGCCGTTGACCGTCAGATCGAACTGTGGACGCGTCGCCTGCTCGAGCGACGTGAACACCAGATCGCTGCCCACCTCGACCTCGGGGATGCCCGGTACCGGGACAACCCACGAGAATTCCTCAGCCGCCCCGGTGTACTGAATCAGCACAACCGCCGTGATGTCCGTCCCATCCTGACGAAAGATGATCTGCTCACCGGCCTGATCGATCGGTACGAGCTGGCAGAAAAATCCGCCACAGGCCACCGCCGACGGCACAACTGCTCCCGCCAGCAAAAGCACTCCGACCATCCACACACCTTCAACGACCCGTCGCCCGATTCCCAACATCATGTCATCCTCCATCATGTCCACGTGAAAAACCGCCAGCCCATCGTGGCATTCTCATCCGCATCAGGTGTCGTGTCGACGCCGTCCCACCACGATGAAGTTGTGATCGTCCTCATCGAGCAGCGGATTGTGGAATGCACAGTCCATCACATCGACCTGTTCGAGAACACATCGCAGTCGTTCCAGAAGCGAAGACTCCGGCGGATCTGCCGACCACAACGCGAACAATCCGCCCGGATGCAGCCGCGACTCCAGCGATTGCAGCCCGGCCGAGGTGTAGAACGCGGCATGGGTCGGTCGCAGCAGAGCCTCAGGTGAATGGTCGATATCCACGAGAATTGCGTGATATCGCGCACCACCGAGTTCAGACGTCAAATCGCCCACCATCGCGAAGAAGTCGCCATGCACCAATTGGCACCGCGTATCCGTGGTCAATTGTTCAGCCAGCGGTACGAGCCCCTTCTGATGCCACCCGATCACCCGCTCGACATACTCCACGACTGTCACCGATCGAACCTGATCACCATCCAACGCCGCAGCAGCCGTGTATCCCAAGCCCAGCCCACCAACGAGCACATCGATCTCGTCCACACCGCCGAGCATCGGCAACGTATCCCGCGCCAGCGCGATCTCAGCCTCATTGACGATGCTGGACATCAGGAACTGCCCATCCAGCTTCACTTCGTAGACATCCAGACCCCCCAGCGACAACACCGTCCGCCGCCGCAGGACAATCTCCCCCATCGGTGTATCACCGTGGTCCAGTTCTTCGAACTTCGCGCTCATCAGTACTCCTCAGAACTCTTCACAGGGGACATTATGCGGGATTCGCGACAAGGGACACACCAGCCGCCGCCGCGGGATCACATGACCTTGGCAGCGTGCGGCGGTCGCCTATACTCACGGTTTGCGGCAACATGACCAGCCAACGTGGGTTTTCGACAGGAGATGCGAGCGATGAAACGCGCGAAGATTTCGGTGATCGGGGCGGGCAACGTCGGGGCGAGCTGTGCGGTATGGGCAGCCTCAAAAGAGCTGGGCGACATCGTCCTCGTCGACATTCCAGACGCAGGAGACAAGACGGCAGGCAAGGCACTCGACCTCGCTCAGTGCGGTCCCGTCGAGCGGTTTGACGCCAACATCGTCGGCACGGCTGACTACGCCGAAACTGCAGGCAGCGACGTCGTGGTCATCACGGCCGGCCTGCCACGCAAACCCGGCATGAGCCGCGACGACCTCGTCCAGACAAACGTCAAGATCGTCGGCTCCGTCTCCGAGCAGGTGGCCAAGCACTCTCCCGAAGCGATTCTTGTCATCGTATCCAATCCGCTCGACGCCATGGTGTACACCGCCTGGAAAAAGAGCGGATTCCCCACGCAGCGCGTCGTCGGCCAAGCCGGTTGCCTCGACATCGCGCGCTATCGCACGTTCATCGCGATGGAAGTCGGCTGCAGCGTTGAGGACATCTCGGCCTTGCTGATGGGCGGTCACGGCGACGACATGGTCCCGCTGCCGCGCTACACGTCGATTTCCGGTATTCCGGTAACCCAGTTCATCCCCGAAGCCCGACTCAACGAGATCATCGATCGCGCCAAGATGGGCGGCGGCGAACTCGTCAAGCTTATGGGCACCAGCGCCTACTACGCTCCGGCGTCGGGCACCATCCAGATGGTTGAAGCCATCGTCAAGGATAAGCGACGAATCCTGCCGTGTGCGTCCTATTGCGACAGCGAATACGGCGTGGGGGGCTATTTCGTCGGCGTCCCGACCATGCTGGGGCGCAACGGTGTGGAAAAGGTCATCGAAGTCGAGTTGGACGGCGGTGAGCGGGATCTGTTTGATTCCAGCGTTTCCCACGTGAAGGAACTCGTCGAGCTGGCTGAGGGTTTCCTGAACGGCTAGCCGTCAACGCACAGGCCCCAACACTGGAATCGTCCCCGATTTATCGGTCGATCGAGATCACATGGTCTCGATCTTTAGCCGATATACGGGTGATGTCTGTACCGTTCACGCGGAAACTCAAACGCATCTACGACCTGCTGACGCGAACATCCAGCACGGCCGCCGATGCTGCGTTCCTGGCGGCACTGCCCGACCTCGATCCCGCCCTGCAGGCCGAGGCACTCGACCGCCTGATCAAACGTGCCAACCGCGAGGGGTTGGTACCGCTTGTGACGCGCTTCGATACGTTTGATGGCAACCTTCAACGGCTGATTCTCGACCGTGTCGAACATCTGTTCGAGGCCGTCCGCGTGGCTGCGTCCTCCGAACGCGAAGCCGACCGCATGGGCTGCATCAAGCTCATCCGCGCGAGCAGGAACTAC
>JANQQK010000086.1 GCA_028289375.1 Phycisphaerae bacterium | reverse complement strand
ACGATCGCGCAGGTAGCGAATCCCGAGCTTCACGTAGTCTTCCTCGGTGGCGTCGCGTTGCTGCACAGCCTCGCGGAGCTCGTTCGTCCCGACGAGGTCGTCGTCGGCCAGCAGATTGCGAAACGCGGCAGCCAGTTCGGTCAGCAACCCGCGGCCCAGGATTTCAAGCAAGAACGACATATGCAGCGTCCCCCAGAAGCTAGACCATGCCGGCCGAGAGTTCTTTCAGTGCCTTATTCGCATCCTTGTAGTTGGCATTGACGCGAATCGCGTTTTCGTAGGCGTTTTTCGCCTTCCGCACTTCACCCGTTTTGCGGTAGACGTTGCCGAGGGCGTAGTAGACGTCCGCGTAGTGCGCCCCCAGTTCGAGCGTCTGCTCGAGTCGTTCAGCGGCGTCGGCGTAGCGATCGGTCTGCTGGTACAACTGGGCCAACTGGATCAACGCCTTGACGTAGTCCGGCTTGAGGTCGACCGCCTTCTCCATCGCCGCGACCGCGTCGGGACATTTGTCCAGCCGATGCAGCGCGCGGCCAAGTTGGAAGTGCAACTCGGCGGCTTCCGGTCTGCGAAGCAACGCCTGCTCGACAGCCAGTGTCAGAACGGCGTACAGTTCATCGTCGCCCTGCTCAGCGGGCAGCCCGAACATCGCGTCCACAAACTCCGGATCCTGTTCGATGATCGACGCCAGCTTGCCAATCGCGCTGCCAACGTCGTCCGTGTTTGACGCCGCCGGCATCTTGGTTGATATGTCGATCGCGACGTTTCGACTGCGGGCACCCTTGGCTGCGAGCGTCAGCAATCGGGCGATTCTCGGGCAGGTTGGTTTCAGGCGTTGGGCGCGGGCGAGATAGCGAACCGCCGATGCAGAATCTTCTCGAGCGCCACAGCACAGCGCCAACCCAACCAATGCATCCGCATGGTTGTTGTCAATCGCAACCGCCTGCGTGAATCGGTCTTCGACCTCTTCCATTTCCTCAAGCGCCGCAAGCAGGTTCCCAAGCTGATAGTGCAACTCCGCACAGTCGGGATGATCGGCGACGGCTTGCCGCAATACCGTGACGGCCTTGCGTGTCTTGCCGTCGCGCATCATCAGCATCGCCTGACGAATGCGTGCGGTCACATCCGCGCCATCGCGCTCAACAGCCGCCGCCATCTGCTCCGCCGCTTTGTCTGTCGCGCCCTTGCCCATGTAGCATTGCGCAATGTACTCGGGCAGGTTGATCGCATCCGGCTGAACGCGTTGCGCCTCGGCAAAGACCAGCAGGGCATCGTCGTAGCAACCGGCATTCAGCAGGCAGATGCCGCGGCGCATCAGATCCCGGCTGCGGAAGTAGTGTTCGAGGGCTTGTGTCAACTCCGGCGTGGGCCGCACCTCTGCGACACCCACACCCTTCTCCTGCACCGACATGTCGGTTCTCCTCACCTGAAGTCCATTGGACGCTGGGATCGTGCCAAAGCACATCCTGTGGTGAGTATCGGTTGGGCAAGTGGGGCGAGTTACTTGAGGGAAGATTGACGGATTATCGGAAAATCAGCCATTCGCGAAGGACTTCGCGCTCGCGATCTTCCAGGCAGCGGCGTGAGAATATCAGCAGAAAAAGGAGCAGAATCGCAACGCCGACGGCCCATTCGCGATCGATGGCGACCGTCGGGATCGATAACATCATCAATGCCCCAACCAGCGAAAGACGCTTGCCCCGCGCCATCAGCACACTGATCCCGATAACGACCGCACCCATCGCACCCGCGAGTGTGATCCATGCAGCCTGATCGATGGCTTGGAGCGTTGAAGACCGATTCGTGACGCCCGCCGTGATCGCCGCGATGCCGAGCCCACCCATACACGTCCAGAACGATCGGTGCGACTGTTCATGAATCGAGAACCGAATCTGCAGAAACCCGTACGCTGCCAACGCGCAAAAGGCTGCGACGAGAACGTCGAACGTCGACCGATCAATCGCATACTCGGACCTGAACACCCGCAACAACCAGGGACCGGTAACCGTGAGCACGCATCCGCCGATAAGCACGAGCAGCGTTCCGGCCTTCGTTCCGGCATCGATCCGCACGGAAGCGTCCGACACGCCATACTGCTCCACCGCGCGCGTCGCATGGGCGTACAGCGCCGCCGTCAACGCCAACCCACCCCACAGCACGAGTTGCGCAAACAGTCGTGCTGCGTAGAATGTTCCAGCCGCGTCGCTCCCCGCCGTCCACGTGAGGTACCACAGACCGCTCTGCTGCAATGCGTGCCAGACGACGGCGGTGCCCATCATCCACAGGCTGAACCGCCATATGCGCCCATCGACCGGCACGTTCTCGCCAACCGCGTGGGATCCACGCAATGCACTGCGAAGCCCGCGTGCGAAAAAAATCGCCAACAGCAGGCTCGACAATCCGTAGCCACTCAGGACGACAGCCGCATTGTCTGTCCACACCCACGCAGCACCGACCGCCATCGCCGAGTACATCACCACCGACGCGACATCCATCGCCGCTACCGCGCGGAACATGCGAAGCCCCTTCAGCAGATCAGCCACGATGTGAAACGCAACAAGTGCAAACGCACACCCCGCCACCACGCGTATCAGGTTTGGTGTCTGACCGGTGTCGCCGGGCAGCATGGATGCGATCGGACCAGCCGCGACGATCAGCACCAGCGACGTGATCGCCGCCACCCCGAGTGCGACGCGCATGGTCGATCGCACGAAACCCCGCAGCGTGCCCCGAGATTCGTGCTCAGCCGCATACCGCATCATGCCATGCGACAACCCCAGTCCGACGATCGGCATCAGCACGTTGGCGATCGTCATTGCGACGTTGAGTGCCCCGAATGACGCAGGCGTCATCAGCCACGTCAGCGCAAGCCCGCGAACAAATCCAACGACCCTGCCGGCAGACATCCCCGCCGCCTGCAGTCCCGCAGACGCCATCAATGGCTGGGCACCGTAAAACCCGCCGCGCTCAGGTGTCGCGGTTTCGTCAGTGGTGTTGGATGGATGGCCGATTGTCACGGCACCAGGAATGCATCGGGCACTTCGCTCTTGAATCGCTTCAATGCCGACACCGCGGATGGATAGTCGCGATACTTGCCCGCCAAGACCACGTAACGCGCCTCGTCCGCACTCACGTCACGCACCACGGCGATCGTTGCCCCGTTGGCCTGTAACGCCGCCGCTGCCGAATATGCCCGTTCAGAATTCGAAAACACCCCGCACTGCACGCTGAAGTAATCGTGTTTCCAGCGCAGCTTCTGCAGCGCCGAGTCGGCGTACCGACCGCTCGGAGACGAGTTCACCAACCGTTTCAGCGCGCGTCGCCCCTCGGCGAATCGCCCGCTCCGCTGAGACGCAATCGCCAACCGATAGCACACGATTTCGTCCCAACCCGCGCGCGCCGAAAGGCGATAATGCCCCAACGCTCGCTGATAGCGATCCTCATCGAAGTAAAGATGACCGAGCTGTGCCTGAACCTTGACGTTCAGGTCGCGCCGGTCGCCGCGCTTCGCAGCCGCATCCAGATCACGCCTCGCCGCAACCCGATCGCCCCGTTTCAGGTGCGTCAACCCGCGAATGTAGTACGCCTCCGCCGTCGCAGGATGATCGGGATACGCTCCGATGACCGCCGTCGCGTGCCTGGCACTTTCGGTGTAATTCGCCGCTTTGTAGGCCTGATCCGCCTGACGAATCTGTGCAATACCGTCTGCCGGCAGCTGAGCACATCCCGAACAGGTCAGGAACCACGTCGCCGCCATCAGCCAACCGGCACGCATCCATGACATCATGACCGCACTCCTGTTTACCACGCGTCGGGGCATTATGCGACATCGATCAGCGATAGACAAACCAAAGCTCCATGCTTTATCCTCACTTACGGACAGACTGCTCCAGCGAGGAATACCACCAACGTGCTCGTACGCGAATTGATCGAAGCCGCCCGCAACCACCCGACCATGATCGGCGTCAAAGACCCGACGCGCGAGCTGACGTACAAACGCTACGCCCAACTCGCACGTGTCATCCGCGACATCGTCGCCCGCGAGACGCATCACAAGCACGTCGGCTTGCTGTTGCCCGGCAGCGCGGCGTTCGGCGCCACGTTCTTCGGAACGCTCTGGGCCGATCGCGTGGTCGTACCGCTCAACTTCCTTCTCAGTCCCGAAGAATTGGGCGACATCGTCCGCGACGCAGGTCTCGATCTGATCATCGCGATCAAACACTTTGCCGAGCTCGCCGGGGAACTGCCCGCACGCACACTCTACCTCGAAGATCTCCCGCTCAAACGCCGGTTGGCCATGTCCGCCTTTCGCAGCCTGCCCGATCCGCCCGACCCCGACCCGGATGACCTGGCCGTCCTGCTCTATACGTCGGGAACGTCGGGCAAGTGCAAAGGCGTCGAATTGACGCAACACAACCTCAAGAGCAACTGCGACGCCATCATCGAAGCCGCCGAGCTGGCCGACGGTGACGGCATCCTTGGCGTTCTGCCACCGTTTCACGTTTTCGGATTGACCGGCAACGTCCTCGTGCCGGTGGTCTGTCGCATCCCCGCCTACATGATCCCGCGATTCAGTCCGACCGCCGTCCTTCACGCCCTGCGAAACGACAGCCCGACCGTCTTCATGGCCATCCCCAGCATGTATGGCGCTCTGCTTCGCTCGAAATCGGCCAAACCCGACGACTTCGCCCATACGCGTTTGCTCATCAGTGGTGGTGAGCCGCTGCCACCGCAGATCGGCGAGGGCTTTCGGGATCGCTTCCAAGTGCCGCTCCTGGAGGGGTATGGCATGACAGAGTCAGCACCGGTCGTGGCACTCAACTCCGAGTCGACGCAACGAACCGGCTCCGTCGGTAGGGTCATCCCCGGCGTGCAGGTGAAGATCGTCGACGACCACGACCAGATACTTCCCGCCGGCATCGATGGCGAAATCCTCGTGACAGGCCCAAACGTCATGCGCGGCTATCACAACCTGCCCGAAGAAACCGCCGCCGTCCTCACTGCTGACGGATGGTTGCGAACAGGTGACATCGGCATGGTCGACGAAGATGGCTTTCTGCACATCACCGGTCGTAAGAAGGAAATGATCATCGTCGGTGGTGAGAATGTTTTCCCGCGCGAAATCGAAAACGCCATCGACCAGCACCCCGCCGTCGCCGAATCCGCCGTCATCGGCGTGCCCGATGGAAGCCGTGGCGAAGTCCCGCTCGCGTTCGTCTCTCTCCATGAAGACGCCGAGGCGTCCGACATCGAACTACGCGGTTTCGTCAAGGAAAGGCTCGCCGGATTCAAGGTTCCCCGCCAGATCCGCATTGTCGACGAACTCCCCCACGGTCCCACCGGCAAGATCCTCAAACGCCAGCTCCGCGACACGATCGAAACCCCGGCGTAGCAGGCCTAATTATCTGTCAACAAGCAAGTTGTGTGCTCCGTGGTCGGGTTGCGTCCCTGCGAATCGGTCGGTATCATGACGACCATTACGACCCGGGAGATGTGCGATGACGCAGATCGACAAGGAACTGCTGGCGATTCTGGTGTGTCCCAAGTCTAAAGCCCCCTTGATTCAACAGGGGGATTGGCTGTACTCTACCGACCCGGAAACCCGCCTGCGGTACCCCATTCGCGACGGCATCCCGGTCATGTTGATTGATGAGGCTGAAACCGTCGACGAAGCCGAGTTTCAGCGTGTAACAAGCGTGGCATCAGAGAGTTAGGAAGTTATGGCAGACAGGGACAGTAAAAAGGGTCGCTTTTTCCGTTCGTCCAACCGGTTCCCCGAGCGGGCGAACAAGGAGTGGATTGGTCCATTGGTGGACTACAAGGAAGTTGAACTGCTTCGAAAGTTTCTCACCACCAGCAACAAGCTGATGGGCCGCAAGCGTGCCGGCACCAGCGCCATCGAGCAGCGTGCACTGCAGAACGCAGTGAAGCGTGCCCGGTTCATGGCGTTGATTCCGTACACCGCCTAAGCAACGGCCGACCTGCACAATGTTTCAACCGAGCGTCACGCAGCCACGTTGCGTGACGTTTTTCTACGCGCCGAAACCATGAGCGAATACCTCCTCGAACGCAGGCAGTCGATCCAGGCCAACCTCGATCGCGTGTTCGACTTTTTCGCCGACGCCGCGAATCTCGAAGTCCTCACGCCGCCTTGGCTGCACTTTCGCATCCTGACGCCCTTGCCCATCGAGATGAAGACCGGCGCCCTGATCCAATACCGCATTCGCTGGCGATTCGTGCCCGTCCGATGGACCACCGAAATCCTCGACTGGACCCCGGGCAGACAGTTTGTCGATCAGCAGATTCGAGGCCCCTACCGGTTGTGGCACCACACCCACATCTTCGAGGAAACGACCGACGGCGTGCTGATGACCGATCGCGTCCGCTACGCATTGCCCATGGGACTGGCTGGCAGATGTATGCATGCGGTGACGGTTCGCCGCGACCTGGACGCGATTTTTGACCACAGAGCGCGACAGGTCGAACGGGTTTTCGGCTAGAATCCTGCAGTTCGGGATTGGTGTTTCAATCATGATCTTGCCTGTGAGTTGTTGATGACGAACTACTCAGTCATCGTGATCGGCGGTGGACACGCCGGCGCCGAAGCGGCGTGGGCGTCGGCACGACTCGGTGCGCCCACCGCCATGGTCACCATGGAGGCGTTGGCCATCGGGCGGATGTCCTGCAACCCCGCGATCGGCGGACTCGGCAAGGGGCACATCGTTCGCGAAATTGATGCCCTCGGCGGACTGATGGGACGGGTCACCGACGAAGCCGGCATCCAGTTTCGCATGCTCAACCGCAGCAAGGGACCAGCCGTCTGGGCACCTCGTGCACAGGCGGACCGCGAATCCTACGCCGCCACCGTCCAGCGCCATCTCCACGACACGCCCAACCTCGACATCATCGAAGGCATCGTCGAATCGCTGCGGGTCGAACCCGTCGGCGACGGGACCGACACCCAGCATCGCGTCACTGGCGTGCAGATCAGCGGTGGCCGGACACTGCACGCACCGTGCGTGATCGTGACAACCGGCACCTTCATGCGCGCACTCATGCACTGCGGGCAGTCGCAGACACCGGGTGGCCGCGTCGGCGAACCGGCATCCAGGGGACTCAGTGGGCATCTTGAAGCCCTCGGTTTCGAGCTGGGCAGACTCAAGACCGGCACGCCGCCGCGTGTGCATCGCGACTCGCTCGATTACGACCAACTCGAACCGCAGGAAGGCGACACCGAACCCATGCCGTTTTCCTACATGACGGATCGACTCGATCAGCCGCAAATCAACTGCTTCATCACCTACACCAATGGCGATACCCATCAGCACATTCAGGACAACCTACACGTGGCCCCGATGTACAGCGGTCAAATCGACTCACAGGGGCCGCGATACTGCCCGAGCATTGAGGACAAGGTCGTGCGTTTCGCCGACAAGCCACGGCATCAACTGTTTCTCGAGCCAGAAGGCTACGACAACGAACGCATCTACTGCAACGGGATCAGCACATCGCTGCCGGCCGACGTTCAGGACCGGTTCATCCGCACCATACCCGGCCTCGAACGTGCGGAGATCCTCCAGCCGGGGTATGCCGTTGAGTACGACTTTGTGCCGACCCATCAGACCAAACGAACGCTCGAAACGAAGCGCGTCGCCGGTTTGTTTCTGGCTGGACAGATCTGCGGTACGAGTGGCTATGAAGAAGCTGCCGCTCAAGGCCTGATCGCCGGCATCAACGCGGTGCGTTCGTTGAACGACAGAGAACCATTCGTCCTCGGACGGGAACAGGCTTACATCGGCGTACTCATAGACGACCTCATCACCAAGCCACCGATCGAACCATACCGCATGTTCACCTCGCGCGCGGAGTATCGCCTGCACCTGCGACACGACAACGCCGACCAACGTCTGACCGCCATCGGTCGGGAGATCGGCCTGGTCGACGATGATCGCTGGAACCGATTCGAGGAAAAGCAGCGTGAGATCACCCTGCTCAGTTCGCGCGTCAACAAGGCGCGTCACCACGGCAAGTCACTTATCGACTGGATGCGCCGCCCCGATGTCCGCGAGCAGGACGTGCAGTCAAAGCTCGTCGAGCTGAATCTCAACGGCGTCGCCCCTGACATCATCCGGCAGGTCATGATCGATGCGAAGTACGCCGGCTACATCGCACGGCAACAACGTCAGATCGAGAAGATGCAGCGCATGGAATCGCTGCGTATCCCTGAAGATGTGTCGTACCAGGACATTTCCGAGCTTCGCCTCGAAGCGCGCGAGAAGTTTGCGCACATCAAACCGCAAACGCTTGGACAGGCTTCGCGCATCAGCGGCATCAACCCAGCCGACGTCACGATTCTCTGGGTGCACATGCGTCACCGTCGCCCGTAGCTTTTTCCCATCCTACCTGTCTTGCTACACGTGGAACGCGCAAATAGCAGTGTGAACCGATCGCCTGCGCTCGTGTCGCGTTTCTGGAAAACCGCGCGACGGGCTTGTGAATTGGTGTCGAAAGTACGCCGATTGCTGCTGTACTTTACGGGATTTTTCGCAAGCGCATTCTCGATGCATGAATTCCGATCACTTGTCGGTAAGTCCTTGTGATTCGTGAAAACAGCTTCGTCTGTTCAGGCAACTCACAGAGTAAAATCACTCGCTACTTTACGCGAAGTTGGCGAAGCGCGCGAAGAATCCCTTGACACGTTAAGTCTGACGTATGTAGGGTATGGAAAACATGGGGAACTTGGGTGGGTTGTGGGGCGAATAGCGATTCTGGAGTGTTTGGAAAGGAAGCAATGGCAGACACGTTTGCAGAGAAATCCGTCTTCACGACTGGCGAGGTTGCGCAGATTTGCAGCATCAGCCAGCAGACCGTGATTCGGTGTTTTGACAGCGGCCGGCTGAAAGGATTCCGCGTTCCCGGCTCGAAATTCCGCAGAATCCCAAAACAGAACCTCGTTGAGTTCATGAACGCCAACAACATCCCGTTGGACAAACTCGAAACGTCGTCCAAGCGGGTGTTGATCATCGATGACGATCACGCGATCGTCGACATGTTGTCCGATCTGCTGCAGCGCGAAGGACGCTACGACATCAAGGTCGGACACACCGGCTTTGACGCCGGCCTGCTCACGCGTGAGTTCATGCCGGACGTTATCCTGCTCGACTTCAAGCTGCCCGACATCGACGGGACATCCGTCTGTCGCAGCATTCGCAGCAATCCGCAGCTCAACCACATCCGCATCATCATGATCAGCGGAGTGGCTGACCCGAACGAGATCGACATGTTGCGGGCCGCGGGTGCAGATGCGTTCATCAAGAAGCCGTTCTCGGTGGATGAGGTTCTAAGCAGGATCGGCGAGATGATTGGCCGGTAATGCCGGGCAGTGCGGGGCGGTGCTCCGCATCGCAAGTGACAACAGCGTTTCAACAGGCGGAGGGGAACGTGACGGTCAGGATGGATGAGCTGCGCCACGATTGGGGCGCGACCGAGCACGGACGTCGCACGACGTCTGCCATCCTCGACCACCTCTCTACCCTTCCGCGCCGACCCCAACCCTGGCCGCCGCCAAACCGAATCACGCCGAACGGTATCCTCGCCAATGGGATTGCGGCCCTTGGCGAACCCGCGCGTGACGGGCTGACGCTGCTCGACTTTGGTTTGTCGGTTCTTCCGGGATGGCGCGCGGACGCGGATCACTGGCGGTCGACATGCAGCGTGGCGGGTGTTGCCGATGCGATCTGCACATTGGCTGAGCGTGAGCAGAATCGCGGCACGGTCATGGCGTCGGCTTTGCTCGGTGGTGTCGGACGTTTCGTGCTGCACGACGCCATGCCAAAAGCCTATGCACGTGTTGAACACGTGGCCTACACGGAGTGCCTCCCGCTTCACGCCGTCGAACGGATGATCCTCGGCATCGACCATGCGGATACGGCTCGGCTGGTGCTGCAGCATTGGTCGGTTGCGGCTGAGATTGCTGAGACGGTTGGTCTGCGACATCAACAGCCGGCGTTGCTGCTCGGATCATCCCCGCACGCGCCGACCGCCGCCGTTCTGCAACTGGCCGACATTCTGATCGGTGGCAGGCCAAGTCGTCGCGCTGCGATTCCGTTGCTGTGCGACATTATCTCCCTGGAACCACACCAGCTCTCGGGGTTGCCCGGAAGTGCCCACGACGCGCGGGACCATCTGGAGGCGATCATCGCACGGATGCGCCATGGTGATGCATCCGGGATTGACGCTGCGGGTGTGGTCGGTGGCGATGGGCAAGATCCGACTTGGGTTGGTCCGTTGCTGCGTCTGTCTGCGGCGACGGTTCACAACGCTGGGGTGTCTGCTGTCGTACGCCGTGTTCTCGAGGATCTGCTCGCGGTGACGGCGGTTGCGCGGGGGGTTGTGTTTGCGGTCGATCACAGCGCCGACACGATCACCTGCGCCTCTGTGGTTGATGGCGAAATGTTGGACGAGCGGTTTGCATTGGATCAGGCGTTGCCCGCCGGCGATGTTCCCGACAGCTACCTTGGTGGGCCACTGATGTATGCGCCGCCGATGTCATCACCAGTGCGCGATCGCACGCGTGGCCGGTTTGGACGTCGTTTGCCGTTGATGCTGCCGCTGCGATCTGGTGATGCTGTGGTCGGTGGGGTATTGCTCGATGAGGCGGGCGCCCGCGCGTTGACGTCGGCGATGTCGCTGGACGCGATGCGACTCTTTGCTGCGGTTGCGGGCGCTTCCGTGGACGCGGCTTTACGCGCTTCAGCCGACGTGCATCGGTTCAGTGCGGCCTCGGCGATGCATGCGTCGGCGATCGACAATCGTGCCAGCGCTGAGCGTGATCGCACGAATGCGATGGTCGCGGAGATGGCGGCTGGTGCGGCCCATGAGATGAACAATCCGCTGTCGGTGATTTCGGGTCGGGTGCAAATTCTCGCTCGATCGGAAAGCGATCCGGCGACACTTCAAACGCTGGAACTGATCCGCGAACAATGCGACGAGGCGTCCAACATCGTGAGTGATCTGGTGTCCGTTGCGAAGCCCGAACCACCGAGACCCGTGCTTTCAGGGTTGGAAACCGTGTTTTCGCAGGTTCGAGCACATTGGGACGACCGCGTGGTCGGTGCCGGTGGCCGTCTGGTCATCATGCCTGCCAAGGCTGATGTGCGGGTGTGGTGCGACGCGATGCAACTCACACGCGTCATCGACGAACTTCTGGAAAACGCGGTTCAGTGGCTTCGGCGAGAAAACGGTGTTGTGCAAATTAACTCGCCCTCGTCGCCTTCCGATGACACGGTCGTGATCATGATCAAGGACAACGGAAGCGGGATGTCGGAAGACGTGCTCAGTCGTGCGTTCGATCCGTTCTACTCGCATCAGTTGGCCGGTCGCAGGCGTGGACTTGGGCTGTCGTTGGCCCGGCGTCTTGCGGAGATCAATGGCGGATCACTCTACGTTGAATCGACGGTGGATGTGGGCACGACGGCGTTTGTCGAGCTTCCGGCTCGGGCGTAGATCGAGACCCATCACATCGTTGACGACCAAAAGGGCGGCATGTCCCAACGCGACCCGATGACCATCCTCGCGGCTGTCACCTGCGAAGACACGCTGTACGAGATTGACCAGTTGGCGATGTATTCGTTCGACTCGTGCGTCACGCATGCGACCACCGGAGCCGAAGCCATCGAACTGGATTTCCTGCAGTCGCACCGGGTGGTCGTGGTGGAGGCGGATCTTCCCGACATGGATGGGACCGATCTGGTGCGGCAACTTCTCGATGTGCGTCATCGGCCGGCGGTGCTGATCGGCGATGTCCACGACAGCGGGTTGTTGCTGGCGGCGTTGCGGCTTCGGGTGGCGGACTTTGTGGCAGCGCCGCCGAAGTCACGCTCGCTCCGCGATGCCATCAACCGCGCGGTGCACGACAGCTCGAGCAGCGCACGTCGCATTCACCGCGAACAACGCCTCCGCGGCATCATGCGCCGATTGCTGCGCGAACGACGCGGTTTGCAAAGTCGGATGGACCTGATCTGCAACGACCTCGTCGGCGCCCAGCGACAACTCTTCCATCGCGTGCTCTCGCTGCAATCCGACAGTGACTCCTATTAACGCTTGCGCGTTGTCAACGGATTCAATTCTACGCCCTACCGGTTAAATCGATGGGCCACCCGGCATTGCATACTCAAGAATCTTCGTTGCTGGTGGCGCGATTGTCGGGCGAGCGGGGGGCTTTTTCGATTTCGGTGATCATGCGGCCTCGACGCCAGATGCGGATCGTCTGCGACGATTCGCTGAGGGTCAGTGCGACCGATTTGGTGGCGGCTGTGATGGCGGCGGCCGTGGCGTGACGGGTGCCAAGACCGGCAGGAAGGGACTCGCTCATGACGGCGGGCATGAGGGTGGTGCCGGCCGAGACGATGGTGCCGTTGCCTTTGACGACAAACGCGCCGTCGATGTATGAGAATTCCTTCACTGTTTCCCGCATCGATTCATCGAGAATGTTGCGTTGTTTCTCGGGGTAGCCCTTGAATGGGTTGATGATGTTCTGCTGGCAGTACTTTTGCACTTCGCGGTGATCGCCGAGAACAAAGAGCGTACCGATCGATTTGCCTTCACGTCCTTCATGGGCAAGTTCGAGCAGCAGCGTCAGCACGCGTTGAAACACGACGCGCTTGATGTGCTCGGTGAGCTTCGGTTGATCAACCGACTGGAACAGTTCGTACTCCTGCCCGACCTCCATGACGACGAGCGTGTCGATGCCCTGGCCTGTTACGCCCGTCAGGAACACGAACACATCGCCCGCCGTCAGCACGCCCTGCGAGAAGGCCATCAGCGTCGCGACCTTGATCTGCCCCATGCGTGTGAGGCTGAAGTTCGGAACTTCGAGCGTCTTGGCTTTGGTGTCAGCCACGCGGTTCGCGTCTTCGGGTTGGCGGGTGATGAGCACGAGTTCGGTCGGGGCTTTGATCGACTTGGCGAATTGGCCGAGGTTGTCGACGGCGTCCGCATAGGTGAAGAGGACGCGGGCGGAGACCTTGGCGGCGATGCTGCCTGCCACCTCGATGATGGGCTTGGTGAAGTCTTTGGGTTCAGCCACGGTGCGATCCTGCATTGTGTCGCGGATTGAGTCGCCAATCCGACCCGACTATACTTCGACGCATGTCGGGCTACAACTTGTGGTGTATTCTGGGGTTATGGCTTGCGACGGGAGCGACGCCCATTCAGCCGTCGGCGCCGCCGCTCACCGAACCCGATTCGGGTTTCCTGTCACGGGTGGCTCGGCGAACGGCGGAGCAATTCGTCGGCGAGCAATCCGTCTATGCACCGCCATATGTACCGCGCGAAATGTCGGGGGTTTCCTGCCACGTCATCGTGACGCTGAGGAAGGATGGCCGATCGTTGGGGCGTGGCGCGTCGGGGCCGGGACCGGTCGTCCCGACGCTGATCGAGTCGACCATTACGGCTGTTCAGGCGGCTGGACGGGTCGTGACGCTCGAGAAGGACGATGTTGGGACGCTGTGTGTTGAGATCGAAGCCATCGGTGAGGACGTGGTGGTGCCGCTCGGCGATGCAGGCCTGAATCCGGAAGTGGTCGAGGCTGCGATCGAGCCGGGATTGGACGGATTCACGATTCGCGCGGACGGACTGGTGCGGACGATCAGCCCGGCGGAGTTGGCGCTGAAGAATCAATCGGTCGTCGCGGTCGTGAAGGGGATGCTGGAATCGGTTGGCCACGTGCCGCGTACGGCAGGGCTGTCGAAACGTCGAAGTGTGCATTGGTATCAACCGACCGCGATGGCGCCCGTTGTGTCGTTGCGTCGCGGGATGACTCTCGTTCCACCCGAGAGTGTGACGACTGAGTCGGTCGATGAAGCCATCGCGTCCTTGGCAAACCATCTCGTTCAGCGTCAGCGATCGGACGGATCATTCGCCTTTGAGTACGAACCTGCTGCGGAAGCGTACAGTGATCGGGACGATCCGGTGCATCATGCCGGAGCGACCTGGGCACTCGCTGAAGTGGCGAAACGCGTACCGGGCGATGCGATCAAAGACGCGGCCAATCGATCGATGATTCGTCTGGAGCGACAAGCAGCGTCACTGGCAGGTGTCGAGGGCGCGTCGTTTGTGCGGACGTCTGACGGCGAGCATGCGTCGGCGACGACGGCGCAGCTTGTGTTGGCGATGCTGACGGCGTCACGCGAAGCGGAGAAGCGCGATTCACTGCTGGCTGGTTTGCGGTGGACACAGCAGTCGGACGGCACATTCCTGACTGCGTTTCCACCGGCCAAGCGATTGCCACATCCGGATGTCTATCCGAGTGTGACGTTGCTCGCGCTGGTCGAAGCATATGAGCAACGTCCGAACAAGGATGCGCTCGCGGCGTTCAACCGCGTTTTTCTTGCGTATCAGAATCGATTCAGCGGGCGGGCGAACGTGGCCGCAGCGGCATGGGCGATTCGGCCTTTCGCACGCATGGCGGTGGTCTCGAACCGTCGGGAGTTTGCAGACTTTGCCTTCACCATTGCCGATCAACTCGTCGCCCGGCAGTTGAATGCATCGAATTGTCGCTGGCCGGAGTTGCGTGGCGGAATTGTGGCCACAGACCGACTGTTGCCGGACGTATCAACGGCCATCTGCCTGAGCGCGCTGGTCGATGCGTATCACGCCGCGCGAAAGTTCGGCGATGAAGGACGCATGGATGCGTATCGACGGGCGTCCAGGTCGGCT
The DNA here is from genome assembly GCA_028289375.1 of Phycisphaerae bacterium. Lineage (GTDB taxonomy): Bacteria > Planctomycetota > Phycisphaerae > UBA1845 > UBA1845 > OFTM371. The sequence continues at coordinate 142,173 of JANQQK010000086.1, read as the reverse complement.
GCGCGATTCGTGATGCAGCTTCGGTTTCGCGATGTCGAGGCCTACTTTCTGCGACTGCCGGGTGACGCTGTTGGAGGCGTGCGGACATCGGTGGCGGACAGTCGCCTGCGGATCGACAGCGTGCAGCATGCGTTGCTGGGGTTGATGGCGTATCGCGATCGGCTGCTCAGCGCTGAAGGACGTTGACGCATGTCGTCGTCGGCGTCGACGTCTGTGATCCCGGGCATCTCTTCACGGGCTCTTCTGCTCACTGTTCTTGTGTTGACGATCATCTGCGTTTGGGTGGAATCGCCGACCGCCCTTTTTCTGTTCGCCGTGGATGGGCTTCCCGCCCTCATCATTCTCGCGATCGCGACGCTGGCCGGTTTGCCGATTGCCAATTCGTTGTCCGGTCGTTCGGGTGATCGATGGTGGACGCTGATTGTTGCCCTGGGGCTTGGTCTTGGCCTTGTCTCCACAGCCATTCTCGTTCTCGGCGTCATCGGATGTCTGCAACGCTGGATCGTGCTGCTGGTGCTCGTTGCCATGACGGTGCCGGGCTTGCTTGTCGTACGAAAACTCGTTCCAGCGAGTAACAAAACAGACGATTACCGTGATGCCGCATGGCGGTGGTGCTGGATTCTGGTCGTTCCTTCGATTGTCTTGATCATCATTGTGTCCGTCGCACCGCCGGGCGTTCTGTGGCAGGAGGAGGGCAACGGATACGATGTGCTCGAGTACCACCTGCAACTGCCGCGTGAATACCTGCATTCCGGCCAGATTGACTACGTTCCGCACAATGTCTACGCCAACTTCCCCGCCAACGCGGAGATGCTCTATCTGCTTTCGATGCTGCTGGTCGGCGATGTGTATGCCGGGGCGGCGTCGGCCAAGATCCTCAACGCACTGATTGGTGTCGCGTGCGTGGCGACGGCGTACATGATCGGTCGCCGTCGGGGTCAGAATGTCGGCGTTGTGACCGGCGTGCTCGCGGCGACAACCGGCTGGCTGGTCTATCTGTCAGGCATTGCGTACGTTGAGAATCTGCTGCTGCTGTTCGGATTCGTCGCCGCCGGTGCGCTGATGCGCGCGTTCGATCCCCGTGACACACAATCTCGCGTGTCATCGCGAGAGCTGATCGTGGCTGGCCTGTTGGCTGGTTTCGCTTGTGGGTGCAAGTACACCGGCGTGGTGATGATCGCGTTACCGGTGGTCGCAGCGTTGGCCATGATTGATCGCGGATGGTCGCAGCGACTTCGCAGCATGTTCATCGTTGGCGCATCCGCTCTGCTCGCGTTTTCACCCTGGCTGATCAAGAACGCGGCCATGACCGGCAACCCGGTTTTTCCGCTGCTGCACCAAGTTTTCGAGGCCCATCCCGAGGGATGGGGATCGGTCGAGGCGGACCACTTTGCCGATTCGCACAACCCCGGACCGGACGAGTCGGTCTTGTCAGCGCGCATCGCCCTCACGTGGCGACACATTCTTGCTGACCCGCATCACCGATTTGGACCGATGCTGTTCATCCTTGCTGCATGGCGGTTGACCACCGCTCGGCGATCACGGCTTGACATTGCCTTGGCAGCCATGGCGATTGTACAGCTTCTTGTGTGGTTTGGCCTGACGCATTTGTATGCGCGCTTTGCCATACCGCTGATGATCCCGCTTGTGCTGCTGGGCGGGCGCGTCGTCGATGGTGTTCGATCGCGGTCGCGGGCGACGGTATTGATTGCGATTCTCGTGGCTGGCGGATTGTTCAACGCGACGCAGACGTGGCGACTGTATCGCGAGCACTACTACGTTGAGGGGCAACGCGTGCCCTGGGACGGCGCGACCGCATTCTTCCTGACCGGTCAAGGCGGTGGGCACGAGCATCTGGCCGTCCTCAACGCGACGAGTTTCCCCGAGGATGCGAAGGTGCTCATGGTCGGCGATGCGAAGGCATTCTACGTCAAACCCGATGCCGACTACTGCGTCGTGTTCAACCGCAATCCCTTCGTGACCGCCATCCGCGAGGCAGAGTCCGCAAAGCAGCTTTCGGATTGGCTTCGCGAGCGAGGCTACACGCACATATTCGTGCATTGGTCGGAGATCGCACGGCTTCGCGGATCGCGTTACGGTTTTCCGAAAGAAGTTACGCCCGATGTCTTCCTGCAGCTGAGTCAACATGGCTGGGATCGGACGCATGTCTTCTCGACCGGTGATCCGCCAATTCGGTATGGCGAGCTGTACACGTTCAGAGATGCCACAGCCAAGGCGCGATGAGTTGGAGGCCAGCCGTCAGGTCAGACGAAAGAACTGCCGCGTATTCTCAGCCGTGGTGGCGACGAATTCCTCGTACGCCATGCCCTTGAGTTCGGCGATGAACCGTGCGGTGTGCGCGACATGCGCCGGTTCGTTGGGCCTGATGTGCCGAATCGGCATCGGCGACAGATAGGGCGAATCGGTCTCCACCATCAACTGGTCCAACGGGTAGGCGGCTGCGATGTCCTGCAATTCTGTCGACTTCTTGAACGTCACGACGCCCGTGAAGGAAATCCGCCATCCATGATCGGCAATCGCGGCGGCTTCCGCTTTCGTCCCCGTGAAGCAGTGAAAGACGACCGGTTTGTTGACGAACCCGGCGTTGGTCAGGATCGACAGCGTGTCGCCATGCGCTTCGCGGCTGTGAATGACGATGGGCTTGCCGGTTTGGCTGGCAAGTTCGAGTTGCTTCTCAAACACGCCGTGTTGCGATGGGCGGTCGGAGAAGTCGTAGTGATAGTCCAGGCCCATCTCGCCCAATGCGACCACGTTCTCGCGTGTCATGTATTCCATGTAGATGGGCCAGTCTTCGTCGCGCACCTTTCCGGCTTCGTGCGGATGGATACCGATGACCGGGATGATTCGCGGATCATCGTCCGTCATTGCAAGCACGCGAGCGCTGTCGGCCATGTCGACACCGATGGAAATCACGCGTTCGACGCCGGCTTCGTTGGCCCGATCCAGCACGTCGCCGACCTGCCCGGTGAATTCCTTTGACGTCAGATGTGCGTGTGAGTCAATCAGGCCCATGGGGATTCACCACTCGGGTTGGAACGCGTCGACGAAATGCTCGCAGGTGGGTTTGCCACCCGCCGGCGCGACGATGGCCATGACATCAAATCGGCATGGCAGGTCCGTCGCGTTTTTCTCGGAGAGATAGTACCGGGCGACCCTGGTCAGTTGTCGGCGTTTGTGTGCGGTGATGTTGGCTTCGGGATCGGCGTGGGCGTCGGACGACCGCGACTTCACCTCGACAAAGATGAGCACGTCACCATCTGCGGCGATGATGTCCATCTCGCCGGCGGGACATGTGAAGTTGCGCTCAATGATTCGGTAGCCCTTGCGCCGAAGCGTTTTGGCGGCCAATCGCTCGCCCCACGCCCCGAGCCGCAGCATCCCTACCCTCCGGCCACCTCAACGGGCTCCGGAGCCGGCGACTCGTTGACCTGAGGCGGCGGCGTGGATGCGGCTGCCTCCTTGGCGGCCGCCTTGGAAGAGACGCGACGCTTTTCCTTGAGACGACGGGCCTTGCCGACGCGATCGCGGAGGAAGTAGAGCTTCGCACGACGCACCTTGCCATGGCGCTTCACTTCGACGTTGGCGATACGTGGCGAATGCACCGGGAAGGTTCGCTCGACACCCTCATTGGCGACGATGCGGCGGACGGTGAACATTGCGTTCATGCCGCGGCCTCGCTTGGCGATGACCACGCCGTTGAAGATCTGGATGCGTTCCTTGTCACCTTCAACAATGCGTGTGTGCACGTCGACGGTGTCGCCAATGGCGAAGGTGGGGGGATTTTCCTTGAGGTATTTCTGCTCGACGAGGTCAATCAGTTGCTGGGACATCCTGCGGTTACTCCTTCCATCGACTCGCAACCGCCGGGTTCGACCAAGGTCCTGTCCGGAAACGCCCAAGGCGGTGCGTGATGCTCTTGTATCGTCAACGCGTGCTTCGCTCCGCCTCACCCGAAAGCAGGTCGGGGCGACGACACTTTGTTCGTTCTAACGCTTGTCGCCTCCGCCAAGCTTCAACCTCCGCATGGTGTCCCGACACCAACACGTCGGGCACCGTCATACCGCGAAACTCACGCGGCCTGGTGTATTGCGGGTATTCCAGCAAACCGTGGCTGAAAGACTCGTCGGCTGTCGACTCTTCATGCCCCAATGCACCGGGCAACAGCCGAACCACCGCGTCCACAAGCACCATGGCGGCTGACTCACCGCCGGACAAAACATAATCGCCGATCGATACCTCGCGAGGCTGCAACCCTTCGCGAATGCGATCGTCGAATCCTTCGTAATGGCCGCAGATGAGAATCAGTCGATCTCGCGATGCGAAAGACTCTGCCATTGGTTGGCTGAACCGTTCGCCCTGCGGCGTGAGGAGAATCAACTCCTCACCGGATTCTCCACTTTCAGCCTCCTGCCTGACGCTTTCGACAGCCTCAAACACGGGGCTGCACATCATCACCATGCCCGGTCCGCCGCCAAAGGGCTTGTCATCGACGCTCCGATGCTTGTCGGAGGTGAAGTCACGAAAGTTCGTGTACCGAATGTCGACGATGCCGGCGGCAGACGCCCTGCCGATGATGCTCGCACCGAAGTAACCGTCAAAGACTTCGGGAAAAAGCGTCAGGATGTCGATCCGCATGGAGACAGCAACTGCCGGCGGGTTCAACCGCTGGCCGAATCACCGTGCCGCTTGATCAACCCGCGGACCGTGTCCGAAGGCTGCGCACCGACACCGATCCAGTAGTCGATCCGATCCCTTTTCAGTTGGATCTGCTGGGCCGGATCCTTGTGCAGCGGATCGTAAAAGCCAAGTTCCTCGATCACCTTGCTGTCGCGTGCCCGACGCTGATCGACGGCGGTCACGCGATAAAAGGGTCGATGCTTCCGACCAAATCGTTTCAATCTAAGCCTGACGGCCACATGCACCTCCAGTGTTGCTCATGTTGCAGATGTTCTCAGAGACGCCCTTCCGGGCCGCTACCTCGTGACCAACGGAAGTCCATAACTATACCCGGTTTCCGCGCGTGTACAAGGGTGTGAACAATCGCCGAATTGGTGGACCGGAAAGTGCTCGCCAACGAAATTCGCACCGATACTGTAACGTACGGGTCACGTCCTGACACCGATTTCGGCCCGATAACGCTGAGCCACCGCATATGGTGGTCCGTTGGCGTCTTGGACCCTTATGTAGTATTTCACAGCCCGCCCTGCCCGCAATCCACGCTATCGCAGCCAACGCGCGAACACGTTACAATCCGCCACGCGACCAGCCTGAAGTCACCGACGTTTCGGGCGAGTTGCGACCAATCAAGACCAATCGCGGAGCCAATTGCACCATGACGACAACCAATCGCAAGTATCAGATCAGCCTCATCCTTGCAGGGACGATCGTGATGTCGCTCGTCCCCGGCTGCCAGGGACCGGAATCCCGGCAGAAGAAGATGTTCTCACCGCCGCGGCTGACCGCTGTGGTGATGGTCGACATGCTGCCGAATGCGTTTCTCGATCGCTACGGATCGCATCTCGGCGAAGGCGGATTCAAACGTCTAATCAACGAGGGCGCTTGGATGACCAACGCCAGCGTCGGGTATGGTGCTCCCAACACCGCTTCAGGCCACGCGACGCTTGCAACCGGTCGATACCCGGAAAGCCACGGCGTCGTCGCCTATCAGTGGCACAAGGCCAATCTCTCTGACCCGATCTCGGCAACGACGGATTCCTACTACGAGTCGCTGGGGCTGAAGGATGACAAAATCGGATTTGGCGCATCCCCCTCGAAAATTATCGGGGGAACGCTTAGCAGTCATCTCAAAGAGAAGCACGGTGTTGAAGCCAGGATTTGGTCGGTGTCGCTGAAGCAGCTCGCGGCGGTCCTATTGGCGGGCGAATCTGCCGATGGCGCCATTTGGTGGGAGAGCATCGACGGGCAGTTCATCTCCAGCAACTACTACTATGACCAGATGCCCGGTTGGCTGAATCAGCTCAATGAAGAGCGATACGTCGACGCGTTCTTTTCCGATCCGTGGGAGCACATGCTGCCCATGAATGCCTACAAAAAGAGCGACGCTGATGATGTTCCCTACGAACAGGGACCCAAGACGCTGTGGCTCAACAAAATGCCGAAAACGCTTGGCTCCTCGTTGCCGACGCCCAATCGCATCTACTACCGGCAACTGCGGACATCGCCATTTGGTAATCAACTTGTATTCGAAGCGGCGAAGCGCGCCATCGTCAATGAATCGCTTGGGGCCGACGCAACGCCTGATGTCATCATGCTCAGTCTGTCGAGCACCGATTACTGTGGCTACCTGTTCGGACCGGACAGTCACGAAATGGCCGACATGTTCTACCGGCTCGATCAGCAGTTGGCTGACTGGTTCAACTTCCTCGACACGCAGGTGGGTCAGGATGGATACGTGGTGAGCGTCGTCGCAGATCACGGTGCGTGCCCGACACCGGAATTCGCACAAGGGTTTGGCAAGGACGCCGGGCGCATCGACCTCAACGCCGTCGCGACAATCGTCGAAGACGCGCTCGTCGACGAGTTCGGGTCTCCGGGAGATCAGCTCTACTACCTCAGTTTCATCGATATGCCCTGGGTATACCTCAATCAGAATCTGCTCGAACTCAAGGGGATCGACGTTGATCGAGCCGACCGCGTGGCTGCCAACGCGCTGGCCCGCGCACAGGGCATCGACAACGCCATCGTCTGTCGCGATGTGGTCGCGAAATCCGAATCCGAGTTAACCGAGCTGGAGCGTCTCGTAAAGCGATCACACTATCCTGATCGCAGCGGCAGCATTTACGTCGGGCTTCGAGATGGCTGGTACCCCGACAATGTCACCTCCGGGCCGCTGTCGGCCAACGATTACGACACGCACATTCCGATGTGGCTGATGGGACCCGGGATCAAGGCAACAACCCACGGTGGGCGCGTCACCCTGCCGGATCTGACCGCAACGCTTCGTCATCGCTTGGCCATCCCTGCGGATGGCGACGCGGCCGGTCGTGTGATTGACGAGGTACTTGAGTAGCGGTCGCGTGGGTGTTCCCGCAAATCCGAATGGCTATGCGTGGTCTGCTGCGGGCTGCAGATGCCGAGCGTCGATGCCTTCAAAAAGCGCCGATCCGACACGCACCATGGTCGCACCGCATTCGACGGCCAGTTCAAAGTCCCCGCTCATGCCCATGCTGAGCGTGTCGAATGCGTCGCCGACGTCGAAATCGCGCTGCATCTCTTCGAACAACTCGCGGACGCGCGTGAAGATGTTCCGCAATTCGGTCTCATCCGCCTCGAGCGGCGCCATCGTCATCAGCCCGCGAAGCCGCAAACCATCGAGCGACGCAATTTGCTCGCCAAGGTGGCTGGCAGCACATACCGCCGCCCCACTCTTTTGAGGCTCGTTGCCCCCGTTTACTTCAAGCAGGACATCGACCCGACGCGACACTTGCTGGGCGCGCTTGTGAATCTCCTCGGCCAACCGCAATCGATCCACCGACTGCACCATCGAGACCCACGGCAGCAGCGGTTTGACCTTGTTACGTTGCAAACCGCCGATCATGTGCCACGTCGGCATCGCCGGCTTGCCTTGATCGGTATCGAGCAGGTGGCGGTTGATCTTGTCGGAGATGAACGCCGCCCGGTTGGTCAACTCCTGCACGCGGTTCTCGCCGAAATCGGTCACGCCCAGTTCGACCAACTCGCAGATGACATCCGGACTGACCGACTTGGTGACCGCCACGAGCTGCACATCGTCTGCATGCCGACGCGCCCGAACGCACGCCTGTTCAATGCGCTGTTGAACCGATCCCAGGTTGTCTTCGAGTTTGCTTCTCACGTGTCACTGCCGCTACGATTCATCGTTCGAGGGATCATACGATTCTCGATGCGTCGTTGCCAGACAAAACCATGATCATGAACACATCGCCCGAACAACCAGCAGCACTCACGATGAATGACATCATCGTCGATGAGCCTGCGCCCGATGATCGCATCGATCCGCTGAAGTGGTTCGATTCGCCAGGACCGGTCGAACTCGAAATCGGATGCGGCAAGGGCGGGTTCCTCCTCCGACGCGCCCAGCAACATCCCGAACGCCGACTGATCGGAATCGAGTGGGCCAACAAGTACCACAAATTCGCAGCCGATCGGATGGCGCGGTGGGGCATCGCCAATGTCCGCACGATCCGCATGGACGCCGATCAGTTCGTGCAACGCAACCTGCCCGACTTGTCACTCACGTCGCTGTTCGTGTTTCATCCAGATCCCTGGCCCAAGAAACGCCACCGCAAACGTCGCCTGATTCAGACGCCTTTCGTCGAATCCGTCGACCGTGTGCTCATCGCCGGCGGACTTTGGGCCATCCAGACCGATCATCAGGATTACTTCGAGCAGATTCAGGAAGTCGTGCTGCAATCTCCGGTGTTTCAGGAAATTCCGTTCGACCAAGCCGATGTGTGCGAGGACAGCGACCGGCTTGAGACGAATTTCGAAGTCAAATACCGTCGCGAAGGGCGTCCGATCTACCGCCTGGCCGTAAGAAAACGCAACCCGTAGTCCCCATCGCGGGGTACAATGTGAAACGAGCCACGACTTGGAATCCACCTGGAGGATCGGTTATGCGCACATCGCTGTCCGTCATGTTGATGCTTGCCTTGCTGCTGCTCACGCCCATCTGGGGCCAGGAACAGAACGAACCTGCGCCGCGAAGCGAGGATGACCGTGGATATCGAAAGCAGCGTCAGCAATCACTCGAACGCCATGAACGGTTCGAGCGCGACGGCATTCCACCGGGTTACACCGTGAAAACGTGGGCCGAGGAAATGGCCGCCACGCAGGCGTACGATCGCGGATACGAGGACGGGTTTCGTGATGGGTTGGCGGCCGCGCGACGCGAAATGTCGTCCAATCGCCGCAGCGATGCGCAGGGCATTGCGATGGCGGAGGGGATCGAGAAGTTCCGCAAGGGCGACTATGGCGGTGCGGTGCGACATCTGACGCTGGCGGCCCGGCTGGATCAGGGAGACCCGATGAGCCGTTTGCACGCGGCCCACGCACTGGTTGCACTCGGCCACTACGACGATGCGGCGCTGCTGCTGAAGCGTGCGTTTCAATTGCAGCCGGCGTTGATGAACCTCGACATCGACGTCCGCGATCACTACGACGATCGCCAGGAATTCCTCAAACACATCAACCAATTGCACGCCGACGCCGAAGCCAACCCGTCAAACGCGGCCGTCTGGACGCTATTGGGCTACTATCGCTTCTACTCCGACGATCCGCTTGGTGGCTATCGCGCAATTCGCCACGCCCTCAAGCTCGAACCGGGCGATCGCTGGGTCGGCAAGCTACACGAAATCGCCCGACTGAGCGTGCCGGCGTCGGAGGTGGTGGCAGAGCGGGGCTCCGGCGAGCGGGAAAAATAGTCGGCGACTGCTGTATCACGGTTCGGCATGCGTTACCATGCCCGCATGTCGAGCATCATCAACGGCATCGGGGTCCATCGTGAGCCGGGACAGCCCGGCACGATCCATGTGATCTGCGGCTGTATGTTCGCCGGCAAGACCGAAGCCCTGATCGACAGGGTCGGCGACCTGCCCGATGACGCCGTCCGCGTCTTCAAGCACAGCCTCGACAAGCGTTACCACACCACCCGCGTTGTCAGCCACAACCACCGTAGTTGCAACGCCCACCCGGTGAGCGACAGTGCGGATTTGCTGGTACACGACGCAGCCACCGTCCGCGTGGTTGCCATCGACGAGGGGCACTTCTTCGACGAGACGTTCCCCGATGTCTGCGTCGCCCTGCGGGATCGCGGGCTTGATGTCATCGTCACGACGCTCGATCTCGATAGTTGGGGGCGCCCTTTTCCCATCATTGCCCAGCTTCGCAAACAGGCCGACTCGGTCACCGTCAAAACGACGCCCTGCGCACGTTGCAACGGCAAAGCCACGCGCACGCAGCGCCTCGTCCCGTTCGTCGGTGGCAATCTGGTCGGCGGGGCGGAGGCGTTTGAACCGCGATGTGAATCGTGCTGGACGCCGCCGCCGGAAGATGATGACACGTTGCGGCGGTCGACAACGGATGCGCAATTGCCTGTCGACTGATGATCCGCGAGCGCCGGCGCGATTCAGGTCGCACGCACTGGGTGAACCGCATTCATACCACAAAAAAACTTCCGAGATCGAGTTGTACCCGATCCCGGAAGTCCGCCACGGCTAAGAAGTAGCCGATCCAGGAAGCTGTTGCTTCGCAACGTTGGGGATGGTCGAGCCATCCGCCGGGAATCTATCACCGGCCATTCGGGCTGTCAATGTGAGTTTTCTCCAGCCAAGACGCATCGGGTTCTTGTAAAGCTATTGTTTTCAGGATGTTAGGAATTCGGGAATCGCGTTCGCGGCGCAGAACACCGCCATCGGGTGAAGACTGCTGCGCAATCACTTAACATTATTCTTGATAAGCGATTATGTCGATTCGGTCATCCGGCGGCATGCTCGCGGCGGAGCAGCACGCAACCCGATGTGACCAGCAGGATCGCGGCCATTGTCAGGTAGCTCCACTGCGACGCGGTCGGCACGGCTGACGTGTCATCCGCGAACGCGACTGCGTACTCCACGTGGAAGTGGAAGGGCTCGAGGAACCCTTGCGGCGCGGGCAGACCACCGGGAACGGATTGGCCCTGATCTTCCAGGTGCCTGAGCAAGCCGTAGGGGATGCGTGCGGTGATGCGGAGCGTGTCGGTGCCTTGACCGCTGACGACCGGCGCGAGCACGCCGAGGGCGTAATTGGGCACGGGGAACTCACCGAAGACGCCGCCGGCGATGAACTCACTGATGTCGCGGAACTGCGACGTGCGCGTTTGGTGGTTGTGGAGGTCGATGTAGGGGGGATTCAACTGGTCTGCCTGCGTGTTCCAGAGAGAGTGCAGCATGACCGTGTTCCGGTCGACCACGACTGGCTGATCGAATTTGACCTCATCGACCGTGATGGTGATGACGCCGCCCTCGACGATGCCGGGGAAATAGTCGTCGGCAAAATCGATCTTGAAGAACGCGTGGGCGATCAGCGATTCATCTTCGCGCAGGACGTCTGCGAACATCGGGTTGATGTTGGACAAAAACGTGCGGCGACCGAACGAGTTCACGGCATTGAAGGCCCTGATGTTGCTTGCTTCGTCGAGATTCGTCGCGTTGCTGGGGCCCATCGCGTCTCCAAGGTAGTCGCGGTCTCCCGAAAAGCTGACCGGGCCGGTCGCTGTTTCATAGCTGACCGTGATGCGACTCGATCCAACGGGAACCGGTCGTTGGGCGACGGCGGTGGAGGCCAATGTTCCGATAAGTGCAAGTGCGATGGCGTTACGTGTCATGATGGAGAACCCCTGTTCAGCGTGCCTGGTTGAGATGCAGGACCAGCCTTAACGTATCGGCTGCCGCACTGAGTCTATCGAATCGGTGGGTCCGAATTCAACGTCGGCAGGTAGATTGTGCCGCTGTTGCACGGCGTTGGTGAGAAAAGTCAATTCGTGCGGAAATCGTACATCATGGCTGGCTGAGTTCGATCTGCAATTCGCCGAAGTCGACCAGGTCCACGTCGGTGTCATCGTCGAAATCGAAGGCTTCACATGATGGACCGATCGGGTTGGATTCGCAGGCCAGGAAGGCGGCGTAGTCGTCCAAGTTGACCGTGCCGTTGTCGTCTGCATCGCCGTTGGCAAATGGGGCGAGGTCGATGGTGGCGGTGGCCATCAGGACGGGCGGGGACTTGCCGGTGAGTTCCCACTGCTCGTAGAGGATGTCGCCAGCGTCGTTGGTCTCGTTTTCATCGCGCAGGAAGGTGATGTATTCCTTGCTGGCGGACTGGTAGTAGAGGCGGACGGTTGCAGTGGTCGCTCCCTGCTGGAGCCGGAACCGCGTGTCGTCCCAATGCTGGCCATCTGCGTAGGTTGCCCCGACCGGGGATGCCTGAACCGATTCAAATGCAGCGTTCGTGAAACCCCGCGGTGGAATGCGGTTGTCCTTGATGATCACATTGTTGAGCACGAAGTGAAAGGATTCGCCGGGTGGCAGGCCGGTGGCGTTGGCGATGGTCTGGTCGACGCCGAGCTTGGCTTCGTAGACCTTCGTGTTGGTGGTGTGGAGTTCGGCGGACAACTCCTCGTACAGGCCAAACTCGCGAATGATCTGGTCGGCGTCGTTGGTCAGTTGCGTGTTGAGCCACATGCGTCGGCCTTCCGGGTATCCGGTGGGCAGCTTGTGGCCTGTTTCGTTTGTGACGCGTGCGGAGACGTAGTTGCCCTGCTGGGTAAGCGTCAGGTCAGCCGCACGTTCGAGCATGGAGATGGCGCGCTCCTGTGTGGCTTGGAGGAATTCGGGGACGAGGTTGTCGTCGGGGTAGAGGTTGAGAATCATGTCCTGTGCCCAGGCATTGCCGCCGGCGAAGTCGTGCGACGGCAGATCTGTGCGGATGGGCGTTCCGGGGATGAAGCAGCCTTGTCCCTCGGTTTTGGGCATGTGGCAGTCCTGGCAGGTGCTGACGACGTCGATGTTGCCACCGAAGCGACCACCCGCGTCGACGCCGCCGTCTGCATACGCGCTGTGCAGCCACTCGCTGTAGGTGCGTTCAAGTGGAAACATATCGTACTTGTCGGCCGTCGGGTGCGGATGTTCGAGATCGGTCAGGCCGTAGGTGCCGTCGGGCTGACGTTCGTAGACCGGGTTGCTGACGTCGTGGCAGGTGGCGCACAACTCGGACGAGCGGTGGAAGGGCGACGGCAGCCACGCGTGGCCGGCGTTGAAGATGAAGTCGTATGGGCCACGGCGGCGGTCGACCGGATCGAGGATGAAGTTGCCGCCTCCTGGTGACACGGGCAGGGGGTTGATGTTGGCGAGGATGTCGGCGTCGACGTCAGGGCTGATGCCGGGTTTGAAGACGGGGTCGACCATGCGGTGGCAGACGCTGCAACTCACGCCGTCGAGATCCTGTGCGATCAACGCGGAACCGTCGGTTGGCTCACTGCGTCCCTGGATCCAGCCGGCGGGGGTGTGGCAGCGGATGCACAGATCGCCGGCGAAGGCGGCGTCCTGGTTGGCGATGGCGAGGCAGGCGTGGAACATTGGATCGCGTGCTGATTGGGCCATCATGCTGCCCTGCCAGTTGGCGAAGATGACAAAGACCTCGTCGCCATCGCCGAAGTGGCAGTTCTGGCAATTCGAGCTGGGGCGAAAGGACTCGTAGACGACCTCGCCGCTTGGTTGTGATCCTGGTTGGAAGAAGGCTTCGATGTCTGTTGGAACCTGTTCGGCCTGCGCGCCAGTGATGGCCGTCGCAAGAGCGAGGATGGCGGTGGCGAAGTTGCGTTGGGCGGCAGGTCTCATTTGATGCCCCTATGGGAACTGTGACAGGACGGCATTTTGAAACGCGCTGAAATCGAATTCGTCGACGTCCCCATCGTCATCGAAATCGAGAAACCCGATCGTGTCGTCGGTGCAGCTGGTGCACGAGGTGCGTGAGCAGCCGATCGGCGGGAACACATCTTCGCCGGCAGGTCCCGTGAAGCAGCGTTGCACCCATTGATAGTCGAGAAAGTCAACGATGCCGTCGGCGTTGAAGTCGCCATCCTGCAATGGTCCGATGTCCGCCTGCTGGTAGATCACACGTGGGGGTAAAAGTGTGGCGGGTGTTCCATCGGAGAGTTGGAGGATGGCGCCGCCCGGATAGGCGAAGGGGCTGCCATGAAAGCTGTACACCTCGACTCCGGCGGAGTGCATGAACAGATCATCCGGGGCGTAGCGGTTGAAGTAGGTGATGGTGATGGGGTACATGCCCCAGCCATTGCAGATCATGTTTTCGTGGAAGAACTGATTGGTTGGGCCCGAGACGATGGGGATGCGGTAAATCGTCTCCGTGCCGATTTCGGTCCGGAAGCCGTCATTGCCGAAGGTGCCGATTTCGACCCACGTGGGCAGTTGGGCGGTGTTGGCGCTGTTGCCTTTGACGACGGTCTCGATGTCGTCCTCTGGCCTGACGGAAATGAACCCCGTGCATTCGAGAAGGAAGCTGCCAAAAGGCTCGTCGAGCCTGGTGGGGTCGGAGACGTTGACGAGGTGGTCGTCGAAAAAGTCGCCCATGGTGGCGAAGCTGGTATCGAGATCAGAGCCCAGAGGTCCGGCGGGGAAGTCGATCCATTGGGTCTCGAAAGTGAAGTCGGGCGTTTGGCTCGTCACGTGGAACTCGGCAGCGAGCAGGTTGATTGCGTTTTCGTCCGGTATGTTGAGGTACACGCTGCAGATCCAACCGTTGCCATCGGTCTGTGGGATGGACCCGACGCGCAGGTTGTTTTCCACGATGACGTGGGCGTTGGCGACATGCGTCGACATGCCGGCCAGTGCTACGGCGAGCAGTAGCAGTTGTTGGGATGTCGTGGTGTTGCGGCTGAGCATCTTATTATGGGCCTTTCCGGGCGCGGTTTGTCGGTTCGTTTGGGGCCGCTTCCGGAAAGCTATTGTATCGCTTGCGGGCGGGGCAAATCCAGCAAAGTGTGGGTGGATGAAGTTCATCAGGGTTGTTGAATTCGTTCAGGAACAGTGACGCAGTGCACGATTTTCGGGCCTGTGACTTGTTGCGACACTTTGCCGAAACGTACAAAAGCACGTCGCATCTGCCGGACATGGCGAGGAGAGGCGGGCGGGGCGGTGGTTGCCCCGGTTTGACCGGTCTGATACGGGCAATGGGAATCAGGGGTTTTTGATCGAACTTGATTGACCGCGTGACCTTGCGCCCCCGGTACGCGCCAGTGGGGTCCAGCGTTTCAAACGAGTCCAGCTCGCACGTGCGGGCATGCTCCCAACGCATGGACGCTGGATCCCGCATTTTTGAATTGTTCGAAGGCGTTGAGGGGGGCGTCAGCGATGTTCGATCTTGTCGATGTCGATCTGCAGGCCTGTGATGATGTCGACGATTGCGAACGCGACCTCACCGACGCCGAAGTCCTTGAGCGATGACGTGGCCAACACGATGCGGCCCGGGTTGCAGTCGCTTTCTTCGAGGGCTGCGTCGAAGTCGACCCACTGCCCGCCGATGTGGAACTGTGTCCACATGTGGAATCCGAACACGTCTTTGCGGCCTCCAAAGTTCGGCAGGTAGGCAAGTCCGACGACCACGCGTGACGGGAGGTGGTGCACGCGGCCAAGGGCTGCGAGCAAGACGCCGTGTTCGGTGCAGTCGCCTTCGCGTTTTCTGCAGACTTCGCTGGCTGTGGCGAAACCGACGTTGAGATTTTTGTTGGTGATGGCGCTGCTGACAAACACGCGGAGTTTGTCGGCGAGCTTGTAGGGATTGGTCTCGTCGCCGCCTGCTTTCCTGGCCATGTTGACGATGGCATCGTCGTTGATGTTGAGTGTGGGTGTGGCGCAGAGATACTCGGCCAATTCGGGCGGAGCGTTACCGGCGTTGATCGGTTTGGCGTTCAGCAGGGCATCGTGGTCGATGCGGGTGACTGTCAGCTTGGCGCTCTTCTTATCACGAGCACCCGGCGTCTGCATGGTCGTTGTCGGCAGTGGCGGAATATGCTGATCGTCACCCTTCACACGGAGTGTGTACTGGACACGGTTGGCGGTGTCCCGATTGATCGGCTTGTCGACCCGGACGAGGGTATCGACGAAGAATTCGGGCGGGGTGAACTCCTTCAGGGCGGTAGTGCGATCGGTTTGGGTCATGACCATGCTGATGCCAGCGAGGGCGACTTCTCCTCGCACGATGTGGCCTGTCTCGTCAACGTAACCTATCGAAGGGAATTCACCGGCCGCCAACTTCATCACGCTCGTCACTCTTGTGGCTTCAACCTGTTTGCCGTCGACGAGGATCATCTCTTTGGGGCCAACCGTCACCAGCGCCTTGATGGTGTCGTTGGTACTCATCGACGGGTCAAACACGCTGATTTCGTATTGGGTTCCTTCCTCAAAGCCATGTTTGAGGCTTTCGAGATAGTTACCCCATAGCATCATTCCGCCTTCGGGGAATGGCACCTTCTGCCTGGTGGTCTTACCGAATTGTGTGCTTTCCAGATGCACTTTCCCATCTGCGATTCGACCGCGTGTTGCCATGTCAATGGTGCCCATCTTCACGGTGGAGTCGAATGACAATGGTCGGCCATCGATGGTCTCGCGAATGGTGTTCAGTACGGAGACGTCGATGGACTGATCGAATCTGTTGATCGTCATCGACATGAGGGTCCGCGATGTGATGACATCTCCGTCACGCGAGAGCGTGCTGTGCGAGTAACCAGCCTTGCTGCCGCTGAGTTCGACGAGCATCCAGTCATCGCGGAACGTGCCCGGGGGTGGATTGCGGTAGTCGATTTTGTCCCCTGCGATGAGGATCGCGGGAAACAGGGAAACGGCTGCGAGTAAGGCGATGCGTCGGGTCATGGGCCTGTTGTTGTGTCGACCGCCTTTGGGCGGTGCTGGTCCGAATGATATCAGCTTCCGAAGAAACGCTTGAACGCGTGCTTGGTAGCCATTTTACCGGCTTTGGCGATCGAGCGTGTGAGCGGAATGTTTTTCGGACAAACTTTGACACAGTTTTGGGCGTTGCCGCAATCGGCGATACCACCGGCGCCGGCCAATGCTTCCATGCGTTCGTCTTCCTCGAACTTGCCGACGGGGTGTTCGTTGAAGAGCACGCCCTGGCTGATGGCCTGTGGTCCGATGAAGTTGGAGCGCTCGTTGATCTGCGGGCAGGCTTCGACGCAGCAGCCACAGGTCATGCAGGTGGTGAGCGGGTACATGTCTTCCTGCTCGTGGGGAGACATCTTCGGACCTGCACCGCGATCGAAGTAGCCGTCGACCGGCACCCATGCGCGGACTTTCTTGAGGGCGTTGTACATGAAGGATCGATCAACGACGAGGTCGCGGACGACCGGGAATTTGCTCATCGGTTCGAGCGTGATTTGGTCGGGCTTGTCTTCGAGGAGATTGTCGACCAGGGCGGAGCAGGCTTGGCGGACCTTGCCGTTGATCAGCATCGAGCAGGCACCGCAGACCTCTTCGAGACAGCAGGCATCGTAAGCGACGGGTGTCGAATCCTTGCCCTCGGATGTCACCGGTTGCGCGGCGATGCGTTGCAGCACGGTGGTCATGTTCATGCCGGGCTCGTAGTCGACCGAGAACTTTTCCCACTGCGAACCGGAGCTCTGATCGTACTGACGCTTGATGGCTACGTTGATCTTTCTCGACATCGTTCTCACCTATGCGCTGGCCACGGTTTCGGCGGCAACGTCTGCGTTGGCCTTGCCGTTGTTCTGGCGCTCTTTCCAGACATCTTCGATGATTTCGGCGCCCTTAAGTCCGTACGTTCGCGGACGGGGCGGAATCAACGACGTATCGACCTCTTCGTAACTGAACTTGTGGTCGCTGTCGGGGCTGTACTCACAAATCGTGCTCTTAAGCCACTTGTCGTTGCTTTCCTGGAATTCGGCACACCACTTGGTGGCCTGCTGCTTCAGGGTGGCTTCGTCATCTGCGTCGGGCGACGCGATGTCAAAGTCCGGCTTGTAATGGGCACCGCGGCATTCGTCGCGGAGCATTGCGCCCTTGGCAATGACGCGCGCGAGGATCAGCATGTCATCCAAGGCGCGGGCGAAGCTCAGGTTCTGATTCGTCCAGTTGCCCTTGTCGGCCAGGCGGATGCGCTTGTACCGATCGGACAGTTCGTCGATCTTGCTGAGTGTTTCCTCGATCTGCTTGTTGTATCGGACGACGGTGACGTTGCGCGTCATGGTGTCGCCGAGTTCGTTGTGAATCTGGTACGGATTCTCATCGCCGTCCATTGCGATCAAGGCGTCGCAGTGGGCCTTATGTTTGGCCTGCTCCTGATCGAACATCGAGGTCGGCAGGTCGGTGGCGTGTGTGCGAAGGGTTTCGATGTAGTTCTTGATCGACGGAGCCACCACCATGCCTGAGAAGATGCAGCTCAGCAGTGAGTTGGCACCGAGGCGGTTCGCGCCGTGGTACTGGTAGTCTGCTTCGCCGACAATGAACATGCCGGGCACGTTCGAATGCTGGTTACGCGGCGAACCCTGGACAAGACCGCCGGTCTGCTCGTTCTTCTCAAAGTCGCACCACAATCCGCCCATCGAATAGTGCACAGCCGGGAAGATCTTCATCGGCTTGACGCGTGGATCGGTGGCTTGGAATTTTTCGTAGATCTCGAGGATGCCTTCGAGCTTCTTGTGCGTGGTTCCCGGCAGGTGCGTCAGATCCAGATAAACGCAGAGGCGGTCGGCCTCTACCGACAACTTCTGGTTGACGCAGATGTCGAAGATTTCGCGCGTGGCGATGTCACGCGGCACGAGGTTGCCGTACTTTGGATACCGCTCTTCGAGGAAATAGTAACGCTCGCTTTCGGGGATCGACGTCGGGTCGCGGTCATCCTGGGGCTTGCGCGGAACCCACACGCGGCCTCCCTCGCCACGGGCAGATTCGCTCATGAGGCGCAGTTTGTCGGTACCCGGCACAGCCGTCGGGTGTACCTGAATGAACTCGCCGTTGCCATACTTGACGCCTGCTTTGAAACAGCGACCCGCTGCCCCGCCCGTGCAGATCAGCGACATCGTGCTGCGACCATAGATCAGCCCGCAACCGCCGTTGGCCATCACGACCGCATCGGCAGGGAAGGCCTTGATGTCCATGCGGAACATGTCCTGCGCGACAATACCGCGACAAACGCCATTCTCGTCGAGCATGGGGCCCAGGAATTCCCAGTACTCATACTTTCGGATCAGGCCTTCGACTTCCCATCGCCGACACTGCTCGTCGAGTGCGTAGAGCAGTTGTTGTCCCGTTGTCGCCCCGGCGAATGCGGTTCGTTTGAACAGCGTGCCACCGAAACGACGTTGATCTCGGTTCCCCTCATGCGTGCGGTTGAACGCGACACCAAGTCGGTCCATCAAATCAATGATGCGCGGTCCCCAGTCGCACATCTCCTTGACCGGCGGCTGATGCTGCAGGAACGCCCCGCCGTAGACGGTGTCGTCAAAGTGCAGCCATTCGTTGTCGCCCAGCTCGCGCGTGGCTGTGTTGACCGAGTTGATGCCACCCTGAGCGCAAACACTGTGCGATCGTTTGACCGGGACCATGCTGATCAGGTCGACACTGACACCCGCTTCCGCCAAACGCATCGCGGCGGCCAACCCCGCCAACCCACCACCGACGACCACTACTCGTTCATTGGCCATGATTGCCTACCCTGCCTGCGTCTCAAGAGTTTCGTTTGAATCCACGCTGTCGGCGTGCGATGCCGTTTCGGTTGTTGCGTTGGCGTCGAACTTGGCGAAACCACGCACGCTGCTCAGTCCGACGAGTCCCAGCACGATGCCGAACATGGCACAGGCGTAGCCTGCGATCCGCTGCGACGATGGTCCGACGGTGATGCCCCACGTGATGAGCGAGGTCCAGATGCCGTTGCTGAAGTGGTAGACCGAGGCGATGACACCGATCGCGTAAAGAACAGACACCGGAATCGCCCAGATGGACATTTGCATGGCTTCGGCCGCCGTCGAAGCAGCGGCTCCCGGACGATGATCGAAGAAGCCGCCGCCAAAGGAATTGCCGAGCCAGTGCATGTGCCACAGGTGATACAGGATGAAGACGAACGCAATTCCGCCGGTCACGCGTTGCAGCATGTAGCGGAAATTACCGCCGTAACTATACGCACCAGTGTTGGGTTGGCCGCTGAACCAGATCTGAAAACCGAGCAGCGCGTGGAACAGGATCGGGATGAAGATGCCCACGATTTCGACCGGGATCAGCAGCGGTCCCAGAGCGTGAATGCGTTCCACATTTTCTTCAAAAACGTCAGCCCCGACATTGATCGACGCGTTGACGGTCAGGTGCATGATCAGAAAGACGCCAACCGGGACGATGCCGGACAGTGAATGAAGCCGGCGGAGGAGGAAGTGATGGCGGACGGCAAATGACTGTTTTTCAGCGGTTTCGGCGGCCACGGGTAGCCTTCCCTTTCTACGTTGAGCATAGTCAGCAGAGTGTGGCTGGACCAAGGTATGATGCACCCCCCGGAAACGTGCGTCAACACGCCCCGACTTTAGCGCAGCGACCGATTGTGATAGCCTTTACGTCATGAAGGTCGTGCGCTCGAACGGAACCGAAACCGTGCAGGATTCCGTGCAGGAACATCCGTTGGGACCGATACTGCGGCGTCGCCGATTTCTGGACGCACGTGGTGCACGTACGGTTGCCGTGATTGTGCTGATTGGATGCGTGGCGCCGTTGGTGGTGGCGGGTTTGCTCGATCCCGACCCGCGCGGGGTCGGAACGCACGAGCAACTCGGGTTTCCCGGTTGCATGACCATCGTGGCCACGGGTGTGCCCTGTCCGGCCTGCGGGATGACCACGGCGTTTGCCCACACCGTTCGCGGTCAGTGGATCAGGGCGGCAGTGGTTCAGCCGATGGGATTCGTCCTCGCGCTTGCATGTGTCGTTGCGATGATCCTGGCGACCGACGTGCTGATCACCGGATGCGGCTGGCGTGTGAACTGGTATCGTGTGTCCCCGACGATGCTCGCGATCGCCGTGGGTCTTCTTGCGGCTGCGTCGTGGGGGTACAAGGTCGTGGTGACCTGTTTCGTCCGATAATCGTCCTGCCGAAGGTAAGTGACCAATGCCAAGAAAACGAATGTTGATGCTCTTGCCGCTGTGTCTGATGACGGTCGGCTGTAATTGGTTGATGCCCCTGATCTTCATGGGCGATCACAAGCGGACCGTGCCGGCGGAGTTCGACAAGCTCAGCGGCAAGCGGGTGCTCGTCTTTGTGTGGGCCGAGCCCGAAACGCTCTTCGACTACCCGCACATCCGCTACGAGCTTTCCGAGCATGTGAAAACGCGTCTTGAGGAACGCGTCGACGACTGCGAGGTTGTCGCGTCCGGCGCGGTCGAGGACTTCATGCAGCGCACGTACGACGCCGCCAACGACCCGCAGCATACCGGCAAGCACTTCCAGGTGGACATGGTCCTGTACGTGGAGCTGCTGCAGTTCCAGGTGCGCGATCCGACGTCGCCCGATCTGCTGCAGGGGAAGCTGAGCACGGCTGTCACGATTTTCGATCTGGCCGCAGACCCCGATCAGCTCAGTGAATACACGCTGGCACCGATCGACGTCGCGTTTCCGGAATCGCCGACGGTCATGTCTCGCCGCAATGCGATGCTCATTCGCCGAGAGACCTACGCGAAGTTTGCCGAGCAGCTGGTCCGTAAGTTTCACGAGCACCAGGTTGAGCTTTGATGATGTCGTTGTTGCGGGCAATAACCCTGGCCCTTCTGGGGATTGCGTTGATGCTGCCGGGTTGCGGACAGTCAGCCGGGGCGGCGGTCTTCATGTTTGGACTGTTCAAGCGTCCAGTGGTCGAAGCTGAGCATGAGTTCGACGAGGGTGAGGTCGTGGCCGTGCTGGTGGACGATCCGTTCGACAGCTGCTTCTGGTCGGAAGTGCCGCAGGTGTTGACCGAATCGATGGTGGCGGAGCTTGACGAGACCGAGGCCGCCACGAATCTCGTCGCCCCTTCGAAGGTCATGCGTCTGCGTCAGTTAACACCTGATTTCGAGGAGCGTGGGGCACGCGAGGTCGGCAAACTCCTCGAAGCCGACAAAGTGTTGTGGATGGAAATCCAATCCTTCTACGCATCGGAAGACCCGGAAGACGCGACGCGGGCCGCCCGACTCAGCTTGTCGGTCAAGATCATCAACGCCAACGAAGACAAGGATCGCACCAAGGTTCGCTTGTGGCCTGAGAGTCCGGCGGGGTATCCATACGAGATTGAGCTGGGGGCTGGCGCGGTCGCACGAGCCAAGACGCGAAAAGGCGTCGTCAAGGCGTTGAGCGAGGAAGTCGCGGACCGGGTGGTGAAGAAGTTCTACGATCACAAGATGGAAGACTTCGAGAAGGAATAGCCGGGACGCGACGATGCGGATTCTCCACCTGTTGGATCACACGTGCGACTGGGAGCAGCGGCTCGCGGTGGGGCAACTTCTCGATCGCCTCGATTCAGACACTTATCAGCAGACGGTTGCGTCACTCAGCGTGCACACGCCGCGTAGCGATGCGTTCCCGTCGACGTCCATTCTGCGATGTCCCGATCGGTTCGGATTTGGCATCGTGGCGTCCCCGGCGGTGCGACGCGTTCTGGGGGATCACAAGATTGACCTGATCGTTGCATGGGGGACGCGGGCGGCGTCTGCGGCGGTTGCGTCCAGGCAGGATCATGTGCCGATCATCGTGCAGCGATTTGATCCGGCTGTCGGCGATCGCGAAGCGAAGTTTCTGCGTACGGCGGCGGGATCGAAGGTGGCGATTGCGTGTGCGGCCGGTATCGTACAGCGTCGTCTTGTCGAGACCGGTGTGCCGATGGATCGTTGCGTTCTGGTTCGTCCGGGGGTTGACTTCGGGCTGATCAACACGCTGAAGCGCGACACCAACGTCCGCGAGACATTCGGGATTGAAGCGGACGAGCGTTTGATCCTGATGAACAGGCCGGTGTCTCGTGCAGGCTTTCATGACCGTGTCCTGTGGGCGCACCAGTTCAAACGCTACCTCGACGGACGCTGGCGATTGGTTATTCCCGGGGGGGGCGAGGAGGTCGATCGACTTCGCCGGCTTGTGGCCGTCGGTGGTTTCGACCCGCCGATTTTCGCAGACGACGTGCCGATGGAGGAGTTGATCGCATCGGCGGATGTGCTTGTCGTGCCGGCAGATGCCGACGTGTCGAGTACGTGCATCGCTTGGGCGATGGCAGCCTATGTCCCGGTCGTCGGGACGGCCACCTACAGCGTGGCGGAACTGATCGCCCACAAGAACAACGGTCTGCTGATCAAGCCCGAACAAGGGCCAAGCATGTCGATGCGGTTCGTGGCCACTCTACGTCAGATGGGCGACATGCGGAAGGAAAAGGAAACGGCGCGCGGGCAGGCGTATGAGGTGTTCGGCATTCGCCGTTTCATTGATCAGTTCGTGCAGCTGATCGATAACCTGCAGGCAGACAATGCCCCTGGCGAGGGCATCACCGACTCAGCCATCGCGGGATGACTCGCCTCGCCTAACTCGATTTGCGAAACAGGTAGACCCAGTCAGAGTCCATCAGGACCACGTTGCCAAACGTGACGAGCCGCAAACACTTGTCGAAGAACCGGAACACGCCATCGCCGAGGTAGAACTTGCGGCGGAAACGCTTCTGCACGCCCGATTCATGGCTCTCAGCCACAACGGTGTTGAGGTTATTGTGCTGGGCGAATTCGCGAATGGTGCCGTTCTTGAGGAACTTGTGCAGGACGGTTGGAAACGTGATGTAGCCCGGTGAGCCATACTTCTTGCCATAGATCAGGCGGTACAGCTTCACGTGGAACCAGTGTGGCGTCATCTTGGCCACGATCGCCTTGAGGGAGCAGACGTTCGGGAAGGCGAGCACGATCAAACCATCCGGCTTGACCGCTCCACAGAATTTGGCAAAGGCTTTGTCGGGATGTGGGATGTGTTCGAGCACATCCCAACAGATGACCAGGTCGTACGAGTTCGGCTCGTGCTCATACTCCTGAATATCGCCGACGATTTTCTCGCTGACGATCGTGTTCTTGTCCAACTCTTCCTGTGAGATGTCGATGCCGACGATCCGCGAACCCTCGGGAAATCGCAGGTAGCCGCCCGATCCGCAGCCTGCTTCAAGGATCACCGGTTTCGGGCAGTTCTCCACAAACGCATCGACGTGATGTTGCAGCAGTTCGATGACGTCCATGGGTTCTCCCGGCTGATCCGAAGACTCCTTCAGGCAATTCGGGTAGATCAACCCGACAGCGCTGTCATTCGTACTCATGTCCACCCCACCTGCGATGCTCGTGGTTGCCACTTCTTTTACACGGTCTGGCATCAATCGTCACCCGATCTGGACGTCGCGGTTCGATCGGCCTATTGCACCGCTTGTCAGTATCGCATATGCCGCCGGCGACACGCGTCGTCACCGCTTCATTATTGTCGACATTCGGCCCTGACCCCGCGAACAAAAGACAGGCGTCAACGTCCGGATAGGTGTGGCCATTCGTGGTCATCGGTGACTCGGCACGCAGTCGATGGTTCTCGGACGCTCAGCGAGCGTCACGATCGCGTCGACGTTTTCGGGCGGTCTGCTGAATCGACCAGATGCGGTCGGGCATGACCATCGGTTTGCCGTCGCGGCCCACGCATGCGAGCGTCGTGGTGGCGGTCGCCTTGAGCTCACGGTCGACGAGCAATTCATAGAGGTGATCGATGCGCGTGCGGGTGAATCGTTCGACGACCGTCCGCACGGTCACGAGGTCGTCGTAGCGAATGGGCTTCATGTAGCGTGTGCTCATCTTGGCGACGACAAAGAAGACGCCCTCTGTCTCAAGATCGCGGTAGGCGAATCCCTGATCGCGGAGGGCTTCTGTGCGGGCTTCTTCGAGAAATGCAGCGTAGTTGCCATGATGCAAAACGCCCATCTGGTCGCACTCGGCGTAGCGCACGCGGATCACGTGCTCATGACCGTCGAAGTTGGCGTGGCTTGGCTCGTTCATCGTGCAGATTCTAGTCGAATTCGCTCTCTCGTCGCGGGGACCACCACTAATGCGGTCGAAGCTCTTCCCCGACACCGTCGACGAAGAACTCCACGCAGCCGCAACGCGGGCAGACGTACACGTCGAAGTGCTCCTTTGCCACGAAGAACTCCCCGATCTCCCCCAGCCAACCCCAGTTCGTCCCTTCATGAAAACGTTTACGGCCCGTGTACTCCAGCGTCACACTGCAACGCTTACAGGAAATGGTTGAATCAGTTGTCATGACGCACCTCTCTGCCGATTTTCGCGCAAGCCTTATGGTCGTGATTCGATTGGATCATGGTATGACGAGTTGTTGGAAGCGCTGAAAGTCGGCGAAGTCGACGTCGTGGTCGGCATCAAGATCGGAATTGGCGAACTGAATGTGATCGCAGCCGGGATTCGCCTGGCCCGGGCCAGAGAAGCAATCCTGAAACAATGCGAGATCTTCCGCCGTGACCAATCCATCCCCGCCAAGATCGCCGAGCACTTCCGGGCCATTCGTGTTGTAGAACACGTTGATCGACGGATCGCCCGAGTTGCCGGTTACAAGATCGGGCCAATTGTCTCCATTGATGTCCCCGAATGCGATGGCTGTGCCCACGGATGGCGAGTCGAATGTCCATGACGGTGAGTTGGCGAGTCGTCCATCCTCGTTCAGGTAGATATGTACGCGGCCGTCGGCAAAATGGGTCTCGCACAGGTCAGGATCACCGTCGCGGTCGATGTCGGTGAATCGTAATTCACTGTGTCCGAAATAGGGCGCGTTCGGTGTCCAATCGACGGTTAGGTCGCCATCATTATTGCTCCACAACTGCGTCGGCTCATGACCGAGGGCGAGGTCGGGCTTTCCATTGCCGTCAACATCTGCCCAGGCGACACCCTTGTCGCTGCCATCATCGCCCGTTGTCCACACAGGCATCATCTGCAGAGTGCCCGCGACGTTCTTGTAGATGCCGGATTCATAGCCGATCCATTTGGAGACGGCCATGTCTTCCCATCCGTCGTTGTCGTAGTCTGCGAAGGCAATGAAGTTCTGCGCGTCCGACACAGCAGACTGCCAGGTGGGCGCGATGGGAATCGACCCTTCATCGTTCTCGAAGATGTAGAGCGGACGGACGGGGTCAAACTGACCGAACCCCTGATTGGCCGTCGCGATGTCGAGGTCGCCGTCGTGGTCGATGTCAAAGAGGTGGGCGTTGTTGGTCCAAGCATTGTTGGGGAATTGGCTTGACCAATCCAGAGTGGTGTCCGGCCCGTCGGCACCGCCGAAGTGGATGGTCGATGGATTCCCTCGGCCATTGGCGGAGAATATGTCGGGAAAGCCATCACCGTTGAGGTCTCCGACCTGAATGTCGCCCGTGGAGAGTTCCTCCGCCGACACCCACGACGGGACGGCCTCGAGACCCGCGCCGGTATTGAAGTGGATGAAATTCTCCCAGTCGTCGTATGGCGGAAAGCTGTTGGAGCTGTAGCACCCGACCACAAGATCCTCGCGTCCGTCACCGTTCATGTCGGCCACCTGCAGCCCGCCGACCTGCCGCCGCCACGTATTCGACCAATCCGGGACAAGTGGGTACGGGACGCCCAGTCCACTACCGGACGCCGATGGTGCCTCGGCCCCAGGCTGGTCCACAAAGACCGTCCAACGCCCATCCGCCGACGTTTCGTATCTGCGGGATTCCGCATTGGTGTTTCCGGCAAGCAGGCCGACGGAAACAAAAAAGAGAAGCTCAAAGGGTATTCGACTTGGCATGTGGATTCCTCGGGTAAGTAGTGGGGTCGCTCCGAGTTCAGTGTAGCAAAGACGCCACTTGCAACCAACACACTGCTGAATCAGCAAAGATATGCGATACAGGAACTTACGCGGGTGCACGCCACTCGCCGCGGTCGGCGATGTAGATGAGGAATTCGCCGGAGTCGTCGTGGTCGACGCGGTCGAACGTCATGCCGATCTTGCCGAGCACGCGGTGGCTGGCAGGGTGGTCGGTGTCGACGGTGGCTTCGACGCGTTGGAATCCCACCTCGCTGAACGCGAATGCCAAAACGGCTTTGCCGATCTCGGTGGCCAACCCCTGCCCCCAGAATTCGCGGGCAAGCTGGTAGATCAACTCAGGCGGATCCTGCAGACCCCGCACTTTCAGCCCAGCGTGGCCAACGAACTCGCCCGTGCCGGAATCCGTGACGGCCCAGACGATGAGGCTTCGATCCTGCCCGAGAAATCGATCAAAGAGTTGGGCGGCTGCGATGGTTGTCATGACGCCGCCGAGGTGGCGGGTCACTTCCTCGTCCGCCATCAGCGCCTGAAACGCAGGTCGGTCGTCGGCCACGTATCGCCGCAACACCAGACGCTCGGTGACAACATCGGGGACCCACATCGAAAGGCTACTTCCGGTCCTTGCGACGGCGGACAAACTTCAGCCCCGACCAGACGTCATCCACGGCGCAGATCTTGATGTCGACGAGTCCGGTGGCCAACCCGCGCTCCCGCACCAGCGCTTCGGTCACGTCCGTCATCACGCCCGACGCCTTCTTGGGCCAGCAGACCCACAACATTCCGTCCATCGTCAGCCCGTCAGGGTACTTGGCCAAGTCGGTTTCGAGGTCCTTTGCGCGTTTGGCAAACGTCTGAATGAAATCGAATGGCGGCGTAAACCGACGCTTGCGATCGACGCGGTCGGGGAGGTCGCCAAGGGTGCGGTCGTAGTCATCCGGTGGGCGGACGATCAGCATCTTAAAGCCCGGCTTGATGCCGAGTTTCTTGATCAACGGCGTCCCCGAATACCCTGCTGTCACGATTCATGTCCTCCAAGCCCGCTGGCCGATTATAGCACCAGCCCAAACGGCTCACAGGGAAGGAGCGACCCCTTGCGACATGGATATCGTTCACGACGGGCGGCGATGACGCTGGTTCTGCCCATGCTTTGCGCGTTCGCGTTGTGTGGTTGCACGAAGCGGATGGACACGCGGTCGGCTGTCACCGCGGTCGTCCAGAAGCAGGCGCAGGATTGGAACAACGGCGACCTGCACGCCTTCATGGAAGGCTATTGGAACTCCGGTGAACTGACTTTCGCCTCGGTGGGACTGGTCGAACGCGGTTGGCAGGCGACGCTGGAGCGCTTCGATCGCCGCTACCCGTCCCCCGACAAAATGGGAACGGTGGCGTTCGACATTCTCCGCCTTGAACCGCTTGGCGAGCATGCGGCGTGGGTGCTCGGCAAGTGGTCGCTGGAGCACCCGGACGGCGATCGCGACGGGGTGTTCACGCTGGTGCTCAAGGAGGTTCAAGGCAGCTGGGTGATCGTGCATGACCACACGTCGATGCGTGCGTCCGATAAGCCGGAAAGCTGAAACGGGACACCGAAGGTCCGGTAGATTGAGAACTGAAGGGGTGCGGATTGCTGTCTAACGTAATGATTTATAGGTTGTTACGGAAAATGTTAACGAACGGTTGCCCCGAATCGGGTTTGGAAGCTACGATTCCCCAACTTGGTGCGGAGTGCAATCGGGGACCAATCACAGCCGACAACGAATGCTGATGAGGCGGAACGTCAATCAAATACTGATGGTGTGCGTGTGTACCTGCCTGGTTCACGCGACGTTACTGCAGGCGGATGAACCTCGTCCGCAGAATCGCTCCGTGCCTGTCCAGACGATGTCGGTCAAGGCGACGTCTGCCGATCTTCCCGATCGTCGTGATTGCAAACGCGATCGTGAACTCGAAACGGTTCCCGATCTCGACCTCGAACGTTACATGGGCAAGTGGTACGAGATTGCACGGTACGATAATCGCCACCAGCGCGGCACCGTCGCAACGACGACGGAATTCCGGATGCGTGACGATGGCAAGATCGACGTGCTGACCACGGCACGGAAGAAGCACATCCATGGCAAGCTCAAGACCACCGATGCCAAGGGCTGGATCGTCGACGGCGGCGATAATGCCAAATGGAAGGTGCAGTGGTTCTGGTTGCTGCGGTCCGACTATTGGATGATCCATGTTTCCGACGATTATCGGCATGCTGTGATCGGTCAGCCGTCGCGGAAGAACGTGTGGGTGATCAGTCGTGAACCGACGATGGATCAGAAAACGTTTGACGACATCTGCCGCATCATCGCCCGGAAGGGGTTTGATCCCGGCAAGCTCGTCATGACGCCGCAGCTGACAGAAGACCGCGACGCCAACAAGAGAGCACGTCTCGCCCGAAAGTAGCCGTCATCCGCCACCTGCGGAACCGAGACCAATCAGTATCGCGTCGAATTCGCTTGCAATGACATTGTCGCCGTCCCGTTTCGCGCGGCGCGACATGTTCTCCAACACCGTGCGTGTGTATTTCTCGACATCAAAACTTGCCGAACGCCGCCTGCTGCCGGAGTCGTAGGATGCACTGAACGCCATGTCGTGGGCTTCGTCGAGCAGGTTGTCGATGTACTCTGAGTGCTTGTCGTACGAAGGCAGTTCGGCCAGTAACTCCGTCTTCATTTCTTTCTTGATGTCGTTGCTGGCGTCAGAACGCTGCGACATTTTCCACGCGGTCAACAACGCAACCACAACCACGATGCCAATCACGCGCTGCATGAGAACTTCCCTCCTCGGATTCAGCCGATTTTGAATCAGTCACGAGACTGCATGAATAAGCGCAGCACGTACCAGAACATCAACGCTACTGACGCAAACAACTCAAGTGCCGCACCAACATAGCGGTCTTTGGGATAGTGGTGCAGAATCTTCGACGTGTCATAGAGAATCGCACCGCCGGCAAAGACAATCATGAGTGCACTGAACCCGACGCCCAGGTCAAATCCGAAGATCACGCCCAGCACGATGGCGACCATCGCGCAGAGTCCAACCCAGAAGAGGATTCCACGAAGGAATGAAAAGTCCTTCCGCGTCACGAAGACAATGCCGGTCAGGCCGATGAAGGCGATGATGGTAAATGCCGCAGCAATGCCAATGACGTCGGGGAAGTTCACGTTGGCAATGTATAGCAAGGGAACGAAGATCAGTGCTTCAGCGCCGACGAACAGAGTCAGGCCGGCATACTGCGCAGCGCGTGATTTCACGCCATGGGCCAAGCCTCGGGCGAACCAGCTCACCAGAATGAAACCGCCCAGAACAGCGAGCCAGCCTCCTGGTAGTCCCAGCAGCGTGTTTGCAATGCGCTCAGCCGCACCCGAGCTGAAGATGGCCATCTCGACGCACGTGAAGACCAGTATCGCGCCAACCAGATGAAGGTATGTGTTGAACAGAAATTGCCCGCGCGTATCGACAGATTCATAAAGAACAGAATCAGGAGTAGCTTCGGGGTAGAACTCTTCCTGCATGGCGACTCTCCTGTCAGGCTGATTGCGTGGTCGAATTTGACATTATTCTTGTCTTATATCGACACGACTGTAGCGGTCTGCGTGGCCGTTTGCAAGATAACGGAATTCACTGCGCGCGTAGCCTGAGCTGTGCAAATTGAGTGATTCTACTGATTCGAGATAGTGAGCAATTCATTCTCAAGTAGGGCGTTGAAGGCATCGGGACATTCAATGGAGGGAAGATGCCCCGCGCCTTTCACAAGGGTAGTCCTACAGTCCTTGATGTTGTCTGTCAGGATCGCGCTAATGTTGTGCATATCTGGAACGTCGTATTCGCCAACGATGGCTCGCGTCATCGCAGAGATGCCGGCTAGGCGTGTGGCGGCTGGTGGGTCGAGCGGGATCTCATCGCCCGCGTTGATGTGCAGCGCTTTGCGGGTCCACTCGCGGACTTTGGTGACGAGCATCGGATCCAGGTTGGAGATGGGACGGTCCAGCCCGGCCAGCCAAAGTTGAATCTGGATGTCGATGGCATGTTCGTCCTCTCCGGACGCGACGGCATCCTCAAACTCGGCCCAGAGCGCCAAGCTTCGCGCATCCACAAAGTCGTACCCCTCCAACGCCGGTCCGATCAGAATCAACCCAGCCACCCGCTCGGGATGTGTGATGGCCATGTTGATCGCGACCTCACCGCCCAGCGACGAACCGACGAGCATGGCGTGCTCGATCCCCAGATTGTCCATCAGCACCCGCAGGTCTTCGTGATGGGCGTAAGGTTCTGCCGGCAGGGTCGTTTGGCCAAAACCACGGAGATCGTACGCCGTGACGCGGTGGCCGGACGCGAGCATGGCCATTTGCGGCTGCCACATGGTGTGATCGGCCACTGCGGCGTGGAGCAGCATGACGTCCGGCCCGGACCCCTGCTGAATGTGGTGGATTCCCATGGTCATGGTGCGGCCCTTCGTTTCGATCGCATGCGCCGGGATCGTGGCTTGGATTCTTGACGCGATTGTCCGATGTTCAGTATAACTGACTTCTCGCGGGCAGGCGGAACCGCCTTGCCTGCGAATGGGACAAGTGTGGACCAGCGGCTCAAAGCCATTTGCGCGTGATTCAACAAGCCATGATCACAGTCTAAGTCACTCCCGGCTGCTGTGTGAGCTTGCGCGCTGATTGCTTTGCGCCGTTGTTTTTTTTGACGGAACGAGACCGGAGCGGACCGCTGAACATCACCCTGCCTGACGGCAAGACCCTCGAATTCGGTGAAGGATCGACCACGCTCGACGTGGCCAGCAGCATCGGACCCGGTTTGGCACGTGTGGCCATCGCGGGGCATGTCACGCGGGACGGCGTGGGTGAGATCGTCGACGTGAACCGCCCGCTGCCGGGCGACTGCCAACTCCGCATTCTGACGCAAACCGACGACAACGAGGACAGCCTCTACGTGCTGCGGCACAGTTGTGCGCACGTGATGGCTGAGGCGATCTGCAAGCTTTACCCAGAGGCGAAGCTGGTCTACGGGCCGCCGGTCGACGACGGTTTCTACTACGACATTGATCTTGATGAATCGATCACGCCCGATGCTTTCCAAAAGATCGAGGCTGAGATGAAGCGGATCATCAAGGAGAAGCGGCCTTTCACGCGGTACGACATGCCGCGATCCGAGGCGATGGCGAAACTCGCCGGTGAGGAGAACCGCTACAAGGTGGACAATGCCGAGCGGGCGGAAGGTGACGAACTCAGCTTTTACGTCACCGGTGACACGCCGGGCGAGTACTTCGAAGACCTCTGCCGCGGGCCTCATGTGCCGACAACCGGGGCGATCGGTGCGTTCAAGGTTCGGCAAGTCAGTGCTGCGTACTATCGCGGCGATGCGAATGAGAAATCGCTGCAGCGTGTGTATGGTACGGCGTTTTTCAAGAAGGCTGCGTTGAAGGAATACCTGGAGCGGCTGGAAGAGGCGAAGAAGCGCGACCACCGCGTGCTGGGGAAGCAGCTGGACCTGTTCCACATCGATGAGATGGTCGGGCAGGGATTGATCCTGTGGGCGCCGAACGGGTCGATCGTCCGCAAGGAACTGCAGACGTTCATCTCCGAGGAGCTGCGCAAGAAGGGCTACCACGAGGTCTTCACGCCGCACATCGGCAAGATTGATCTGTATCGCACCAGCGGGCACTTCCCGTACTACGAGGATTCGCAGTTCCCGCATCTGATGCCGATTCGCGAGAACGCCAAGCCACTCTACAAGTTCCTTCGCGATGCCCGCGATGCCTACAAACTCGGTGATCCGGACAAGGAGCGGATGCTCGTCCGGTCGGCTGGCATTAGGGAGAGCGAATTCCCGTGGGATGAACAGGACCCCGTGAAGCGGTTCGCCATCGGTCGGCAGCTGTGTCAGGAGGGCACCGAAGGCTGCAGTTGCGCAGAGATCGCCGATCGGCTGGCCAAGAGCGGCGATGAGAGTTTCGTGCTCAAGCCGATGAACTGCCCGCACCACATCCGCATTTTTGCCAGCAGGCCTCACAGCTACCGTGATCTGCCCGTGCGTTTGGCGGAATTCGGCACGGTGTATCGCTGGGAGCAGTCGGGCGAGCTGAACGGCATGACGCGCGTCCGCGGGTTCACGCAGGACGATGCTCATATTTTCTGCACGCAGGAGCAGGTGGCTGACGAACTGATTGGCTGTCTCGATCTCGTCAAGACCATTTTCGCCACGCTGGGCATGGAAGACTACCGCGTCCGGGTGGGGCTGCGTGATCCCGATTCGAGCAAGTACGCCGGTGATGCCGACAAATGGGACAAGGCAGAGCAAGCCTGTCGCCAGGCGGCGGAGACACTGGGTGTTCCGTTCTCGGAGGAATCCGGCGAAGCGGCGTTTTATGGCCCGAAGATCGACTTTATCGTTCGGGACTGCATTGGACGCGAATGGCAGCTTGGCACTGTGCAGGTGGACTACTCGCTGCCGGAACGGTTCGGATTGAGCTATGTTGGTTCGGACAACACGGACCATCGTCCTGTGATGATTCACCGTGCCCCATTCGGGAGCATGGAGCGGTTTTGCGGAATCCTGATTGAGCACTTTGCGGGGCATTTTCCGCTGTGGCTGGCGCCGGTACAGGTGGTCGTGATGACCATCAGCGACAAGAGCGAGCGCTATGGCGAGCAGGTGCACCGACGGTTGCTCGAGGCGGGTGTCCGGGCGGAGCTGGACACGACGAGTGAGAAGATCGGTCCGAAGAAGCACCGCGCCCGGGCACGCAAGATTCCGTACATTGTCGTCGTCGGCGAGCAGGAAGCGGCTGACGAAATGGTCAATATCAACGATGCACTGGGCAAGAACCTGGGCAACCAGTCGCTCGAGGATTTCGTCGATCAGTGCGTGGAAGAGATTCAGTCAAGAGGACGCCAAGCCGCCATGAGCGGCAGTGCGTAGGAATTTAAGGGAAATTGTGAAAGGAACCACTGTTTGCAAGTCGCCAAAGCAAATCGCGTAAACGAACGCATCCGCATTTCGCCCATCCGGGTGATCGATCAGAACAACGAGCAACTGGGCGTGCTGCCCACGCATGAGGCGTTGCAAATCGCCCGAGATGCGGGACTTGATCTCGTTGAAGTCTCACCGAATGCGGAGCCGCCCGTCTGCCGGATCATGGATTACGGCAAGCACAAGTACGAGCAGGCCAAGAAGAACCGCAAGCAGCACTCATCTGAGCAGACGCTCAAGGAAGTGCGGATGAGGCCCAAGACAGACGACCACGATCGCCTGATCAAGATGAATCGCGCCCACAAGTTCCTCGAGCAGGGGCACAAGGTGCAGTTCACGATGCTGTTCCGTGGGCGTGAGCGGTCGCACAAGGATCTTGCCCTGCAGGCGTTTAATGAGATCGTGGCGGAATTCGGCGAGGCGGTGAAGGTCGAGCGGCCCGCGCGGGTCGATGGGCGTCGCATGACGATGGTGCTGGCGCCGGCCAAGAAGTAGGGGGTCCGGCAAGGGTCCGTCAGCCCGCTTTTCGCTGTGTCTGTGGATGTCCGCAGGTTGACCGCTGCACGAAATTTGTGCGGTTGCAAAACGAATCGCTTTTCCCTATGTTGACCTGCTCACGACACGAGGGCTGGGGACTGGCCGGCTCGATCCATCAACATGGAGAAAGGCACCGATTATGATCTTGCATGGAATCATCCCGCCGCACGGGGGAACGTTGGTTAATCGCGTTTCGGGGCAGCCGCAACCGGAGCCATTTGCTGGTTCTGAGGCGTCCATCGTTCTGACCGAGCGTCAGCAGTGTGATCTGGAGATGATCGCGGTTGGGGCGATGAGTCCGCTCACCGGGTTCGTCGGATCGAAGGACTACAACAGTATTTGTGAAAATCTGACGCTGTCTGACGGGACCGTTTGGCCTTTCCCGATCACGTGTGCCGTGGACAAGGCGACGGCGGATGGTCTCAACACCGGTGACAAAATCGCGCTTCTCGATGACAGCAAGCGTTTGCTTGGCTGGCTGACCCTCGAAGAAAAGTACGACCACGACAAGACCAAGCAGGCTGAGCATTGCTTCAAGACGGCCGAGACCGAGCACCCTGGTGTGAAAGTCTTGATGGAAGAAGGGGATGTTTGCCTGGCCGGTCCGATCGACGTGGTCTGCGCGCGATACGATGTGGACTTCAAGGAATATCGTCTAACGCCGGAGCAGACGCGGAAAGCGTTCGCCGAGAAGGGTTGGAAGACGGTCGTCGCGTTCCAGACGCGCAATCCGATTCACCGAGCTCACGAGTACCTGACCAAGTGTGCCCTGGAGACCTGTGACGGATTGCTGATTCACCCATTGGTGGGTCAGACGCAGCCTGGCGACATTCCGCCCGACGTCCGCATGAACTGCTACACGACGCTGATGGAGAAGTACTACGTGGCTGACCGGACGATGCTGAGTGTGTTGCCGGCGGCGATGCGGTATGGTGGTCCGCGTGAGGCGATCATGCACGCAATTCTGCGTCAGAACTATGGCTGCTCGCACTTCATCGTGGGTCGTGATCACGCCGGGGTCGGCAGCTACTATGGCACCTACGATGCTCAGGAGATTTTCGACACGCTGCCGGACAATGGTCTGCTGATCGAGCCGCTCAAGTACGAGCACTCCTTCTGGTGCCTGCAAACCGGTGCGATGGCGACTGCCAAGACGAGTCCCGCACCGGCCGAGAAGCGTGTCTTCCTGTCGGGCACGAAGGTCCGCGAGATGCTGGCTGCCGGAGAGCGCCCGCCGGAGGAGTTCACGCGGCCTGAAGTGGCGGACATTCTGATTGCCTCGATGAAGGGCTAAGCGCCGACGCGCGTCCCCGATGAGCAGATTCATGAGCACGACCCCTGTGGCTGATGGCGGTGTTATGTCGATTCCCGCGGATCTGATTCCGATTCTGGATTCCTGGAAGAATCCGGTCGTCGTCGGTCACGTTCGGCCCGATGCGGATTGCTTCGGGTCGATGCTGGCGATGGCGATGACTTGGCCTGCCGAGGGCGGTCCCGCGAAGGTGTCGCTGCCGCCGGGTTCGGAGTCGCGCCGGTTGTGGTTCATGACGGAGTGGGCTGGGGCGGTCGTGGCAGAACCGGGAGATTTCGCGGCCGCGGATGGCATCGTTGTGGTTGACACGGCCAAGGCGCCGCGCTGCAACGTCGATGCGTCGATCAAGGAAACGTGGTCTAACGGCAAGCCGATCATCAACATTGATCACCACAACTCGAACACGATGTTCGGGGCGATCAATTACGTCGACCATGACGCCGGCAGCGCCTGTGAACTCGTGTACCGCGTCATTCGTGAGGCGGGACGAGATATTGACCCCATCGTCGCGTCACTGCTCTACGCCGGTATTCACAGCGACACGATCGGATTCTCACTGCCGACGACGCGGAGTTCTGCGTTGCGGGCGGCGGCGGCCCTCGTTGATTGCGGAGCACGCGTGGCTGAGATAGGGGAGCGATTGTGTCGTGCGTTGTCCGAAAGTGAATTCAATCTCGAGCGCATCATCTACGACAACACGAAGCTCGTGGCCGACGGTCGCCTTGCGTACAGCACGGCGTCGTACACCGAGATCACCGAGGCTGGTTGCTCCGCGGCTGACATCGACGATCAGGTGAGCATTCCGCGATCACTGGTCGGCATCGACATGGGCATTTTGCTGACCGAGGGAAAGCCAGGCCGCACGCGTTTGAATCTTCGCGGCGAGAAGGGTCTTGATGTGCTGTCATTTGCCTTGTCGCTCGGTGGCGGAGGGCATCATGAGGCAGCCGGTGCGATTATCGACGAATCCGTCGACGAAGCGGTTGATCAGGTCATTCCCAAGGCACTCGCCTATCTCGAATCTCAAGGCAGATAGAGCGCGACGCAGGTGCTGTGTCAGGCGTGTCGGTTGCGGTAGAGGTCCGGCTTGACGACGCCAGCCATCCCCAACTCATCAAGTGAGCCGCCCAGGAAGACATTGACGGCCGCGACGACCGGTTCGGGGTCCTTGAGCACCTCATTGTAATCAACGTAATGCACATCGAAGTGTGTCTGCTCGTCCAGCCAGTCGTATACCTTGTCGAGCTGGCTTTTGAAGTTGGCTCTCAACTGGTCGCGTGACAGGCCGCCCTGGGATTTTCCGCGGCGCTCGAGCATGATGTTCTGCGAGTCGATGACCTCGTCGAGGTTTCGACGCATGAAGACGACGCGGTAGTGGTAATCGGTGGGCAGATCGTACAACAGCAGGTAGACCATTTTCACCGATTTGCCGACCGCAGACGGCAGCCAGGATGCGTCATCCTTGGTTTTCTTGACCGGCTCGAATTCGTAATAGCCGAGCGGGTTGTCGACGTCGGCTTCGCGGATTTTGTCAGTCACGGCGTCGATGCCGCCGACGTCGAGCATGCGCATCATCATGGAGGTGCCGGAACGGGGCAGCCCGGAGACGACGGTGATGGTCTTGTCGAGGGGGTTTGTCATGGTGCACTCGCGTCGAGGCCAGCGTTTTTCTTCCCAATCGGGACGGCCCGATTGTGGGATGGCATTGTACAAGATGGTCGGCAGGATGTCGCGTTTGTGTGGCAGCGTGCATGCACCCATGTGACTGTTATGATGGGTACTGATCATGGACATGCTGGAACCGGACATTCTGCTGGCTGCCTATGCTCAGGGCATTTTCCCGATGGCCGACGAGCATGAGGAGGTATTCTGGCTGTCGCCCGATCCGCGGACGATTTTGCCGTTGGCGGATTTTCACGCCTCGAAGAACCTGCTGAAGCGTTACCGGAATGG
The DNA here is from genome assembly GCA_028289375.1 of Phycisphaerae bacterium. Classification (GTDB taxonomy): domain Bacteria; phylum Planctomycetota; class Phycisphaerae; order UBA1845; family UBA1845; genus OFTM371. Next base: position 104,957 of record JANQQK010000086.1, on the reverse strand, counting down.
TCCTTATGACATGGTCATCGATCGCGACTTTGAGCAAGTCATTGATGCGTGCGGGGAGCGACCGGATGGGACGTGGATTTCAGACGAGATTCGCGATGCGTACGTTCACTTGCACCGCCTCGGGTTCGCGCACAGCGTGGAGACCTACTGCGCGGGGAGGCTGATTGGCGGCTTGTATGGCGTGTCCATCAAGGGGGCGTTCTTTGGGGAGTCGATGTTCTTTCGCGAGACCGATGGGTCGAAGCTTGCGCTCGTGCATCTCGTGGAGCGCATGCGCGATCGCGGGTTGGTGCTGCTCGACGTGCAATTTACAACAGAACACCTCAAACAGTTCGGCGTCAGGGAGATTCCACGGTCGGAGTACCTTGACCTGCTCAAGAATGCGTTGAGTCTTTCGGTCCGTTTTGCCGATTGACCCGGGTGTGCGGCCATCGTCGCGTCGCGCCCGGAGTCTATCTGCATCCGTGACTGTTGCCACAACCATTCAAGCGTCTCTAGACCCGCTCGCCGGAGACGGCGCGTCGGATGCGATCTACGCGCGGAACATGGCTGCCCTTTGGCGCCAGGACAGCGCGCTTGCCCAGCAGATCGATGACCTGCCCGAATCAGAGTGGCTGACCACCGAGCCGGCCAAGACCGGTATGCCGACCGTTCGGGTTCAACAGGCCGACGGTCGCGCGGGATGGCTTCACAGTCGGTACAACCCGGACACGGAGGGCGTGCGGTTTGCCGATGGCGTGGACCTTGAGGACAAGTTCTGCGTCGTCGTCTTTGGTCTTGGGCTTGGCTACCACGTGCGCGCCTTGCACGCACGCCTGCGCGGTGATGCATTCATCGTCGTCGTCGAGCCGTCAATGGCGACGATCGCCACGGCGCTGACAAGTGTTGATCTGTCCGAGACGATTCAATCCGGCAAGCTGGTTATCGTGACCAGGCTCGACAAGAATCACCTGCACGAGCGACTTAAGCCGCACATGACGCTCATGATGCTTGGGGCGAAGTTTGTCACACACCAGGCGTCGCACCAGATCGCTCCGGAGTTCTACAAGGCCGCACGGCAGGCTGTGACGGACTTCATTGCGTATGCACGCATGACGCTGCTGACATTGGTCGGCAACTCGGAAGTGACCTGTCGCAACATCGCGTACAACCTGCCGAGCTACGCATCGACGCCGCCGATCGACGTGTTGCGTGATCGATTCAAGGGCTATCCTGGTGTGGTGGTGTCCGGCGGTCCGTCGCTGCGCAAGAACATCGATCTCCTGAGCGAGTTCAAGGGGAAGGGCATCCTGTGTGCGGTGCAATCGCTGTTCAAGCCGCTGGCCCAACGGGGCGTCATGCCCGATTTTGTGACAAGCCTGGACTTTCACGCGATCTCGAAGCAGTTCTTTCACGGCATCGAGGACTTCGGTGATGTGCACCTGATCGCCGAGCCGAAAGTCAGTTGGCATGTGCTCGAGCAGTACAAGGGGCCGGTGTCGCTGCTGTACAGTGATTTCGCTGAGAAGCTGATTGGCCCGGAGTTGGCCCGTCGTGATGGTTTGCCGGCTGGTGCGACCGTTGCCCATCTCGCATTTTATCTGCTGCAGTACATGGGATGCGATCCGATCGTGTTTGTCGGGCAGGATCTCGCGTTCAGTGGGCATTGCTTTTACGTGCCGGGCGTTGAGACGCACAACACGTGGCGAAGCGAGATCAACCGTTTCAACTCGATGGAGACGAAAGAGTGGGAGCGGATTGTCCGCAATCGGCCGATCTTGCGCAAGATCAAGGACGTCGAAGGCCGTGATGTGTTCACGGATGACCTGCTCTTTACGTATCTCGAACAGTTCGAACGCGACTTCGCCACGAGCAAAGCCAAAGTGATCGACGCGACCGAAGGGGGAGCGCGGATGACCGGCACGGAGATTATGCCGTTGCGCGATGTGATCGACCGCTACTGCACGCGTGCGTTGCCTGACAATGCGTTCGCGTACCGAAGTGAGGCCCAATGGAGCGATACATCGCGACATGCAGAATTCAAAACGCAGGTTGCGCAGCGCATCACGGATGTGACCCGGATTCGCGACCTCTGCGACGAGATGCTCGAACTGCTCGACGAGCTTGCCGGAATGACCGATGACCCAGCCGCTTTCAATCGTCGCCTGGTCCGTGTGGATGAATTGCGGGCGATTGTCAGTCGGGCGGGGCGGACCTACGACATCATCACGGCGGCGACGCAGCGTGCGGAGCTGCAACGCTACACCGCCGACCGCAAATTGGGCGCGTCCGATGCGACCGGCATCGAACGCACAAAGCGTCAACTCGACCGCGATAAGGGTTTCGTCACGGCATTTCGCGAGGGTGTTGCGCGCATGATCGATCTTCTGAACGAGACGCAGCGGCGGTTTGATGACGCGACGGATGGGCAGCCATGAAATGCATCACTGCTGTTGAGGTCGACCTCGATGTATCGTCGATTGGCACGAGGAGCCGGGCGGCGGACGAGATTCTCGGTGAGGCGGTCCTGCCGCGAACGCTCAAGCGGCTCGTGATGTCTGATCGCAGCCCGGACATCTTCATCATCTGCCCGGCAGAACAAGTGTCGCGATGTCGGCAACTGGTGCCGTCTGCCCTGGAACAACAAGTCTCGGTTCGCGCCGCGCGCGTCGCGGCGGATCCGTATCGGAACCTGATCCGAACGGCACGCAAATGGTCGCTCGATGCGTGGCGTGGTGGACTGGGGGGCACGTGCTCGATCGATGAATATGCCCGTTCCGACGAGTTGGCGATCCTGGCACACGAACAGAAAGCCGACTGCGTTGTGGCTGCTCCAGCGTGTGCCCCGCTGATCGATCCACGACTCATCGACGATCTGGTCGACCATGCGGAAGGCTCTGCAGAAGAAGCGCGCATGACGTTTGCTCAGGCGCCGCCGGGGATGGTGGGGACCGTCTTTCGCACGGAGCTGCTCCTGGAAATGGGGCAGAAGCACGTGCCGCCCGGGTTTGTCATGTCCTACAAACCCGATGCGCCGATGATGGACCTCGCGCACAAGTCGTGCTGTTTCACGGCTTCGGAGAAGATCCGCTACGCGGCTGGTCGGCTTATCGTCGATACCGAACGCGCCCGCGACAATGTGGCTGGATACCTTGAGACCGGCCGACCGATCGACGCGGAGTCGGTGGCATCGTGGTTGATCGAGCAACGGCAGGGTGGTGTTCCATCATTGCCGCGCGAGGTGGAGATTGAACTGACCACCGAAGACCAGTTGCCCAACGCCTTGCTTCGCCCGCGTGGTGCACGTGTGCCGACGCGCGGTCCGATGGCGCTTGCATTGGTCGAGAAGATTGCGGTGGAGCTCTCACGACACGACGATGCCCTTGTGGTCCTGGGTGGATTCGGCGAACCGCTCTTGCATCCGCAATTCGGGGACGTTGTCGGCGTGTTGCGCGACGCCGGAATCTACGGCATCGCCGTTCGGACGAATGGACTTGCACTGGATGAGGCAACCTCAGAGCACTTGATCGAGCATGGTATCGACGTTCTGAACGTGATCCTCGACGCGTGGACGCCGGAATTGTACGCCCGCGTGCAAGGTGAACCGCGTCTGCACGATGTCCGGGAAAACCTCGCCAAGTTGGCGACGTTGAAACGCGAGCGACCCTGCGTCGCGCCGCTCGTCGTCCCCGAGATGACCAAGAGCATCGAGACGATTGAGGAGATGGAAGCGTTCTTCGATGGTTGGCTTCGCGAGGAGGGATGGGCCAACATCCGAGGCTACAGTCATTGCGCAGGGCAGCTGTCCGATCATGCCGTGATGTCGATGAGTCCGCCGACGCGTTTCCCATGCCAGCAGATTCAACACCGTGCCACCGTTCTCGCTGATGGTTCGATGATCACGTGCGATCAGGATTTCGCCGGTCGTTACCCGATCGGCAACGTCGCGGAAACCCAGATTGAGACACTCTGGAACGGTCGACGATTGACGCGGATTCGTCATGGTCACCAGGCCGGTGATTACGCGATCATGCCGCTTTGCACGGGTTGCGACGAATGGCATCGCCCGTGAGATCTTACACGTAATTCGCGAAATTCATTGAACTTACGATGCGGCAGGACGTGCGTGCCATCCGATATCACCGGTTGATTGGCCGCCCAAGGCTGCCTACACTTGCACTGTAACGCAGCGATCGCCACTCAACGGACGGACGTCACGCTTCATGCAAAGCAGACAACCCCGATATGTCGGAATTGATTTGGGAACGACGTTTTCCGGCATTGCCTACGTCGATCGACAGGGGCAGCCGGTGTCGGTGCCGAATCGATCCGGCTCGTTCGTGACACCGTCCGCGGTTCTGATCGGCGAGAATCGGGAGATTCATGTCGGTGAGGCTGCCCGTATTGCGTCGATCGATCATCCCGATCTGGTGGCGTTGAACTTCAAGCGCGACATGGGCGACAAGTTCTATCATCGCCCTGTCGGGGGCAAGGAGTATTCGCCGGAAGCACTGTCTGCGCTGGTCCTGCGAAAACTACGCGAGGATTTTGAACATCATGTCGGCCCCGTGCGCGGCGCCGTCATCACCGTACCGGCATATTTCGGCGATCTGCGTCGCAAAGCCACGCAGGACGCAGGGCGCATTGCTTCGCTCGACGTGGTCGACATCATCAACGAACCGACCGCGGCGGCACTGGCGAACGCGTTTCGGCAGTACCTGCAGGCAGGTGGGTCGTCGATTCGGTTTGAGGTGGCGGCCATCGCAGCCACGGCGCCTTCCACAACGCTCGTGTTCGATCTCGGCGGTGGTACTTTCGACGCCACGATCATTCGGATCAACGGCGAACACTTCAACGTGCTTGCGACCGGTGGCGAGGTACGCCTTGGCGGTGTCGACTTTGACCGACGTCTGGCGATGTCATTGGCCGACGATTTTGACAAGCATCATGGCTTCGATCCGCGCAAGGAAGAGACGCACAAGTCTCAGCTCTTCATCGCCTCGGAAAAAGCAAAGATCGCCTTGAGCAGCGACGCCCAGACGACGGTTCGCATTGATGCTGATGGCCGCGACATGGCGGTCCCCATCACGCGTGAGCGCTTCGAATCACTGACGGCTGACTTGCTCACCCGTCTGCAGATGACCATCGAGATGCTCCTTGAAGACGCACTGCTGACGTGGGATCGCATCGACGACGTTCTTCTTGTCGGCGGTGCATCACGCATGCCGATGGTCTACCGCATGCTCGAACGCATCTCGGGCAAGAAACCCAACATGGCCACCGCTCCGGAACAGATCGTCGCCCATGGTGCCGCCATTCACGCGGCGATCACGCAGATGGCCACGACGGCTGCGACCGTGACGACGGATGGTGCGCGAACGTTTGCCACTGAGGACGTGCCCGACTCGGGTGGCGACGAACGCGAGAATATCCTCGACGTCTTCGACCCGCCCGTTGTTGAAGCGGCCCAACGTGTGCAGATGGCCGACATCAACTCGCACAGCCTCGGTGTGATCGTGCGATCGTCGAAGGAGAACCGAATCGTCAATTCGGTGGTCATTCCGCGGAACACGCCGATCCCGACAACGCGGACGAAGGTCTTCGGTACCGAAGCTGCCAATCAACGCATCATCCGCGTGCCCGTCGTTGAAGGGGCATCACGCGATCCGCGTGGCTGCACGCAGATCGGTGAATGCGTGATCCGCGACCTGCCCAAGGGACTGCCGCAGGGTTCACCCGTTGAAGTGACCTTTCAGTACGACAGCAGTGGTCGCATTCATGTTCAAGCAACCGAGACGACAACCAAGCACACCGGTGAAGCCAGTATCCAGCGTGAGTCTGGTTTTGATCAGAAGACGATCGAAGAACTCACCAACGCCATGCGCGAGCTGACGGTCGAAGAATGACGGACAAGCCACGTCCATCCAGCACGCTGAACAATCCGCTCGTCGACATCCTGGGCCTGTCGCCCGAACAATGTCCGCCGGATCACTATGACTTGCTCGGCGTCGAACTTTTCTGCAGCCACTACGAACGCATCAACCAGGCCGTCCGCAAGCGCTACCGCGCCATTCGTGAGTATCACGATCACCCAGATCGTTCGACCCGCGAGTCGGTGCAGGATGTGATGAACGCTGTTGCGCAGGCACGTGTGGTTCTGACCAATCCGGCACTCAAGGAAGCTTACGACATCGACCTCGCCCGCCGGCTGAGCATCGACCGCGATGAACTGCTCAGTGCCCATATGGCAGCGCCAATTCCCGATTGCCAACTGACCGTCGTGGCAGGACCGCAACTCATTGGCCAGGGGTATGAACTGGTCGAAGGAACCGATTTCAAGATCGGCGCCGCACCGAACTGTGCGCTGGTCATCGACGGCAGCCGCACCATCAACGTGCATGCGGTCCTGCGTTTCATTGACGGCGACTGGATCATTGCGCCAACCGCGAAGGAGCGGATCATCCAGGTCAATGGCCAAACGACCGTGGAATTCGTCCTCGCGCCGGGCGATCTGATCGACATTGGTGGCTACCGACTTCGATTCACGCGTATCGAACCGGACGCAGGTCGCAAGAAGCAGGCCCCACCGCTCTCGATGATCATGCACAAGGGAATCAGCGTGCCGATGCCCGTTTTCAACGCGCTCGCGTCTCAGCGATTCGTCATCGGCCAATCCGAGACGGCCCTGTGGCAACTGCCTGATCCGACCATCTCCCGCCACCACTGCGCCATTCAGACCGTCGGCGACGCGTGGGAAGTCGAAGACCTGCAAAGCACCAACGGCGTGCTGGTCAATGGCGTCGAGGTCATGCGCACCATCCTGGCAGACCGCGACATGCTCACCCTCGGCCAATTCGATATCCTCATCAGTTTGCGGTATTAACGGGTCGCAACACCGCAGAAGCAGGGGATCGGGATCGATGAACTGGAAAGACGAACTGTCGTCCGCCGTGACGAAGTACACACCGCTGGGCATTCTCAACAATCGCAAACCCCGCCACTTCAAGGGCATCGCCAGCATGATGGGTGATACCTATGGCCAATGGCACAAGGCGTGGAAGGTGCTCAATGGGCCTTGCAACGGCTGCGCCGTGCAGACCGACGGACTGCGCGACAACGTCATTCCCCATTCACCACACTTCTGCCTGGTTCGCCTTGGCTTGGTGGAGGAAGCCTTGCGACCCTTGGCCGCCCCGGATGCGTTTGCAGATGTGGCCGCCATCCGCAAACTCGGCAACGACGCCATCGAACGATTGGGACGCGTTGGTACGCCGCTTATTTGGCGAAAGGGCACTTCTGGATATCAACCGATTTCATTTGAAGAAGCGTACGATCTCGCGGCCGAGTGGATCAGAAAGCACCGCGGGGACGAATGTGCGTTCTTCGCCACGAGCAAAGCCGTCAACAACGAGGAGTACTTCACGTTTCAGCAGTTCGCGCGCGTCGTTGGCCAGACCAACAACGTCGACAGCTGTGCCCGTCAGTGTCACGCCGCCAGCGTCACCGCTTTGAAATCGACTGTCGGCGTTGGCGCATCGACCGGTTCGCTGAGCGATTTTGTGGAAGCCGACGCACTGCTGTTGGCCGGCACCAACCTCGCCAACAACCAGCCGCTCGTGATGCGCTACATCGAGCAGGGCCGACGCAAGCGACGCGGCAAGCCATTCGTCATCGTGGTCAATGCCTACGACGAGCCCGGACTCGACCGCTATTGGGTGCCGTCGCAGTGGCGGAGTGCATTGTTTGGGTCGCAGATCTGCGACGAGTTTGTGCATGTGCGCACGGGCGGCGATGTCGCCTTCTTCAATGGCGTGCTGAAGATCCTGATCGAAGACAAGCTGCTCACCGACGATCACCATGCGTGGATCGATCAGCACGTTTCCGGTTTCGATGAACTTAGGTCGGCATTAAGCGAGCAGAGCATTGCCGACCTGAGCGAGCAGTCGGGTGCGTCGCATGAACAGCTGCGACGCGTGGCCATGGTGCTCGCACGCAGTCCCAACATCGTCTTCTGCTGGGGCATGGGCCTGACGCAGCACCGCACCGGCACCGACAACGTCAAAGGCATCATCAACCTCGCGCTCGTCCTCGGCCAACTCGGCAGGACGAAGGCGGGATTGGCTGCCCTGCGTGGTCAGAGCGGTGTGCAAGCCACCGGAGAATGCGGCGTCGCACCGAACATCTTCCCCGGGGGCGTACCGATCGATGCAACTTCTGCGAGCCACTACGGTACATTGTGGGGTGCAACACTCAGTGACAACCCGGGATTGCCCACGGGCAAGATGGTTACTGCGGCGGCCAACGGCGACATCAACGTGCTCTGCGGTCTTGGCGGCAACCTGCGTGACACGATGCCCGATCGGTCGTTCATCGAGCGCGCCCTGTCGCGCGTTCCCTACAGGATCCGCTTCGACGTCATGATGAACGCCGAAACCATGATCGAGCCAGGCGAGGCCTCGCTCGTGATTCCGATTCGCAACTGGTACGAATGGGACAGTGTCTACACGACCACGTCGACCGATCGCACCGTCCGCGCGTTTCAAGGGACATTGGCCGGCGAGAACAAACACCTTCCCGAAGCATGGATCGCCTTTCGCGAGATCGCCAAACGCATTCTGGGTGACGACCTGACCGGCTACAATTACGCCAATACGCAGGACATCCGCGAGATGATCAGCAAATCGATCATCATGTACGACGGCATCGAACGGTTGCGCTACCCGCACCAACAGATGCAGTGGGGCGGGCAATACCTGTTCCGCGATGGCTTCACCAACATGCCCAACAACAAAGCCGTCTTCAGCATTCTCAAGCCCGACCTGCCCGAGGTTCCGGAAGGGCACCTGCTGCTCAGCACGCGACGCGGTTTTGGTCAATGGAATTCGCAGCATCCGCCGGCCGTCCGCAAAGACTCCTTCTCCGGTGCCACGACGCGACAGGCCATCCTGATGCACCCCGATGACGTTGCTCGGTTGTCCCTGGAGCACAAACAGCCTGTCACGGTGACATCGAAGGTCGGCTCCACCAAAGGCGTGTGCTGGTCAGACGATCACGTCCGCCCCGGTCACGTGCAAGCGTTCTGGCCCGTTGCCAACGACCTGATCGAATACGGCATTTACGACGAACCAAGCTGCGAACCAGACTACAACGTGGCGGTCACGATCGAGCCGAGATGAGCCCCGATAACGTCTACGCAGCCGTCGAGATTGGCGTCGTGATCATCACGATCGCCAACCTCGCCGCGGGCGTGGAACGGCCAATACCCCGACGGAGGCGATTGTTGCTGGCATGGGGCCTCATCGTCTCGGGTATGGTTTTCATGGGGTTCGCCGGCACTGGCTGTCTATGTATGGAAGACCACACGCTCGCTCCTGCATTCATTGGATGGGTTTGCACGTGCGCCATGTTGGCCTACGCGCGACATCGCATTCCAGCGTACGTGACGATGACGATTGTCTTCCTCATGAGCGTAGGTCTCAATCGACAATACTCGTCACTCGTGCACTCCACCGCATACACAAGCGGTACGCAAGCAGCAACACGGCGCAACAACCTCTACACGCCGATTCTCAAGTACATTCCAAACCTGGCGGACAAATACGGACTCGTTGGTCAACAAGTAGATGCCGGTTGGGTCGCCGATTGGCCTTGCGTCGCGAACGAGACGGACGAAACCAACGAGCTGCTAAGAGAGTCCGTCCACCACGAGGCAATACCCTTCTGGCACTCGCTCTTTACGCGATTATTCCGAGAAGATTCCACCCGCGTGGCTCTCTGGTGGCCTGGTGGCGTCATGGACCAGTCACTGGATGCGCTGGAGTTTCGGGTTCGTCCTGACTAAGAGACCATGTGTTCAGTGAGTGCTTCCCTTCAATTATGCAATTGAATGAAATGCGCGATCAGCGCGTATACGATTAGCAGTCACGTCGTTTCTCGACGCTACGCACTTGGAGACGGAACGGTGAATGCCGGCGACATCCACGCAATTATATTGATCAGCGTGGTTCTCTTGGCGACGCACGCGCTGGCGTTTACGAAGCGGAATACTCAAGTCGTTCGGCACTATCGGCTTATCACTTGGATCTATTGGGGCGCCTTGATCTGCTTCGCATTCTTCGAACTCGTGCCGTGCATGTGTCACCGAGCCAGGTGCGTGACGCAGGTCGCTATTTGTGCGCCATGCGGACTACTTGTCTTGTTCTATGGCCGAAACCGTTCCCGAGCCGTCAGAACCGCCGTCGCCATCATGGTGGTCATGATGGGCTTGTGCATTCAGTTCAATGCACTCGTGCACGGCGACCACTATACCGGCGGCTCGATGAGCATCTCGAAAATAAACCTTCTGCACCGCATCCGAAGTTTCAGCCGCATCTCTGACTGCGTGAGAGATGCAAACACCGCTGACGTGAACCGGCCAAGCGGTTGGATCGCCGAATGGTCGGAAATAAAGGCCGCTCCAAGCAAGAAGCGCAGTATCATGACCGTTGTCCCGGAGTACACCGCCCATCGTGTCTGGCACACTCCGCTGACCCAGCTGCTGAAAACCACGCGCACAGACCTGGCCCCATGGTGGCCTGGTGGTCCCGTAAGTAGCATCAAAGAGCAAATAGAATACCGTGCCAGAAACGCAAATCCGTGAGATGGGAACACGGAAAGCGTAAATGATGATGTTCTTCACGGCGAGGTTTGGTATTGACGTGGCTGGACAAGCGGATTCCCAGGCTCCAGGAGCAACCATGCCATGATAGCCGGCAACGTCCACGCATTCGCGATGATTGGCGTCGTGGTGCTCGCTGTCACCGGTCTTGTGTTGGGCAAACGTCAGCGAAGCGAAGACAGGCAATTCGTGATCGCAAAGTGGCTGTACACGGTGATCATGATCGTCTTTGCAGCAAACGTCATGATTCCATGCCTGTGCTACTGCGCCAGGCCTGTCCTGCAAGTGGCAATCGGTGCGGCATGCGGAATCATCGTGCTCCAGTTTGGCAGAAATCAAAAACGTGCGGTGACAACAGCCGTCATCATCACGATTGCCACCATTGGCCTTTCGATTCACTACACGCTGCTCTTCTACAGCTCCGACTATTGCGGCGAACGCGGAACACTACAGCGAGACCGGCACGCCAAACGCACGTTGCTCGTTGCACTGGAAGACTTTGCAGAGGACTCCAATCTTCGCGCCACAGAGATGCCCATTGGCTGGATCGCGGATTGGCCTTGCTTGGAGAATGTGCCGCCGGAGTCTCGCGAATCCCTCTCATCGATGCCTCGAGGACTTCCTGTTCGATGCTGGCATAGCTTCTTCACGGCCGTGTACAAGACGAAGCATATTCGGGAGTACGCATGGTGGCTTGGCGGTCCCGTTGATGAGGACGTCGGTTCGCAGATCGAATTCCGCCCGCGTCCCAACGTCCGGTAATCATTCGCTGACACATTCGCCGCCAATCGGCAAGTCGCACTGCGAAAGATCAAGCACGTTCGGTGCCACACCATTTCACGCGCCCGCAACGGTTGAGTCAGCCCGCCCCAAACCGCTATGATTAAACCTCGCGTATCCGGTCATCCATCGCTTGCATGGAACCAACCGGCCGCGAGCATTGGAGGGGCTTGCCGAAACGGCGACGATGTACCACGAGTCGCGTCGCCTCCCGACGTACGTCCACAAGACAACCGTGTTCCGCCCGGCGACCGAATGTGCCCGCGCGGACACCGAATCCACAACCACAGGATCGCAGAACATGACCCAACGAGTATCCACCCTGATCGCCGTCATCGTCGCCACAACCGCAGGCATCGCCGCAGCGGGCGGACCGCTTTACGTCAACGCCAACCTCAACAGCGGGACCGATACCGGCTTGAGCTGGGAAGATGCGTTCCAGGGCAGTGACGGACTTCGCCGAGCCATCGCCGTTGCAACGGCTGGTACGGAAATCTGGGTCGCGCAAGGCGTCTACAAACCCACGACCACCACAAACCGCTTTAGCGCGTTTGAGCTTAAGAACAACGTGCAGATCTACGGTGGCTTCGACGGTACCGAGTCAAGCCTGCAGCAGCGTGACATCGCCGGCAACGAGACCATCCTCAGCGGCGACCTGAATGGCAACGATCTTGGCGGTGGCGGATTTACTGAGAATTCCTACCAGGTCGTCGACGGTAATCAGACCAACGCCTCCGCTCGGCTCGACGGTTTCACCATCACCGGCGGCAATGCCAACCACCCCAACATCATGACCGATCAAGTGGGTGGTGGCATCGTTTTTCTGGATGGCTCTAATCCGACCATCGCCAACTGCCGCGTGACCGGTAACCGCGCGACCTTCGGTGGCGGCGCCTGCTACATGCGTGCCAGCAGTCCGCTCATGATCAACTGCATGTTCGACAACAACATTGGCGGCAACTTCGGTGGGGCGTTCGACTGCTTCAACCAGTCAAGCCCAACGCTGAACGACTGCCAGTTCCTCAACAACACAGCTTTCCGCGCAGGGGGCGTCGAGTTCTTCGGCAACTGCAATCCGACCCTGAATCGCTGCCTCTTCAAAGATAACACCGCTGCGGGCGGTGGGGCGATTGGCGGGGCGATGTACATCGCACAAGGCGGTGTCGCACGCCTCAACGATTGTGTCTTTGAGAACAATTCAGCCCGCAATGGCGGTGGCATCTACAACGAATTGGCCAGCCCGCGTATCACCCGTGCCATCTTTGACGGCAATTTCACAACCGGTACCGGCGGGCAGGGCGGTGCGATGTACAACATCAACGCCAGCCCGCAGATCGTTGATTCGCTATTCGTCAACAACATGGCTCGGCTGGGCGGTGCGATCCGCAACTTGACCAACAGCAACGCGCAACTCACCAACGTCACCATCGTAAACAACGAAGCCACTGGCACAGGCACCGGCGGTGGACTCTCCAACGCAGGCGGCTCACCGACGGTCCGCAGCTCCATCCTTTGGAACAACAGCGACAACAACGGCACCGGTACCGGTGCACAGATCAGCGATACCGGCAGCTCGAACAGCAACGTCCGCTACAGCGACGTTCAGGGTGGATGGACCGGCACCGGCGTGAACAACATCAACGAAGACCCACAGTTCGTCGACGCGGCCAACGGAAACTACCGTTTCAGCGGCATGTCCCCCTGTGCCGACGCCGGAGACCCATTTTTCAACCCTGCCGCCGGCGCAACCGACCTCGATGGCCAGCAACGTGAACTTTGCAGTGGCATCGACATGGGGGCGTATGAGAGTGGTGACGGTGACCCCGACTGCGACGGTGTCGTTGATCTGCTCGACATCGACGCGTTCAACATGTGCGTCACTGGTCCCGACAACGGACCGGTCACGAATGGCTGCCTGATGTTCGACTTCGACGGCGACGACGACATCGACTTCGCCGACGCCTCCGGACTCTGGACCGTCGTCACCGAATAGCGATCAAGTTTCGCAAGTGAATGCCGGGGTTCTATCGTCTGTAGCGCCACCCCTCGTGGGTGGCGGGAAGGCAGCGGTGCGTCCATCATGAATGCGACGCCGACCGGCATTTCGCGTTCGTCCTACCCCTCCGCCGGTTTTCGCACATGGGCCATGTAATCCATTTCCAACCCAGGCCCACCCACACGCCGGATCATGTTCACCGCCTGCGCCCGATGATGCGCCGAATGAATCGCCATCTGCAACACCATCTCCCCCAGCGTGGCTGAGAACAACGCTCCCTTCGAATCCCGATACGTCAGCCGCCGGCCCATGTCGGCATCATCAAGCGATTCCAGAAACGCATCGCGCTTCTGCCAACACGCCCTGAACCGATCAGCCATGTCAGCCACACCCGTCTTCGCCGCCTCCCCAGGCCAAGGCGTCTCCGCCTCCCCCTGCCACCGTTTCAGCCACACCTCTTCCCCATTGAGAATGTGCAGCAAAATCCGCCGCAACGTCCCCACACTCATATCAAAAGGCTCATCAAGCTGCCCATCTGACAACCCCGCCGCCGCCTCCAGAACTACCCCGTTGGCCCAGTCGCTGTAGCTGAACACTTCGTGCGTCATGTCCGATTCTCTCATCTCGCTCTCCATGGCCTTGCGGCACGCCTCGGGTTGCGATGTGTTAGTGTCGAGGCGAGTGCAGTATTTTCAGTAATATCACCTTCGAATGACATACACACGCGATTGGCAGCGTCGACTTTCGCGCTGCATACCCTCAAGCGTGGCTGATCGCTCCAGTACTAGGAATACACTCTTCACATTCCGCGCAACATAGAAATTGCCAATTAGTTCGTACTGCGCACTTCCAAGGCTTTCAATCTCGCCTCTCGAAAGTTGATAAACGCTTCGATCGGTCACGAACGCAATCCCGTCTGCTGTTGGACCGATTCCAAGTACCGGACTTGAATATGCTTCGTCACCCCGAATGTGCACTTCGACGTCCTCGATACCGCTGATACAGCTTGGGCGTCCTCTTCGGGATTGGTCAAATATCTTCTCAACCTCGCCGGTCGAACCAATCGTCAACAACGCGCCACCCTTTGCAAGCGATCCTGTCGAGACGAAGAACAAACCATCGCCCTGAGGCGAGGCACACACGCCGGTCAGTCTTCTTGAAGGAGACGACTCAAGTAACGAGGTTTGATCCATCACGCGTCCCCGTCCTTCTGCGTCAAGTGCAATGCGATGCAGACGTGGAGCACCGCCGATTCCGCTCTCATTCCACCCGCAAAGCAATTCGTTACCGGAGATGTCGCACATCGCCCGGCCATAAACTGGAATTCGGGAAGGAAACCGGGTTTCGACAAGATCGGTTTTGCCAAGCTGCACCATGCGACGCGACGTGACGAGAGTATCTCTCTTGCTCTCAAGCACGCCGAGTACGAACTCATCCCGCTCAAGTTCAATCCTGCTCGGGAATACGCGTGCTCTGTTCGAACTGTCCGTAGCCAACTGCCGCATGAAGAATAGCTTCCGAATGTAGGGCACGTCGAAGCCTTCCGGAACGGTGTATTCAATTGCGAAGACCGCATCGCGTTGGATTGCATCGGTCAGGATAGCCCTAGTGTTCAGCATCTCCAGATGTTCGGACCAATGGTGAAGCGCGTCGTGACCCACCGAGCATGCAGTCCATGGATTCATGCCCCTGTTCGACACAAGCAGATGAAGTAGCCCGCCGCCCATGTTCACCTGTTGAACACGCGCGTTCTCGCCATAGACGATTTCGAACGTGCCCGGCGGTTCACCCGTTGCGCAAGTCGTCACGGCCCCGAACAGCAACAGGGGGGAGATCAGCCGCAATACGGTGGCAGGCATTCAGGCAGTGTACGAAGTAAGGAAAGAGGATGCGAGGACCAAGCCGAGCATGTTACAGTGTTGTGCATGGCATGGAAACGACACCTTCCCCGCCGTCGCAGCCTGTTTTCTCGAAATGATCGGAAACCGCTACTTCCGCGCCGCTCGGCGGCGGTCGGATTCCTTCAGCAACCGTTTGCGCATCCGGATCGCCTCCGGCGTCACTTCGACCAGTTCGTCATCCTCGATGAACTCGAGCGCCAATTCCAATGACAACTCGCGTGGCGGTTTCAGCACGACGGTCTTGTCCGCCGACGCCGCCCGAATGTTGGTCAGCTTCTTCGTCCGGCAGACGTTTACGCCGAGGTCGTTATCCCGGCAGTGTTCCCCGACGATCTGCCCCTCATACACCTGATCGCCCGGCTTGACGAAAAATTCGCCACGACTGGAAAGCCCTTCCAATGCGTGGGCCGTCACCTGCCCCGGCTCGCTGGCCATCAGCGACCCGTTCGCCCGCCCCGGAATGCTCCCCCGGAAAAACTCATACTCATAGAAATTGTGGTGCATGATGGCCGTGCCGTTGGTGGCCGTCAGCATGCGATTACGCAACCCGATCAACCCGCGGGCCGGTATGGTGAACTCGATCAGCGACCCCGCCCCGCGATTGTCCATGTTCTTGCAGATCGCACGCCGCGTGCCCATCAATTCCATCACGGCCCCGACATGCTCGCTCGGCACGTCGATCACGCACTGCTCGATCGGCTCGGTCTTCTTCCCGTCCAACTCGCGATAGATCACCTTCGGCTTGCCGACGGCCAGCTCGAACCCTTCGCGTCGCATGGTCTCCATCAGCACCGACAGATGCAGCATGCCGCGACCGGACACATGAAACTCCTCAGGCGTCGCACCCGGTTCCACGCGAAGGGCCACGTTCGTCTGCAACTCCCGCTCGAGTCGATCGCGAATGTTGCGGCTGGTCACGTATTGCCCGCTTCGTCCGGCAAACGGCGAATTGTTCACCGCGAATGTCATGTGCAGCGTCGGCTCGTCGATGCGGATGATGGGCAGCGGCTTCGCGTTTTCCGGGTCGGCGATCGTGTTGCCGATGTCGACACTGTCGAGGCCTACCACCGCACAGATATCCCCGGCCGTAACCTCGGAGACCTTCTCGCGGCCCAGCCCGTCGAACAAAAACAGTTCCCCGACGCGCTCCTTCTTCTCCGTCCCGTCGCGGTGGATGACCATTACATCTTCACCGGAATGAATCGTCCCCGCGTGCACACGCCCGATCCCGATCCGCCCGACGTAATCGTTGTAGTCCAGCGTCGTGATCAGCATCTGCAGCGGCGACGTCAGATCGACCTCCGGTTCGGGAACATGCTGCACGATGGTCTCGAACAACGCCGACATGTCATCAGTCAGCTTGTCGGGATCGGTCGTCGCGAACCCCTGCGTCCCAGATGCGTAAATGGTTGGAAACTCCAGCGCCTCATCGTCTGCCCCAAGCTCGATGAACAGGTCGAGAACCTCGTCGAGCACCTCAGCCGGTCGCCCCTCGGGACGGTCGATCTTGTTGATCACCACGACAGGCCTCAAATGCGACTCGAACGCCTTGCGAAGCACGAACCGCGTCTGCGGCATCGGTCCTTCAAACGCATCGACCAGCAGCAGGCACCCGTCAGCCATCATCAGCACGCGCTCGACCTCCCCGCCGAAGTCGGCGTGGCCTGGCGTGTCGATCAGGTTGATTTTGGTGTCTTTGTATTGAACGGCGATGTTCTTGGAGAGGATGGTGATACCGCGTTCGCGTTCCTGATCGTTGGAATCGAGAATGCGTTCGCCTTTGAGCTGTCCCTCGCGGAACTGCCCGCTCTGCTTGAGCATCTGATCGACCAGCGTGGTCTTACCGTGATCGACGTGCGCGATGATCGCCACGTTGCGAATCTTGCTGTTTTCCAAGGTTGTCTAAGCTCCAGAATCGAGGATGGTCACACTGCCGTCAGTGCCACCGGCGGACCTTCACCGGACTCCCCGCAACCGACAGGCTCCGCGGATCATACTGCACTCCAGACGCGGCGGCCAATCTGGGAGTGCAGGGCCAGTTCGCAATCCCCTTTCGTTCGTGGCTGTGGGATTCCTGAAATTTGCTAGCAGTGCACCCGAATGACCAGTGGCTAGCAATGGAGTTCTGGCCTGCCGTCGTCGTTTATGATCGATTAGCTAAAGAGGATTGGTTTCAACACAGACTCAAGTCGTGCGAAATCGTTGTGCTTGAGTTGTTCGTGTTCCCATAGAGTCGCATTCCCGCTGAAGCATTCGTCCGCGAGTGTCCAGCCGATGTCCTCGTACCCCTTGTGTAGCGAGCTCTTCAATGCTTCAGGTGTGTCCCGCGGCCCAACAACAAACACGCGCTCACTTAAGGCATCTGGGATGTCGTTGTCGAACTTCTCTTGGCGTTGTTCGGTCTTTTCATCAAAGTCGATAAGCATGACAACATGACATTTTGGGCACTGTTCTAGCCGCGAGATGTACTCGTCTTTAAAGGTCTTAAGTACTTTGCCCCAACCTCCCGCCACCGGCATCACTTGAATTTGGCGAGCGGTGACTTTCGGGTGGTTTGTAAACCCGTTGGCTATCTGTTCATCCCGTGCATCCTCGGGAATCACGAAGACGTGTGACTTGTATTTGTCCACGCTCATCCGATGATCTCATCGCGAATGAGCGCATGAATCAAATCGCCATTGTAGGAGTATGTGTTGAGCAGTTTGACGATTGTGGGCTCCACATGTGAGTTGCGTGTGAGGACGAATGTATTGTCTTCTGAGAACTTTCGAATGGTCTCGGGGTGGTGCGTTGTTGCGATAAATTGTCCGCCTAGGTTGGTCATTCTTCGCAAGGCTGTGATAAAGTGTCCCACCTCAGATAGTGATAGGTGGTGGTCTGGCTCGTCCCACACACAGATGACGGGTGGATCTGTTTTCGTACGGACTGCGCTGGCGGCGATGACGTAGGCAGAGAGGAAGAAGCATTTCTCGCCGTCCGAAAGTTCATCAAAATCAAGCTGCAATGTCCCGAGCGGATTTGTCGTCTCGAATGTGACGATTTGTTGACTACCGCCCTCTTTGCCTCGCGGATCATTCTCAAGTGACGAGAAATCGGGCAATACGTCCTTAACAAATGACTCAAACACACCGTAGGACTTGGGTCTCGTCTGAAATATTGCACGCAAACATGAGGCGTAATTGAGTGCTTGCCGATCCAGATCCGTTCGGGGCTCGTCTGAGAGTCCCGTCATTAGCTGGGGAATTGGTGCAACAAGAATCATGTTCGCAAAGAAGGCTCTGACGTCTTGGATCGATCGTTCAGTTGGATTCTCGTTGACGACGGGCAAGGCGAAGACGTGCCAGTCCAATCCGAATTGTGCACCGCCAGTCAGTTGAACTTGTCCTTGATGTCGAGTGAATACCGCGACTCCGTCGCTGGATAACTCTTCCATGCCGATGCGAGCTTCGTGAAAGTCTGAAGGCCATTCGAAAGCAACAGCATATCTAAACTTGCGTTCGCCAAGTGACAGATCTACCTCAAAGCGCATGGGGCGATTCTTCTCATTTTGCGCGAAGTCCTTCGCGCGAATAACGTCCCGCACTCGATTGGGGCCTCGGCAGATCGACTGGAACACGCGCAATGCGTCCAGAACGGTCGACTTGCCGGCGCCGTTCTTGCCGATCAAGACGGCTGAACGCTGCCGTTGAAAATCGAGCGTGAAGTTCTCTAGGCACCGGTAGTTATGGACGTAAAGCCGTTCGATCATAGCATTTCACCTCATATCATCACTATGAGGATAGTACGCGGCATTGGGCCTGCAACCCTCCAACTATCCCATCGGCTCGACTGTCACTGTCGTCTTCACCGAGTTCGCGATGAAACAACCCGCGTGCGCCTTGTCGTGAATCCCGGCCACATCGTCTGCCGACGGGATCTTCTCGCCCGAGAACGTGATCTTGGGCCGCAGAACCACCCGCGTGACGGCCATCTTGCCGTCCTCGTTCTTCTCCAGAATTCCGACCGCGTCATCCGTGTACCGATCCACCGTCAACCGCTTCTTGGCTGCAATCGCCAACACGAACAGCATGTGGCAGCTCGACAGCGACGCCACGAACGCCTGCTCCGGATCGACGCACTCAGCCTTGCCGAGAAAATCCGGAGCGGCTGACCCGGTAACCTCCGTCCCGCCTTCGAAGTGCCACACGTGCTCCCGGTTGTACTCCTCGTAGCCAAACCCGGGCGTCGTCCGGACCCAGGTTGTTGTCACCTTGTGTTCTGACATCACATCATCCCCTGCAAATAATGAACTACGTTGCCTCCAGCCGCCCGCGCTCGAGCCGATTCACGACGATCGCCCCGATTGAATCGCCCAGCACATTCGTCGACGTACGGAACATATCCAGAAACGCATCAACCGCGAAGATCAACGGAATATAGTAAATCGGCAGGTGCACCGCACTGGCCACCAGCACCATCGTCACCAGCCCAGCATCCGGCACCGCCGCCGCCCCCACGCTCGCCAGCACCGCCGTAATAAAGATCAATATCGTCGTCGCAAACGTCATCGCGATCGACACATCGTCCAGTCCGCCATAGATCTGGATCAGGAAGATGATCGCGACTCCCTCATAGAGCGCCGTCCCGTCCATGTTCATCGTCGCCCCCAGCGGAAGCGAGAAGTTGGCCACCTTCGGCGAGACATCGAGCTTCTCGGTCACATTCTCAATCGTGATCGGCAACGTGGCTGCGCTCGAACGGGTCGTGAACGCGATCATGTACGCCTCGCGAATTCCCCGGAACAAAGCGATTGGCCCCACGCCGCCGAGCAGTCGACAGATTGTCAGCAACGCCAGAATATGTACCAGAATCGCACCGATCACCGTCCCGCAATACCACCCCAGTGTCTGAAATATGTCCGGACCATTCTCAGCCACAAGCCCCGCCATGATGCACGCGATCGCAAATGGCGACACCGCCATCAGCCAATGCGTGACCTGCATCACAACTTCGTTCAGGCCTTGAAAAAACCGGACAACCGGAGCGGCTGCTTCCCCGACCACCGTGCACGCCACGCCCGTCAGCAATGCAAAAAAGATGATCCCCAGCGAGTTCGGCGGATCAGCCGACAACGATCGAAACGGGTTCATCAGAAGCGGTTTGATAATGTCATCCTTGAAGATATCCCCCGCCGTCCGCGAGCCGGCACCTTCCAGCTTGCTGAATCGCGCTGCCTCGTGTCCGGACGCCTGTTTCCCACCCTCGCGTCCTGCAAGCCAACTCAGATACTCCCCGGTCGGCTTGCCCGATTCATTCAACGGGTCGCGATTGGTGGATGCGGCAAATTCCTTGCGACGCTCCGCAAGTTCGCCCTGACGGGTTTCGCGAAGGCTTTGAGCCGATGATTTCGTCCCTGGCTGAATCATCAGCACGAACACCAGCCCGATCAGCACCGCCACGCTCGTCGTCGTGACGTAGTACGCCATCGTTTTCCAGCCGATCTTCCCCAGCTCGCTCATGTCCGGCAGAGACGTCACCCCGGACACGATGCTCGCGAAGATCAACGGCGCGATGATCATCTTCAACGCACCCATGAAGATCGTCGGACCGAACAGGTCAAGCCACCACAGAATCTGGGCGACCGTTGCGCTCTCCTCGTCGCCCTGCCGCTTGTCGACCCACCAAAGGGCCAGACCGACCGCAACGCCGACAATCATGGCCACGAAAATCAGATTGTGCAGCTTGATCTTCATCCTGACGGTCACCTCCCCGCGTTCGACGCGACTCTACCCGCCACGGACCACGTTGTCATCGATGCCGCGATGCAACAAGCACGAAAGGGCGCCGAATCAGGCGAATCTTTGACGACACCATGTGTCACCGTTATGTTCCGAAAGTGCACCACAAATATCGACATCCAGATGCCCCGGCGACGACGTCATGAAGGCAATCGTCGTCATTCCCGCCCGCTACGATTCCACCCGTTTTCCCGGAAAACCTCTCGCCAATCAGACCGGCAAGTACCTGATCCAGCACGTATACGAACAAGCCGCCCGCGCTGCGTGCGTCGATGACGTGATCGTCGCCACCGACGATAACCGTATCGCCGACGCTGTACGCTCATTCGGTGGCAACGTCGCCATGACGCGTGCCGACCACCCGTCGGGTACCGATCGCGTTGCCGAAGTCGCAAAGGCGGTTCAAGCCGATCTCATCATCAATGTGCAGGGCGATGAGCCCGAAATCGAACCCGCCTCGATCGATACCCTCGTAAAGCTGATGACCGACACAGGACATCCGATCGGCACCCTCGCGTGCGACTTCGCCGACCTGAAGCGCACGGGCTTCGATGCCGACCCCGACGATCCGAACTGCGTCAAGGTCGTCATCAGCCAACACCGCGCCCTCTACTTTTCACGAAGTCGCATTCCCTATCCACGACAACCGGACCACGCACCGGTCTATCTCCACCTTGGCATCTACGCCTACCAGCGCGAGTTCCTCTTGAAGCTCGCTGCTCTCGCCCCGACGCCCATCGAACAGACCGAGTGTCTCGAACAACTCCGCGTCCTCGAGCATGGTCACGATATCGCCGTTGGCGTCGTCAGGACCGCCGCCGTCGGCATCGATACGCCGGAAGATTACGAAGCCTTCGTCTCACGACATCGCCAAACCACCAACCCCATCGAGGCCAGCCATGGATAGCCGAAACATCCTCTCATCCATCAGCGACGTCTCCGACGACACCGAATTCCACACCCCCATGCCCGCCGGCTACAAGCCAGGCCAATGCAAGTACGTCGTCGTTTTCGGGACCGTCATGAGCGGACTCGGGAAGGGCATCTTCTCCAGCTCACTCGCCAAGGTTCTGCAAGACAAGGGTTTCTCTGTTACCCCCATCAAACTTGAAGGCTATCTGAACCGCGACGCCGGCACCCTCAACCCATTCCGCCACGGCGAGGTTTTCGTCCTCGACGACGGCATGGAATGCGACATGGACCTCGGCACCTACGAGCGCATGCTCAATCAGGATTTGTCCCGCCTCAATTTCGTCACCAGTGGTCAGGTCTTCTCACGCGTGCTCGAGAAAGAGCGTCGCGGCGGCTACCTAGGCCGCGATGTCCAGATGATCCCCCACGTGACAGGCGAAGTGAAAAACTGCCTGCGCGAGCTGGCCGTCGCCAGCGCCGCCGACGTCGTCTTTGTGGAGATCGGGGGAACGGTCGGCGACGTCGAAAACGCCTACCTCATCGAAGCCGTCCGCGAACTCGCCTTCGAGGAGGGCCCGAATTCCGTCTGCTTCGTCGCGCTTACCTACGTCGTGAAACCGCCCATGCTCGGCGAACAGAAGTCCAAACCCGCCCAACTCAACCTCAAGCAACTCATGGGCGCCGGCATTCAGCCCCACATCATTGCCTGCCGTGCCCGACACCCTGTCACAAAGAAAGTCCGTGAGAAGATCGCCATGTACTCCAGCGTGCCGCTCGATCGCGTCTTCTCCATGCACGATGTGGACAGTGTCTATGTTATCACCGAATTGCTGCGCGACGCCGGCATCGACACCGCCGTCCTTGACCACCTCAAGCTCAGCGACCGCGTAAACGCCGACCGCGAACACGAACGCCGCGACATCTGGAACAACTACATCAAACGCTTTCGCGAAGCTGCCAAACCCGTCACCATCGGCATCACCGGCAAGTACACCTCTCTCCGCGACAGCTACGCCAGCATCATCCAGGCACTTGAGCACGCAGGTGTTCACCTGGGAGCCAAGGTTCGCATCGAGTGGATCGACAGCACCGAACTCGACGAGACCAACGTCTCCGATCGCGTCGCCGGCGTCGACGGCGTCATTGTCCCCGGCGGATTCGGCACGCGGGGCGTCGAAGGGAAGCTCGCGTGCGTCAAATACCTGCGCGAAAACCGCATCCCCTACCTTGGCCTCTGCTACGGATTTCAGATCGCCGTCGTGGAATTCGCCCGCAACGTCTGTGGCCTCGAAGACGCGCAAAGCACCGAGATCAACTCAAACTGTGCCCATCCCGTCATCGATATCCTGCCCGAACAGCGCGGCATCACCCAACTCGGCGGCAACATGCGTCTCGGCGGCCACGATGTCAGACTCACGCCGCACTCCACCGTCGCCGCTATGTACGGCGACGCATCCAAGATCAGGCTCCGCTTCCGCCACCGTTACGAGGTCAGTCCCGACTACATGGAGCAAATCGAGGCGGCGGGACTGATATTCTCCGGCAAGTCCCCGGATGGCCGGATCGCACAGGTTCTCGAACTGCCCAATGACGTGCATCCCTACTTCGTTGCCACCCAGGCCCACGCCGAACTTTCGAGTCGTCCTCTTCGTCCGGACCCAATGTTCGTCGGTCTGGTTCGTGCGGCCCTGGGCCAATCAACCCCCGAGTCCAACCCAACGTCCGACAAAACCGCCCAATCCGCCAAGGCCTAGCGCAACGCGCCCATCCCACGTTGACACTCCCCAACAGTAGGTCTAGCATAAAACTCACAACGGGGCGTAGCTCAGCCTGGCCAGAGCGCTGCGTTCGGGACGCAGAGGTCGCTGGTTCGAATCCAGTCGCCCCGATTCATATCCATCTGTTAAACAATTACTTACCACCTGTGAACTCGAATGTAGGGTGGGCATCGCCCACCATGACACTGGAATCACGGGTTCTCCCACGAGGCGGACATCATCCACACATCGAAATCGAGCAAATCATTCAATAGCAGTCGCTTTCAAGCCGCCGGGGAACGCAGATCGACCCCGTTTTCCCCGCAAACGCAATCATGAACGATTTGCATTCACTTTCGCCAATCGTTAAAATCCTCCCACGTATGAACCGAGCGCTGCAAAAAACAACAAGCTTGTGCTGCTTGGCAGCCATTGCGTTGCTCGCGCCGGGCGTGGCCAAGTTTGTCCACGTGTCGACGGTTCATGGTGCGCCTGATCATGCACATATCCACGCTCATGAGCACAGTTGCCATGATCACCAATCCGAGTCCGTTCCCGAAGAGCGCGACGGACATGATCATGATTGCCAGACATGCCATTTGTTGAGCACTTGGTCAGGTGCCGCCATTGCGGTGACACCAACCCTCGAAATTGAGGGCGCCGCCGTACGTCGATCCCATGCGATCGATGCACAAATCCCCACGGCAACCGAAGTCAGCGCCCGCCGACTTCCGCGTGCTCCCCCAACTGCCTAGCCCAACTCGTAAGCCCTTTTCGTTCGTCCACGAGGGGATCCACGTACGCCCTGTGCTTGCGTCGGAACTCCGTCCCAATTTGATTTCAGCGAATGCCGAATAAGGGGAGTTTTGCTTTGCGCAAGCAAGGATTCACTCTCATCGAATTACTGGTCGTGGTCTCAATCATTGGATTGCTGGTCAGCGTTCTTCTTCCACAATTCTCGCGCGCCCGCAAGGCCGCGAAAACCACAGCCTGCGCAAGCAACATGCGAAGCCTCATGCAAGCCGTCCATCTTTACGCCAACGAGAACGAAGACCGCATCATCGGGGCCGGACTGGCGCACGGCGGCGTTGGCAACGAGCACGCTGCCTGGATCAACACACTGAAGGATTTCTACGGACGTGACGAGCGAATCGCACGTTGCCCGCAGGATCGCAGCACGCACTGGAAGGTGCCCGTGAATCCGAGCACAACCACGACGACAGGCGCGAGCGGGCCGGGAAACACTGGCGGTGACCAGCCGCGACTTCGGCGCACAAGCTACGGAACCAACTACTACACCGTCGCCGCGATCGGCAACCGCGGCCCCTACAACATGCTCAGCAAGATTCGCCGATCCAGCACCACCATCCACATGGTCGAAATCGCCGAGGTCGGCCCCTTCGCCGTGTCGGATCACGTACACCCGGAAACGTGGTGGTCCAACCCCCGCAGGCTCGCAGGTGAGGAAGTTGAACTCGAACGCCACCTCGAATCATCGAATTACTCCTACTTCGACGGACACGTGGAGAAGCACGTGTTCGAAGCAACATACCTGATCGATGAGGCAAACAGTTCGCTGCAGAACATCGTCTGGAGGCATAATCGCTATGACCCTGAAATCGCACGTTGACACGCGCTGCCGAGTGTTCATCGGTTTCTCGATGGCTGTGTTGGTGATGATGCTCAGTCGCCCGGAGATCGCTTCAGCACAGCACGACGCCGACATGTGGATCGGTCAGAAGGAGGGTCGCGTCGCGTGGCATCCAGTCGGTTTGCAGCCCGAGTCCGTTTATCACCCTTTGGGTCCAGTTGATACGTTTATCCAGGGCTGGTCTGACAACGACCCCGGTTTCGACCATGTCGTCACGACAGTGGACGGCGTCACGCCTCTCCCGCCGGTCGTGCAAGTTGCGTTGGAGATTGTCGAGGTCGACCCCGCATTCGTTGTGATCGACAACAGTTTCCAGCTCCTAACGGAACCCGGCGACAGGACCGTCCTTGGTGGCTCCAATCTGCACGAACACATTACGTGGTTCGTCGACGAGGAGGATCCACTGTTTGATGAGACCAAATGTGTCTGGGAAACCACCTTCAACTTCGTCGATCTCACCGGCAACCTGGACGACTCGGGGGCGTTTACGTTGCTCTTTGCCAATGTTCCCGTTCGTGGTGGGGTCTTTCCACCTGCCGACATACCCGCCAACGGCGACTTCGATACCGATGGCACCGTCGATCTGACGGATTTTCAAGCGTTTGCTCATTGCTATGCGGGGCCGGACGTGCGTCCAATGCCGGACGATCCCGCCATTACCGATTGCGAAGTCGAATGCCACAACGCATTCGACTTCGACGACGACCTTGATGTTGATCTCTTGGACTTCGCCGATTTGCAGGTGCAATTCGGAGGTTCGGAATAATCGCGTACTTAGGAGGAAGCGACATGCGTACTGTTTTTGTGACTGGGGTGCTCATTGCACTCTGCCATCCGGCTGCGTTTGGTCAGCATGACCACGACGACGAGCACGGACATGCGGATCTGGAGGTGGGAAAGACGGCGACGAACCAAATCGCAGTGGAGTTTGACTTTGATGACGCGTTCGAAGTGCCGCCGGTCGATGGACCGTTGCTGTTCGGTTGCGCTTTGGACGATCCCGGGTTCATGACGCTTGACGAGGATGAGCCGGATGAGGGCTTGTTTATGCTGCCGAACGGAACCGAGATCGCGTTCGAGCTCGTTTCCATCGATCCCGGGCTTGTGATTTACACACCCGGTTTTGGCGACACGATCGACACGCCCGGCGAGACCTTCGTGATCGGTACCGTCCCGTTCGATGTCCACCCGACGTGGCATATCGACTCGATGGATGCAGCGTGGGATCCGGACGGAACCTATAGTTTCACGTTCCGCCTCTTCGACCCAAGTGGCACGTGCGATCCGACGGGAGATTTGACCGCGACCGTCGTGTGTGCCGAGCCTGGCGCCTGCTGCCTCCCGGACGGGGAGTGCGAGGATGGTGAGTTCGAGGAAGCGTGTGAAGACGAGGGTGGCGAATTCCTCGGCGAAGGATCGACCTGCTCGGCTGATGCATGCGAGGTCCCCGGCGCCTGCTGTCTGCCGGATGGCGAGTGCGAATTTGAGCACGAAGACCACTGCGCCGACGAGGGCGGTGTCTTCATGGGCGAAAACGTGCCCTGTACACCAAGCACCTGTGCCGCTGCAGAGGTTGAGCCCGTCCCGACGGTTTCAACCAGCGGCATGATGCTCCTGTGCGTTCTGCTGGTGGCTGGTCTCATGATCGCTGGCAACAGACGCGTCAAGGCATAGCCAACGGACGGGAAAGAAGACTGCGACGAGCGGAGATGGGTGATCGCCCATCTCCGCTTCGTTCGGTTCCTGGCAATCCATTTCAACCCTGGGAGAAGACACGATGCGATTGAGAAATGCGTGCTTTGCGATCATCTTAACTGCCAGTTTCGTACCCTCCGTCCTCGCCCAATGCGGCGAGCACAGCGATGTGCTGATCGGACGGACAGCCGCTGGCCAACTCGTCATCGGCGATGCCGAATTTTCGCTCGGTGATTCGGTTCTGCTGTGCCCCGTTGACGGAATCCTTGATGGATTCACGAACGGTAACCCGGGTTTCGATGCCGAGGAAGTTATCGACGACCCGGAGAATGATTTTCTGAAACTTGAGCCCGGCGCCATTATCTCGATCGAAGTGATCTCGATCGACCCGGCCTTCAAGGCATGGGGACCTGGGCTTGCGACGCTAATCGATGAGTCCGGCGAGCAGATAACGCTTGGCAGTGACAATCTGCACGAACACCTGACCTGGCACGCCGATTCGAATGATCCGGATTTCAACCCATCGGCCACCGAGTGGTTGGCCACCTTCAAATTCGTCGATTCGGGGTCGACCGGATACACAGAATCCGCCCCATTTGAGATGCGTTTCACCAATCAGGAGGCGGGCGAAGCCATCGTCCCAACCGTATCAGAATGGGGGATGCTGGCCATGGCCTTCGGAATGCTCGGCGGGGCGATCCTGCTCAGTCGTCGTGGTAGCGCGCTTGCGCCATGCGCCCTTTGACCAGGCTGCCGAAGTGATCCACGCGTAGAGCACCCAAGCCCCAGCCAATTGCAAGCAATCAGGGGTACGTTCGCACCAATGCCGGATCGGTTGCATCGTCGACGACAGATTGCGTGCCTCTATGCGATCTTCCTGCTGTCAGGCGTGGCGGGACTCGGTTACCAGACAGCATTCGTGCGAATGTTTGCCGTGGGGCTGGGCCACGAATTGCCGGCGGCACTCGCCGTCGTCGGAGCGTTCTTCGGGGGGTTGGCATTGGGGGCGTGGGCCCTGGATCGGCCAATCGCCGACAGCGCGCGACCGGGACATTGGTACGTCGGGCTGGAGCTGATCATAGGCCTCTGGGGGCTGGCTTGTGTGTGGCTTGTGACGCCTGCCAATGGGTTGGCATTGCGTCTGATGGGGGAACAGCCAGGTCCACTCTGGCAGTGGCTTGTCTCGCTTGGATTTCCTCTTGTGGTGCTGCTGCCCGCCACGGCGGCGATGGGAGCCACGTTGCCGGCGATGGAACGGTTCGCAGCGCCATTCGCGCGCGACGGAAGATGCCTCGGCGGGTTGTACGCGGTCAATACGCTCGGTGCGGTCATCGGCACTTTGATCGGGGCGTTCGTGTTGGCACCCGTGCTCGGTTACCGAACCACGGTAATGGTGCTCGCGGGGATCGACCTGCTGTGCGCGGCAATGATGCTGCCACTACTTCGACAAAGTGTCTCAACTGAATCGCCGACCGATCCAGCCCATTCTTCCGACGTCGAAACATCGTCTGAAGTGTCGCCAAGGACGCGCCCGCACCTGCTGCTCATGCTCGGCGTGACCGGTCTGCTTGGCATTGGCTATGAGATCGTCGGGCTGCGGGTGCTCGCCCAGGTCATTGAAAACACGGTGTATAGCTACGCTGCCGCGCTTGCGGTGTTCCTGCTGGGGACTGCGGCAGGGGCGGCGGCTTACCAACGATGGGGCAGACGGATCGCGTTCGATACTTTGCTGAGTTACCTGCTGCTCGGATTGGCGACACTGGGCATGGTCGGCGGTATCGGCCTTGCCTGGAGCCGCGAAATATATCATGCGTGCAGGCTGACACTGGGCGACGGATTGGCCGGGGTAGCAATCAGCGAGATGACGGTCGCAGCGGCAGTGTTTGGCCTGCCGACGCTGCTCATGGGGGCGATGTTCAGCCACCTTGCCCAAGCGGCAAAGGGGCGCCACGGAGGCGTCGGTGCTGCCGTGGCGGTCAATACTGCTGGGGGATTCCTTGCACCACTCCTGTTCGGCGTGGTTCTTGTTCCGATCCTCGGCACCTGCTGGACACTCGTTACGGTCTCGTTTGGGTACCTGACGTTGATCGCCCATCCACGAAAGATCAGCTGGCTGTTCTTGATTCCCGTTGTGGCGTTCCTCCTGCTTCCGTCGGACCTCCGTCTTACCCGCATCTCGAAGCGGGAACGGGTCATTCATTACCGCGAGGGTGTTATGGCATCTGTCGCTGTCACCGAGGACGAATACGGCCACTCTCTCCGCGTGAACAACCGCTATCGGATGGGCGGCACGAGTCCGCGGACGGTTCGCACGGAACAGCGCTTGGGCCATATTCCGCTATTGCTTCACCCAGAACCCCGCCGGGCGCTCTATTTGGGGGTCGGCACGGGCATCACCGCCCTCGCCGCCACCCACCACTCAGGCCTTCAGGCAGACGCCGTCGAATTGGTCCCCGAAGTTGTGGCGGCGCTACCGTTTTTCGAAGTCCAAGGCCGATCACTGGCGGATGCTCCAAATGTAAATGTCCGCGCTGCCGACGCACGGCGCTACGTGCGCGCCACCGATCAATCTTACGACGTGATTACTGCCGACTTGTTTCACCCCGCCCGCGATGGAGGAGGAATGCTCTACACCCTGGAACACTTTCGTGCGATCCACGATCGACTCTCGCCCGGCGGCCTCTTTGTCCAGTGGTTGCCCATGTACCAGCTGGACGAGCCGACGACGCGCGCGATCATTCGCACGTACCTCGAAGTGTTTCCAGACAGCCGCGCCATCATGCACGATGTTGAACTGAACAACCCGGTGGTGGGTTTGGTCGGCGTCCGCGACGAGTGGCCGACCTACGGCAATGGGTACCACGCCCGACGCGTGACGATGTCGGCGTTGCGCGAAGCTCTGGACAACATTGGTCTTGATTCCGACGCGAAACTACAGGGCTTGTTGATCACAGGCCCCGCTGGTCTCGCCAAATACGTCGAAGGGGCGGCGCTCAATACCGACGACAAGCCGTTCGTCGTGTACGAGGCACCTCATTATGCGGCTCTGCGTGACGCGATCCGGTACCGCAGCTTGTTAGCCATGCTCGAAAAGACCCCGAGGGAATCACCGCCCTGGGAGATCGACGCTCAGGATTTCGCCCGCAAGCTGGCCTTGGCGATCAACGCCCGAGACCAAGCCATCCACGATGCGATTGCAAAACACGACGCCGACCCTCGGTCGGACAATCCGTGACCGGATCAACGAGGACAAGGCCATTCCTGCTTGCCCAAACGCCTCTCGATTCCCAGATAACCTATATTCTGGTGTTGCCAAGAGGCACGGAGTCGCTCGGCTGGACGTACCGAGGTCGCAATGACCGATAATCGAGCCGAAAACCGCCCTTACAGGCAAAGAAAGAGTGAAAAAGTTGGTGGCGGAATGTGAATTGGGTTGACGATATACCCCCCAGCGCTCAGCATACGGGTGCAAAGCGGTCAATACGGGGCGAGCCGGCGCGGGCGACGCCCCACAACGAAATTCTGATGTGTTGGAGGAAATGGAACATGTTGTCGAAGTTTTGGCGCATGAGTATTGCCTGTACGTTGGTTCTGTCGTGCCAAGTCGCTTTCGCCCAGGAGAATGGCGACGGCAATGGCGAAATGAGCAAGTCGGACTCCGGATCGGCCCAGATGATCGATTTCAAGTGGGGCAAGACCCAAATCGAGCTGCCTGTCCTCGAGTCCTATCAGCGTGATGTCGTGGTTGATGGCTATCGCGGTGTCGATGACATCTTCCAGGTTCGTGAAGCGAATCCAAACGTCGGTGCCGGTCAGTGGCAGTTCGAGTTGGCCCTCGGCTGGGACATCTGGAAGTCTGGTGATGGCAACGACGACAACATCACCCTCACCCCGAGCATCAAGTACGGTATCACCGACGACTTCAACATCGAGCTGCAGGTCATGCCGATCAACTTCGGCGACGGCTCGCGCATCGAAGGCGTTGAGGACTTCAACGACAACACCGGCCTCTTCGAAGATGATGACAATGCCAAGGATGGCCTTGGTGAGCTGAACTTCAAAATGTTCTGGCGTTTGTTCGAGGAGCAGGGCCTCGCACCGGCTTTCGCCATGTGGTCCGAGATCCGCATTCCGTCGGGTGAGAACTCTGAGAAGTTCGACGCCACCCTCCACTTCAACCTGACCAAGACGCTCTGGGACGGCATTCGTGGTCACCTGACTGGTTTCCTCATGACGGCCAACGGCTCGAAGGGTGACTACAACCAGATCAGCATCGGTGACCGTCGTGACTTCCAGTGGGGCGTCGGCCTCGGTATGGATTTCGCACTGAGCGATCAGGATCTGCTCTTGATCAACTACATGAACCGCTCCAGCCGTTACGATGGCAACAAGACCACCAACGGCATCGAGATGGGTTGGGTTCATCACTTCAGCGACACGCAGCAACTGCAGCTGGGCATTCGCTACAACGACACCGATGGCGGGTTCGAGGAAGGACCTCGCTGGTCGACCAACATCCAGTGGTCGATTGCGTTCTAAGCGAGCGTAACCGAAACAGAAAAACGAAAGACCCGGTTCCGTCAGGAATCGGGTCTTTTTCTTTGCCGGAACGCCGCGGGATGCGTTCCCGACATCAGGCCGCCGCCAGTTGAGCCAAAGCAGCCGACAGTTGCTGATCGGCTTCAAGGTTGTTTGGGTCCAACCCGAAGGCCCGCTCAAAATCCTCGATGGCCCCTTCGATGTCGCCGTTCTCCAGCGAGTCGCTGCCGCGCTGCACGAGCGCAGAAGAAAGTTGTGTGCGGTACGTGTCGTCGCCACGCCGAAGACTGTATGCGCGATCCAAATGTTCGACCGCACTATCAAGGTTGCCGTTGTCCAGGGCGTCGAGACCTTCCGCGTAGCTCAACTCGGCTACCTTGCGACGCGCAAACAGCGAACCCTCGTTCAGGTCGTAGGCTTTCCGATAGGTCGAAAGTGCCAACGCCCGAGAGTCGTCCAACTCAAACCGTCGCGCCGCCCGCGCGAACGACGCCGAAAGCTCCCCGCGAAACGCCTCGTCGGCTGGGCCACGCAGCTTGGCCTTGTTCAACTCCGCCAACGCCTGCGTGGCCAATCCTGCGTTGAGCAACTGGGCACCTTTCTTCGCGGCAATCCTGCCCTCAAGCAGTCGCGCCTCGGCGCTGCTTGCATCGATGGATCGGCCCGCTTCGAGGCTTCCCTGTGCCGACAACACACTGCCGCGATCCAGGAACGCCTCCGCCCGGGCAAAGAAACCCTTCGCCAAATCGGTTCGGTAAGCAAGGTTGTTCGGAGCAACGGTCGAGGCTGTCCGGAGTCGCGAGATGGCCTCGTCGACCCTTCCAGACTTCAGCAGCGCCCGCCCCAGAATGTTGTGACCAATGCCCAATGTCGGCTCCGACGCGACCAGCCTCTCCGCCCGGTCAACGACGCCGTCAAGACTCGCCCCGTCCGCCAACGAGAGGGCTTCCTGCAACGCACCGACAACCTGCACCGGCTGACGTGCTTTCTCGAATCCGTCGGCGAGCGCCAGGTAAACTTCGGCATTGTCCGGACTTCGGTCCGATAGCCGCAGCAGCATCCGGATGCCCTCAACCCGTTGCCCCGGGTTATCGAGACGCCTGCGCCCTTGCTCAAGCACCTCGTCGTCGCTCTGCTGCAGAATTCGCGCTGTGTCCGCGTCGGCCCGTAATTCGGCATCGCCAGGCCTCAGGCCGGCGGCCCGTGCAAAGAACCGCTCTGCCTGCACATAATCCTGCTCTGCCAGATAGGACAACCCCACGAGCCGAATGGCCGTCACGTCGTCACCACGCTCATCGAGCATTCGTTCAGCGACTCGGCGACCGGCTGCGGTGTTGCCCGCGTCGATCAGCGCAGCGGCTTGGTTGATCGTCGATCGACGCTCTTCGGCACGTCTTTCTGCCGCAACGCCGCCCGCCTGGACGTTGGGCTGCGTGATTCCCAACGCACCGCCGAGATTGCTGTAGATACCGGACGCAAAGTTGGTGGTTGATCCGCCCAGCACGAAGGCTGGCTGCGCGCCGAAACCGTTACCGGACCCGCCGCCACCCAGCAAACCGGGAAATGCGGATGCGGAACCGAACGTCGCACTCGAAATGGATGGGAAGCTGCCGATCGACACACGCGTCCTCCAGCGCACAGATCACTGTGAAGGTAAGATTCACGTGCAAGGCGCGCCGGCAGAATCGAAGATGATAATCCTCACGGACCTTGACCCGATATTATCGGTTCGACGCGATCGTCAGTGTTCGCAGCCGATTCATCGCCGCCGCCAACTCATACCGTCGAAACCGCGCCAAGTTCCCCGGGTGCTCCCCATCCCGGCACCACGGATCAAGAACATCCAACCCCTCATGAGTGAGTATATCTTCGAGCCGATCAAGAATGTCCGGCAGCGATCGTTCATCATCAACCAGATGCTGGCTGGCGTAGTGGATCGCCATCGCGATCGCACCGGTCTGACTGGGATCCACAATCTGCTCGACGGCCCGCAGGTCGATGTCATGCCGACCGAAGACGATCTTGTCCGGCCCGCGCGTTTGAATCTTCACATCGCGTCGCCCCCGCGACGCATCAAAACCCGACCGCAGCGGTACGCGACGCGATCCTAACCCCCATGGCGTCACCGCTTCCACGCATCGACCGGTCGCATGCTGGGCGGCAATGCACTTTGCTTTCTCAGTGACGTCTGCCGGCACGAACTCGGTCATCTGAATCACCGTGTCTGCCGCATCGAAGTAATCCCCGCACCCGCCCATCACCAGCACGGTCGACATTCTAGCCGCGTTATACATTTCACGCACGCGATCCACAAACGGTGTGATTGGCTCCTGCTCACGACGCACGAGTTCCTGCATCCGAGCGTCACGCATCATGAAATTGGTCGCACACGTGTCCTCGTCCAGAAGCAGCAGCCGCGACCCGCTCTCTAACGCCTCCGTGATGTTGGCCGCCTGACTCGTGCTACCACTGGCATCGTCGCTGCAGAATGACAGAGTGCTCCGCTTCTGCGGCAGGTTGTTGATGAACGCCGAAATGTCCGTCCGCTCGACCCGCCGACCATCCTCAGCCCGGATCTTCACCGCATCCCCGCGTGTCACCACGTATTCACGACCATCCCCCGGCACATGTGGATAAACACCCCGTTCAATCGCCTTGAGCAATGTCGACTTGCCGTGGTAACCGCCGCCGACGATCAGGGTCACACCAGCCGGAATTGCCATTCCCGACAGCGATGAGACGCGATGACCATCCCAATCAATCTCATGCAGCAAGGGCATCATCACGCGAAGGGATTTGGGCGACCCAAAGAGCGTCGAACGATCCACCGCCATCGGCCGATCCGACACGCCATCCGCCCGTGGCAGGTTCGAACCGTCAGCCACGAACGCCACCGCATTCATCTCTGCCAACTGAGCACGGACGTGCTCCTGATTCTCCACGCAATCGACGAAACGCGCGATGTCCCCCTGGGGTAGATTCGCCCACAGAAGCGATTGCTCGACAAGCTGTAACAAGACCTCCGTTAGCAGCCGCTCCGCTTCCCGTCCAAGCACCGATCGCCCCGCTGCGGGCAGCCCAACCTGCAAGCGGATTTCAACAAAGCCCTCGGTCACCAGACACGACGTCCGCTCCAGCACTTCCTGTCGCCCCGTATCAACGAGAATCAGCCCGCTCTTACCACTCCCGCGTGACCGTGACCTTGTTCGCTGCACGACATCCGCGAACTCCCGCGTCAGCACATCCTGCAGCGCAATCCGTCGCACACGATTGGAATGTAAACCCTTCGGTATGGCTGCCACTTGCTGAGGCACACGAACGCGCAGCTTAGACGGCTCGGCAAACGGGTCCCCCTGAACATGATCGATGTGCAGACTGTGCGTCGTCGCACGATAGGCACCGCGAATGTCCTTGTACGCCTTGTACCCGCGTCCGTCGATCCGCATCAACGTTTGCAACAGTTCATCTATGGATCGCATGGACATATGGGGAGTCCATCAGGCCTTGTCAAGCAGCATGACCACCGCGTCGAATTCCTTGGCATCCGCCATGTCACGCGCTGTCTTACCCTCATCGCTTTGTATCGACCTGTCAGCCCCACGCGCAAGCAGCAGCCTCACCTGTTCTTCATCCCCGTGGTTGGCCGCTCCATGCAGCGGTGTCCAGCCGCCCGCCTGGCGAACATTGGGATCGGCACCCGCCTCGAGCAGCAATCGAAGAACACCGGTGTGACGCCCCGCGACAGCACCATGCAGGCAACGCAGCTTTGCACCGTTACTCGACTCAGCATTCACATCCGCACCCGCATCAATGAGCAGCCTGGCTGCCGTTTCCCGTCCCAAATAGCATGCGAGTGCGAGCAGAGTGAACCCATCAGGGGAATACGCAGATTTCAGCGCCGGATTGTCGCGCAGCAAATCACGCAAGCAGCCGAATTCGCCAAGTGCAGCAGCCTCGAATGCGTCAAGATCCCCGCGAGACGAACGCAACACATCGGCAATATCCGTTTGTTGGTGATAGAGAGAAAAGACAATCGCCGACACTCCCTGCTCATCTCGCGCCTCGGCGACTGACGAATCTTTCGTAAGGAGTTCGCGCACGGCGCTGACGTTCCCGGCCGCGATTGATTCGAACAGCCGGTCTGTATTGCTGATACTCTTGTCGGGCATGATACTCTCCTTATGCCTTGACAAAGTTAGTTAGCAAAACTAAATATAAGGAACGGTGGACCTCTGGTCAAGCTTGTAATTCCGATGCTCGTCACTTGTTTCAGCCCCATGACGCGAAAACCATCAATCCGGCACAGCCCTGATCCTCTCGAACTGGCCAATGGTGTCCACTCCGCCGCTATCCACGTTCTCCGCAAGCTGCGCGCCGTCGACATCCAGACCGGACTCACCGCCCCGAAGCTGTCCGCTCTTTCCGTTATCGTATTTGCAGGACCCATTACCCTCGGGAAGCTCGCTCAAGCAGAACAGGTCACCCCGCCGACCATCACGCGGCTGGTGAAAGACCTCGAATCAGAAGGTCTGGTGAAACGTACGACGCCGGCAAACGATCGCCGCGTGACGATTGTGCAAGCCACCGCCACCGGTAGAAAACGCTTACACGCCGGTCGACTCCGCCGAGTCACTCGGTTGTCCGATTGGGTGAGGACGCTATCCCGGCACGATCGCGTGACGCTCACCCGCGCGCTTGCGATTCTCGAGTCGTTCACTCAGTGTGAAACCAAGGTCTAACCATGCACCGCCGCGACATTCTCGCCAAGCTCCGAGCTTACCAACCGCTTGATGGCGAGGATGCCACCCAGCGTGACCGCATCGTCGCGTTCGTCCAGAACCATCCCGACTGCTTTGAACGCTCACTTGCGGTTGGCCACCTCACCGGATCAGCCTGGCTGCTCAATCGTACCGGCGACCGCGCCCTGCTCACCCACCACAAGAAACTTGACATGTGGTTGCAACTTGGAGGCCATGCGGACGGCAATACCGACATTCTCGATGTCGCGCTTCAGGAAGCCCGCGAGGAATCAGGCCTCGACCGCATCCACGCCGTTTCCACCGACATCTTCGATCTCGACGTTCACCGTATCCCACCTTATGGCCAGACACCCACCCACGACCACCACGACATTCGTTTCCTGCTCCAAGCCGACACCGAAGATCATTTCATCATCAGCGACGAATCCCATGAGCTCCGTTGGTGCACGCCCGACGAGGCCTTGCGTCTGTCATCAGACGCATCGGTGCAACGCATGGTGCGAAAGTGGATGCACTGGATGTCCAAGTCATAGGACTGGCTTGGGGGAACCCGTGTCATCGTCGGCTTCGCGCGGGCAATGGCCGACGCCTTGATCGAAGGCCGATGAGTCCGAACATGGAAAAGGGCATGAACGTCGCAATCCCGGTTCCGCAGAACTGCGTCGCAACGTCAACTTCGGGCGTTTCGCCGTCATCCGGACTCGGGTCAGCATTGTCCACATCCCGGCCCGCGATCTCTTCACAAGCATCACCCACACCATCGCTGTCCGAATCGGTCTGCGATGCGTTCGCAACCTCCGGGCAGTTGTCCACACAGTCCGGCACACTGTCGTCATCGCGATCCACCGCATCATCCTCACCGGGGCAACGGTCGCAACCATCAATGACGCCATCACCATCGCTGTCCGACTCGCATTCATCGGGCACGTCATTGCGATTGCAGTCCGCTGAAGAACCATCGTCCACATCATCAATATCGTCGGTCCCGTTCTCGTTGCAGTCGCTGATTTCAGGATCCTCGTCGATCGGCGGTTCAGGTTCACCCGCATCGCAGGCATCACCAACGCCATCCCCATTCGAATCCAACTGATCCTCATTCGGTATGTCGGGACAATTGTCCAGACAGTCAGCCACGAGGTCGCCATCGCTGTCCAGCAGATCATCCTCACCAGGGCAGGCATCGCATGGATCAATCACACCGTCGCCGTCGGAATCCCCCTGACATTCATCGGGCTCTTCGTTCCGGTCACAGTCCATCGACGTGCCCAGGCCGATGTCATCAAAGTCGTCAATATCGTTCGCATTGCAATCCGGAAACGACGGCAGCACCTGTGCTTCAATCACAAACTCGTGAGGCGAGTCCGTGGCATTTGACGGGAGTGTGACGAGGAATGCCCGCGCACCGTCGCTCTGCGGCCGAAACTCCACGAACAGATCGACAGCAGTCTCATGCTGCACATATTGAGGATGGGTCAGCGTGAGTTCGCTCCCATCACCATTCCCGGTCATCTCAACAATCGTCGGCTGACTGCCGAATTCGAGAAACGCGTTGCCGGAGTTCTTCGCTTCGATCACAGCCGCCACAGATTCCCCGACCCCCACCGATGCCAACGTGATCGGCTCCTCGGACGACACGAATGCACCGTTGTGCGAAAGGAGCAGAATCGGATCCCGAATGAATCCCTCAATCGTGAATTCGAAAGGCGAGTCCGGCAAGTTCGTAAACACCGAGACGTCGATGGCGAAGGGGCCGATCTCGTCCGGCAGGAATCCGACGTGGCCAACAAAGCCGTCCGGATTCGAGGAGTGCCCGGATCTACGGCCCGGTAAATCGTCGCTGAACGTCGCCTCAATTCGATCGGTTCCGAGAAATCCGTCACCGACATTCTCAACAATGAATTCAAAATCGAACCGCTCGTGAGGTCGCGCGAATGTAAGGACCGACTCGCCCGGATCGATGTCCTGCACACTGCCGGAGTGAATCGTGAACACCCGGATGATCGGGTCAGCCATCGCTGTCCCGCCAAACACGCAACACGCTCCCCAAGCAAAGAGTAGATTGACGTACCGTTTTCTCATGACGCAACTCCGTGGTCCAAAGTCCAGAACTCTTCCGGGCACGACCGCACCGTTGTCGGTCTCCCGGAGGACATTGGGCCTACAGGACGTGCGACCTTTCAGGAGTGACGCTTTTTTCTGGAAAATGTGGATGATGGGACGTTCGGGCGATCTGCACGCGCGTCATCGCGGCGGAGATGGCAGTTACCCCCGTTTCTCAGCGACGACGATCAAATCCCGCGATTCGGCGATATCGAACGGTTCCTGCGCATACGAGCCCCACGTGTGCAGCACATCCATCCCGCACGCTTCCAGCAGATTCACCAGCACATACCGTTCAATCGGAATCAGCCGACCACTCCACGACCGCATCTGCCAGCCACTGTCATGCCACAGCGTCGTATTCACCACCTCAACGACATGCTGTCCGAACTGGTACGTCCGAAACGAGACATACTCAACACCGTCAACCGTCACCACGCGAGGCCCCCGCACGCACGGGTTCTCGCCATGCATCAGTGTGAAGTTCAACATCTGGATGAAGAGCTTGCCGCCGACCCGAAGCGTGCCACACAACCCCTCAATCGATGCAGCCACGTCCGGTTGCGTCCCCGCCACCGCCAATCCGTTTCCGATACAGAAGATGCCGTCGTGGCCACTGCCCACGTGATCGCCCAACTCCGCATACGAGCACGCCACAAAAGATACGTCTTCCGCCATCTTCGTCGCGTGTTCCGTGGCCACCACCAGCATCTCATCGCTGATGTCCGCTCCCGTCACCCGATACCCCCTCGCCGCCATCGCACACGCGTGACGACCCGGTCCGCACCCCGCATCAATGACGCCACCATCCCCCGGCGACCCGAACACCTCGGCCAGCACGTCGATTTCCCGGCCGAGACGAGCCTCCCAGTTGATCGTCTGGTCGTACCATGTCGCCGACCGGAACAACTCCCCCTCGCCACCAGCTATGCCGCCTGCCACCATGGAAACCAATCTGCCCGATTCCGCCCTGAGAGGCAACAACCATCTTCCGCCGCTCGACTCCACAAACCCCACGCCTTACGCTAACATCCCTTCCGAGGGTGCCCTGCAACGGGGCAATGTCGTGAAATTTTCAACCCACCGACGGAGTGACTGCACGTGAGAATTCTGACCGTGATCAAACAAGTCCCCGACTCCAACGCCGCCATCAAGGTCAAGGGCGACGGATCGGGCATCGAGGAAGCCGGTCTCAAGACCGTCTGCGACCCGTTCGACGAATTCGGCGTCGAATTGGCCGTCCAACTGCGCGAAAAACGCAGCGACGTCGAGGAAATCGTCGCCATCTGCCTTGGTGGCGAGAAAGCCACCGACGTGATCCGCACCGCCCTCGCCATGGGCGCCGATCGCGCGATCCACGTCTGTGATCCAAAATTCGAAAACATGAACGAATTGTTCGCCGCCTACGCCATCGCCCAAGCCATCAAGAAAGATGAGAAAGGCTACGATCTCATCCTCTGCGGCAAGCACAACATCGACCTCGACAGCGGCGCCGTAGGACCGGCACTCGCCGAGTTCCTCGATCTTCCCCACGTCGGCGCCGTTCAAGGGCTGGACATGGCCGACGACGGCTCGGGATTCACAGCCCGCCGTCGCATCGAAGGCGCCGAGGAAGTCGTCAACGCCAAGCTGCCCGCACTGCTCACCATCGAGAAGGGCTTGGTCGAGCCGCGATACCCATCGCTGCCCAACCTGATGAAAGCCAAGAAGAAACCGGTTGAGAAGCTCACGTCCGCAGAGCTGCCCGACGTCGATGCTGGCACCACCGGAACCGATCTGGTCGAAATGACCCCACCACCACCGCGTCCTGAGTGCAAGTTCATCGAGGGCGAGCCGGCTGACATGGCTCGCGAACTGGTCCGTCTCCTGAGAGAAGAAGCGAAGGTCGTCTAACATGGCAAGCAACGTACTCGTTTTCGTCGAACAGCGCGGCGGCAGGATTCTGCCCGCCGTTTTCCAACTCATGCAGGCCGCCAAGGAAGTGGCCGACAAAGCCGGCGGCCACGTCGAAGCCTGCATCGTCGGCAAGGACATCGCCGGCTTGGCAAATGAAGTCGCCGCATACGGCGCCAAGAAAGTCTACACCGTCGATGACCCGGCCTTTGAGCACTACCGCGCGTCAGCCTACACCACAGCACTCGATGCCGCCGTCGAAGCCGCCAGCCCCAAGGCCGTCTTCATCCCCACGACGTTCATGGGCCGCGACCTCGCGTCGCGACTCGGTGCACGACGCCGAGCCGCGCTCGTCATCGACTGCACACACGTCGAAGCCGACGGCGATGATCTCATCGCCACGAGCACACTCTATTGCGGCAAGGTGTTCGCAAAGTTCAAGCTCACCGGCTCGCGACTGCAGATCGTCACCATCCGCTCGAACGCCTACCCCGCTGCCGAAAAGCAGGACGGAGCATCAGCCGAAACGGTCGCCGTCTCCGCAACCGTCAGCGACAAGGACAACCGCGTCACCGTTCAGGAAGTGGTCAGCACTTCAAGTGGCGTCAAGGATGTCACCGAAGGAGACATCGTTGTCTCCGGCGGCCGCTCCCTGAAGTCCGAGGAGAACTTCAAGATCATCTATGATCTGGCACAGTCACTTGACGGGGCCGTCGGTGCGTCG
The DNA here is from genome assembly GCA_028289375.1 of Phycisphaerae bacterium. Lineage (GTDB taxonomy): Bacteria > Planctomycetota > Phycisphaerae > UBA1845 > UBA1845 > OFTM371. The sequence goes on along the minus strand of JANQQK010000086.1, from coordinate 63,836 downwards.
CGAGCCGCCTGTGACGCCGGATACCAGCCACACAGTCGCCAGGTCGGCCTCACCGGAAAGGTTGTAACGCCGGCGCTCTACGTCGCCTGCGGCATCGACGGCGCGATTCAGCATCTCGCCGGGATGCGCGGCAGCAAGGTGATCGTCGCCATCAACACCAAGAAGGAAGCCCCCATCTTTGGTGTCGCCAACTATGGCGTCGTACATGATCTCTTCGATATGGTCCCCCTGCTCACCGAGGAGTTTAAGAAGCTCAATGCGGCCGGGTAGGCATTCGCCCGAACCCGATAATGAAAAACACCCCGCCAGGAATTCTCGCCTGACGGGGTGTCTGTTTTTCGATTGATCGAGAACGGAACTACGTCGCCTCACCGGCCACCGCCGGTTCCGGCTCCGTCTTGCCACGTTTCTCACCCTTGAACGTGAGCATCTCAAGCTCGTCCTCGTTTGCGCCAGCCTTGGCGTCCACGAGAACCGTATCGCAGCCTTCATACTCGCCGCGAAGCATCTGCTCGCTCAGTGAATCTTCGACGTATTGTTCAATCGCACGACGCAGCGGACGAGCACCGAACTTCTCATCCGTACCGCGATCAATGAGGAAGTCCTTGGCTGCCTGCGTCAGCTCAAGATCAAGCTGCTTGGCCTTGAGACGCTTCGCCAGCTTGTCCAGCTCAAGATCGACGATGCTGGTCAGATCGTCATGCGTCAGTTTGCGGAACACGATGATCTCATCGAGACGGTTCAGGAACTCAGGTCGGAAGTAATTCTCCAACTCGCCCTTGAGCGTCTCTTTCATCTTGCCATAGTCGACATCGTCATCACGCTTCTGGAATCCAAACGCCTCCTGATGCGTGATCTTGGCAGCACCAATGTTGCTCGTCATGATCAGAATCGCGTTCTTGAAGTCAACGTGCCGACCGAATGAATCTGTCAGGCGACCCTCTTCCATGATCTGCAGCAACATGTTGAACACGTCACCGTGGGCCTTCTCGATCTCATCGAGCAGGATGACAGAGTAAGGACGACGCCGAATACGCTCGGTCAGTTGACCACCCTCTTCGTATCCCACATATCCCGGAGGCGCACCAATCAGGCGCGACACATTGTGCTTCTCCATGTACTCCGACATGTCGATCACCAGAAGCGCATCCGGATCACCAAACATGAACTCAGCCAGGCACTTCGCCAAGTACGTCTTACCCACACCCGACGGCCCAACGAAAATGAAGCTGCCCATCGGACGATTCTGATCCTTCAAACCGCTGCGACTGCGACGAACCGCACGGGACACCGCACTGACAGCCTCATTCTGGCTGATCACACGCTTGTGCAGCTCATCTTCAAGCGAAAGCAGACGCTCAACCTCGTCCTTCTCGAGCTTGGTTAGCGGAATACCGGTCATGCTCGACACGACGCCGGCGATCACCTCCTCATCGACGACCCCATCAATTTCCTTCGTCTGCTCACGCCACTCCTGCTTCATCTCGCGAGACTTGATCTTGAGCGACTCAGCCTTGTCACGCAGTTCCGCGGCACGCTCATAATCCGCGTTCTTGACAGCCTCGTCCTTCTCGGACATGAGCTGAGCGACTTCATCTTCAACCTTGGCAAGTGATGGCGGTTTGGTCATCGTCTTCAAACGCAGACGAGCTCCCGCTTCATCAATCACATCGATGGACTTGTCCGGCTGAACGCGCCCGGGGATGTAGCGATTCGAAAGATCGACCGCCTCCTGCAGCGATTTGTCGGTGAACCGCACGCGGTGGTGCGCTTCGTACCGATCGCGGAGGCCCTGCAGAATCAAAATCGTTTCCTCGCGACTTGGCGGATCCACAATGATCTGCTGGAAACGTCGCTCCAACGCCCCATCCTTCTCGATGTACTTGCGATACTCATCCAGCGTCGTCGCACCGATGCACTGGATCTCGCCACGACTCAGTGCAGGCTTGAGCACATTGGACGCGTCGATCGCACCCTCTGCCCCACCAGCCCCGACGAGTGTGTGCAATTCGTCGATGAACAAAATGACGTTTCGGGCGCGGCGGACTTCGTTCATCACCGACTTGATGCGCTCTTCAAACTGGCCGCGATACTTCGTACCCGCCACCATCATGGCCAAGTCGAGCACAACAATCCGTCGATCCGTCAAGATCTCGGGAATGTCACCCCCGACAATCTTCGCCGCCAATCCTTCCACGATCGCAGTTTTACCGACACCGGCTTCACCAAGCAGCACCGGGTTGTTCTTCTGACGGCGACACAGAATCTGAATCACCCGCTCAATCTCACGCGACCGACCAATAACCGGATCCAGCTTGCCGTTCCGCGCCAATTCGGTGAGATCACGACCGAACGAATCCAAGGCAGGCGTCTTGCTCTTGCGACCCTTCGTCTCACCGCCGCCGGACACCATGCCCTCTTCCGACTCGCCTGCCGCTCCGAGAAGATTGAGAACCTCTTCGCGTACCTCTTCAAGCTTAAGCCCAAGATTCATCAGCACCTGAGCAGCCACGCCATCATGCTCGCGCAGCAGCCCGAGCAGCAGGTGCTCTGTGCCGACGTAGTTGTGATTCAGATTGCGAGCCTCTTCGATCGCGTACTCGATCACCTTCTTGGCCCGGGGCGTCTGCGGCAGCTTGCCCATTGTGACCATGTCAGGTCCACTCTTGACCAGCTTCTCCACCTCAAGACGGACCTTCCGCAAATCCACATCGAGGTTCTTCAGCACGTTCGCCCCGACACCAGACCCTTCCTTGACCAAACCAAGGAGAATATGTTCAGTGCCAATGTACTCATGGTTGAACCGCTGCGCTTCCTGATTCGCCAGCGCCATGACTTTGCGTGCTCGGTCGGTGAATCGTTCAAACATTGCCTGATCTTCTCCCTGGAGACCGATAGGCCGGCCCCTCTGCTAACTTTCCGATGCGCATAACATTACGCCAAACGCTCAAACCCATTGCCGCCCGCAGGCAGCGTTCTTCGGCGCACGCGGCAGCCCGTCATTCCACGTCAAATCGCCAATCGCTGTATCTTCGGACTGCCACGATTCTATCACTGCCGGAAAACCCCAGCAAGAAACGCGCAGCCACCCACAGCAAGCCTATTCCTCTATCGGCTGGCCCCCCATCACCATTCAGACGCAAGAACCCGCTTCCCATCACATTCTAGTACCCGGACCTTACGCTGATCCGACATTCGACATAATCAGGCAAATGATGCGCGTTTTACCAGATCGACACCTTCGGCGTCCCATGCCGCCATGCGTATTCTGCTCCCCCCACCTGCAACACTTGCCGCACCACCCCGCCACGCAATAATACACGTATGCGAATGTTCACAAGCCTCGTTTCACTCGTCGCCCTGACCGCTGTCGGCTGTGCCACCCCCGAAGCCAAGACCGACCGCTTTCAGCGCGAGCTGTTTCACAACGCGGAATTCCGTGTCGTCTTCGACGCAGCAGCCCAATCCATGACCCGAGTTGGCCAGCTTCAGACCCGTGATTCCATCGCAGGCCTCATCCGTACACGACCCACACCCATCCAAGTCGACAGCCGCGGGAACGAGATCACGCGTCCGCTCGATGCAGAAAACAGGTTCCAACTCAGACGACGCGGTGAACTCCGCGTGCAATCCGATGGCGCCGAAGTGTATGTCCTCTGCCAGGTTGTGATCGAAAAGAACGAAACGCAAGGCGTTCACACGCTCAACCGCAACCGCGGCGCGTATGATCAGCCAACCCGCACCGCCGCCGAGCGCGATGCGGCGTACACAACCGCGCAAAACGACATCTGGACCCGTGTTCGCCGCGATCGTGCACTCGAACGCAGCATCCTTCGCGAGATCCGCGCCGTCATCGAACCGCCCGCTCAACCACAGCCCTGACCCCGCCTCGCCTTGGCATAACCACAGCCCGCCTATATCCTGAATCCGTATCGACGTATGGCGCGTTTCGCCAAGTGGAGGCGTTCCCGTGATCCAGTGCAGCGACTGTGAGTTCTTTCATCGACTGCCCGATGGGTCCGCCCATTTGCGATGCGATCCATACACGAACATCAAAGAGCCGGAGTGTCTGCACAAGTGGATGCTGCACGACCTCCAGTCGCTCAAGAACAGTTATGAGAAGACGCTGGCCATGTACCGCCGACTCGCTCCGCTGCAGGAGAAGATGATGCGGCACATGGAACGCGAGATCGACGACATCGACGAAGCCGACCGCTGGAAACTCGGGTACGACGACGAAGATGACGATGACACGCTGCGATAGAGCAGCCGGGAAGGGCGTGGGTTGTGAATCCTTTCGTGATGGCGGCATTGTTGGTCGGGCTGGTCGGACTATTTGCCTGGTCCGCCAATCGGCGTTGGCATTTGATGACCCTCGGCCCGAACGACCTCAAATGGGATAAGATAGCCGATCGCCTCCGCGCCACGTACCGCTTCGCCTTCGCCCAGGAACGCATGCGCCGCTATTGGCTCGCCGGCGTCGCCCACAACTTCATCTTCCTCGGCTTCGTCGTCCTCCTGCTCCGCTCCCTGATCCTGTTTGGCCGCGGTTTCGACGCCGATTCAAGCCTCTTCTTCTTTCACTCCGGCACTTGGCTTGGCGACATCTACGCATTGCTCAAGGACATCTTCGTTGTCCTCGTCATCCTAGGCGCTCTAGTTTTCGTCTATTACCGCGTCGTTGCCAAACTGCCACGTATGACCCTCAAGATCGAAGGCGTCATCATTCTTGGCATCATCCTCTCCATGATGATCGGTGACATCGTATACGATGGTGCCTGGCTCAACATCAAAGCCCGCGAAGCCGGCACCGCCGTCGCGTTCCACGGCTGGGAACCTGTCGGGTCGACCGCTGCCCTGGTAATGCAGGGCATGGGCGATGGTGCACTGAAGTTCTTCGCCCACGCCGGCTTCTGGATCCACGTCGCCCTCGTCCTCATATTCCTCAACATCCTTCCCTATTCAAAACACTTCCACATCATCACCGCCGTCCCCAACGTCTTCCTCGCCAAACAGGAACCCGTTGGCCGACTCGCCCCCATCGACGACATCGAAGGGAGGGTCGAACGCGAGGAGACCCTCGGCATCAAGAAGATCGACCAGTTCTCATGGAAGAACGTCCTCGACTTCTACACCTGCACCGAGTGTGGCCGATGCAGCGACCACTGCCCCGCCACCAACACCGGCAAGAAACTCTCACCCAAGCATTTCACCGTCGATCTCCGCAACTTCCTCTACCAACACGACGACGCCCTCCGCACCAACAAGAACGGCACCAACGGCGACGGCGAAAACGCAGACGCTTCCGAAGCCGAACATCAGAAGGACCTCGTCGACGGCGTCATCGACCCCGAAGTTCTCTGGGCCTGCACCTCCTGCCGCGCATGTGAACAGGAGTGCCCCGTCTTCATCACCTACGTTGATAAGATCGTCGACATGCGTCGCTACCTCGTGCAGGAACGCGGCGAGTTCCCCAACGAATTGCAAACCGCCTTCCGCTCGATCGAAACATCCATGAACCCGTGGGGCTTCTCTCCCGACGAACGTGCCAACTGGGCCGACGGCCTCGACATTCCCCTCATCAGCGAGAAACAAGACGTTGAATACCTCTTCTGGGTCGGCTGCGCCCCGTCCTACGACGACCGCGCCAAGAAGACCACCCGCGCCACCGCAGAACTCATGCTCCAAGCCGGCGTCGACTTCGCCATCCTCGGCCCCGAAGAATGCTGCACCGGCGACCCGGCCCGACGCGCCGGCAACGAATTCCTTTTCCAGATGCTGGCTGAGCAAAACTGCGAAACGCTCAATGGCTACAGCGTCAAGAAGATCATCACCACATGCCCGCACTGCTTCAATACGCTGCTCAACGAATACGGCGACTTCGGCGGCAAGTTCGAAGTGATCCACCACACCGACCTGCTCGCCCAACTCGTCCGTGACGGCAAACTCAAACCGACCAAGTCGGTCGACAAGTCCGTGACCTACCACGACTCCTGCTACCTCGGCCGCTACAACGAAATCTACGATGCCCCGCGCGACGTGCTCCGCGCCATCCCGGGCATCAAACTCTCCGAGCCAGCCGAAACGCGCGATCGCGGCATGTGCTGCGGCGCCGGCGGCGCGCAGATGTTCAAGGAGGACGAACCCGGCGACGCCCGCGTCAACGACGTTCGCACCGACCAACTCCTCCAAACCGGTGCCAACGCCATCACCAGCGCCTGCCCCTTCTGCATGCGCATGCTCACCGACGGCTTGGGCAACAAAGAACGCACCGACGTCGAACAACTCGACATCGCCGAATTGCTGCTTGAATCAGTTGGCAGCAACGATCAAGACAATATTCCAACCAACTAGAACGAGTCATTTGCATCAGAACAGGTAAGGAAGGACGCAGCTGCTCGAATCAGTTGGAGGTGGCGAACAACAACCGTAGGGTGGGCACCGCCCACCGATCTGGCAAACACCATGCCCGAATACCGACGCGCATTCGTCCCCGGCGGCACTTTCTTCATCACCCTCGTGACGCACAACCGTCGACCACTATTTCAAGACACCGACAACGTGGCCCACCTCCGCCAATCCATCCGGTTCGTCAAAGTGGACATGCCATTTGATCTCCCCGCAGCCGTCGTCCTTCCGGACCACCTGCACATGCTCATGGCACTTCCCGACGGCGACGCGGACTTCTCCAAACGGATTGGGCGGATTAAGGCACGGTTTACGAAATCGCTCTCGGGACATGCCCAATCTATGGAGCAAGAGGTGGGCGGTGCCCACCCTACGCCGTCACGGGCAAAACACCGGGAAGCCGGAGTCTGGCAACGCCGCTTCTGGGAACACACCATCCGCGACGACCGTGACTTTCAGGCGCACCTCGATTACATTCACTTCAATCCCGTAAAGCACGGCGTATCGGCTTGTCCGCATTCTTGGCCACATTCCAGCTTTCGTCGCTGGGTCGAGTCCGGGGCGTACGAACCAACGTGGTGCTGCTCATGCGATGACCGGCGCCCGCAACCGCCGAACTTTAAAACCATTGAAGACAACACGGGAGAGTAGGAAGGGCAGCAAACGTAGGGTGGGCACTGCCCATCAATGGACAAGAATCACGTGCTATCGAAGTGGTGGGCAATGCCCACCCTACAAGACGAAGCGACACCAACGAAGCGTGGGCACTGCCCACCATAGCAAGGAAGGACGCAGACACACCATGGCCACACTCGCACGCAAAATCGCTCAATGGGCAAACAACCTCACATACGACAATCTTGATGACAACGCCATCCACGAAGTCAAACGCCGCGTCATCGATTCCATCGGATGCGCACTCGGCGCCTACAACGCCAATCCCGTCAAGATCGCCCGCGCCAAAGCCATGTCCGTCAACGACACCAACGCAGGCCGCATCCTCGGCACCAAGCACAGCACCAACCCCGAACTTGCCGCCTTCGCCAACGGCGCGGCCTTCCGCTACCTCGACTACAACGACACCTACCTCTCCAAGGAACCGGCCCACCCATCGGACAACCTCGCAGCTGTCCTCGCCGTCTCGCAAGCCGCCGGCAAATCGGGCAAAGACGCCATCCTCGCCGCCGTCATCGCTTACGAATTCCAGTGTCGCGCCTGCGACGCCGCAAGCCTACGCGCCCATGGCTGGGATCACGTCTACTACGGCGCCCTCTCCAGCGCCGTCGCCGCAGCCAAACTTTGGGGTCTCAACGAAGATCAGATCGAACACGCCCTGGGACTCGCCGGCGTCTGCAACATCGCCACTCGCCAGACCCGCACCGGCCAAATCTCCGACTGGAAAGCATGCGCCTTCTCCAACGCCGCCCGCAACGGCGTCTTCGCCGCAGACCTCGCCCGCCGCGGCATGACAGGGCCCAACGAAATCTTCGAAGGCCCCAAGGGCGTCTTCAACCAACTCACCGGCCCCTTCGAACTCACCCTCGGGTCCGCCGGCGACTACATGATCAACAAGACTTACATCAAATTCTGGCCTGCCGAGTACCACTCGCAGTCATCCATCGAAGCCATCCTCGCCCTTCGCCCTGAAATCGGCGACAAGGAAATCGCCTCCCTCGAAATCAAGAGCTTCGAAGCCGCCGTCAGCATCATCGGCTCCGAACCTGAAAAGTGGCGCCCAACGTCGCGCGAAACCGCCGACCACTCGATGGCCTACTGCACCGCCGTCGCATTCCTCGACGGCGACGTCACCCTTCGCTCCTTCGACGACCATAAGCTCAAGGACCCCAAGATTCTCGACCTGATGGACAAGACCGAAATCGTCGAAGACGACGACTGCAACAGCAACTATCCCAAGGGCATCCCGAACCACCTCATCGTCACCTGCACCGATGGCAGCACGTTCGAGAAGCGCGTCGACTACCCCCGAGGCCACGCCCACAACCCCATGACCGACGACGAAGTGGTCGCCAAATTCAATCGCCTCGCCGATGGTGTCCTCGCAGATGGTGAAGCCGACCGCATGCTCAAGATCCTCTGGGATCTCGACAAGCTCGACGATCTCTCGGTCGTGACTGACTTCAAAGTAGTGGGCGGCGAATAGCGGCAAGACGAGTAATCCCGGACGAAGCGGCAAGGCGAGGAGCATGGTCAAGGTCTACACAGCCGCGAACCCGACCCAGGTTCACCTCGTCCGGGGCATGCTCGAGAACCACGGCATTCAAGCCGTCATCCAGGGCGAAACGCTATGGGGCGCTCGTGGTGAACTCCCATTCACCACCGAGTCCGCCCCCTCCGTCCACGTGGCCGAAGAGGACGTCGAACGCGCCCGCACATTGATCGAAGAACACGAACGCCGCTTCGATCCGGACCAATGCTCCAACTGCGGTTACGATCTTCGTGCAACCGAAGAGCCTCGTTGCCCCGAATGCGGCACCGAGTTCCGTAGTGCCACACCCTGGCACTGCACCACCTGCGGCGAAACCATCGAAGGCCAATTCGACCAATGTTGGCGATGCGGCGAACTCCGCGACACTGAGTCTGCAGAATGACCACGCAACCACGACAGCGCAGATTCGAAACCCTCGCCATCTGCTGGTCGATCGGCCTCATCGCCTTCTTCGCCACGCGCTACCGAGGTGAGTGGGCCACCATCAAGTCGTTTCACATTTGGATGGCCAGCCTGGGCATCCCCAAGAGCATCCGCAACTTCGACAGCCTGCTCATCTACACCGCCGGCGCAATCATCCCCGCCATCATCATCGCCTATCGCCACAAGATGCGCCCGATCGATTCACTGCTCATCAAAACCGGCTACCCCGGCTGGCTCCCCACGTCGCTCATCGCATTGGCCCCCATGATCATCGCCGGCCTCGTCATAGGCCTGTCTCACCTTGAAAAAGGCATCAACTGGACCGCATTCCGCGATTCCTTCATCGGTGGTTCCATCCGCGCGCCCCTGATGGAGGAACTCCTGTTCCGCGCCCTCCTTGTTGCCATCCCCGCCGCCGTCATCCGCGACCGCCTCACCATCATCCTTACCGCTTTCGCCGCCGCCACCCTCTTTGGTTTTGCTCACGTACCGTGGACCGCCGAAGGCATCGCCAACGGCTTGCCCAATTTCCTCGTCACATTCTTCGGCGGCCTCTGGTACGCCTGGCTCATGCTCCGCTGGCAGACCCTCTTCGTCCCCATCATCTTTCACGCCGGCATGAACTTCGCCTGGCTCCTCGCCGGAGCATCAGGCGGCGCCGGCGGCGGTGGCTGGCCCATCAACCTCACCCGCATCGCCACCATCACCCTCGCCACAATCTGGACCATCAAGGCAACCCCAAAACAAACCAACCCGTAAATCAGAACCGTAGGTCAGGTTAAGCGAAGCGAACATGACGATTCGTAGTGTGAGACGGAGACGGATGCATCAAACGTCGAACCTAATCCGCTGCCCTTGATAACTCCCCGCCGTTGTCCAAAATAATGATCGCACGACAACCACGAAACTCCGAGCCCCAAAGGACACCCATGACAACCCCACCCCCATCCGCTGACCGATCACGAAAACTCCGCCAACTCCTCGCCGACCACACCGTCGCCCTGCCCGGCGCCATCAACGCCCTCTCAGGACGGCTCATCGAGGACGAAGGCTTCGAAGCCATCTACCTCTCCGGCGCCGTCATGGCCAACAGCGTCCACGGCGTCCCCGACATCGGCATCACCACCCTCACCGAAGTCAGAAACCACGCCGCCGCCGTCGCCAACGTCACCACCCTCCCCATCATCGCCGACGCCGACACCGGCTTCGGCGGCGCCGACAACGCCGCCAGAACCGTCCGCGAGCTCGAACACGCAGGCCTCAGCGGCATCCACCTCGAAGATCAGGAATTCCCCAAACGCTGTGGCCACCTCGACGGCAAGAAGCTCGTCCCCACCGACGAATTCTGCATTAAGATCCAATCAGCCGCACAAGCCAAGGCCAGCAAAGACTTTATGATCATCGCCCGCACCGACGCACGAGGCGTCACGGGCTACGATGACGCCGTCGAACGCGCCAACCGCTACGTCGCCGCCGGCGCCGATGCCATCTTCCCCGAAGCCCTCACCGGCGAGGAAGAACTCCGCCGATTCGCCAAGGACGTCGACACCCTGCTGCTGGCCAACATGACCGAATTCGGCAAGACCCCCTATTACACGGTCGAACAGTTCACCGACATGGGCTACAACCTTGTCATCTTCCCCGTAACACTGCAACGCATCGCCATGTACGCCATGCGCGATGCCCTCCGCACCATCAAGACCGACCGATCCCAGAAAGCCACCGTCGACCGCATGCAAACCCGCCAGGAGTTGTACGATCTGCTCGGATACGATATGAAAGTACCTCCGAAAACAAGCTAACCGGAGGTCCCACACCATGACGGAAACCATCTTCAAGCCAGGCCTCGAGGGCGTCATCGCAGGCGAAACCGCCATCGCCGCCGTCGAACAGCAAAGCCTCTGCTATCGCGGCTATAACATCGCTGATCTCGCCAACAACACCACGTTCGAAGAAGTCGCCCACCTTCTCCTCTACGGCGACCTCCCAAACGCACAGCAACTCTCAATGTTCAACGAGAGCTTGGCCCAGTTTCGTCATCTGCCCGACGCCGTGATCGACACGCTCCGCAAGATCCCCACCGACGTCAACATGATGGACGTGCTCCGCACCGGCGTCTCGATGGCAGGCCACTTCGATCCCGTCAAAGGCGAATCGGTCGACGACCTTCGTCGACGTGCGATGTGGCTGATGGCCACCTGCGCGGGCATCGTCGCTGCTCGCTATCGTCTTATCAATCAAAAGGATACGGTCGATCCGCTGCCCGGGCTGAACCACTCGGAACAGATCCTCTACCAGTGCCTCGGTGAGAAACCAAGCCCGACAGCCGCACGACTGCTCGACCTCACGCTTATCCTCTACGCCGAGCATGAGTACAACGCCAGCACCTTCGCCACCCGCATCGTCGCCTCCACCATGTCCGACATGGTCTCAGGCGTCGTCACCGGCATTGGCACACTCAAAGGGCCATTGCACGGTGGAGCGAACGAAGCCGCCATGGAAATGCTTTCCCAATTTACCACCCCAGAGCAGGCCGACGCCTGGATCCACGAGCGCTTCGCCAAGAAAGAAAAGGTCATGGGATTCGGCCACCGTGTCTACAAGAATGGCGACCACCGAGCGCATATCCTCGAAGCCGAGCTGCGCAAACTTGCAGAAGAGAAGGGCCAGCAAAAATGGATGGCCATCTACGATGCCATCAAGAAGCCAATGGTTGAAGAGAAGAAAATCTTCCCAAATGTGGACTACCCCTGTGGCCTGACATACTACCTGCTCGACCTGCCCATCGACATGTACACCCCGCTGTTCGTTTGCAGCCGCGTCACTGGGTGGGCCGCACATTTCATTGAGCAAGCGACCCACAACCGCCTGATTCGCCCGCTGAGCAAGTACATCGGCGAACCATCAAGGCCGGTCGCCCCGATCGCTGAGCGCTGATCAGCTCAACAAATTAGTCATCGTCCGACAGGTCGGCATCAACGCCAGCCAACTCGGAAATGCGCTCAAAGTCCTCGAGGCTGTAGAACTCGATGACCAGCCTTCCAATGTTGGCATCTTTGTCTGTCATCTGGATCGCCACTTTCGACTTGAATCGTTCGGCATACCGGTTCTCCAGTGACTTGAGGTACGACTCCTTCTTGGGCGGCTGGGCCTTCTTGCTGGTTGATTGGGTTGGTTTTTCTTCCTTGGCTTTCCGAACCACGTCCTCGATCGTTCGGACCGACCAGCCCAGGTTGATCGCCCTCTTGGCAATCTCGATCCGCTTGCCTTCCCCGGGAACGCCCAGAATAGCTCGTGCATGACCAGCGCTGAGCTGTCCGTTTGAGACCAGGTCGCGAATCTCGCCGGGAAGCTCGAGAAGGCGCAGGAAGTTGATCACGGTCGTCCGATTCTCGCCAAGGCGCTCCGCCACCTTCTCTGCTGACAGTGCAAACACGTCGCAGTATCGCCGATAGGCTTGGGCACGCTCGATGGCGTTGAGGTCTCGCCGGTGAATATTCTCGACAATGGCCAATTCGAGCATCTGCTCGTCACTGGCATCATGGACGATGACTGGAACCTGTTTGAGCTTGGCCCGTTTCGATGCCCGCCAACGTCGCTCCCCGGCAATGATCTCGTAACCGTCAGAGACCAGCCGAACCAGGATCGGCTGAATCACGCCGGATTGACCGATCGACCTGGCCAATTCATCAATCGACTCCTGATCCATCTCTGTACGAGGTTGATATGGGTTGGGTCGAAGCTCTCCGACCGGGATTAGACGATGCCGGGCATCGGCGGGCATGGGCCTTCTGGCTTCCCGTGGGGGCGATTCTACTGATTCTGTTGATGGTATCGCTTGGGTCGATTCTGCTGGCGATTCTTCATCGCCCGATAATAATGCCTGCAATCCACGTCCCAAACGCCGGGATTTGATCTTCTCGTTCTTCTGCATGGCGGTCATCCTTGATAGGGCGTTGTTTCACGTGAAACGAGTGCGATTTGACACCCGAGCCGATCCTCCCAGATTAGTCAGGCCTGCCGAGAACGCAAGCTCAGATTCGCAATAACCAGATGTGTTTCACGTGAAACAGGCCGATCGCGACGGCGGCCGCGATTCCTCCAAGCGTCTCTCTGGCACTCGGCGATCGTCAGACGATTCCGAACCACATTAAATGTTAGGTTTGTGTTTGGTATTGCTCTGGCTGATGCACGTCGCGAATACACACATTCTGACGTGCGTGTTCCAAATTGAGACATTGTTTATATTCGTTGCTGCAGTAGTCCATGAGTTAGGATGCGCGGCTTAACGCGGAGAAACCCATGTCAATCGTGACCTGTCAATGCGGCGCCCAATATACCTTTCCTGAGCGGTTGGCCGGCAAGCGTGTCAAATGCAAGAACTGTCAACGCGCGATTCAACTGCCAGATGTCGAACCGGCAGAGGTTGCGGCGGAGGTCACTGAAGAAGAGTCAGGCGTATGGTCTGCGTTGGCTGCCGAAGCATCGAGCGCCGCATCACGCGCTGCGGAGCGTCAGGAACGACAGCGCGCCGAAGCCCAACGCCGCGCTGCCATGGCCGAAGAAGCGGATGAGATGCGGGGTGCTCCGAGCGGTGGGGCGATTGGCTCGATGGCACAGCACTGGTCTGCTTACATCAAGGATGTCGGCGGTAGTTGCCTGTTGATCACGAATCCGGGCAACTTGGCAAACATCATCACCCTGTGTGTCATGGGGGCTGTCCAGTCGTTGCTATCATTTGCGGCATGTCTCGGGCTTGTCGGTTCGATCATCGTGAACGGATGGTTGTGTGCCTACTACTTCAACATTGTTCTGCATGCCGCCGGTGGCGAGAAAGATCTTCCCGATATGAACTTCTTTGATGGCTGGATAGACGGCATCATCTTCCCGTTGCTGAAGTTCATCGGTGTTTCTGCGCTATGCATGCTTCCGCTTATCTGCTACGCCATTCTCATCATGGGAGGGATTGGCCCGACGTTGGACAACCCTGATGAGATGGTGCTCTTGTTTGTCATCCTCGGTGGATTGATGTTCCCGATGATCATGCTGATGGCTGCTGTGGGTGGGTTGGGTGCGTTGATGCACCCGGTACTGATACTTCGTACGATCTTCGTGACGGCAGTGCCATACCTTGTCACTTGCGCACTTGTATGTGGGGCATTGATCGGCTCTTCGCTTGCAGCAGATGCCGTGCACTCTCATCAGGCCGGCAAGAACCCATTCGGCGCTTCCGTGCTTGTGTCCGTTGCAAGTGTTTATGGCATGGTGGTGGCCATGCGTATGATCGGTCTGTACTACCACCATTTCAAGCATCGTTTCAGTTGGTCCTGGGGATAGGGCATGATCCGGGCAGTCGCCGCCGATGAGTGGACTGAGCAACGCCCGCCGCGTTGTCCAGAATGCGGATATGACCTGCGCGGTCTAGCGACGCTCAAGTGTCCGGAGTGTGGATTCCAAGCCACCATGGGCGAGCTGCGCGAGGAATCGCGGCGCGCACGTCGGGAAGCAACGGAGCTGCGGCAGGCCAATGATCAGGTGCGTTTGGGGTTAACCATCGGGTTGACCTCGGCCGTTGTGGCCGCCTTAACGGCGTTTGGACAGTTGACCAGCATCACGCTCGTGGTGGGTGGTCTCGGTGGGTTGGCTGCTGCGGTCTACGGCGGGCAGGGTTTGCGTGCCCTGAAAGCCACGGAGCATGGACGCTCACTGGCCAAGGAACCACCGAACTACATGTTGGCGGCCTTCGTGATCGTACTCGGGGTTGTCACCGCCGTTGCCAGTGTTTGGTTGGCGTAATACGTGACGTCAATTCATCGAGTCTCCCGCTGGCCACTATGATATCATCGATCGAAGGGGTGTGGTTTCAAATCGCTACTGATTTTCGAGACTGCTGCTGCACCAATGGCGGCATTCAAGGAAGGAATTGGTGTGGAAGCTGAGAAGATTGAGTTCGTCGGGTCGTTGGGGCACACCTTGTCTGCACGCCTGCACGAACCAAACGGTGGAAGTGCGGGGGCGTACGCGCTGTTTGCACATTGTTTCACTTGCTCCAAGGACATTCTGGCCGCGACGCGGATCGCGCGGGGAGTGTCCGAGCGCGGGATCGGCGTGCTGCGATTCGATTTCACGGGACTTGGACAAAGTGAAGGTGAGTTTGCGCAAACTACGTTTTCATCGAACGTTGGCGACCTCCTGGCCGCCGCCGATTGGCTGCGGCAGAATCGGTCGGCACCGGCGTTGCTCGTCGGACACTCGCTAGGTGGGGCTGCGGTGTTGTTTTCCGCGTCGAAGATCGCAGCGTGCAAAGCGGTGGCCACGATCGGAGCGCCAGCCGAACCGGAACATGTGATGCGCCTGATCGGGCCTGCGGCGTCTTCGATCGAGGAGACAGGACAGGCGGAGGTGTCGATCGGTGGTCGGCCTTTCATGCTGGGCAAGGCGTTGCTCGACGACTTGCGCGAGCAGGATGCACGGAACGTGATCGGTTCGCTGCGACGGGCGTTGATGATATTCCACTCGCCGGTCGACACGATCGTTGGCATCGACCATGCAGCCCAGATATTCGGATGGGCCAAGCATCCCAAGAGCTTCGTTTCGCTTGGCAGTGCGGATCATCTGCTTTCCAAACCCGAAGACGCCGCCTTTGTATCAGACATGCTGGCGGCATGGGCGGGGCGGGCGATGGCGTAGCACGATTGGTCGATCCGACTCACCAATATGGGCTTGCGACATCAACGAGGACGGTGGACCGCGTTGGGCGATCAGCTTGCGTGCTGGATCTCGGTAAGCTTATGTTTTGTATGGCTTTGAGTTCAATGGAATGGGTGAGCGACGGGATTTGAACCCGCGACCCCTAGGACCACAACCTAGTGCTCTTCCAGCTGAGCTACGCCCACCATCGTGCCACCACCAACGCGGGTGGCAATTTTTGTTGACGCGTTGACGTTCTCAAGACGATCGCGTCGGATCGCGGAGTGTATTCGGTCCGCGAAGGCCTTGCAATGAAAGGTACTGGTGATTGCAGCGGTCGGTTAGGCCGGTATAAGGGCTTGGCATGTCAGAAGGAACGGAATCCAAGTCAGCGGAATGGACCGTCGGGCGCTTGCTGGGGTGGACGGCCGAGCATTTTCGCCATCATGAGGTGGATGAGCCGCGGTTGTCGGCGGAGGTACTGCTGGCCCACGCGATGGGGTGCCCGCGGATCGGCCTGTACACGCAGTTCGAGCAGATGCCGGCTGCTGAAGCGGTGGCGGTCTTTCGGGATCACGTGCGGCGGGCGGCCAAGCATGAGCCGATTGCGTATCTGGTCGGGGAAAAGGAGTTCTATTCGCTGCCATTCACCGTTGGTCCGGGCGTGCTTATCCCGAGACCTGATACCGAAACGGTGGTGGATCGGGCTTTGGTGGTGTGCGCGGAAGTTTCGGACAGGCCGATCCACGTGCTTGATTTCGGAACGGGCAGTGGTTGCATTTTGATTGCCTTGGCGAAGCAGTGCCCGCACGTGCGCGGTGCTGGTTTGGATGTGTCTGCCGATGCGGCGGCGATGGCGCGGGGCAACGTTGAACGGCATGAAATCTCGGACCGGGTTGAGATCACCGAGCATGATGGCCTGCTTCTCGACGCCGCTGGTGTGCCGGATGGCGGGTTCCATGTCTTGGTATCAAATCCGCCATACGTGACTGATGCCGATTGGGCCGACTTGCCGGCGGGGATTCGGGACTATGAGCCTCGTGGAGCGCTCGCGGCGAGGGATGGGCTGAGTTTCTATCGCAGGATTGCGACGGATTCGCTGAGGTTGCTGGCGGACGCCGGGGTCGTGATCGTGGAGATCGGAGCGGGGCAGTCGGCTGCGGTGGCGGAGATATTCACATCCGAGGGCGCGTTCGAGCATGTCGGCACGTTCAAAGGGCCTGGTGAAGTTCATGACCGGGTGATGCAATTCGTCAAAGTGTGATACACTGCGCTCGGAGCAATCCGGAACATTTCGATCGGGAAGGACGGCGTTGTGGATCATTTCGAGATCAGCGGTGGGAATCGTCTGAAGGGTGCTGTGGATATCAGTGGCGCGAAGAATGCGGCGCTTCCGATTCTGGCTGCTAGTTTGCTTTGCGAAGAGGAGGTCGTGCTGCGCAATGTGCCACGTCTTCGCGATATTCAGGCGATGCTGACACTGTTGCAGCGGTTGGGGGTTGCGTATTCGTGGGAGGATGATGGATCGCTGAAGTTGCGCGTCGAAGACGAGATGAACTGCCACGCCGAGTACGAATTGGTCAGCAAGATGCGCGCGAGTGTCTGCGTTTTGGGGCCATTGCTGGCAAAGCGCAAGCGGGCGCAGGTTGCGATGCCGGGCGGCTGTGCGATTGGTTCCAGGCCGGTGGATTTACATGTAATGGCGATGGAGGCGTTGGGGGCGGATTCGGATCTGGTCAATGGTGACATGATGTTGCGCGGTAAGAAGCTGCGTGGGACGGAGATGTTTCTGGGCGGTGCGTTCGGATCGTCCGTAACGGCGACTGCGAACGCGTTGATGGCGGCGACGTTGGCTGAGGGACGAACGGTGATTGAGTCGGCGGCGTGTGAACCGGAGATTGCCGATTTGTGCGATTTCCTGAATGCGTGTGGTGCGCAGATCGGTGGGCATGGCACGCCGCGGATTCTGATTGATGGCGTGGCGTCCTTGAAAGGTTGTGATCACTCGGTGATTACCGATCGGATTGAGGCGGGGACGTTCATGGTGGCGGCGGCGATCACAAATGGTGAGTTGACGTTGAATGGTGCGCGGCTTGAGCATCTGATTGCGGTGGTTGATCGGTTGCGACGGATTGGCGTCAACGTGGAGCGCGGTGAGAAGGGTGTGGTGATTTCGTCGTCACGACGTCTTGATCCGGTGGACATCACGACGCAGCCGTATCCTGGGTTCCCAACAGACTTGCAGGCGCAGGTGATGGCGTTGCTGTGTCTCGGTGATGGGAACAGTGTGATCACGGACAAGATCTTCCCGGACCGGTTCATGCACGTGGCGGAGTTGAACCGGATGGGGGCGAGCATTCGTCGGGAAGGGGCGACGGTGATTGTGCATGGGGTGAAACGGTTGATCGGGGCACCGGTGATGGCATCGGACTTGCGCGCGTCGGCGGCGTTGATATTGGCAGGTCTGATCGCAAAGGGAACGACGAAGATGAGCCGGGCGTATCACATCGATCGCGGATATGAGCGCATTGAAGAGAAGCTGGCTGGCGTGGGAGCGGACATTCGTCGGGTAGCGGAGTGAGTGTGGGTATGGATGCAACGTCGTCCGGGTTTGAGCTTCGTGATCACACAGCCGACCTGGTGTTGCATGCCTGGGGTTCGACAATTGAAGGGCTCTTCTTGTCGGCGGCGGAAGGCTTGTATGCAGCCATCGGTCGCGTTGAGACGGGTGACGTTACCGAGCGGGTGAATCTGCGATTCGATGCGCCGGATCGGGCCGCGCTGCTTCAGGATTTTCTGTCGGAGTTGTTGTTTCAGTTTGAAACACGACAGGAGCGGATCACCGATCTGGAGATTGTTTCGCTGGAGGAGATGGCGTTGGTTGTGCGGGGCGTGGCGTACAAGGTCGATGCCGAGCGGTCAATGCTGGATCGCGAGGTCAAGGCCGTGACGTATCATGATCTTGAGATTGTGCAGCATGACGGGCAACACGAAGTGGACATTGTGTTGGATATATAGTTGTGGGTAGCAAGAAGTTTGAAGGACAACTCGAGCGGCTGGACGCCTGGCGGTGGAAGATCGACAAGTCGCACAAGCCGGGGATGCTGGTGGATGGGGTTATCTACGCGGACGATGTGCTGGCGGAGTTGATGGCAAATGATTATTCGCTGGAGCAGGTGGCGAACGTGGCCTGTTTGCCGGGGATTGTGAAGTACAGCCTGGCGATGCCGGACATTCACTTCGGTTATGGGTTCTGCATCGGCGGTGTGGCGGCGACGAATCCTGAAGAGGGCGGCGTGATCAGTCCGGGTGGTGTGGGTTATGACATCAACTGCGGTGTGCGGCTGATCCGCAGCGACTTGACCGAAGAGGACGTGCGGCCTCGGCTGGAGGAATTGATCAACACGCTGTTTGCCAACGTACCATGCGGCGTCGGACAAGGCAGCAAGGTCACGTTCGATCGGGGTGATTTGAAGAAGCTGATGACCGAAGGTTCGCGTTTCGTTGTCGAACGCGGGTTCGGGTATGCGTCCGACATTGATGTGACTGAGGGGCATGGTCGTCTGGGTGGAGCGGATCCGGATCTGGTGTCCGATCGGGCGATCGAGCGTGGCCGAGGGCAGTGTGGGACACTTGGGTCGGGCAATCACTTCATGGAGGTGCAGGTCGTCGATCACGTGTTCGATGAGAAGGCGGCTGGCGTGATGGGGCTGGCGTTGGGGCAAGTTTGTGTGATGATCCATTCGGGGTCGCGCGGGTTGGGGTATCAGGTGTGTGATGACTACCTGCGCGAGCTGCGGAACGTACCGAAGAAGTATGGAATTGACCTCCCGGATCGGCAGCTCGTGTGTGCGCCGGTGCATTCGCGTGAGGGGCAGCGGTATCTTGGGGCGATGCGGGCGGCGGCGAACTACGCGTGGTGCAATCGGCAGATCATGACACACTTGGCGCGGCAGTCATTCGAGAAGGTTTTCGGCATGCGACCGCCGGAGCTGGGGATGCGGATGGTGTACGACGTGGCGCACAACATCGCGAAGATGGAGCCGTACGACGTCGGCGGGCGCTCGTGCAGTTTGTGTGTGCACCGCAAGGGGGCGACGCGGGCGTTTCCGCCCGGACACGATGAGGTACCTGCCAAGTATCGCAGCATTGGTCAGCCTGTGTTGATTCCGGGTGATATGGGGCGGAGCAGTTACGTGCTGGTTGGGCAGGATGGCTCGATGACGGATACGTTCGGCAGTGCGTGTCATGGGGCGGGACGGGTGATGTCGCGTACCGCTGCGGTACGCAGCGCGAAGGGGCGGTCCATTCATCGGGAGTTGCTGGATCGGGGTGTCTACGCGCGGGCGCGTGGTCGACGCGGTTTGGATGAAGAGCAGCCGGAGGCGTACAAGGATGTCAACGATGTTGTGCGCGTCGTGGATGAGGCCGGCATCAGCAAGCGCGTCGCGCGGATGCGGCCAATCGGGGTGATCAAGGGTTAGGCAGGTCTATGCCTTCGAAATGCCGGCGACCTTGAATGCCGCAACGGTTGCAATCAAGAAGAATATGATGTCGAGTGGATCAAAAGTCTCCTTGAGGAACTCCCATTTTGATTCACCCAATGCATCGAGATCGAGGCCTTCCGTGTCAGCATGTCGGGAGACAAGGTTGTTGGACGCGACAGCGTTCTTGAAGTCGGATTCGCGAGACTGGAACGTGTTGCGCACATCGTTCTCGGGCATCGAGCCGACTTGTTCGTAGGCGTTGTCGAGTTCAGATTCCCACGCGGCCTGATCGGATGGATTGCCGTTCTGCAGCGCATCGAACGCCATGACCGTAGCCACGACCCCGCGCTGGTAATCGATGTCATTCCGGGCTTCGGTGGTGAAGTCGCCAATAAGGAAGCTGATGAACAGGATACGTGCCAACACGATTCCACCAACGGCCATGCCCGCTGCGATGATGGCTGCCAAATCATCTTCCTGACGATTGCCAAGCAGCATGCCGCCGCCAGCAAGAAATCCAACGGCGCACGCAATGTATCCGACTTCGTACCCGGTGGTCTTGCAGACCAGAAACCAGATGCCAGCGCCAAGGCACGCACCGAGTGCACTGAGCACACAGCCGAACGCGAGAGACTGTGGCATGGCATCAATTACGCTGAAAGACGAGTGTGCAGGTCCTGGTCGGGCGATGGACGATCGTGCGGCTCCCGTTTGCCGGATATTGCTGCCGCAGTGAACGCATGCTTCGGAGCTGGACGGCACCATGCGTCCGCACTTAATGCAAAGGACCGGGGGTGCGAGAGATTCCTCGGTTTCAATGGCGGGGGCGTTGTTGGCCTGGGTTGCGAGGGCGTTCAGAATGGAGCCCATGTCGCCACTGTCACCAGGAGACGCGGCCGTCTTGATTGACTTGGCGGATGGTGCGTCGTCCCCAGACTTCTGAATACGGAATGCGTTGCCGCACTTCGGGCATTTGGCTTTCTTGCCTTCGGCGGACGTCGGCACCTTGAGCTTCGCGCCGCAGTCGCATTGTACCGTCATCTTGCTTGCTGGAGCTGTCGCCATGGCACCAATCGTACGAACAGCCAATCTTAATTGCAAATTGACGAATGCGTCCAAATGGATGTTTACAAATAACACTCATTCATTGGCGGTGCATTCTGTGCGATTCGTTTGGCAGGATTGTTGTGAAGACGACGTCAAACCGGCATCGCGGCCTGATCAGGCGGGGACGCGAAGAACTGCGCGACAACTGGGACAGGCGAACGAGGAGCCGCCGGCGGACGCGGGGACACGCATTGGTTGGCCGCATTGCGTGCAATAGACGCAGCGTTCGGCCGTTTGGGCGTGCTGGGGCGTTGGGATGGATGGGGCGTCGTCCGAGACTATGATGGCGCGGAGCTCACGGGCCGCGTTGGCGTTGGCTTCTTCGACCAGCGATGGAACGAGGAAGAGATCGACAAGCCAGCCGATGCCGAAGAGTCCACCCGTGAAGAACCAGAGGACACCAGTGCCGATTCTCTCGCAGTAGAACCGGTGAACGCCGAAGACGCCGCCAAAGAACCAGAGCACGTATGCCAATCCGACCGAGCGCATGTCGACGCCCTCCTTTCACGACCACAATGTGAACATGGTATCATTCGAGGCGGTCGGCGGAATATTCCAAATGGGCGCGAATCAGAGACAGCGAGTGGCTGCCATGGCCAATCCTAGCCGTTTTTATCGGACGAGCTGCATAATGCCGTTGCCAACACTGTAGCTGTTGCCGTCCCATTCGACCTCGATTCCGGCGGCTGCCAGGTCGTGAAAATAGCGAAACACGGTCCGCCGGGAGCATTTGAGGCCTTTGCAGATTTGAGCCACGGTTGCCCCCTTCTGCATGAGTTTGATCATGCGGTGCTGTCGGCCGTAGATGGATTTTGGGCTTTCGAGATGTTTGAGCAGTTTCCGGGCGGCTTTGTCTGCCTCCTTGTCCTGTCGGTAGAGACTGGATTTGAGTCCGGCGCGCAGGGCTGCATGAACGGCGTACGTTTCGAGGAAATCGGAGCGCCGAAGCGCGGGGTTGGGCATGACTTGAATCTCCACTACGCTTGGATCGGAAGTTGCCTGCGTTCCACGGTCTGGCGGACCGGAAACGTGAAAGCCACCTATTGAACATCATAGGATTCCCGTCGGGGCTGACAACTGGTGTCACGATGGTAGTGGTGTTGCGGAGTTCGGTTTGTGATGACTTACCTCGAATGGGCCAAACGGCATACACCTGCACGATTTGAGCTGACCGTTTCCGGTGCACCGCGCGTGGCTGTCGCGGAGTGCCCAGCCATCGCCGACACGCTGTCGACCCTTGTGACGGGGGCGTACGGTGACCCGGTGCTGACCGGACTGATCGCGGATCGTTACGGGGTGTCGCCCAATTCGGTGCTGCCGGCGTCGGGGACGAGCAGCGGAAACTTCGTGGCCATGGCGGTGGCGGCTGAACGTGGGCGGAAGGTGGCAATCGAGTGGCCAGCCTACGAGCCTCTGCTGCGGGTGGCGGCTTTTCAGGGGCTTGAGGTCGTTCGGTTTCGGCGGGAGGTGAATGACGCGTTTCGGCCGGATCTGGCAGAGATTGCCGCTGCGCTCGACCGCGGCGTGGCGGCGGTGGTGTTGAGCGATTTCCACAATCCCAGTGGCCGGCGATGCCGCGAAGAGGATATGCGGGCGGTTGCGGATTTGTGTGGCCACCACGGCGTAAAGCTCATTGTCGACGAGGTTTATCGCGATTTTGGCTATCTGCGGAATGGGCTGCCACTGGGCACGGCGGCGTCGCTCGGGGATCACGTGATCGCGACGGGTTCGCTGACCAAAGTTTACGGGTTTGGCGGGCTTCGGGCGGGGTGGTTGCTGGGGTCGCCCTCGGTGATCGAGCGGGCGCGGCTGGTCTGGGACCATTTAGACGTGGATCTGGCGGCTCCGAGTTCAAGCATGGCTATTCAGGTGCTGCGGAACATCGGCATGTTCGAGGATCGGACGCGGCGGATTCGGGAAGTGGGTTCGGCGGTGTACCGAGGGTGGATTGGCAAAGAGGCGCGGCTGGGAGATTGCGGTGACGACGGCGCGATTTTTGGGTATGTCCGATTGCCGGATGGGGTGGATTCGGAGCGGTTCTGTGCATTTCTGAGGGCGGAGTTCGAGACGCAGGTGGTGTCTGGGCATTTCTTTGAGCAGCGCGACCACGTGCGGATTGGGTTTGGCGTGCCGGAAGTGACGCTGCGGGAAGGGTTGCGGCGAATCTCGCGGGCGTTGGACGAGTTTCCGGTCGACGGCTGATCAGGGGGCCGTTTCGGCGATTTTCAGTTTGGACCAGTTGATGTCGAAGCTGATTCTCCTGTTGCGGCCTTTCAGGATTCGAATAACGGGGCGATTGAGGGGGACTGGGGCGATCGGGAGGACATGGCCGATGTTGGCGGCGCGGATGATTGGGGTATTGGGGCTGTCCATCTGCTTCTTGAGGCAATTAAGGGCGGCATCAGTGAGGTCGGTATCACCGTTGGTGCAGCGACCGAGGACGAATCCGTCATATCGGTGGAGCATGCCCGCCATGGCCAAATGGGCGAGCTTGCGGTCGATGCGCCATGAGGTTTCGTGGACATCTTCGATCAAAAGCCAGCGGTTCCGACGAGGGGCGATTGTCTTAGCGTGTGGAGAGCCGATGAGCGTGGTCAGCAACGTCAGGTTTCCGCCGACGAGGCTGATGGATTGGTCGTCAGATAGCTTTCCATGGACGAGTTTGGCGTCAATCGTCCGCTGGCTTGGTTGGCCAGTGATGATGCGCCGTATGTCGGCGAAATAGTTGAGGATGTCGGCTCGGATCTGGGTGGGGGTTCGCTTTCTGCTCGTGGCCGTGAGCATCGACGGTGTCATGTCGTGGTAGGCGACGACGTTGCGGTGGGCAGCGGTAATGTTGAGCAGTGTGGTGATTTCGCTGAATCCGAAGATGGCGATGGGGCGCTTGCGGTTTTTGAGGGCGCCGAAGTCGACCCGCGGGAGCACGCGGGTGAGCCAGGCGCCGCCGCGGAGGTTGATGGCGACGACGACGTTGTCATCGGCGAGTGTCTGCTCGATTTCTCGGGCGCGGCGAGCGTCGTCTTTGCGTCCTCCGCGGAGGTCGTCTTCGACGGCTTGGAGCATGCGGGTGTCGGCGGTGACGCGGAATGTCGGGTCAAAGGCGGTTGCCACGAATTCGACGAACTGGCGACCCGATTGGAAGCCGAGCGATCTGATCAGGTTCCTGCACGAGCCAGCGATGCCCCAGAGACGGACGACGGGTTTGGAGCGACGCGCTGCGGTCATGCTGATCGGGCAGCGGTGATGAAGGCCTTGGCCCGGTCGGGATCGACCGGGGCCGTCGTTTTGCCATCGCGTTTGATCGACGTGCCGACGATGGCGCCCTCGGCGACTTGCAGGATGTCACGGATGGACGTGGCGTCGGCGCCACTGCCGATCAGGAGCGGGCGATCGGGGACGGCTGACTTGATTTTCGCGATGGATTCCGGATCTGCAGCCCGGCCTGTCGTGGTACCCGAGGCGATGAGTGCGTCGGCTCCGCCTCGGTAGGCGGTTTCCTCGGCGGCGAGGGCGATGTCGGGTTGGCTGATGGGTTGAGCGTGTTTGACATGGACGTCGGCGAGGATGGCCACGTCAGAGGCCAGCTGTTTTCGATAGCGGTGGAGGACGGCGGCGGCCCCCTCGATGAAACCCTGGTCCGTGGCGGAGACTCCGATGAGGACGTTGACGCGGATGAACGCGGCGTCGACTGCGGCGGCGATGCCCATGGCGGAGATGGCGTCGTTGCGGAGTGCGTTGACGCCGATGGGCAGGTTGGTTTCGCGGCGGATGGTCGACGCGACAACGGCCATGGACGCGATGGTGGCTGGGTCGATCTGGGTGGCGGCGAATGGAGCGTCGCCGAAGTTCTCGATCATGAGTGCGTCGAAGCCGGCAGCCGCCAGCACCTTGGCGTCGATGAGGGCGCGGTCGAGCGATTCTGAGAGCGGCGGGTGGGTGCGTGGACTGCCGGGCAAGGGCGGCAGGTGGATCATGCCGATGAGGTAGGGTTTGGTGATGTCAAGCAATTCTGCTGGCCTTGCTGGGTCACTTCACCTTGCGAAAGACGGCGACGATGTCGTCGATCGGGACGACGAAGAGCTGATTGTCGGCTTCGAAATCGACCGGGATGGCGTTCTTCGGGTTGAAAAGAATCTTGTCGTATTGGCGGATGGGGTAGTCGCTGTCGGCTTCGATCTGGGCGGAAACAGCCACGACGCGACCGGTAATGGTCGGGATTTCGATGGCGTCGGGCAGTTCGATGCCGCCCTTGGTGCGTTTCTTGTCGGCGTCCTTGCGGATGAGCACGCGATTGCCCATCGGTTCGATCGTCTCGAGCTGGGTGGACTTCTCGGGTGATTTCGAGGCCATCTTGGCTCCTTCGTTGATTTCGGCTTCTACCGTCGTGCGTGAGATGATATGGCCGTTTCGGCAGAGACGCCAAGGGAATTCGGGCAGGCTGGGTGGTCTTTCATGGCGGGCACGCTATGGATACACTAGGCAACAAGTACTAGAGGACCTGTATTCGCATGATTCAACCCACCGATCCCACGACCGTCGCGTTTGTCTCGCTTGGCTGCGCGAAGAATCTCGTTGATTCCGAGAAGATGCTCGGACAACTGGCAGAGGCTGGCTGTGCGCTGACGAATGAAGCGTCCGACGCGGACGTGATCGTGATCAACACGTGCGGGTTTCTGGAGGCGTCACGCGACGAAGCCGTCGACGTGATCGGACAGGCGGTGGCCCAGAAGCAGGCGGGGAACTGCCGCCGGGTGGTGGTGGCTGGCTGTCTGGTGCAGCGTGATCGGCAGGGGTTGCTGGATGCGGTGGATGGCATTGATGCACTTGTTGGCGTGAACAACCGTGATGATGTGGTGACGGCCGTCCTGAGCGATCGGCAGGCGGGGGAGCGAGAGACGGATGTTTACCTGAGCGAGTACCACCCGTACGTGCAGCTTGATTTTTCTCGCCTTCGATTGACGCCACAGCACTACGCATATCTGCGGATCAGTGAAGGTTGTAATCAGAAGTGTACGTTCTGTACCATCCCGTCGATTCGCGGTGCGATGCACTGCAAGCCGCCGGAGGTGATCCTTCGCGAGGCGCGGGAGCTGGTATCGGACGGAGCCATCGAACTGCATCTGATCGGGCAGGATACGACCAGCTACGGGGAGGAATTCGCGACCCCCTATCGGCTGGATAACCTTTTGCGGGATCTGAACAACGTCGAGGGCGTGGCGTGGGTGCGGCTGATGTATGTGTATCCATCGGTGTTCACGGATGCGATGATCGATGCGATTGCCGAGAGCGACCGGGTGGTCAAATATATCGATATTCCTCTACAGCACATCAACGATCGGATGCTCAAGGCGATGCATCGTCGGGTGACGCGGGCGGAGACGGAGACGCTGCTGGCCAAGCTGCGGGATCGTATTCCGGGGGTGAATATCCGCACGACGATGATCGCGGGGTTCCCGGGCGAGACGGAAGCGGAGTTTGAGGAGCTTGAAGACTTCGTGCGCGACTTTGGTTTCGATGCGCTGGGCGTGTTCCCGTATTCGGTGGAGCCGGAGACGCCGGCGGGGCGTATGAAGGGGCAGTTGGCTGACAAGGTTAAGGAGGAGCGTGTCGAGCGGTTGATGTTGACGCAGCAGGAGGTGGCGTTCGCATTGGCGGATCGGATGAAAGATCGGACGTTTGAGGTGTTGGTGGATGGGTACGCCGATGACGGATTGTTGGTGGCGCGGCATCAGGGGCAGGCTCCGCAGGTGGACAGTGTGACATTTGTTCAGGATTGCCATGCATCGCCTGGGTCATTCGTGCAGGTCCGTTGCGTGGGGCGAGACGATTATGATTTGATGGCGGTGCCGACGCGGACGCCGTTGACCGTTCTCCCGTCGTCATGAAGGTGAATCTCCCAACACAAATTACGCTGTCTCGTCTCGTGCTGACGATCGTCTTTTTCGTGCTCCTTGGGCAATACTCGCAGCGATCGCCGGAACCCTGGATTCTCTATGTCGGGTTTGCGTTGTTCGTCATTGCGGCTGCGACGGATTACCTGGATGGGTATCTGGCGCGAAAGCGGAACGAGGTGACGGCACTTGGGCGGATTCTCGATCCGTTTGTGGACAAGGTGCTGGTGTGCGGGGCGTTCATCTTTCTGGCAGGCCCGTCATTCTGCGATGAGAACGGGTTGAACATTACGTTTCTCCGGCCTTGGATGTTGGTTGTGATTCTGGGGCGGGAGTTGCTGGTGACGGGGCTTCGCGGTTTTTCAGAATCGCGGGGGATCGCGTTCGGGGCGGGTTATGTCGGCAAGGCCAAGATGTGGATTCAGTCGATCACGGTGGGGGTGATTCTGCTGGCGGTGGCTGGTCGTGGGTTGGAGCCGCAGCCATCCGTTGAGACTGCGGTGGCGGTGGTGGTGTGGGTGATGGTGCTGGTGACGGCGGCATCGCTGGTGACCTATCTGATGAAATCGCGTGCGATATTGACCGATAACACCGGCACGTGAATGAACTAACCATATTCAAGGCGATCGTGCTGGGGCTGGTGCAAGGGCTGACGGAGTTCCTGCCGATCAGCAGCAGTGGGCATCTGGTGATCACGCAGCGGCTGTTCGGGCTGGCGGGTGATTCGTCGGTGATGCTGCTGTTTGACGCGATGTCGCACATCGGGACGCTGGCGGCGGTGATGATCGTGTTTGCGGGGACGTTTCGGGACTATCTGGGGCGATTGGTGCGGGAGTCGAGCGCGGGGTACACGGGTCGGCGAACGGGATGGTGGATTTCGATATTGGGGTTTGCGGCCTGTGTACCGACGGCGATCATCGGGTTTGGGTTCAAGGATCAGTTCGAGGCCGCGTTCGACAACATCACGAGCACGGCTGTTGGATTGGCGGTGACGGGGGGACTTTTGTTTGCGACGCGACTTGTTCCGAGGCCGAGCCGTGGTTGGCGGCGGATTGGGATTGGACGGGCGGTGCTGGTGGGGATTGCGCAGGGGTGTGCGATCCTGCCGGGGATTTCGCGGAGCGGGTCGACGATTTGCATGGCGCTGTTTTGTGGTTTTAAGAAACCGTGGGCTGCGCAGTTCAGTTTCTTTATTGCGGCGCCGGTGATTTTGGGGGCGGGGCTGATCAAGGTGAAGGAGACGCTTGAGCGTTCGTCAGAGATGATGGAGGCGGTGCCGTGGGCGGCGGTGCTCGTGGGGACGGGCGTGGCGTTTGTGAGTGGTATGGTGGCGTTGAAGGTGCTGATCGGGCTGGTGATTCGTGAGAAGATACATCACTTTGCTTGGTATTGCTGGGGGTTGAGTTTGGTGGTACTGGTTTGGGGGTTACGAACGACTTGACGTCATTCGGGCGTGGACGCTGTGTTGTGAGCATCGACACTCAAGATTGCCGTCGCGCAGCGCCGTGGATGAGCGCCAAGACGATGACCTGTCGCTGATCGTAATCCAACTGGTAGAACACCAGGTGGTCGCCCATGTTGAGCTTTCGAGTTTCGCAATCCAACGCCTTGCTTTGGAATTCGTCGATGGCGTAAAGCTCAGGAAAGTTCTCAAGCCTCCTGATCTTGTCGTAAAGCTCGGCAAGCCAACCTTCGACCGTGGATACCGCCACGCCTTGATCCATCCAATAGGCGATTTGGTTGTCCACGTCATCGCGAAAATGGGTGGTGAGCCTGGTGGGATAGGTCATCGATCAAATTTGAGGCCATGCTTGTTGGCAATTTCTCGGAATGCCTCTTCGCTGTCGACGAGTTGACCCGCCTTGGCTTGTTCCATTCCGCGTTTGATTTTTTCGGTGATCTCGGCTTGGAGGGCCTTTTCCGCCAACTCATCGAACGTCTTGGGTGACATGACGACGCCCTTGGCTTCGCCATTGACGGTGAGGACTTCGACGCCGCCGGATTCTGCCAAACGGGCGAGGTGCTCCGCGGCGTGCTGTCGGAAGTCTGTGAGCGAGCGGATGTCGTCGGTTCGTATCATGGTGCTGCTCCATACTGAATTCGTCCTTAATTAGTATCGCACTGTGGGTGTCGAAAATCCAGCAGAATCTCGACTAGAGAGATGATCGTCAGTCGAGTGGAATCAGGCGTTTCTCGCGTTGGTGGTAGACTGCTTCGTTGTGGATGTTGGCGGATTTGAGGTTGGCGACTTCACCGGGGAAGTCGGCGGCGATGTCTTCGGAGCGGTGGGCGTCGCTGCCTAGGGACATGGCCTCTCCGCCGAGTTGGGCGTATTGCCTGACGAGGTTGGGGCCTGGCATGGATTCGCCGATTCCTTGGCGGGTGGTGGATGTGTTGATCTCGGGGACGATGTCGGCTTCCAGACAGCAGGTGAATATCTTTTCGGTCAGGTCGGTGTGCTCCTCGATGCAGATGCGGTCGGCGAAGCGTTTCGAGTAACGTTTGCAGAAGTCCATGTGGGCCAGAACGTCGAAGACACGGGAGCGGTTGCGGTGCAGGCGTTCGCAGGTTTGCATGGCGGCCAGCACGCCTTCGAGGTACCAGCGGGTGACGTCGGAAGCGTCGCGGTCCTTCCAGACGTCGCGGATGTGGATGGGGTAGCCATGGCACCAGTGGACGCTGACGAGGACGAGGTCGAAGGTGAGGTGGTCGAGGAAGCTGACGATGTCGTCGAGGTTGTCCGGCTGAAAGCAAACTTCGATGCCCTTGCCGATGAAGATGGCGTCACCGAATTTGCGACGAAGGTCGTGGATGGTTTGTGAGTAGGTTTTGTCGTTGTAGATGCAGGCTTCGCGTTCGGACGGGTGGGTGTCGAAGTGTTCTGTGAAGGTGAGGCCTGCGAGGCCGGCGTCGAGGGCGGCGCGGACGTTGGCTTCGGGGTTGGCGGAAGAGTCGAAGGAGTGGTGCGAGTGGAGGTGCTGGTCGTAGAGTTGCATCGGGTAAGCTCCTTTCGCGCGTATCCTTTCGCAGACCGGGTTGGCTGTCTATAGTCGGGTTGTGGGATTTGAGCTGCGAAACGTGCAGGTTGGATTGGAGTGGTTGTGACTGATTCTCCACTGACGGTGATTGATCCGAACAAGCCGGTGCCTCGCGCGGCTGAGGACGTGGTCGCGATGGGGGCGGCGGTGCAGGCGAACGTCGTGCAGATGCGCAACGCCGAGTGCAAGCGACAGGGTAAGAAGGTGATGTCGCATGATATTAAGGTGCTTTCGCCGGGGTCGGTGATCCGCTTTCGCGAGTCGCTGATCGATTGGCGGGCGATCAAGGGATACACGGAAGCGGAGTTGCATTTGCGGCTTCATGAGTCGTGGGGGCAGTATTGTCTGCTGTGCTGGTTGTGGGAGTTTCCGGATGCACACACGGCGCCAGGGTTCGGAGCGATGCCGGAGGGACGGGAGCTGAAGTGTCAGTCGGCGATCGAGATGAAGGTGACGGAGGTGTCGGGGCATTTGTGGACGCTTCGGTTTGAGCAGCGCAAGCGGCATGAGCGGGGGTTTGTCGATGGGGACGATTTCGCGGGGATGCAGAAACTGGCGGAGATGATTCCGGTGAAGGTCTTCGGTCAGTCGGCTGCGGAGAGCGATGACCATGCGTTGCTGTTGGCCAGTTGCGAGCTGGTGGGGATGTTGGCGGCGGCTCGGTGGGCGTTTGACACGAAGTGGGCGTGGAATCAGCAGGGAATCATGGACGTCGACGACGCGTTCTTCGAGGAGATCGCGCGGCAGGCGTGATGGAACGCGTTGATCAGCAGGCGCCGCGAACGAACACGCCGAGCGTGCGCAGCAGAATGATCAGGTCCAATTCAATCGAGATGTTCTTGAGGTAGTATAGGTCGAACTGCAGCTTGCGTTTGGCGTCTTCGATGGTGCTGCCGTAGCGGAAGCCGATCTGCGCCCAGCCGGTGAGGCCTGGTTTGACGAGGTGTCGCTCGTTGAAGTAGGGGATGTGCTCGGTGAGCTTGGCGACGAGTTCGGGACGTTCGGGACGCGGGCCGACGACGGACATCTGCCCCATGAGGATGTTGAATAGCTGCGGGAGTTCGTCGAGGCGCGATTTCCGGAGGAAGCGACCGACGAGTGTGACGCGGGGGTCGTTCGGGACGGCCCAGACGGGGTTGTCGGTTTCGGCGCCGACTTTCATGGTGCGGAATTTGTAGAGTTTGAATTCGCGGCCGTTCTGACCAACGCGGGTCTGCGAGTAGAGGATCGGGCCGCCATCGCAGAGTTTGATGGCGATGGCGATGAATGGAACGAGCGGGATCGCGACGATGACGCCGACGACGGCGGTCACGATGTCGAAGGCGCGTTTGAGCGCTTGGCGACGTTGGCAATGGACCTGCAGGTCGGCGAACAGGAACCAGTGCGGCGTGATCTCATCGACGAGGATTTGGCCAGTCGCTTTCTCGAAGAAGGTGGCTTCGTTGGTGACGCGGCAACCTCTTCGGAGACAGGGAAGGACCTGATTCATGACGCCCTGATCGGTGGCGGCTTCGGCGCCGACGACAATGTCCTGAATGCTGTATCTGTCGCGGATGTCGGGGAGTTCGTGCGTCGTGCCCAGCCATGCGATGCCGGAGATCGTGTCGGAGCTGGCGGGCTTCTCATCGACGTAGCCGGCGAGTTGATACTCGTGGAGAAAGCCTCTCTGAAAGGCGTTGACGAGGGCGTTGGAGATGACGCCCGGTCCGACGAGGACGAGATTTCGTGGGACGCGGTGCAACGCCCAGCATGCGACGAGTCGGATCATGCCGCCCATCACCATTTGCATGATGATGGCCAGTGCGGTGACGCGTCGGCTCATCTGGGTGTACATGAGCGCGTAGATGATGGCGTATGAGATGATGGGTGCGGTCGTGCACGTGAGCATCAGGCGGGTGAGGATGCGTGACCGACTCCAGAGGGTTTCACGTTCATAAAGCCCAAAGACGAGGCTGGCGAAGATGAAGGTGGCGCAGAGGGTCGTCCATGCGTGCCACATGGAAACGTGGGTGTAGGGGAGAATCTGGCCTTCAACGAAGAGATTGAAGCCGAGTGAAACGCCCGCAAAGAGGATCGCAATGTCGAGGATCACCCAGGACCCAACGGGGAAAGATCGGACGATGGCGCCGATTTGTCCAAGTACGCGAAATCGGATTGGGGAAACCGGACCGGTGAGCGGGGCGGCGGTGAGTACTTCGTTGGTTCCGACTGCAACCTGCGAGGCCATGGCGCACTCCTGTGATGCATTAGCGGTCTGAAGTTGCATCGGATTTTCGGGCGGGAAAGGTGAGCAGGTCCGAAGTTGTTGTCTTGCATGTTTGAAGGTCCGGTAATGTGGTGTTCGTTGAGGCTGGTGACCCTTGTATGGGATGTGCCTGTTGGTCCGAGAAATTGTCCGTGAGTTGCCGAGTCGCTCTTCCGATAAGCCGGAATGAGGAAACTGGCAATGAGGTCGGGATTCTGGCTCGGAAGGAACCTGGGCATGCGTGCATGGTGTTGTGTGTTGACGGCGGTTGTGGTTCTGTCGGGATGTGCTCCGAAGGAAGAAGAGTACGCATGGACGGAGCTGCCGCAGGCGCCGCGGGGTTGGCTTGGCGTTGTGGATCCGGCGTTTGATGCGGGGGGACCTGGTTCGGATCGTTCCGTGCGATTGATGGCTGGTCCGACGGAAGGGATGTTCCCGGCGTCGCTTGCGATTGCGCGGGTTGTGAGTGTGGGCGAGCAGAAGACCCAGCACGGGCTCGTCGAGTTGGCGGATCAGCCGACGCGTGAGTTCGTGGCATGGATGGAGCTGTTCACCGACTACTGGCAGATTTCAGATGTGCTGCCTTTGAAGTATCCGGGGTTCCGCAAGCATCGCGGTCGGGCGGCTGATTTCGTGCAGCGGGCGTCGGACATCGGGGCAGACCTTTGCATGATTTACACGATTGATCTGCAGAATCCGTATTGCGATATTCGCGGGGCGTTGTATTCGACGTTGGACGGGCGGTTGCTTGCGACGGTGGGGGCGGATGCGAGCGTCGAGTTGCCCCTCGATGAAGAGGAGTATCCTGTACCGCCGCAGGGGCGTGTGGAGACGGACTGGCGGCATCTCGACCCGTATTTTCTGGCGTTGGATAAGTTTCGGGAAAACTTTCGGCAAACGGTGCGACTGTTGATTCAGCAGGATGAGCCAACGAACGCGCCGACCGCGTGGGCGCCACCAGCGGAGGACGAGGAAGTGCCGACGGTTCTCACGGCGGATCACTAGGTTCGTCTGGTCCATTCATCGCCGGCGTATTTGTTCTGAATGTCGGCGGCCAATTCCAGTTCCTCGGTGATCCATTCGCCGAGTTGCGGTTCACATCCAAGGCGCTTCGCAACCTCTATTGGCAGCATCTCGCGTAGCACGGGGATGGGTGTGTTCGTGACCGCTGCTGGTTGCTGATCGAATCGGCGTTCGATCACGATGGATCCGTGCTGCAGGATGGCGTTTCTGGTGCGGCGTTGAGCGCTGCCGGCGAGTTTCTCATCGCGAATGACCACATCGAGTGCATGTCTGCGCGCAAAGCAAAAGAAGGGGCCTCGGGTTGGGCCTGAGTCGTCGCTGACGCCGTTGAGGCTTGCGGTCACGGTGTTGGCGGCGAGGACCTCGAGCAGTGCGTCATGGGCGATTTCGTAGAGATGGGTGGGTTTGTCGCGGATCGGGTCGAACGCGACAGGAAGTACGAGGGCATACGTGAGTTCGCGATCATGCAGGATGGCGCCACCGCCGGTCTGGCGACGGACGACCGGCATGTCGCCAGCGGGTGGTGCCAGTTGCTCAAAGTCGGCGTACTTCTGAAAGTATCCGAGTGAGATGGTGGGTTCGGACCATTCGTACAGTCGGAGGGTGGGGGGCGAAGACCCGTCGCCGACGCGGTGCAGCAACGCTTCGTCGCGGGCCATGTTGTCTGGTCCGGGTTTGGGAATGTCGTGGATGATTCGAAGTGTGTTTTGATCGGCTGATGATGTCACAGGCGTCGTCGCATGGATCGCAGGGGAGCGTATCCGAGCAGCAGCAGTGCCCATCCAATCATGCCCATGGTGCCGCATGGAGCGCCACAATCGGATGGCATGTCTGGTGTGGGCGGGTCCGGTTCCTGGGCGACAGGGCAGCCCGTCTCGTCGACCATGGTGCCCGATGGTGTGTCGGAACACAAGTCGTCGTCATCTGTGATGCCGTCGCCGTCGGTGTCTGACGGTTGCGGTTGCTCTGCGGGCGGATCAACAGGCTCGTCGTCGTCTGGCGGTGGATCGTCGGCTGGTGGATCTGGATCGACGTTGGCTGGTTCGTTGAAAAGCTCTCCGACGGCGAACGTGCTCAGTCGGTCGCGGACGGTCCAGTAGCGATACGTGCTGTCGTCGATCTGGTCGATGCCGAACTCGCCGACGGATTCGGATGGTTGGCCGACTTGCTCGCTGTCTCCGGATTCGGTCCACGCGTTGGGATCGGTGGTTTCGTCGAGAACGACGATTTGTGCGTCGATCGCATCCGCGTCATTGGCTTCGAGGTCTGCCTGTGTGAAGAACAAGCTTACGATCGCGGTGAATGTACCGGGCTCACCCGTTGTTTCCACCGTGAAGATGCGGTTCGCGACCGGTCCGATGATCAAGCCGTCGCGTGGCAGGTCGTCCACGTCGGGATTGATGGTGCGGACGACGTAGGTGACGGTTTCACCGGGTGGTGCCTCGATGAAACGCACGCTGGCAAGAAGTTCACCGGTCGCGGTGATCGCGTTCGCTGAGAAGGTGCCATCATCGTTGATGGTGCCCGTGCCGCTGGTCATGTCGACGGGGATTGGCGTGCCGCCTCCAGTGCCACCGCCGCCCCCGGATCCGCCGCCTCCGTCGGGTGGTGGTGGCGGCAATTCGGCGAGGGTGATGGTCTGGTCGCAGGTGGTCTCGTTGCCGCTCTCGTCGGTGGCGGTCCATGTGCGTGTGATGGTGCGTGGGCAGTTGCCGCTGACAGCATCTGAAGAGTTGATCGTCACGGGAGCGCCGCAATTGTCCTGTCCGGTGGCTATGCCGGTTGTGGCGGGGGTTGTGGCGTCGCCGCAATTTCGGGCAGCGTTGGGCGGGCAGGTGATCGTGGGTGGCGTAACGTCGACAGCGTCGACGAATAGCTCGGTCGTCACTAGGCCGACGCAACCGTTCTCGTCGGTGACGGTGAGTTCGTAGGGTCCGCCGACGGCCATGGGGACGTCGGGGCTTTGCTGGTCAGAGGTAAAGCCATCCGGACCTGTCCATGCGTAGGACACCAAATCATCGGGCCCGCCGGTGAGGACGGCGTCATTGCCGAGACAGATGGGACCGTTGTTGTCAGCCGTTGGATCGGGATTCTCGAAAAGGGTGACGTCGGTCGTTGTCGTGGCGAGGCATCCATTGTCGTCGGTGACAGTGAGTTGGTACGTACCGGCGATGGCCGGCGAAACACCTGGAGACTGCTCGCTGGATGCGAATCCGTCGGGACCTGTCCAAGCGTAGATGACCAAGCCATCTGGTTCTGCTGTGAGTATCACGTCGAATCCGTCGCATACCGGGCCATCGTTGGTGGCGATTGGAACGGGATTGGCGTTGACGATGACGTCCGTGCTGGCCATGTCGGAGAGGTCATTCTCATCAGTGACGATGACGGTGTAGGTGCCCGCAACGGCGGGGTTGATGACGGGTGACTGCTGGTCGGATGTGAAACCGCCGGGGCCTGTCCATGCGTAGGTGACGCCCATGGCTGGTTCGGCGGTGAGGGTAACGGGTTGGCCGTCGCAAACAGGGCCGTCGTTGTCGGCGGTGGCGGTTGGCCCGAAGCGGATGTTGATGACCTTGTCGCAGGTGACGGAGATGCCGTTGTCTTCAATGGTGAGTTCGAGCGTGAGGGTCTCGTCGCTGCCCGCGGTGAAGGTGATTTCGTTGGTGCCTTGGCCGTCGTCGATGGTGCTGCCGGTGATGGACCACGTGTAGATGCCAGGGCCGGGTTGAGCTGAGGCGACATGATCACTTGTGTCGAACTGGATTTCATCGTCGGCGGTGATGGTGCAGTCGAGCAGGGACGCGACGTAGATGCCTTCAGAGTTGTCGTCGAAACGTGCCCAAAATGCGAAGCGGTCGCTGCCGGAGTCGTCGAGGGCGGAACGGCCAGCTTTTAGATCGACGATCTGTCGGCCGTCGAGGAGATCGGTGGCGTCAATGACCTTCTGCGGAGTCGATGCATGCTCGGTTGACTGGTGGTAGATACCGATCTGTCCGCCTTGGCCTGTGGCGACATAGAGCAGTTGATCGTTGACCATCGACGGGTTTTCAAACGTGAAGAAGGTTCCTGTTCCGTTGGGGACAGGTGTTGTGCGGTCGGCTGCTCGCGTCAGGCCGCCGACGGTGTGGTAGAGGCCGCGCTGATTGCTGGTTCCCTCGCCAACGAATGCGACGTTGTCGCCTGACAAGGCGAGGCCTGGTGTGGGCGGTGATCCGAACGCCGTGAATGTGCCGTTTCCATCTGGGATCAATGTGTTGGTTGTGGCGACGGCCTCCGTCAAACCATTGATGGCAAAGATG
The DNA here is from genome assembly GCA_028289375.1 of Phycisphaerae bacterium. Lineage (GTDB taxonomy): Bacteria > Planctomycetota > Phycisphaerae > UBA1845 > UBA1845 > OFTM371. Next base: position 26,998 of record JANQQK010000086.1, on the reverse strand, counting down.
CCATCGACGTTGCTGTTGAGGTCGTTGGCGATGATGGCGATCGACGTCGAAGATGCGTCGGCATGGATGGCCGGGCCGCTGAAGCTGCGGAGTAGAAAACCGTTATTGGTGACGCCGGGCAGGGCGACCGGTTGCACGACGTCATCAATCAGGGCGTAGACCCCTGGCTGAAAGATGTTGTTGACGCCGATGAAGACGATGTTGCCGCTGCTGACAGAGGCTGGCGCGTTGAGCGATGGTCCGAAAAAACCGGGATCACCGTCGATCGTGGAATTCTGGTCGACGACGACCGCGATGCTGCTGTCGCCGATCTGCTGGTAGATACCGCGCGGGTTGTTGGCGGAGAAGACGATCGCATCGCCGCTCACGTCGGGTGGGGCAGATCCGAACACTTCGAAGGGGAGGTTCGTCGTTGGGGCGATGGTGGTTTGATCGGCGACGACGCGGAGCATGCCCTCGGTTGCCGCGTAGATGCCGTCGCGATCGTCGCTTCCGCCGCGGCGGCTGAAGACCACGATTCCTGCGCTGAAGGCCGGCTCGGTGCCAAAGGCCGAAAATGTCCCGTTGGCGTCCTGTGGCACCTGGGTGCTGCTGTCCGCGATGGTTGCAAATGACCATCGCGGGCTGTCACCGGCGCGGAGCGTCGGTGGCAACACCAAAAGGGTGAGCAGCAGAGCGGTCCTCGTGACCCAGCGTTGCATGGACGAATCTACCCTTGGGGTTGCCTGCGACGGGTTGACTGGACGGTCAGGTCGGCCGCGGGCATCCAAACGGACACAGCAACAGTACTGATGACGTGGAGGCGTCGTTTCCCCGAATCGTGGCGGAACAGCATGGGCGCACCATGGCCCTGATGTCCAACAATTCACAGTACCCAGACCGATGGGCAAAATCAATAACGGACGATCTGGCGGCGGTACGCGGTGTTACTATCAGACCTCCGGACGCCAGCGGACGTTGAGCTTGCGATTGGCGCCCACCTCGTCCATGCGGGCGATGGGCATGGTGTGGGGAGCGGTCTTGACGGTTTCGGGCGTCGACTCGACCTCATCCGCGATGGCGAGCAGTGCATCGGCGAAGGCGTCGAGGGTTGCCAACGATTCGGTTTCGGTTGGCTCGATCATGAGGCAGTGGGCAATGGGCCAGCTCATGGTCGGCGGGTGGAATCCGAAGTCGATGAGTCGCTTCGCAATGTCGAGTTCGGTAACGCCGCCGGTTTCGAACTTCGGGATCAGGATGAACTCGTGGGCGTAGGGCGGATCAAATGGCAGGTGATAGCGATCCCGCAGACGGGCAGCGACGTAGTTGGCGGCGAGGACTGCCTTCTGGGAGACGTTGAGCAGCCCGTCGGCGCCCAACGAGCGGATATAGGTATACGCACGGACGAGGACGCCGGACTGGCCATAGTAGGAGCGAACCTTGCCGATGCTCTTGGGGCGATCGTCGAACCAGGCATAGGAGCCATCGTCCTTCTGGATGACCTGCGGGACGGGGAGGAACTCGGTCAAATGCGATGCAACGCCAACCGGGCCGGAACCGGGGCCGCCACCGCCATGCGGTGTGCTGAACGTCTTGTGAGTGTTGAAGTGCATCACATCGACGCCGAAGTCGCCGGGCCGGGCGATGCCGAGCATGGCATTCATGTTCGCCCCGTCGAGGTATAGCTGTGCCCCGCAGCCATGCACGATGTCCGCGATCTCGGCGATCTGTTCATCGAAAACGCCGACGGTGTTGGGGTTGGTGATCATCAGGGCAGCCGTGTTGCTGCTGACTTTGGCGCGAAGATCATCGAGATCGACGCGGCCATCGGGCTTGGAGCGCACGGTGGTGGACTGCTGACCGCAGATCGCACACGAGGCTGGGTTGGTGCCGTGGGCTGAGTCTGGTGTGAGCACTTCGGTGCGGGTTTCGCCGCGACTGCGATGATAGGCGTTGATGATCATCAGGCCGGTCATCTCGCCCTGTGCGCCGGCGGAGGGTTGCAGGGTGACCTCGGCCATGCCGGCGATTTCCTGCAGGTAGGTTCTCAGGCGGAAAAGCAACTCGAGCATGCCCTGCACGTCGGATTCACGCTGATAAGGATGAAGCCCGGCAAACGCGGGCATGGCTGCTGCCTTCTCGTTGACCCGCGGGTTGTACTTCATGGTGCAACTGCCGAGCGGATAGAAGTTGGCATCGACGCTGAACAGGCGATGAGCCAGGCGCGTGTAATGTCGCACGAGATCAAGTTCGCCGATCTCGGGCATGTCGGGCGCGTCGTCGGCGAGGAATTCTGGATCGATCAGGGTTGCGCGATCGACGGTGGGCACGTCGGATTCGGACATCGACGCGGCGGACGCACCGGGCGTACCCATCTCGAAGAGCAGCGGATGATCCAAGTCCAGTGGGAGTTTCGTTTCAAGTTCGGCAGCAACTACGCTCACGGTCCGTTCACCTCTCTGTACTCTGAACTTCTTTCACCCGACGCGACACGGACAACACCATGTCTTCCAAACTGCATTCGAAACCACATTCCGGGCAGCGACATTCGCGCAGCCCACTCATATTGTAGTGACACCTGGGGCAGGTCGGCGGGGCGCTGCGTGAGGCTCGCCAGCCTCGGACGTATCCGCTCCGCCAGATCATGACCAAACCCAGCAGGGCCAATCCCGTTGTGACCACGCACAGCAGGAAGATCCCCGCCACCACCCAATTCGGTGTCTGCATATCACACCGTTGCGAGCGCTTCAACCAACGCGTCGATCTCCGATTTCGATCGCTTCTCCGTGACGGCCGTCAGGAAGCAATCGTTCATGCCAGCGAACATGTCACCCAGCGGTGTGCCGGCGAGAATGTTCTTCGCGCGGCAATGATCAAGCACCTTGTGCACATCGTGGGACGTCTGCACGACGAACTCACGGAAATAGGGGCCTTGGAATTTCAACTGATAGCCCTCAAGCTCGGCGATGCGTGCTGCGGCGTAGTGCGCCTTGTCAAAGCACTGTTCCGCCTGCTTGCGAAGTCCGGTTTTGCCCATGGCGGCCATGTGCACGGCTGTGCGAATCGCGAGCAATCCCTGATTCGTGCAAACGTTGCTGGTGGCGCGCTCGCGCTTGATGTGCTGCTCGCGCGTCTGCAATGCGAGGCAGAACCCGCGCTTGCCCTCGGCGTCTTGCCCCAGACCGACAATGCGTCCCGGCATCTTCCGAATGTACTTCTCGCGACAGGCGAAGAAGCCAAGGAACGGGCCACCGTACGACATCGGGATACCCAGCGACTGACCTTCGCCGACGGCGATATCAACGCCGAGATCTCCGGGACGCTTGAGCAACGAGCAGGAGATCGGATCGACCGATTGAATCACCAACGCGCCGACATCGTGGGCCATCCGGACCACGTCGGCCACGCGCTCCACAAGGCCGAAGAAGTTGGGCGACTGAATCACGACCGATGCCACGGTGTCATCAAGGGCGTTCGCAAGTGTATCGAGATCAATCTGGCCGTCCTTCGCTGGCAGCCGGACAGGCTCGATCGGCTGCTCGTAGGTCAGCGTGCGGATCACCTTGCGGGTGTCGGGGTGCACCGCTTCGGATGCAAACAGTACCTTGTTGCGCTTCGTAATCACGCCGGCCATCAGGACCGCTTCCGCAACGGCGGACGCCTGCTCATAGAGCGAGGCGTTGGCGACTTCCATGCCCGTCAACGTCGCGATCATCGTCTGGAATTCGTAGAACGCCTGCAGCGCACCCTGTGACGCCTCAGCCTGATAAGGTGTGTACGCGGTCAGGAATTCGCTCTGCATGGCAAGGTGGTCGACAACTGTCGGACTGAAGTGGTCGTACACGCCTCCGCCGAGAAAGCAGATCGCGTCCCCGCCAACGGCAGGTTTGTTCTGATTTGCCAGCGACGCCAAGTCTGCCAGTAGCTCTGGCTCGCTGATGCTGTTGGGCATCTTGAGCAGGTCTCTCAAACGATGCTGATCGTCGACGGTTGAGAAGAGGTCATCGATGGTGTCGACGCCAATGGTCGCGAGCATGTGCCGGGCGTCGTCGGGGCTGATCTGGGTGTAATCCATTCGTGTGTTACCTAACCGTTGTCAGAAAGTACATCGACCTTGAACAGCTTCGTGTCCAATGCGTGCATGTAGGACGTCCAGTGCGACGCGGGGTCCTTATCGTTTTCGATCGCGCTGACGCTCATGTTGAGCTTGGCATCGATGTTATCGATATAGTGAATCGCCAACGCTTCGGGGATCGCGGGGTATCTTGGGCTGCCGAATTCGGGCTTGGCGTGGTGACTGAGCACGATGTGCTGCAATGCCCACTTGATGTTCTCCGGTATCGGACGCCCAAGCGTCTCGGAGGCCTTTACTGCCATCTGTTCGATCCAAACCGTGCAAATCGCGATGTGGCCGATGAGTTGGCCCTGATCACTGTAATGGAAATTCGTACGATGGCTGAGTTCGACCGTCTTGCCGAGATCGTGCAGGAAGATGCCGGCCAGCACGAGGTCGATTTTGAGTTTGGGATAACGGGGAATGATCAGCAGGGCCAATTCGAGCATGCTGAGCGTGTGCTCGAGCAGGCCGCCGATGTAAGCGTGGTGCAGCGTGACGGCGGCGGGGGCTTTTCGGAAGGCCGTCATGCGCTCATCATCGCCGCGGAAGGCGTTGACGATTGCTGCGACGTGCGGATCCTTGATCCCGTCGAGAATGGCGCTCACACGTGCGTACATCTCGTCAATGTTGTGTTCGGTCTCCGGCAGGAAATCGCCGAGGTCGACGTCCGCTTCGTCGATGGGCCGGATGGCTTCGACGATGAACTGCATATTGCCTTTGTAGCTCTCGACCCGCCCTTTCAGATTCACGAATCCGCCTTCAGGCAAGACCTTGTACATTGGTTCTGATGCGTTCCAGACGCGTCCGAGAATCTGGCCGGTCTTGTCGGCGAGGACAGCGTGGATGTAGAGCGATCCCTGCGTGGTCGTGCGGAGGTCCTTGGAGGCAACCAGAAACGTCTGGTTGTCAATCATTTCGCCGGGTTGCAGGTTGGATATAAACGAGCGGGCCATGCGTCTCTCCGTTTGCAGATGACCGGTGTACTGTAGGGTCCAGCGGGGGTTCCAGCAACAAAGGCGGCGTCTGGACGGATGCCGCGCCGGGACTACACTCGTGCTGACAAAAGAGCAGCGTGAAGATCGCTCGCGGGGTTGGAAATTCGGAGTGCGCACAATGTCGGACCTACCTGAAACGCCGTCATCCGGTCGCCCGATGGACCTGAACGAAATTCAAAGACGTGTCCTCGGTGTGCTGATCGAAAAGTGTTACACCACGCCCGATCAATACCCGCTGACGATCAACGCGATCGTCTCAGGATGCAATCAGAAGTCGAACCGTCATCCCGTCATGCAACTCAGCGAAGGCGACATCGGCAACGCCATTCAGGAACTGCAACACAAGACCCTCGCCAAGTATGCGGACGTCGCACCGGGTGCCCGGGCGAATCGGTTTGAACACACGGTCACTCGGTGCTTTCCGTGGTCGCGCAAGGAACAGGCGATTTTGGCTGAGTTGATGCTCCGTGGGCCGCAAACTGTGGGCGAAGTGCGGACGCGGTGTGATCGGATGGCCGATATGGGTGACCTGAATACGGTGCAGAACACGTTGGATGATCTCGCCGCCCAGGATCCACCCTATGTCGTGCGTATGGAGCGTGCTCCGGGGCAGTCGACCGTGCGGTATCGCCACAACTTTTACGGCGAAGATGAGATTCCGTCGGATGCGGGGCGTCCAGTTGCCGCCAGCGCGTCTGCTGGTCCTGCGGTTTCCGGGTTGGAATCGCGAATCGCAGAACTGGAACGTCGCGTCGCCGCACTGGAGTCTCGTCTGGATGGCGGTGGTGCAGAGACCATGTGACCGATTGCATTTCGGTGGTTGCGTGACATACTGATCGGCTGTCGGCAGGGTCGCCGCACATCATTCGTATAGGAGTGTCGCTATGTTCTCCAAGCATGTTGCCCCGATTTGTATGCTGTCGTTGTTCGCATTGCTCACGGCTGGTTGCCCAGCGCCAGGACCCGACATGACACCTCCCGATGATGACATGGGTGGCATGAATGACGACATGCAGGGTGGCGACGACATGCCGGATGACATGGGGGACAACGGCATGGACGACGACGCGCCGGCGGCATCCGATGTCGTACGGACGGCCATTTCGGTGCATCCCTCTGCCCGGATCGGTGTTGGTGAGAACGTCATCGTCTATGGCACTAGCGGCAACCTCGGTGTGGATTACATCGTGCCGTCAGCTGGTGATGAGGAAGGGCGCGGCATCCCGGATGGTGGAAACTTCGTGGCGGATGCGTTCGCGGTGGCAGGAACCAGGGTCGCATTGGTGAGCGGTTTTGAGGTCACCATTTTCGATACGTCGACACAGGGAAGTCGCACGCTGCTGACGGAAGACATTCGCCTCGCCAACGTGCCGGATGGTCTATATGACCCCGGTCATCTTCAAGCAGATGGAAATCTCGTCGCCGTCCGCAACAACTTCACCGATGACGGCAGTTTCGTGAAGGTGATCAACATTGTGGGACCGGGAGCTGCGAACGACATCATCAGCTTCGATGTGAATCCCGGAGCCGGAACCGAGCCGCCCTCCCAACTGGCGATCGACGCAGAAGCGATGCAACTTGTGGCGGTCTCGGGCGGCAATCTGTTCCTATACGACATCAGCGCGCCCGAGGCGGCGCCGCAGCTGTTCAGCGTGGAGTCCATTGGTGGTGTGGCCGGTGTTCAGATTGCCCTTGAAGATGGCTTCGTGATTCTGCAGGCCGATGACAATGACCCGACGGCGTACATCCTCAACACGCGGACGGGCGAATTCACGGAGTTGGAAGGCAATCCGGCGTCGGGCCCTGTTCTCGTGGCGTCTGCTCGGTATGGGTACTATTCCTCCAACGCCGACGGTCCTGGCGGAGTCATGCAAAGTGTGATCGGCTTGCTGCCGTCTCAGACGCCGGCCATCGCGACGCGTGACGATTTCGTGAATCGTCGCGATACGAGCGATGGCTTGCTCGGATTTGGCAGCTCGATGGCCATCACGTCGAATGGGGATTGGTACATTGCCGGCCAAGGCTCGATCGATGAAGCCGAGGTGCTGATGGTGAGCGATGGTGGCCGATTTGAGGCGGTCGCCGATCCGGATGACGCGTCGGCGCGCAGTTTCGGGGCGACGGATGTGGCGGCTTCGGGCAATATCGTGGCTTTTAAGGTCGGGGATGGAACCGACACCCTGTTGGGGTATAGGATTCTGCAGGAATGACCTTGGCCAGCCGATACCATGCGAGGGGAGCATGGCCAGATTCTGCACACAACTCTTCGTGATTCTTTTCACAGGCTGCGCATTGCTGCCGAACAGCGGCTGCGCCGACCTCAGCGCCGTTGTGGCCGATTCGGTCGTGGAGACGCGCATGTCGCCGAACCGCAAAGCGACGGCGCTGGTGCTCGATGAGAATCGGATCGTCGAGATGGCCCTTGCGATCGCCTTGGATCCGCGCGGCGGGATCGATAACCTATTGAATTTGATTGACTTAAGCGTTCCGCCGGCGATCGCTGGAGACTACGATTTTGTGATGTTCGTGGTCGACAAGACGCTCAACGATCTCGTGCCGCCGATTCTGGCGGACCTCCAGCCCATCCACTACCACGGGATTCGCGCGTTCGATCTGGGCATCGGCGTGGACGGGCTTGAATCGCGCGAGGTCGGCCCGCCCGGGCTGCGGGGGTACATCTTTCTGACCGGATCGGCCCAGATCGTCACCGGCCCGTCGTTGCACGAAATCGGTCACGGGTGGTCGGTCTATCTCACGGGTCCGGAGGAGTTGGTGCAAGCGACCCGCCCCAATCCGATCGTCAACCTGACGCTGAGCAGCCCGCGCAACAACAACCATTGGAACAATGTGCTGGTGGATGGCGCGATGATCGGCGGACGCGTCGGATTCGACACGTGTAATCCGTTGCAGGCGTTTTCGTTCGATTTTGCTCCGTTTCTCTCGGACACGAACCGTTTGCCCTTTGCCCCAATGGAGTTGTATCTCATGGGGTTGGCCCACGCGGACGAGGTTGACCCGATCGCCATCCACCCGGACGACATTCGTGTGGAAATCGATGACGAGTTGCAGGTCTGCTACGACAGGACGGGCAACACGGTGTCCCCGGATGAACTGTCCGACCGTACGCGACTGGTCACGATGGACGAGATCATCGAGCACAACGGCGAGCGGCTGCCTGCGTGCGGTGAGGCGCCGACCCACTTTCGCGTAGCCTTGGTCGTGCTCGCGGGTGAAGCACTCTCCAACAACGATTGGCAGGGTTACATGAGCGCGATCGACTTCTTCGAAGCCGATGAGGAACGCGTTCTTCTGGACCATTTTCCGGCAGAGCGGTTTCCCGAGTTTCACGAAGACGTGACCAACCTGCTGACCGTCGAGCCCGAGTTTCCGTTCCTGAATTTCTACATGGCCACCGGTGGCCGCGCGACGCTCGAATTCGTCGAATTCGAGTAGTTTGCGTTACGGCATGACAGCCTGACCGATCGACAACTGCACGTTGGCAAAGTCTGCGAAGTCGACGTCGTTGTCGCCATCGGTGTCGGCGCTGAAGCAGTCTTGCGTGACAACGCCACCGGGGCCGGTGAAACAAGTCTGGAAGTCCTGCACGTCGGTCGCATCCAGTGTGTCATCTTCGTTCACGTCGCCAGCAAGCCCTGCGGGTTGTGCCCAGACCCCCCTGCTGGTTGTTCCCGCGAACAGGCCTTGAGATGTGACCGCGAATGTGGATACAAGCGGTGTTCCGATGTCGAATGTCGCCGGCTGCCACGTAAGCCCCTCGTCGAACGATTCGTACAGCGTTGGATCTCGAGGTTGAGGATCGAGATTGGGGTTGGCTGCCAACACGAGTCGATCGCCATCTGTCACGACGGCTGACAGATACCGATCCGCCGGTCCGCCTGACGCCAACGTGAATGATGGACTCGCGGTCGATGAAACGAAGATGTTGTTGCCGTCAACGTTGTTCACCAGCGCGACGACGTGATCACCGGATACGGCGATGCGATCGACAGTACTGATCAGTCCGGGAATTCGCGTCCAGCTCACGCCGCCATTGGCTGATCGATAAACACCGGACGCCGTGACGCCTGCGTACAAAACGCCAGCGTGGGAGATCAGAGAGTTGATCGGCCTGAAGAATACCTCTCCGAAAATGGTTGTCCCGGCGATTGGCAACCCCTGCCGCGCGGGTGACCACGTTGTGCCACCGTCAGTGGACTTCAACACGCCCTTGCCGGATGGGAATGGGCTGCCACCTGATCCATGCTCGCCGATGTGAAACGCCCCGCCCGTGGCAATGAAGATTTCATTGTTGCGTTTGGCGATGGCGTTGATTGGTTCGAATTGCAAACCTGCCGTTCCGTTGAACACGGGAATGCCCGCTGAGTTCTGCTGCCAGGTTTGCCCGCCGTCTGTTGTGCGGTACACGCCGCTGTAGGTGGTTCCGAGCAATACTTCAATCTCCGAGACCGCCAACGCGGACTTGATGTTGAGAAATCCCGGCATGTCGCCTTCTGCGCTCACCCATGTGCGTCCGCCGTTGTCCGAACTGAAAATTTGCGGTGTTCCCGACGAAACGGCGAACAGCGTCGAACCCGCCGATGCCATGCAACTGATCGACGTTCCGATGAGACCGTTCCCCGACGGTGCCCATTGTTCGTTCTCGTCGACGGCGAAAATGTTGGACCACGATCCAACGAGCGCACGATGCCCGTCACTTCCAAGAACGAGATCGGTCTGCGATTCCTGAACGGCTGATCCGATTTGTTGCCATGATTCGCCCAGATCCGAGGATTGGTAGACTTCCGCGTCCTGGGTTGCAACGGTGATGCGGTCGTCGATGGCGACGATGTCGACGAGCACTTGGTCCGGCAGGCCAGCCGACATGTCGATCCATGTTTCGCCAGCATCGTCCGAGCGATACACGCTCCGCGCGGATACCAGATTGCCGACGGAGACGAAGAGAGACGAGTCAATTGCCACGACGCGATTGGGGTTCGAGAAACCGGGCAATCCCGTGTCCGACAGTTCCCACGTGTCACCGCCATCGATTGATCGATAAAGGCTGCTGAATCCGCCGCCGCCGAAGAGCGTGCCATTGGCCTCGGAGATGAAGAGGAACGGGCCGGGCGTGTTGATGGTCGACCATTCGTTGCCATCGCCATCGAGGGCGAAGATTTCTGGCGCGAAACCATCATCAGTCACGAGAACCCGATCGCCTGCGACCGCCACGGCCATGATGCGCGGCGACGGCAGGTTGAACGTGATGTCCTGCCAGCTCATTCCGTTGTTATCGCTTCTGAAGATGCCACCGCCCTGCGTCGCGACGAACACGCGACCGCCATCCTGAACGATCGCGTTGTAGGCGTTCACGTATGGCTGAACATTGCCTACGAACGACCACGATTGGCCGGCGTTGACCGACTTGTAGATGCCGACACCCCGCACACCGGCGTAGACCGTCGGCCCGTCGCTCGACATGGCTGAGACGATGCCGCCCTCAGGTCCGGTCGTGAGTCGCCACGATTGCTGGCCGTCTGCAAGGGAGACGGACGTGCTGATAGCGACGGCCCATATGGAATTCGTGCAGAATTTGCGCAGGTTGATTGTCATGTTGTCGCCTCCCGACGTCCGGATGCACGGACGCCCTGATGTTTCGGTTCCTATGAACCCATGTCGCCTGCATTCAGGCCATTGCAGATTGTTCTGGAACGGAACTGATGGGACATGTCGGAGGAATCTGTCACAGGGGCGGTTCGTGAGCGTGCTGCCGGAAATCGGGATTGGTCAACGTCGTCGAGGTGCTGGAGACTGTGGCGCACTTTCTTCCGTTCTCGGCGCAACCGGCGTGATGGTATTGGGGATGGTAAAGTCGTCAGACAGGGTCATGTGCACTTCGGGGCAGTTGCGAATGACGAACTTCATTTGGCTTTCAATGATTGACAGGGATCCCTCTCCGCCATTCATATTCCATGTTTCGGGCAGGACGTTCTCGGTGATGGCTTCCGCCATCATGTCGAGCAATTCGGCGCGTGTGAGGTGTGATTCCTCCACGTCGTAGCTCCAGCAACCGTTCTCATCGCGGATCTTGTGAAGATAGTCCGGGTTGTCCTGAAGGAGACTCTTCACGTCGTAGACGACGGTGTAGAGATCCTTCGAAAAGTCCTCCATGGTCGAGACGGTGATCGTGTTATCCATCGCCCGCCAGCGGAGGTCGTCGGAGAGCTGCCGCAGCGTCTCGGTCAGAATGTCGCCCATGCTCACATCGTTCAGCATCAGCCACACCGGGTCATCCTCGTACACGCCGACACGATTCAGCGCCCGCCAACGCACGACGACGTTCAATCCGGTTTCCTTGCGAAGCCAATCGAATGTCTCGTGAGCCGGTATGCGTTTGAATGTGACGCTCGTCGTCCGCGCAAGCCGGTCGGCGATGGATTGGTGCTTTGGTGAATGTCTCTTCTGATGCGGAGTTGCATGTTTGGGTGACGATTGTACCGATTGGCTCAGTACCGGTTGATCGCACAGGATGAGGCAAGACAACATGAAGATTGGTGCGAAGGCGCGTCGAGTCGGCATGGATTACCTCACGTTTGCAGTTAGGAAGCGCTGTGCACCAAATCTTATGCCAATCGCCTTTCCATTGGAATCATTCGGATCAATTGAACATACGACGCACCACGCCGCATATTCAGTGCCAATGAAATCAAAACGAAAATCGCAGCCCAAGCGTCACGCCGAATTCCGGCTCTGGGCGGTCATCCAGTTCCTGCCAGACAGGAATCTGTGTGCCGAGTTCGAACGCCCATGTGGTGGCTTCGTACATGATGCCGGGCGACAATCGAAGCTCATGATCGCCATTGGTTTCATACAGGCCATTCATCTCGAGCATGACGTACCACGCGCCGGGTGTGTCAGCCGTGTATTCGACCGGAGCGATTCGGTAAAGATAAGCAAAATCGTACTGCAGCAGGTCGGCTGATGACATGCCGGGCAGGACGGCGTCGCGAACACCGCCCGTGGTAAAGGTCCATTTGAGATCGGCGTTGATGCCGTGGCGACCGCTGATCTGCGTGTAAGCCAATCCGAGGATCGGGTTGTACGCATCGCTGGTGAAAGGCGAGTCGCCGCTGCGCACTTCCACGCCGGCCAACAAGCTCATGCGGATCGTGTCGAGCGGGTTGATATCCTTGCGGAGGAATCGCCACTTGAGCATGGCTGTGATGTCGCGAAAGCCTTCCTCGTGCTCGGTTCGATTGGGAAAGTCGAACCTTCGGCGCCTGACGACGACAGGCGTCTCCAATTTGAGCGACATGTCCGACGTGATGCCCGCGAGCAGGGTTGTGACAAACTGCACGTCGCGCACGCCGCCACGATTTCGATCGAGGTTGTCCGCGTCGAATTCCCAGTAGCGAACCTGATGCTTGAGTGTGAAGTGGCCGGGGGAAGGTTGCGTTGCGGAATCGGCGTTGAGTGGCTCCTGAGCGGAAGCCGAAAGTGCAGCGACGCTTGCTATGATGACGTGCAGCGGCAGTCGGAGTCGCAGTTGCTGTTGGCCACGTTGCATCGGCAGTTCTCGCAAGTGCAGGAGGAGCAGGTCAGTTGAATGACTTTTCCTTTTTCGTTGAGGTCGACCACGGTAAAGCCGCTGTCGCTGATGGCTTGGACGTAGGCATCGCGTTTGACCGGCGCCGACTCGCTCACAAAGACCGTCACAATACCCTGGCCAAGATCGATCTTCACGTCGCGGACGCCGGGCTGCTTCACCAACTGCTGCTTGATGTTGTGGGCACAGAGCGGGCAACTCATGCCGTTGACGCGCATGGTCACGGTCGACTGCGGGCCGCCGTACACCTGATTGGTGCCAGCGGATTTTTCTGACGACTGACAGCCGGCGAGCAAAAGTGAGAGACTCAGGACAAGTCTGATTCGTGACATGGCGTGCCTCCGCTTCAACCCCTCAAAGGTACAAAAGACAGGCGGTCATGGCAAAGAAAACACGCCTCATGCGTGTAACATCGGCCAATCTTGCTTCGGGATCGACGAACCAGCGATTCTATTGGTGGTTGGCGGTGTCGCTCGATCAGCGTGAGAGGAGACGGCCATGAGACGTATGGTGCTGTGGGGCTTGCTGTCAGCCACGTTGCTGATCGGTGGATTGTGGCTGGTCGGGTACGTCCGTCCGTTGAAGATGGATTGGGAATCAGCCGATCGCCGTCCGCTGCAGCTCCGGCATCCGGACGACAAATCGGCGTGGGCGATGATTCGGACGGAGCGCGGCAGGATCGTTCTGGACTATCGGAACGAAGAGGGGGCACCTGGTCGCACCACCCGCTACGGATGGATGGGCGATCTGGATGGCGACGAATCAGAAGACTCAGGCGACTCCGTGAACGCGGGCTGGCCACAGATTCCCAAGAACATCGATGTGTCGCTTTCGAAGTACGGGATCATGCTGTTCATTGAGAGCCGCACCGATCTCAAGTCGTTCCATCTGAGCTTCCCGGGTTGGTATCCACTGATGGTCACAGGCATTTATCCACTCATCGTGTTTGCGATGTGGCCATTCCGACGATGGCGACGTCGACGCGCCGGGTTGTGTCGTCAATGCGGTTATGATCTGCATGGGAATACGACCGGCGTGTGCTCGGAGTGTGGTGCGAGTGTGCAGATGTTGGCATCGCGTGTCGGCTAAACGCGTTCGGCGGTCACGAGGTCGTCGTAGGTTTCGCGGTTTCGGACGACGCGGAAGGTATTGCCTTCGACGAGCACTTCCGGGGCCTGTGGACGCGAGTTGTAATGACTGGCCATCACGCTCGCGTAGGCGCCGGAGGTGAAAGCGGCGATCAGGTCGCCACGCTCGACTGGTGGAAGCCAACGGTCCTTGGCGATGAAGTCGCCCGACTCGCAGACCGGTCCAACCACGTCCATCAGAAGCGTGCCGTCGAGTTTGAGGTCGTGGCCTCGGTGCGGCGGGATGAGGCCGCCTGCCGGTTTGACGGGCCAGACGAAGTGGTAGGCTTCGTAGAGTGCGGGGCGGAGCAGTTCGGTCATGCTGGCGTCACTGATGAGGAACTGCTTGTCGCCGCTGGACTTGGTGTAGATGCATCGACCAATGAGCACGCCGGCGTTTCCGGAGATGGATCGGCCCGGCTCGAGCAGCAGTTGCAGGTTGGTGTCGCGCAGGATCGGGATGACCGCCTCGGCGTAGGCCTTGGCGGGCGGGGCTTCATCTTTTTCGTAGTTGGCTCCGAAACCCCCACCGATGTTGAGGGCGTTGATCTCAAACCCGTCGTTGCGGAGCGATTGGATCAGGTCGACGGCTTTGGTGGTGGAGGCCACATAGGGTTCGATCTTGTTGACCGGCGAGCCGATGTGGATGTGGATCGCGGTCAGTTTGACGTGGCGGTCGCGGCCAAACTCCTTGAAAACACGGCGGGCTCGTTCCATGTCGACGCCGAACTTTGTTTCTTTTTTTCCAGTGGTGGTGTAGCGGTGGGTCTGCGGGTCGACGTCGGGATTGACGCGCAACGCCGCGGTGGCGGGTTTGCCAAGCTGGCCGGCGATGCGGTCGATGTGTTCGAGTTCCTGCTCGCTTTCGACATTGAACCAGCCAATACCGCTGTCGATGGCGTGGGTGATCTCCTCCTCGGTCTTGCCGACGCCGGCGAAGACGATTTTCGAGGCGTCGGCGCCGATTTCGAGGGCGCGTTTGAGTTCGCCGCCGCTGACGACGTCGAAGCTGGAGCCAAGATCCTTCAACATGCTGAGAATGCTGAGGTTATGGCAGCTTTTGATCGAATAGCAGATGATCGGGGACAGCTCGGCGAATGCGTCACGGATGCGCGTAAAGTGGTCCGTAAATGTCTGTCGTGAATAGACATACGTCGGAGTCCCGCATTCGTCGGCGATGCGCTCGAGGGGCACGTCTTCGCAATATAGCTGGCCTTCGCGGTAGTTGAAGTGGTCCATGGTGCGTTTTCCTTGTGGTTATCGGTCGCGGGGATCGTAACGGGTGGCCATCGGGGGTGTCGAGCGGTGGGGTGAAAATCGTTGACAGGTTTTGGCCGATGTCCAATACTAAAGAGAGCAAGCGCTTGTTAGGTTTGCTTGCATGGAGGCTGATCCATGGTGCTGGTGGACGAGAGTCGCAAGGAGCAGATTTGGCGGGTGGCGGTACGGCTGTTCCGGGAACGCGGGTTTCCGGGCACGTCGGTGCGCGACATCGCCGAAGCCGTCGGGATTCAGGGCGGCAGTCTGTATGCCCACGTCAGCAGCAAGGACGACCTGCTGTGGGACATCGTGAATCACTCGGCGGATCGGTTCTTCGAGAAGCTGACACCGATCATGGAGCAGGATCAGGATGTGATGCCGCGGTTTCGTCAGGCGATCATCGCACACGTAGATGTGATTACGAGTGATCTTGATGCGGCGGCGGTGTACTCGACGGAGTGGCGACACTTGTCGCCGGAGCGTCGGGAGGCATTTGCAGCGAGGCGGGATGAATACGAAGCCATGTTCCGGAATGTGATACGCGAAGGCATGGAGCAGCGGCTGATCGCGACGTCGGACGAGGGGTTTGCGACCTTGTTTGTCCTGTCTGCGTTGAACTGGGTGTACCAGTGGTTCAAGCCTGACGGTCGTCTGACGGCGGAAGAGTTGGGCAAGTTGATGGCAGAGTACATTTTCGACGGTTTGCGCCGTCGCACGAGCTGAATACGAGGTGCATGATGATTCGTTGTGATCATGTGGTGACAAACGACAAGCCGGGCGACCCGGGATATGACGAGAACCTGGCCGCCTTCGAAGCGCGGATTGCGCGTGGTGACAAGGTGGAGCCTGGGGACTGGATGCCGGATGCGTACCGTCAGCAGTTGATTCGCCTGATCCACGTGCACGCCAACAGCGAGATTTGCGGGGCGTTGCCGGAAGGTGGCTGGATTCCGCATGCGCCGAGTCTGAAACGCAAGCTGGCACTCGTGGCCAAGGTGCAGGACGAGGTGGGTCACGCACAGTTGCTGTATCGCGCGGCAGAGACGCTGGGCAAACCGCGCGAGGAGATGATCGAGGAGCTGATCGCGGGCAAGGCCAAGTACTCAAACGTGTTCCATTATCACGCCGAGACGTGGGCGGATGTTGCGATCATTGCGTGGCTGATCGATGCGGGGGCGATCGTGAATCAACGCATGATGGCGGAGGGTTCGTACGGACCGTACTCGCGGGCGCTCAAGCGCATCTGTTACGAGGAGGCGTTCCATCTGACGCACGGGTATGACATGTGCATCACGCTGGCGCACGGGACGACGCTGCAGCGTGACATGCTGCAGGACGCGCTCAACCGCTGGTGGGAGCCGATCATGATGTTCCATGGCCCGTCGGACAAGGAATCGAAGCACAACGAGATCTTGATGAAGTGGGGGGTGAAGCTGAAGAGCAACGACCAGCAGCGTCAGGAGTTCCTCAAGCAGTATGTGCCGAAGATTGGTGAATTGGGTTTGACGATTCCGGAGAAATGGAACCTGCGTTTCGACGAAGCCACCGGTGAGTATCTCTACGCGGAGCCGAACTGGGAAGAGTTCATCAATGTGGTTCGCGGCAATGGTCCTGCCAGTGCGCTGCGATTGCGAACGCGAAAGATGGCGCATGACGATGGACTCTGGGTGCGTGAGGCGTTGGAGTCGGCTGCCCGCGATGAGCGTGTGCCGGTGAGTGTGAACTGATCGACTTGAGGTGACGTGATGGATACGCAGTGGCGGGTATACGAAGTGTTTCATCAGCAGTCGCGCGGGGAGCCGCATGTGCATGTGGGTGCGATTCACGCGCCCGACGCGGAGAGCGCGATCGTGATGGCCAAGGAGCAGTATGGTCGTCGTCAGGCGTGCGTGAGTCTGTGGGTGGTGCCGTCGGACGCAATCGTCGGGACGAGTTACGAGGACGTCGACATCTTTGATCATGGCACCGACAAGACGTACCGCGAGCCGTACGGGTATCAGACGACCAAGCGCGTGCGTGCACAATCGACGAAGCGTCCGCGGTCGATGCGCGAAACGGAAGGGGCGACGGGATGACCACGTTTGCGAACGCAGAGTCTGTAGCGGGTGAAGTGAAAGACGCGTTGATCGACCTGATCTACCGATTGGCTGACGACGACCTGATTCTTGGCCATCGTAACTCGGTGTGGACGGGGTTGGCGCCGATTCTCGAAGCGGACATCGCGATGTCGTCGCTGGCACAGGATGAGATCGGTCAGGCCGTCGCGTACTACACGCTCTTGCACGAGCTTGGTGAGGATGATCCGGATACGTTGGCGTTTGCGCGTGGCGTGGAGGACTATCGCTGCGCGTCGTTGACGGTGCTGGATCGTGGGGACTGGGCGTTCACGACGGTACGCCAGTATTTCTATGACGTGTACAAGACGCATCGGTTGGCTGCGTTGACGGAGAGTGCGTACGTGCCGCTGGCGCAGCTTGCCCGCAAGGTCCGCGGAGAGCAGAAGTACCACATGATGCATTCGCGGATGTGGGTGTCGCGGCTTGGCGACGCGACGGATGAGAGTCATCAGCGGATGCAGGCGGCGGTGGATGCGCTGTACGGACATGCGTTGGGACTTTTCGAGCCGACCCCGCATGAGGCTGTCGCGGTTGAGGCGGGTTTTTGCGTGGCGGAGGCGGACTTGTTGGCAGCGTGGCGTGCTGAGGTGGAGCCGATGTTCGAGCAGGCGGGGCTGACGTCGCCGGGTGACGCGAAGCCGGTTTATGGCGGTCGTCGTGGTGCGCATGCTGCAGAACTGCAGACGCTGCTTGACGAGATGCAGCAGGTTTATCGTCTGGAGCCGACGGCGGCGTGGTGATGCGATGAGCGCGTCCGACACACAATCGGCAGACGTTGAGCGCATCTGGGAGGTTCTTGATCAGGTCAAGGACCCGGAGATACCGGCTGTCTCGATCATCGAGATGGGCATGATTGCTGGTGTCGAACGGACAGACGCGTCGACCGTTGTACGCATGACGCCGACGTTCGCCGCTTGTCCTGCCATCGAGTTGATGAAGGGGCTTGTGCGGGATGCGCTGACCGATGCCGGGTATGCGAATGTGTCGGTGCAGATTGTCTTCGATCCGCCGTGGACGACGGATCGCATTACCGAAGCTGGTCTGGTGAAGTTGCAGGGGTTTGGATTGGCACCGCCGGAGCGGATGGATGGACGCGAGGTGTCGCCGGCTGACCTCGCCGACGTGCCGTGTCCTTATTGTTCGTCGAAACACACGTCGATGGAATCACCCTTCGGGCCGACGCTCTGCCGGTCGATTCACTACTGCAACGATTGCTTGCAGTCGTTTGAACACATCAAGCCGGTCGGTTAGCCTGCCTCTGAGGCGGTGCGACCATGATCACAATCGGCGAATTCGACATCATTTCTGTTCAAACCGGTACGTTTCGACTCGATGGCGGCGCGATGTTCGGCGTCGTGCCCAAGGTCTTGTGGAAAGGCCATGAGGATGTGGACGATGAGAACCGCATCCTGTTGGCGACGCGGACGCTCGTGGCCGTGTCGAAGGACAGGTCGACGGTCGTTCTGGTTGATACGGGGAACGGGACAAAGTGGGACGAGAAGCAGGCTGCCCGGTTTGCGATTGCGCATGACGAGACGGCCATTGATCGAGCGCTGGCCGAACATTGGGGATTGCAGCGTGACAATGTGACGGACGTGATCGCGACGCATCTGCACTTCGATCACAACGGAGGATTGGCGGATTGGGCGGATGAGCCGGGTGGTGGGACGAGGCCGGCGTTTCCGAATGCGAAGGTCTGGTTGCATGCGGGACATTGGCATCATGCAAACACCCCGACCGAGAAGGATCGCGGCTCGTTCCTGCGTCATGACTTTGCGTTTCTGGATGGATCGTCGGCGTTGCAGTTGGTTGAGGGCGACAGCCCGGCGGCGCCGTGGGACGGTGTGCGGTTTATGCTCAGTCATGGTCATACGCCCTATCAGTTGCTGCCGGTGTTCTTTGACGACAGCCACGAGTTGATCTGGACGGGGGATGCGATTCCGACGGCCAGTCATTTGCGCGTGCCGTGGGTGATGGCGTATGACAACGAGCCATTGAAGACCATTTCTGAGAAGTATGCGATTTTTGAACGCGTTCGACAGAATGATGCGTGTCTGGCATTTCCGCATGACCATCGGCTCGGCGGCGGCGAGCTTGATTTTGCGAAGAACAAGCCGTTTGTTGCGCGGACGCTCGACCTCTAATTCGTGAGGTTGTGAACTCTGCACTTGTCGGTCGAGGACGCAGATCGATACGATCGTGGCCAAACGAGCGTCGCGCATGCTCGCTCATGGGTTACTTGGGAGGTGTGGTATGAATGCGTATTGGTATTCGTCGCGGTTGTTGTTGGTTTGCCTGGCGTTGACGATCAGTCAGACTGGCTGCGTTTCATCTTTGTCCTTCGAGGACGGTGAGCCTGGAGAGTCTGTCGGCGAGGGAATCACCGTTAACGTGACCGACGCCTTTGGTGGTGGCGCGCGAATCTACATCTCGCAGTCGAGTGATGACGGTGGGCAGATCAGCTTCGGTGACCCGCCCGCCGATTCCTATGGGACGGAAACCAACCCGATGGAGCTTCCCGGTGAGGGAGATGACATTGACGTCAATGGCGTCAGTGACGGCCAGGTACTGTTGACGCTCTACAACATTGCCAACATGTCCTCCGCCCCGGTCGACGAATTGCTGCTGGACGTGATCAGCGGCGAAGTCTTCTATGCGGGCGGCGACATGAATGAGCCGATGGATTCGGACCCGCCGGCATGTGTCGACAGCGATGGTGACACAGTCTGTGATGACGAGGATTCGTGTCCGGGGTTCGATGATCGCGATGACGCGGATGGCGATGGTGTGCCCGATGGCTGTGAGGAGCCGGACAATGATGATCGGGATGGCGACGGTGTCCTGAATGTGGACGACAACTGTCCGGACATGGCCAACGCGGATCAGGCGGACGGTGACGGTGATGGCGTGGGCAATGTCTGCGACAACTGCGTGAGTCTGGCCAATCCGGGGCAGGAGAATGAGGACGACGATCTGTTTGGCGATGCGTGCCCACCGATTGCGGATGAGCCTGAGACGTGTGAACAGATACCGGGCGATCTTGGTGGTGCGGAGGGGATATTCGTCGACCGCGACAGCACGGAACGAAACAGCTTCATGACCGGAGATGATACAAGCTGTTCCGATGTCGACGTGCAGGACCGATGGTATTGCTGGACGGCTGAGACTTCCGGTACGGCGACGGCGAGGACCTGTGCTGCGTTCACAGATTTCGATGTGACGGTGGCGGTGTTCAACGCCGACATGACGGAGGAACTGGCTTGCAGCAGTGACGATCCGGGTTGCACTGCCGGTTCATTTTCGACGTTGAATGCAATTCTGACTTGGGAAGTCGAGGCTGGGGTGTCGTACTTCATCCGCGTGGCTGGTCACGATGCCTCGTTTGGCAATTATCAACTAAGCCTCCGTGTGGACTAACCCTGCAGGACGATTGCAGACGCCCCACGAGCTGCGACCTGTCCGATGATCGCGGCGCATGCGGTATTGGCTTTTTGCAGGGCGGTGATCAATTTGTCGGCATCCGCTTCGGCGACAGCGATCAGCAAACCGCCGGACGTCTGCGCGTCGGCGAGCACGTTGACGAGGTGTTCGTCGACGTTGTTGATCGTGATCTGATCGCCGAGGTGGGCGAGGGTGGCTTTGTGGGCGCGGGTGACGATGCCCTGCGCTGCGAATTCGAGGGTGCGGTCGAGCAGAGGGACCGTTGATGCGTCCAGATTCAGTGTGACGTCGGACGCGCTGGCCATCTCATAAGCGTGTCCAAGCAATCCGAATCCTGTGATGTCGGTGGCGGCGTGGGTGTCGACGTTGAGCATGACGGCGGCGGCGGCGTGGTTCAGTTCGATCATCACGTCGATGGCTTGCTGCAGCTCAACCTCCGGCATCTTGCCGGACTTGGCGGCGCTGGTCAGTACACCGCTGCCGATGGGTTTGGTGAGGATCAGCTTATCACCTGGTTTGGCGCCGGCGTTGGTGATGACGTGGTTTGGGTCGATCGTGCCGGTGACAGCCATGCCGTACTTAATCTCGCTGTCGCGGACGCTGTGGCCGCCGAGGATGGCGACACCGGCTTTCCGGGCGCGTTCGCTACCGCCTTCGAGGATGGCGGTCAGGATGTCGGCGGGGAGGTCCTTGTCGGGGTAGCCCACGATGTTGAGCGCGGTGATCGGGGTGCCGCCCATGGCGTAGATATCAGAGAGGCTGTTGGCGGCGGCGATTTGGCCAAAGACGAACGGATCGTCGACCAGTGGCGGGAAGAAATCGACCGTTTGCACGATGGCCTGCGAATCGCTGATGCGGTAGACGCCGGCGTCATCGAACTGGTTGGTTCCGACAAGGACGTTCGGGTTGCCGGCGGGGGTCAGTTGACGCACGACCTGCGTCGTCAGCTCCACGGGGAGCTTGCCCGCTCACCCGGCGCAACTGGCGTAATCGGTCAGCCTGATTTTGCGTGCTTCTGCCATGGGCGGGAGCATATCGGGTCGCGGTATTGTTGAAAACAGTCACGTTGTTGCACGCACTTGTCGGCCATTCCAATCTTCGCCCGCTTGTATACTTGCGGGCAGTTCTCGGCGTGCTACGTTGTGATGGTAGGCCTGCTGGCGGGAGAAATGTATGACCGAATCTGGTGTGCGTCTGGACAACATTGATGAAGATCTGATCGGGCCGATGGGCGAGTATGCGGAGCTGCTCGGTAAGCTCGGCGGTGAGGCTGTGCGCTCACTCACGCTTTTCGGGATTGCGGCCACGCAGGACTTCGATCCGCGTGTTCATGTCGCGCGGAACGTGGTTGAGGTGGCGAGCGTTGATCTGGCCTTTCTGCGATCGTTGTCGCTGCATGGTGCACGACTTGGCAAGCTTCGCATCGCGGCGCCGCTGATCATGACACGGGATTACATCGAGGCCTCGCGGGATGCGTTTCCACTTGAGCTGATGGACATCGGCAAGCTGCACGTGACGGTGATGGGCGATGACCCGTTCAGAGCGCTGACATTCGACGAGGCGCATGTTCGGCTGCAGTGCGAGCGTGAGTTTAAGGCGCTGCTGATCGGTTTGCGGCAGGGATTGCTGGCGGCGGCGGGTCGGGATGATGTTCTGGAGGCCGTCGAGTTGGATGCGGGCGAAGGGCTGATCCGGACGTTGCGGGGGCTGCTGTGGCTGGCAGGTGAGCGGGAAGTGACGTCACCGGGCGAGTTGCTGGCGGCAGCGGAGAAGCGTTTCGAGCGCACGTTCGGCGGTATTCGCGACGCGATGTCCCCGTCTGCCACCCATGATTGGGCGTCGTTTGAACGGTTGTATGCGGATGTCGAAGCGCTGGCGGGGTTGGCTGATGCTCTGTAACCGCCCTGCCGTTGCCATCCTGGCCCTGATGATGTGTTCGGCGTTCGCGTCGGCGGAGCTGACGATTCGTGATCCCGGTACGTTCGTCATCGACAAGGCCAACATCGTCGATCCCGCGGCTGAGGGCGAGATGGAGCGTTGGCTTCGCGAACTGGAGCAGAAGACGACCGCCCAAGTGAAGGTGCTGACCGTCCAGTCGACCGGTGGCGAGGATGGCCGGGGGTTCGGATTTCGCCATGCGGAGGCGTGGAAGCTCGGTAAGCAGGGAGAGGACAACGGCGCGTTGATCGTCGTGACGCTCGATCCGAAGTTGATTTTCATTCACACCGGTTATGGGCTGGAAGGTGCGTTGCCGGATGGCTGGTGCCGGCAGGCGGTGGATCAATTGGCGGTGCCGAAGTTTCGCAAGCGGCAATTCGGTGGTGGTATTCGCGATGTCGTGGTGGCTGTCGCGAATAAGGTGGCGGCTGAGTCGAATGTCCAGTTGTCGGGCGTGCCGGTTGTGCGGCGACAGGTGCATCATCAGACACATCGACAGGGTCGGCGTCGGCCCGGTGGTGCGCTGTGTGGCTGCGGGTTCTTCCCGCTGATGATCATGATGATGGTGTTTGGTTCGATCGGGCGGCGGCGTGGGCATTACGGCGCATGGGGAGGACGTGGTATCGGCGGTGGGCTGATGCAGGCGCTGCTGATCGGCAGCATTCTCAGCGGCGGCAGTCGCAGGTCGCACTGGGGCGGCGGTGGCGGATTCGGCGGTGGGTTTGGTGGCGGATTTGGCGGTGGGTCGTTTGGCGGCGGGGGTGGATTCGGAGGAGGCGGCGGTGGTTCGAGCTGGTAGATCCTGTTCGTCGTGCGGTGCGGAGAATCTGCCCGACGCGCGGTTCTGCAAATCGTGCGGGCAGCCGATGGCGGCAGCGGGCGGATCGTTTGTGGCTGATGACAACCGTGGCAGGCAATCACGTGGAGGTGGTTCGATGGGATTCGGTAAGGCATTGATCGTGATATTCGGTGTGCTGCTTTTTGGGGCGGTGCTGATCGGTGGCTGCGCGTTCAGCGGATACAACAAAGCCGTGTCACTCGACGAGGGTGTCGATTCGCAGTGGGCACAGGTCGAGAACCAGTTGCAGCGACGCTTCGAGTTGATTCCGAATCTCGTGTCGACGGTCAAGGGGGTGGCCAAGCAGGAGGAAAAGATCTTCCTTGGGGTGGCCAAGTCGCGTGAGAAGTATTTCCAGGCCAAGTCGCCCGCGCAAAAGGCGGCTGCGGTGGGTTCGTTCGAGTCGGCGTTGTCGCGTCTGCTGGTGCTGAAGGAAACGTACCCGGAGTTGAAATCGAATCAGTCTTTCCTGAATCTGCAGTCGCAACTGGAGGGCACGGAGAATCGCCTGTCGGTCGAGCGGAAGCGATACAACGATGCCGTGAAGACGCTCAATGCGTTCTGTCGCAAGGTGACGGGTCGGCTTTACTGCGGGTTGGCGGGCGTGGAGAAGGCGGAGTACTTTGAGATTTCCGATGAGGCTCGGACCGCGCCGGCCGTTGATTTCAATGACACTGAAGGCGAAAGCTGACAGGGTGGCAGTCTGGCGGGTTGGTGTATAATCGCGGTTGGCTCAAGCGGCACAACGAGGAGTGAATCGAGATGACCACGCTGACCGATCTGACAACGAACGCGACCATGCTCGCACAGGCATCGCTTGTTGAAGGGCTTGAGGGGTTTGTGACGAGCACGGAGTTTCTGATTCCACTGGCCAGCTTTCTCACCTCGCTGCTGACCGCCATCGTCACGGCGTTGTTTGGGCCGATATTCGGCACAACCGGCTGATCGGCGGTCATGCTGGTCGGCATCATGTCTGACAGTCACGGGCGCGCTGAGATGGTGCGTCGAGCGTTCGCGCTGTTTGATGAATGTGGCGTGCGGCATGTCTTCCACTGCGGCGATGTCGGCGGGATCGATGTGCTCGAGACGTTTGTCGGGCGAAACGTCGATTTCGTGTGGGGCAATTGTGACTTTCCCGACGGTGGGCTACGAGCATTTCTGGATTCGACCGGCGTGCGTGAGCCTGCGGCGATTCCGCTCGAGCGCGAGATCGATGGGAAACGGTTCGCAGTTTTTCACGGGCACGAGCGGGCGTTTGCCCATGCAGAGTCCATCGAAGCTGACTATGTGCTCTGTGGCCATTCGCATCAAAGGCGCGACGAGCATGTGGGGCAGGTCCGCATTATCAATCCTGGTGCGTTGCACCGGGCCAACCCGAAGACCGTCGCGACGCTCGACACGTCGACAGATGAGCTGACATTTCACGAGATCGCAGATTCGTAACCGAGGGTTGCCGGGGCGTGTCAGTCAGGGGTCGAGTCTTCGAAAAGTGTTTCCCGGACGGAGTTGGCCATCTTGCGGGCGTTGTTGCGTGCGCGTTCGCTCATGCCTCCACGAATCTCCCACCAGCGGTCAAGTTCGCGATCGAAAAGCGTGGGACTGAGGAGCATCATGGTCGGGTGAGCGAGGTTGATGTCGGTCGCGACGCGTCCGAGGAAGTCGCGCTGACGGACGGAGAGTCCGAGTTCGGTGATCGTCGTTTTGAATAGCCGTAAGGGGCTGTTGGGCGTCGTGGCCGAGATGCCGCCGCGTTGGATGCGGTGGACGATGGCCAGGATGACGAAGAGCGCGACAACGCCGAGCAGGACGAGCAGGAAGTTCTGGATGTCACCGCCCTTCTCGAAGTGCTCCTGCATGTACTCGGTGGGATGTTGAATCGGTGTCTGGTTCATGATGCTGAGACCTTGCCTGGATCGGTGTTTACGGTTCCGCCGCGCGCATGCGATGCGAGAATCTCGCGTGATCGTTCGCGGATGCGATCGTCGGGATCGTCGAGGGCCATGTTTCTCAGGCGGTTGGCCATGGTCGTGAGGTTGAGTTGCTCGACGACCCAAAGGGCGCTCAAGCGATTGAGGGCTTCATCATCATCAAGCATGTCGAGGAGTGTGACAGCCGCTTCGCGCACCTGGTGTGGTAGCAGCGCCTTGACGGTGTTGGCGCGAACCCGGTTGTCTTCGTCATTGAGCATTCCCTTGAGATGTTCGATCCATTCGG
The DNA here is from genome assembly GCA_028289375.1 of Phycisphaerae bacterium. GTDB lineage: Bacteria > Planctomycetota > Phycisphaerae > UBA1845 > UBA1845 > OFTM371. The sequence continues at coordinate 1,369 of JANQQK010000086.1, read as the reverse complement.
TCGTGTCGGCGCTTTCAGCCGATTCAACGGCGTTGGCACGGACGCGACGATCCGGATCGTTCAAGGCTTGCCTGAGAATGCGTGTGGTGACGTTGTTCCGGACGTCGGCGAGCAGCGCGATGGCTGCGCTGCGGACACACGTACTGCCGTCATGGCTGAGGGCGTAAATACGTTCTTCGAAGGGTTCGATGACGCCGGCGGCTTTGACGAACCCAAGTGCCTTGAGTCGATCGTCCGGTTCATTGGCGGCCAAACGCTCGCGGACCCAGTCGTGTACTTTGGGGGAGGCGTCGATGATGGCTTCGAGTTCGCATCGACGTGTTTCGGGATCGAGCATGTCGAACCGTTGCCAGAGCGCGTTGAAGTCTTCGGCGGCAGCACGATCAGGGCTTTCGACGGAAAGGTCGACAGCTTTGTGCTCCGGCACATCAGCAGAGCGGTGCAGCAATTCGATTTCGGCGATCCTGGAGAGCGTGCGATCGGTCCAACGGGCCACTTCCTGCAGGATGCGGGTGGATTCGTCACCGGATGTCTCGACGACCTGCCAGAGGGCGGCTTCGCTCAATGGACCATGCTGTAGGCGGAGCATGCGTTTGTAGATGGCGAGCTTATTGTCTTTGGCGACGCCGCTCTGGGCGAGGAATCGGACGGCGTGTGCGGCGGATCGTTCGTCCAGTGCGCCCGCGATGTCGAAGTGGCGTTCGTACCAACCGGCGTCGTGCACCCAGAGGCAGGCATTTGCAATGCTGGGGTCGAGCAGGACCCACGATTCATTGAGGAGACTTTTGACGAAGTCGGCACCGGTGTTGGCGGCGATGGCTTTGGCCGTGTTGGGGCGCAGCTCGGAGTGTGCCAACGCGCGAAGGCTGAAGGCCGCCAATCGCGGAGAGAGCGTGCCGCGTACTGTGCTGTTGATCGCGCGGGCCAGTCGGGTACGCGTTGACGCGGATTGCTTGAACAGGATTTCCTCGGTGAACGTGCACAGCCACAGCGACGCGGTGAGCACTTCCGCGCGAAAATGCGCGTGCCACGATTCCAACGCTCTGGCGAGTGCCTCGGCCACGTCACGAACCCGATCGCGCTGGACGGTGGCCTGTTGACCGGTGTCCATGGCGTACTGGTAGTCGGTGAGCGCGTCGCCGGCCATCTCCAGTAAGGCGTCGGCGGCCGCTTTCATCGTGTGGGCACAGCGGCGTGAGAGCATACCGGTAAGCAAATAAGCCAGCTTGTAGTTCCTGCTCGCGCGGATGAGCTTGATGCAGCCCATGCGGTCGAACATCTGTTCGAGGCCGTCCGCGTGGCTGCGTCCTCCGAACGCGAAGCCGACCGCATGGGCTGCATCAAGCTCATCCGCGCGAGCAGGAACTAC
>JANQQK010000062.1 GCA_028289375.1 Phycisphaerae bacterium | reverse complement strand
CCAGCGACGGGTGCACGACGCACAGACGCCGTCGACCTCGCCCATCGGGATGTCGCAGTAGTGGTAATCGCAAACGTCGAACGGCGTGCCGTTGTCGACAGCGTCGAAGTAGCAGTCGCAATCACGCTGACAGGCGACTGGAGGCGGGCCAAGCGTCTTGGTTCCGTCGAGACGGAAGGCCATGTCGAGCCGATCATCTTCGTCGGCAATATCCCAGTCGGCAGCGGCACCGCCCGAAACGATCTGCTGTGCTGGTTCGCCATTCGAGTTGAGCGTTGTCAACCATCCGATGTTGTATCGACCAAGCGTCGGCGAAACCGGAGCCACGACCAGCCAATTCTTCTTGTTCTTTTCGATCTCACGCAGGCTGTCATCAAAGCCCGTGAAGTCCATCACGACTTCCCAAATTGGGTTGCCGGCGAAGACCAAGCCTGAATCAGAGAACGTGTATGGTGCGTCGAACGAGTTCTTGGTCTCGGTAAACGAACCATCAGGACGAATCAACTCAACACCGCTGCTCAGCTGGCAGGTGTTCGGTGCGCCCATCAGCGACGGACTCGGATCGCAAAGAAGCGAGTCGTCACCGAAATCGCAGCGACATTCGGCCGCATCCGCACAGAGCACCGGACCGACGCTCGGTACACCGATCGGTGCCGGACCACTGCCACCTTGGTTGATCGACAGTGAGAAAGAGTCAATCGTGCCGGTATCGCCAGCAGCGTTGTCGGTCACGGTCAACGTCCAGTCACCCATCTTGTCGAGACCATCGAAGGCAGCCAGTGCTTCGATCGGGTTCCAATCGCCCGGCATGCCGTCGACGCAATCCAATGCATTGGCAGACTCGTCATCGAAGATGGAACCTGCGAAGTTGGCCGCGCCCGGGAAGAGGGCACAATCGGTCACCGCATTGCCGTCGAACAGGATCACGGTCGTACCATCATGCTCAAGCTCAATAAGGAGATTTGAGATGAATGGATGCGTGATGTTCAACGTCACGTTCACATCCAGGATGTTGTCGCTTTCAGCGATCGTGATTGTCTTGCTCGCACCAGCAGCACTGTTGTCCGGAATCGCAACCGGCGTCGTGTCACTGTCGATGTCCTTGGTGACAGGCGGCGCGGCGGCGTCATTGACGATTTCCACATTAATCCCGAAGTAGTCCGACGGATCGTTGTTGCACGGAATCGGATCGCAGTCACCCGGAACACTGCCGGCGCCACACGGCTCAGCCGCATTGACGTCGCAAAGTGCACAGGCAGGATCATTCGTACAGATACCCGTCGTACCGCAGCCCTCGTCGTTGAAGTGGACGAAGTAGGCCGTGATTTCGCTCAGGAAGCACGGGTTCTCCGATGTTCCCTTCAGCGTGAAGTCATCTGCCGTGGCGAAGTACAACCCAGGCGCGAGGCCCGGAAGATCACCACTGGCGAAGTTCGAGCTGACCGCCAATGGGCCATCCGGTGCACCGTTGTCGACTGAGCACTCGTCGGCCACCGGGCAGGTTGCATTGGCACAGTCGATGCCACCAGCGGTGAACTGACCACCCATGCTGATGCACTCTGACTCAAGCAGCACCTGGCACGATCCATCAGCCGAGAAGCAGCACGCACCGGCACCACACGCAGGCATCAGGGCGCTGCATGCAAGACCCGATGTAAATCGCGAGGTGGCTGGGCAATCGAATCCAAAGATGCCATCCTGGGCATCACCGGAAAGATCGTCACAGCAGCAACCCGGAGCCGGCTCGCACTGAAGCGAGAGCGACCCATTGCCGGTGCTACCGTCGGCACTGGCAACACGAATCAGGTAAACGTTTCCGTCAACCACGGTGGCCGTCGCAATGGACGTGCCGCCCATGCAACCAGCATCGTCATCGTTGCAACCCAGCTCGCTGCCCGGGCAGGCACCTTCGCCGATGGTCACAACCGTATCAAATTCCGACGTGTCGCAGGTGCTCGCGGTAAGCGTACCACTGCAAGTGGCGGTATACGCGAACCAGACATCGTCTGATGCCGAAGCGGCACACGATGCGAGCGTTCCGTCGGTCGTCGAACCGGTGTTGTCGTAGTGAACGACACCATCGCCAACGGGCGTCGCATTGGCACAGTCATCATTTGACGGAGCCAACTGCTTGATACCCGTGAGCTGAATGTTCAGGCCGAACAGGGTTCCCGGATCGAAGCCCGTGCCGCAATCGCCGGGCGCTCCAATATCACCCGCGTTACCACCCGCGTCGGCGAACGAACTCGTTCCGCCGAAGGCAGCAGGGAAGTACTGCTGGGCACGGTTCAGGTAGGCGACATCAGAAAGTGGGATAAACGTCTGGCCAAAGTTGACGAAGCTGAGGTGCGGGATCACGGCGATCCAGTACTTCGTGTTCTTCTTCAACTTCATGCTGACCGGAATATCGAGGTCGTAGACACTCGGCGTACCCGGCAGCTGCACGCAGTCGGCGAGCGTTCCACCCTGGCTGCACTGATCAGCGTCGCCTTCGGCAGGATCGCATGGCTCACCCTCATTGTCGGTGCCCGGAGCACACAGGAATGGACCGAGATCCTGACAAAGCGGGCCAGGATTGAGTGTTGATGCGTAGGTGCCCGGAGCAAAGAACTGCTGGTACACAACGCCGCCTGTGAAGCTCAACTCGTTTTCGGTGTCGTTGACGACCGGCGTGCAAGCCGGGCCCTTGCCACCACCGAGTGGCAGACCATTGTCCTCGCAAACGACGATCGTGAGACCTTCAAGATCGGCATCGGTGACACCTTCGTCCGCATCGCCGAACGAAACGGACGTTTCCACCATCGTGACCTCACACGGGTTGTCCGTGCCGTCATTCAAAATGAAGTCGTCTGCCGCGATGATGACACGGTCAGTGCCTGGAGGCGCGAGATCCGTATCCGTGATGAACTGGCTGGATGGGCCGCCAGCGTCATCGAGGAACATACCATTGTCCCAGCTGCAGCCTTCCTGGCAGACAAAGCCAGTGTCCGAGCAGTTGGCATCCGGGTGCGGCGTACCACCGATGGTGACACAGTCGCCAAACGTCAGCTCACTGCACTGCTTGGAACCACCGCCAATATCGTTGGCAATCTCGAGCGACCACTGGAACAGGGCGCCGGTGTTGCCGTTGTTGTTGTTGTCATCAATCGTGATGCTCCACGTCCCGTTCTTCTCTTCGCCGTCAAAGGCGGAGAGCGGATTCACAGGGCGAGCACCACCAATCGGTGAGTTAAGGCCTTCGGCGTCGACGGCCCAGTCAGAACCGGATTCGTCAGTGAAGAAGAACTTTCCATCGACGACGCAACCTGCGTCGGAGCAGAAGTCTGGAGCACCGATATTCTCGTTGCCCATGTGATTGTTCTGATGGAGGACAACACTGGTCGCGTTTGGCGACGTCAGCGTCACGGTCAACTCACTGCGATCCGGGTGCGACAGAATCAGCCCCAGATCGACGTCACCGATGATGCCGGTGTCCGGCACGAGGAACTCATGCGTTAGCGAACCACCGTCGACCAGAGCGAGGCCATTGCCATCGCCCGGAATCGGTGGGGTACCTTGACCGATGCCAATCTTGAATTCCTTCACCTCACCACCCTCGTTGCAGCATGCAATCGTCGGGAAGTCACAGAGCGGTGGGTTGTCACAGGCGGTACTATCAGAATTGACGACGATGTCGAATTCGCCGCGATCAACATTGGTAAAGCCACCGACCTCGATCAGGTAGGTCGTGCCCGGGGCCGAGCACCAGGTTGCGACGCCGTGCTCATTGATCACATCTGGCGTGCACTCGTCGTCGCCGACAGCAGCACAGAACGGATCGAGACAATCATCGCAGTAAACGTTGATCACCGAGTCAAAGACGGTCTGCGTGCTGTCACACAGCGAGACGGTGAGCGAATTGCCGTCACCGACCACGGAATACCACACACCACCGAATCCACTCGAGCCACTTCCGCAATCCTGATTGATCTCGGTCGTTGCCGACTGATTTTGCTGCGCCAAGAGTGGCGAACCGATGGTCAACGGAATCGCATTCGGGCAATCGTCATTGGCAGGCGGATCGCAAAGGTCGCTATTGTTCGTGCAATCGGTGCCCAAAGCCTGTGGCTCGCCATCCATGTCAATGCAATCCTGGAATGGGAGATCCTGACACATAGCTGGGCCGAGGCAGCAGGCCGTTGTCGGGTTCTTGGCGACACTGATGGTCACGACAACCTCATCAACGTTCTGACCGGTTTCACCCTCAGGATCAATGACGACGATCGCAGCCAAGCCATCCCATACGGTGAAAGCGCCACCAAACTGTCCCGTGACATCCTGGGGGCCGCCAGCAAAGACAGAGACACCACCACTGAGCATGTCGAGGGTTGCAGAAATCAGAACAGTTGGAGCTGGCATCCAGTCCAACGCGTCACTCGGAGCCTCAACGCAATCTGCCGACGTTCCGGGTCCGTTGCCACATGGATCATCATCCATCGGATCACAGGCATCGCCATCCATCGGGGTGCCGGTATCGCAGACGGTCGCGGTTGCAAACAGCGCGTCGTTACCACCGACGAGCACCAACGCGTAGTCCGCGACTCCCGTGCCCGTTGGGGCACAGGTGAGCAGTGGCCAGAAAAGATCGACGTTCGGCGAAACACCAGCCGAGCCGGTCACGTTCAGCGTGATATCGAGTTTGTCGGCCGGCGTGCCGGCAGTTGCGGTCTCATTCACGTTTGGAACAACGCCGTTGCAGGTGCCGACGGCACAGTCAAATCCAGCGGCGGAAGGAGCACAAAGCGAGCCATCGTCACAGTAACCGAGGACGTCACCCAGGAATTCGTAGGTGTCCAAATCCTCGGCGACACCGTCAAACGTGACGTTGTCATCATCATTGGGAACACCAATTCCATCGCCGTTGACGGCGTAACCGCCGCAAAGGAACAAGTCGCCGGCCCCGTTCTCGGAGATGAGGCCAAGTGACAGATCGTAGGTTGATCCGGTCGGGCTCGCCGCGGACGGTCCTTCCGCCTCAAAACGCTGACGCAGGAGCGAACGCTGATACTCTTCGATGCCCTCCAAATCATGACCATTCAGCAATGCAATCGCACCACCCTTGGCGGTCTCGATGACGCGCGCACCATCGAGTTGTCGCAAAGCGGGGATTGTCAGCTTGTTCGATGCAACTTCGCTGGCCACCGCATTGCTGGGCCGAACATCGGACTGCAGCAACACAGGCGACACCACATCCTGAACGACGGACGCTGCAACGGCTTTGCTCTTCGATTCGACGACGACGCCGACCAGTTCGCCATTCAGATTGACGGCCGCGGCGTTTGCCGAAGCGTCGACATGCTCATGCTTTGCAGCAGCCGGATCCGCAGCATTGACTGTGCGGTCGGATACCGTGGCGAGGACCGCCATAACCCCGACGACTGCCACAATGGCTGTGACCTTCAAGATCGACTTTGCACCACTCGATTCACCCATCACTACCTCCATACCTTCCTGTCAGCACCAAAATAGGGCCTGCCCCTGCGACAGCGTTGACACGTCGCACGGGCACGTTGCTCAGCGGGTTGTCCCCCTCATGAAGGATGACCGTGGCATCGCCACTTTCTGCTGAGCACATGTTAAAGGGAAGAACACGGGCGCAGCACCTCTCATCGTTGCCGCCCCGCCGTTCTGTGGATGCATTGATCTGATCAATGATTCCATCTTCCCGCCTTGATTCACTTTGACACGGTTTCCGATTGACCGTTGAAAGACACGACCATGACGACTGAGTTGCCCCACTGTTGTGACCAAATCCCCTAGTCGCGTGATCGACGTTCTTTCCACTCCAAAAACGCAACTCGAACTGAAGCTATCGACGCGAGGACCAAGAAAACCGCACTTCCAACGCCCCTGCATGCGTGTTGAAGGTCGGTTTTTCGCGTTTCTTGGGATATACCCCTCCTTGCGAACTGGTCCTAATATGGCTTGCTTTTTACCAAATGCGGGGACGCGATGCAAGCATTCGTTCCAGCGATTTCCCAGAATCGGAATAACGGCGAATTTCACTCCCGCTTCAATTCGGACCGAACGAATGCTTTTTGTCGCCCCAGGGCACATATATTGCATTGCCGCTTTTGTTTTCAGGCCCACTTGAACGGGCCCGTCAGACCACAGACGATCGCCACAGACAAGTTCACGGAAGTTTCACCTCCGTAACACGAAGTTAACAAGAACCCGCTTCGCAACTCAACCCCCAACGTCGCCAATCTTGCCCAAACATCACGATGAATCGTGCTTCTTGCCCGTTGTCTCAGCGTTTTCTCGCTCGTCGCCCGCCTGCAGAGCCAACCACTGGACGACGCGTTCCAAGTCCGAACGGCGGAACGCGACGACGACCCAGATCAGCAGCGGGACGAGAAACGACGTGGCCATCGTCTCGGTGAGGAAGCCACTGACACGTGGCAGAACGGCGTTCCAGAGGTCGGTTGGCTTGATCACGTGGTGCGGAGCAGCCCCGTAGAAGAGCACGACAATGAGAATGGAGAATCGCAGAAGAATGAAGACGCAACACGCGATGCCGCCGCTTGCGAGCGCGATCATTCGGCGTTTCCAAGTCATTGGCGTGGCCACGATCAGGGCGAAAAGGAACGACAACGGAGCGATCGCGAGCAGCATGCTGTCGGCCCTTTTCGGGGTTGGCGGTGGAATTTTGCGATTGATGGCATCAAGGTTGGCCACCGCAATCAGCAAGTCGTGCTCGATGTCCGCGTCAACGCCATGTTCGGGTGCGCCACGCGCGATTGACTTGACTTGGGCGGCTGCGGACGTGCCAAAGATGCCTCGGCCTTCCGTCATGGCTTCCAGTCCACCCCAGACATCGCTCGAAAAGTAATTCACAACGCCCGCGACGGTCTCCGAGCATGCTTCCTGCCAGCCCGGCCAGGGAATAATGGCGAGTGCGACGTAGATGCCGATGAGTTTGCCGGCAAAGAGCGCAACGGCAGCACGCGTACTCACGACGCCAACCTTACCTGCTGCTTCGTCGCCCGAAGCGCCCAGATGATCCAGAAGAGCAGCGCCAGGATGATGAAAGCCGGTTGCCAGACGTCCACGTGCATGATGTGAAACGACTTCTCGGAAAGGTGCAAACGGACATAGTACAGGCTGATGATGCGCACCAGGTTGATCGACAACAGCACGACCGATCCGATCAGAATGCCCGGAATTTTCAGGCGAAACCGCAACGGTGAGGCCACGACCGCCGCCACGAACAACGCCGATGGAAAGATCGCATCGCAACCGTGCTTGATCTGCAATGAGCAGTTTTTTCCGATGACGCTGGCGCCGGTGACGCGGATGTCTTCGCCGAATACGTTCAGCAGCCACCCCGACAGCGATGCATTCCAATTGAGGTAAGTGTTGAAGATGTCGGTCTTGGAGAACCACGCGAAGAAGAAGACGGTGAACGGAATCATGATCACGGCGAACGTCACGACGAACGTGAAAACCGGTCGCTTGCCGAGCGGATAACGAGCCTGGTCGTCAGCAACGCCCGAATCGGGTGCCGCGTGACCTGGTTTCTCGTCGGGGGCTGATTGGGGCTGGTCTGTCTGGCTCACGAGTGGTGATCACCGTTGTTGTTCGCTGTGGTGCCGATCGCCCAGAGGATCGTATCGGGATGGCCGATAATTGCCAGCAATCTGCCCGTGTGCGTGGTGACCCAACCTACCGACGACCATGGCCGCAAGCATGCCCTGGGGCGGACTGCCGGCTGAAATCTGGGGCGACAGGGACGTAACCTGTTCGTAACGAGCGGGGTGGATGCGGTTGAATGGGTCAGGAAGCGTCACGTATCATCCGATCGTTCTACGAGGATTGCCGACATTGCGGCGGACCCGTCTTGGAAGTCCCGAAGGTGACATTGCATGGCCTCAACGGCCATTGAACAGGTTCTTTTCAACCCATTGGAGAGTGTGATGATGAATCAGTCAGGTATGGTGAAACGCGGCGGCTGGGTGGCTGCGATCGTGGCGATGCTGGTGGCAGCGCCGACGCTCGTCGCCCAGCAGAAGATGGAAGTCCGCAAGGGTGGCGCGAGCGTTAAAGGTCAGGCGAAGGTCGCCGACACGAAGTCGGCGGGCAGCAACGCCGGCCCGCAGATCAAGGCGGTCGATCCGGTCCACGACTTCGGCGAGATTTGGAAGGGTGACAACATCGAGCACACCTTCACCATCGAGAACACCGGTACCGAAATCCTGAAGATCACCAAGGTGAAACCAAGCTGCGGCTGCACGCTGGCTGGCGCCTACGACAAGGAAATCCCACCGGGCGGCAAGGGTAAGATTCCGATCCGCATCAGCACCAAGAAGCTGCGTGCGAAGATCAACAAGAACGTCAACGTTGAGTCGAACGACTCGGCCAATCCGAAGCTGCGTTTGTCGGTTAAAGGGCAGATCAAGGAGCGTTTCGTGATCGATCCGCCCAATGCCGGTTCATTTGGCCGCGTTCAGGCGGGCGCCAAGGTCGAGCGCATCCTGACGCTGACCAACAACATGGACACGCCGGTCAAGCTCTCGCTGCCGAAGAACCCTGCGAAGGAAGGCCCATTCGTCGGCGAGTTGGTCGAGAAGGAGCCAGGTCAGGTCTACACACTGACGCTTAAGGGCGAAGGTCCTTGGCAGGAAAAGGTCAACCGCGCCAACTTCCGCATTTCGACGGACATGAAGGAAGCACCTATCATCGACGTGTCGGCGTCTGCATACCTTCCGCCTCGTCTCGAGGTGAATCCGCCTGAAATCATCATTCCCAAGGCTGTCGATCGCGAGCGGACGCAGCGTGTTTCGGTTCGGTTCAACACGGTAGAGCCGTTCAAGGTCACGGGGGCGACGATCGACGATCCCAACGTGAAGGTCTCGGTCAGCGACAACAACCGCGGCCAGTTCTACGTCTCGATGGATCTGCCAGCCAACTACCTGCCGCCGGCGAACGGCCGCATGCTGAAGATCCAGACCGATGATCCGAAGAACAAGGAACTCAAGGTCAAAGTGGCCCAGCGTCGGGCAGCGGCCAAGAGCAAGCCACAGCGTCCTGCCATGCAGCTTTCGGGCAAGAAGGCACCGGATGCGACGTTCGTGATGGCCAGCGACGAGAGCAAGAAGGTCAGCGTGAATGACGGCAAGCCGAAGTTCCTGTTCTTCTACGCATCATGGTGCGGCTTCTGCAAGCGCTCACTGCCTGCGGTTGACAAGATCTACCAGGAAATGAGCGATCAGAACATCATGTTCGCTGCAGTCAATCAGGACTCGCTGAAGGAAGAGGGCGCCACCGGTGGCCGTGCCCGGACGAAGAAGCAGGTCACGGACCAGTGGACCGACCTGAAGGTGACATTCCCGCAGTTGTTTGACCCCGAGAAATCAGGTCGCGGCAAGTTCAAGGTATCGAGCTTCCCGACCATGTTCCTGATCAACAAGGATGGCAAGGTCGAGCGTGTGTACGTCGGCGCTGGTGCGGTTAACGATGGCTCGCTCAAGAAGGACATCGCCGATGTCGTGGCCGGCAAGTCGCTCAAGCCTCAGGAGGTTGCGGCTGCTCCCACTCAGAAGCCGAGGCAGCGTCCGGTGATGGAGCTCGTCGGTAAGCCTGCACCGGCTGCGACGTTCCAGTTGGCCGATGGCGGGACGATGAGTACGAAGGACACCGGCAACGTGACGTTGCAGATGTACTACGCTTCGTGGTGCGGTTTCTGCAAGAAATCGCTGCCGGGCCTGAGCACGATCTACAACGACATGAAGGACAAGGGTGTCAATTTTGTGGGCATCTCGCAGGACAGCTTGAAGGAAGACGGTGCCACTGGACGGCGTGCCAAGGCAAAGGCCGACGTCATCAAGCAGTGGAGCGACTTGAAGGCGAGCTTCCCGCAGGCGTTTGACCCGGAAAAGGCCGGCAAGCAGAAGTTCAAGGTCAGCGGTTTCCCGACGATGGTGCTGATCGACAAGGACGGCAAGGTGGCCAAGGCGTATGTCGGCGCCGGTTCGGTCAACGACGGCAGCCTCAAGAAGGACATCCAGAAGCTGCTGGACGGCAAATCGCTCTAGTACAGCGAACATTCCCAACCATCGGGCCATCGCTCGATGGTGACTGATTCACACGGACCCGCGCTGTTGACGCAGCGCGGGTCCTTTTTTTTTGCGCCGAAGGGACATTTTTTCCGTCACGGACTGCGGTGGGGTTTGCGCTCTGGGAAAAGTGGGTGGACTACCGTTACGGGATCGCAGTGCGGGAGTTTTGGGCAACTAGGATGAGTTCTAACTGAGTTACGTGGCAACCCGTGTGCACGTTTCGCAGGCGACATTCCACTTGAGTTTTCGGACCCTTTTTGTCAAAGTAACGGGTTAATCGACTCAGAGGTGCCGAACTCCACACAGTTCGGCCAAGCAGGGTGGCCAGTAAGCCTTCAGCCCAGGGTCGTGGGCTGATTCACGGAATAGAACATTTGGAGGAACGGAATGCCTTGGACACGGCGTGTACATTCGCAGTCTATGCTAGGTCGATCACGACAACTTGTCGCGAGTGCGGTGCTGATTGCGTTGGTGGGTACGACTGCCACGGCTCAATGGGTGCAGTTCACGGACCAGACGTCGTTGCGTCTGGTCGCGGATCCCGCAGTCGGAACAGCCGACGTTGAGGAGAAGGACTACGCCTGGGGCGACGTGGATAACGACGGCGATACGGACATCGTCTGCGTACGGAAGCAGCCGTTCACAACGGCGGGTCGCCGAGGGAACATTCTGTTTCTCAACGAAGGCATCGCGGAAGGCCACGCGGTCAACGGCGTTCTGGTTGACCGGACGGATCTGTACATGACCGCGTCGGATGTTCCGGGCGACGAGGGATTCAACACGCCCACGAACGATCGCGATGTCGTGCTGTCGGACGTGAACCGGGATGGCTGGTTGGACATCATTACAGCCCCGACGCTGAGCGACGGACAGCCCAAGCACATTTCGCACCCTCGCGTGTACATCAATCTCGGTGAAACGGGAGGCGTGTGGCAGGGTTTCCGCTACGAGGATGGTCGCTTTCCGCAGTTGCTGTCGATTCCCGATGGAACGCCGGCACCGCCGCGTTTCTGTTCCGTCGACGAGGGTGACGTATCGGGCGACAACTACCCCGATCTGTACTTCGGCGACTACGACTCCGGTCCACAGCCGCACACGGACATGAACGATCGCCTTCTGATCAACGACGGCAACGGGTTCTTTGCGGACCAGAGCACCCAGCGGATGACATCCGAGATGCTGCTGTCGGCGTTCGGCACGGCTGTCGTGATCGCAGACATGAACCGCGACGGTGTAAATGACATCGTCAAGGACACGGCGTTGAATCCGCCTCAGCGGATTTCGATCAGCTACAACAACCCGGCCAACGAAGGCTTGTTCAATCAGTTCGACATCATTTACGAGATCGCGCCGTATTTCATTTCGGTGGATGACCTGAATCAGGACGGCAATCTCGACATCGTGATCACCGATGACGGGGCCGACCGTTACTTCCTCAATCAGGGCAACGACGGCAGCAACATGGCGACGTTCAGCAACAGCGTGTTGCTCCGCGAGGTGGGAACCGACGGTGAATTCGGCAGCAACTCGATCATTTCGGATTTGAACAACGATGGCCACAAGGATGTCATCGTTTGCGACGTGGATGTTGACGGTTTTGGCTGTGCGCGCCAGACGCACATCTATCGCAATTTGGGTGACCTGCCGAACATCACCCTGCAGGAGCAGGGAACAGGCAACATCCCGCCCGCGATGCTGGTGGGCGTGCACGACATCGCCGTGTTCGACATCAATGGCGATGGCTGGGACGACATGTTCATCGGTCGTTGCAACAGCACGGAGGTATGGATCAATCAGCCGCCGACGGGATTGGCATTTACGTATCCGCAGGGTCTTCCGGCGTTCGTCACACCGAATCAGCCCTTCACGTTCCAGGTTCAGATTGACGCGATCGGAGGCGGCACGCTTGATACATCGTCCGCACAGATGACGCTGTCCGTAGATGGCGGGTTCAGCACGGTTACGCCGTTGAATCACCTTGGCGGCGGCTTGTATGAGGCGACGCTTCCGGCAGATGTCTGCTCGACGCGGTTCTCCTTTTACTTCAGTGCTGCACTGCAGGGCGGGGGTACAACCAATGATCCTTCCGATGCGCCGATTGGGCGATACAACGCTTCGGTTGCGGAGGGGACGGCTATTACCTTCTCGGATGACATTGAAGGCGACGTGAGCGGGTGGTCGATCGTCAGTGACGCCTCGTTGACGTCGGGAGCATGGGAGCAGGCGGATCCGAACGGCACCTTCTCGGGCGCCACACCGGCTGCACCAGACGACGACGCGACTCAGGCGGCCAGCGCGGTGCAGGCGTTCGTTACAGAGAACGCTGCCCCGGGCGCGACGGCGGGTGCTGCCGACGTGGACGGTGGCCCGACGCACCTGATCACACCGACGTTCGCATTGGCAGGCACAGATGCGACCATCTCTTGGCAGCAGTGGTTCTTTAGTGCGTCTGGAACGGTGGACACGCTCGACGTGTACGTGACCAACACGCCCGGCGACGCCGACTGGGTGCTCGCGCTGTCGACCGATGGCACGGATGGCTGGGAATCGGCATCGTTTACGGTCAGCGATTTTGTCACGCCGAGCGATCAGGTTCGTGTTCGGTTTACCGCGTCGGATTCGCCGAACAACTCGATCACCGAAGCGGGCATCGACAACGTACAGGTGCAAGAATTGATCTGTGCGGGCTGCACGAACGAGAGCTGTGACGATGGCCTCTACTGCAACGGTGCGGAGACCTGTCAGGGTGCGACGTGCACGGCCGGTTCATCACCGTGCAATTTTGACGAAGTCTGCGACGAAGCGAATGACACCTGCGTGGACTGCCTTGACGCGGGCGACTGCGACGACGGGTTGTTCTGCAACGGCGCTGAGTCTTGCGGCGGCAACACGTGTGGCACGGGCAGCGACCCGTGTCCGGGTCAGTTGTGTGACGAAGCGTCGGACGCATGTGTCGACTGTCTTGGCGACGGCGACTGCGACGATGGCGACGACTGCAACGGCATTGAAACGTGCTCCGGCGGAATGTGCCAAGTCGGTTCGGCGCTGGACTGCGACGATGGCTTGTTCTGCAACGGCGTCGAAAGCTGTGCAGCCGGGTCTTGCGTAGCAGGAACCAGTCCGTGCAGCGGGTTCTGCGACGAGGATTTTGATTCCTGTACGTTGGCATTGCAGCCGCGAATGGGTCAGCCGGTGCGCGGTTTGTCACCGGAAGACCTAGACTTGTTCACGGCGGGTCTGGCCGAGTTCAATCGCGACTTTGATGAGGGCGAAGGTCTCGGTCCGATCTTTAACCAGGACAGTTGCGGATCGTGTCACGCCGTGCCGGCGGTCGGCGGGTCCGGGACGATCCAGGTGATGCGTTTTGGTCAAGCGACGAAGTCCGGCTTTGATCCGCTCGACTCACTCGGTGGCTCACTGCTCCAATTCAACGGATTGAGCGCGGAGTGTTTCGAGACGGTTCCGCCACAGGCCAACGTCATGACCAACCGCCTGACGCCGTCGATTTTCGGTGGCGGCCTGATCGAGGCGATTTCCGATGCGGATCTGCTTGAGAATGTCAGCAGTCCACCAAGCCCTGCGGTCAGTGGTATCGCGCACATGGTCGAGCCGCTGGAGGATATCGGCGGGACGATGCGTGTTGGTCGATTCGGCTGGAAAGCACAGGTGGCGACAATTCTGACGTTCGCGGGTGATGCGGCGTTGAACGAGATGGGCATTACGAACCGCCTCGTTCCCAATGAGAATGCGCCCAATGGCGACATGGTCGCGTTGGCGGCGTGCGATGCGATTCCCGATCCTGAAGACGGTCCGGATGGTGAAGGGTTCCACTTCATCGATCGCATCACGCACTTCCAGCGCATGCTTGCCGCCCCACCGCAGACGCCGCGCTCCGGCATGACCGGTGAGCAACTCTTCATCAACATTGGCTGCGCCGATTGCCACATTGCTGATTCGTTCAACACCGGCATCACCGACATCGCCAGCCTTTCGGATCGAACGATCAAGCCCTACTCGGACTTCCTGTTGCACGACATGGGTGCGCTGGGTGATGGTATCGTCCAGGGTGCAGGTACGGAACGCGAGATGCGGACGCCGGCGCTTTGGGGCGTGCGTATCCGCGATGTTTTGCTGCATGATGCCCGAGTGGCAGGCGGGACATTCTCCTCGCGAATTGTCGACGCGGTGGCCGAGCATGGCGGTGAAGGTGCCCTCTCCGCTGCCAACTTCGCAGCGTTGAGTGTCGGCGATCAGGACGCGGTGATCGCGTTCCTCGACTCACTGGGGCGGGCGGAGTTTGATCATGACGGTGACAACGTCGTGGAGATTCCGGACTTCGTTTCGTTCCATCAGTGCTACGACGAGGTGGTGGCCATCACGCCGGACGATCCATGTGCCATTTCCGATTTTGATCAGAATGGTGACGTGGACGCTGTGGACTACGAAGCGTTCCTGCTGGCGTTCGATGGGTTGCAGGAAGATTGCAACGGCAACAGCGTTCTGGATCTGACGGACATTCTCGACGGCACGAGCCTCGACGCCGACCTGGATGGTCGCCCCGATGAGTGCTCTGCATTCTGCGGGAATGACTGTGACTGCACCGATGCCGATGTCTGCAGCGTCAACATTTGCAGCGAGAACCTATGCGACAATTTCGCGGCTCCTCGATACGGCGACATTGAAGAGCCGTTCGTCGGACAGGTTCAGACGTCGGACATTCTCTGTGGTGTGGCTGGGTTCGGTAATTACTGTTCCTGCCCCAATGCCGATCTCGCCGGCTGCAGCCCGAGTGGTATCCCGATTGGCACGAACGACATTCTGGCACTCGTTGATGCGTTTGGCGGTGCCGATCCATGTGGTTGTGGCGTGACGCCAGGTCCGACGGCTGCTTCCGGTGCACCGATTGAATCGGTCGTCGCGGGGCCAGCCGCGGAGATCCGGTTGATCGCCCGACAGGCTGCTGCTGTCCCGGGTGGTACGATTGCAATCGATGCGTTTGTCTCAAACGCCGATGGACTGCGATCCTACGAATTGGCATTGGATGCGACGGCTGGTCGCGGGCTGGATGTGTCGGTTGCGGTGAAGTCCGTTGATGCGGATCGCTTGGATTACGTGTTTGCCGGCATGACCGCTCTCGACGCCAAGGATGATGAGCTTGATCGCCTGGGCAGCGTCTCGACGTCGGGCGCGGTGTCGGTGGCAGCGCGCGAACGACGCTACCTCGGGACATTCACATTGAACGTGCCCGATAAGGCTGCCGGCGTCCTCCGCGTATCGTTGCGGATGTCCGATACGGCGATGTGGGCGTCTTCGATCGACCGTTTGGCCATTGACGCAGATGGGGGCGAGTTGCTGATTCCGATTTCGACTCGCTCTTCGCGGTTGACTAATGCTGATGCTGGCCGGAGACTTAACGTCCGATAAACACATCACACTCTGATGATGCGGGGCTGCTCGGCAGAAGAACGCTGCCGAGCAGCCTTTTTGCGTATTCGAACAATAATTCAAGCAGGATTCAAAACTGTCGCGACCTTGAATTCTGACGGCGATTCGGGGATACTGTCTGGGGAAGGAAGGCAGAGCGGAGCACCGCGCTGCGCGTGGGAGGAAAGGAAATGGAGGGGTTGGCTGGCCTTTTGGTCGGTCTCACCAGGAAAACCGCGTCCGGGTGATGGGCAACGCGCGTTGCTCCTCGTCATCGGTATGGTTGCTCCCACCTAGAGTTCAGAATTTCCAGGGCAGTGAGGCTTGCGTTCTCAGTTACGACACTGTCATGAGTTGGTTCACTCATCAACAAGAAATGTCTTCGCCGGCGCCAACGGAACTGGTGGCTGGCTGCAAAAGGAAAGAGGAAAGGAAAGTAAGCATGAAACTTGCGCATTACTGTCTTCTTGGCTGTCTGGTTTTGGGAGGCGGAACCGCGTTTGGGGGTGGCGAACGCATGTTTTTCATTCCCGTCGATGAAGATCCGTCGAACACCACGCCGGGTGAAAACTTCGTCGTCCAGGGTCTTCCAGGTGAGACCATTACCATCGCCGCATTTGTCGAGAATATTGCGGACGACGTCAACGCAACGCAGGTGGGTGTATTCTGTTCGTACACAAGCTCAACGGACGGCGGTGATTTGTCGTATGTAGCAAACAGCACCAGCGTTGATACGAATCGTTCGGACTACATCCTCGCCGGCGCTGCGGGTTTTCCGGCGCTTGACCAAGGTCAGTGTGATGATTCGATTGCCTGTACGCTACCAGAGGAATGCCCGGGGAATTCAACTTGTTTGGATGGTACTTGCACGATCGTGCGCCCGCGGGCAGGCATCGTCGCATTGGCAGCAGTGAGCGTTTCAGGGGCCGCCTACATCGGCGAATTCGATTTCACCATCCCCAATGACGCGGCCGGCGAGTACACGTTCCTTCCGTCTTGCACCGAAAAGGGCACCGCTGAATGCACCGCCATTGACACCAGTATTTCGACTGTCAACGGCACCATCCCGTTCAACATTGATGGTCTGACGATTCAACTTCCGGGTCCGGCACTTGAGATCCTGCACGAGGATGGGCTCGATGGTCAGACCCGTCCGTTCACCGGGTACATTGATCCGCGTGGCGAGGCGAATAATGATTCGTCTCCCGCAGGTATTACGAGCATCAACATCCGCTTCAATGGTCCGGCCTTCGGTTCGCCGCAGGGCTTTGATCTGACGACGTTCAATTTCTTCGTTGAGCAGTCTGATGGCAATCCTGCTCCGGACGTGACAGGCTTGACGGATCTGGATGGTGATCGCACGTACTTCCAGGTTGATTTTGATCGTCCGTTCTCGACTCAAGTGTGGACGACCATTCGCGTGGTGGCGTTCGATTCGGCGGGCAATCAGATTGCGGACAATGGCAATCAAGGCCCAGGCGTCGACGAGGTTGATCGCGTCGACATCGGCTTCTTGCCATGCGACGTGGATCAGAATGGTCAGTGCAGCCCACTCGACTTGTTCCGCTTCCGCGTGCTTGTGAACAACACGATGATGCAGCCGGATCAGGGCACGCGTGAGGACTTCCTCGATATGAACCGCGACGGGTTGATCTTCCCGACCGACCTGTTCCGCTTCCGTCAGCTGGTCAATGGTGTTCCGCCGGCAACACAGTCCTGGTCGCTTCAGTCGATCGGTTCGCGTCCGTAGTACACCAGCCCATTCGTCTTTCCAGGCCCCGGTGGTTCACGAATCACCGGGGCTTTCTTTTTGCGCGGAAGATGTCGTGCATCGCCGTCATCGCAGAACGCTAAAGATATCGCAATATTGATCGGTCCACAGGGGGGCGATGCCCGCGGACGCAACCGGCTGCCAGTGACCTTGATTGCGCAATTGGACCGTCGTGTCTTCGTGTCTCGCAAGGACCACCACATGGGAGCCCATCTTGCCGGCTTCGCGTAATCGCTCGGAGACTCTTGCATCGAGGCGTCTGACGCATGTGAGATTCAGCTCGGCGGCAGCGCGGGCAAGGATTGGTTCGAGGTCGAAGTAGCGGTTGGAGATGTGAAACGCGATCAGGCCATCGTCCGCGAGTTTGGAGAGGTACATGCGGATGGCTTCGAGGGAGATCAGGTGGGTCGGGACGGCGTCACCGCTGAACGCATCGAGCAGGATGAGGCCATAGAATCCGTCGTCCTCGCGAGCCAGGGTGAGTCGGCCATCGCCAAGCACCACGTCGACGTCGCCTGGTGAATGGGTGAGAAACGTGAAATACTGCTCGTCGCGGGCGAGACGCTCGATGGCAGGGTCCAGCTCAAAGAAGGTCAGTGATTGCCCCTCCTGGACATAACCCGCGACTGATCCGACGCCGAGTCCAATCACCGCAATGGGTGGTTTGCGCTTTTGCGTCCCCATCAGTTTGAATACGTCGCCGATGGGACCGGTCTCGTGGTAGTAGGAGAGCGGTTCGCGGGCGCGGTCCGGTTCGAGACGTTGCCTTCCATGATCTGTACCACCGTGGACGAGCATGCGGTAGCCACGTTCGGCGTCGACGAGCACGCGCTTGACACCATAGAAGTTGCGCTCGACGTGGATCTGGTCGCCGGCGTTGCCGCCGATGTAGATGCCGATGGCGGTCATGACGGCTGCGAAACAGAGGGCAAATCGCACCGGACGTCTTCTGGCGGTGACGCAGATGACGACAGGTACGCCGAACACAATGGCGAAGACACCGCGACTGACCGACGTGTCGGACCAGGAGAGAATGGCGATGATGACGGCGAGGGTGATGGCCAACGCCGTCGGGTAGGCCACATCGTCGAGCCTGGGCAGGCCGACGGAACGCGAAGGCCGACGCACAAGGCAGGCGAGAACAACCACGAGCGGGTACTCGATGATCGTGTCGAAGATCATCGGTGCGATGACGGCGTTGAAAATGCCGCCAAGCACGCCGCCGATCGACATCCAGAGAAAGAACTCGGTGAGATGGGAGGCTGCAGGTCGGTCGTCGGCCAGTTGCCCGTGGCAGACCATCGAACAGACGAAAAAGGCCGCGAGGTGAACGATGATCAGCAACCACGGCATGCCGAGTTCCTCGAACATCAGCAATACGAGCGGCAGGACGATCAACGGCATGATGCGGGCCATGAGGGCAGTCGGGATCGGTGGGCGTTTGGCGAACACGAGAATGAACGTGGTGAGGTAGAGAGCGAGCGGGATCACCCAGAGCAGCGGCACGGCCGCGACGTCGGTGGTGATGTGCGTGGTGACGCCAAGCATCAGACTCGATGGGACAAAGGCCAGCAGGCCCCACCAAAGACGCTGCCGCCATGCGATGGAAGTCGCGGTGTTGCTGACATTGGTTGGCGCCGCGTGATACAGGCCATGACGCGTTCTGATCATCAGGACAGCACCGCAGACGATGAACATCCCCACGAGCGCGACGTAGCCGGCTGACCATGCCGACGCTTGCTGATCGAGTGTTGAGACGCGTTCGATGAGCAAGGGGTAGCCGAGAAGGGAAACGAGACTGCCGACGTTGCTGGCGGCGTAGAGGAAGTAGGGGTCGGCTGCGTCCTTATGGTCTGTTGCGGAGAACCATCGCTGCAGCAGCGGTGCGGAGCTGGAGACGACAAAGAACGGCAGGCCGACGTGGTAGGCGAGGCAGGTCAGCAGCCAGATGATCGGGGCATCGTCAACGGAAGGCCCGCGCGTCTCAGCCAATCCGATGGGCAGCACGACCAGCGGAGCAAGCAGGACGAGTACGTGCAACACGATTTGTTTGCGCACGCCCAACAGTCGGATGGACCCGTGTGCGTAGGCGTAACCGGCCAGCAGGGCTGCCTGGAAGAAGACCATGCAGGTGTTCCAGACGGCTGGCGTGCCGCCGAGCGTGGGCAGCAACATCTTGCCGACCATGGGCTGAACGACGAACAGCAGCGACGCGCTGATCAGCAGCGAGACGGAGAACAGAATGACCATGGCAACTCCCTACCGGTTGCGGGTCTTATCGGCAGGTTGCGTTGCGATCAGAAATGTGGCGATTCGCCTTGGTGCGGAGTTGGCGGTCAGCCGTCGCGATCGACGACGTAGAGTCGCCTGACGGCGGCGAGATCGAGGCCTGTGTCGACCTCAAAGATGTAGAGCAGTGCGTTGTCCGGGTCCGGATAAATGCGGGAAATGGACCCGATGACGAGCGATGGGGGCAGTTCGGGGTCGTCGGGAAGGGTCAGAACGATATCACCGACGCGAATGGTCCCGTCGTCGACGTAGCGGTGGTGAATGTCACGCATCTCGATCCGATTCTCGCCACGTCCCAGAAGCCAGAACACCGCGTCAGGGCCGACGAACGCATCGTCCTTCGTGCGTCCGACGGCGACAGGAATACGGGTGGCAGGGTCGCTGAGCAGCCGGACACGGGAGGTGAAGGTACCGGCGTGCTCGATGACACCAACGAGCGACTCGCCGGCGAGGACGGCCAGACCGTTGCGTGTGCCGTTATCGGTCGTGGCGTCGATATCCATGCGGGTGATGACGGCGTCGGCGTTGTTCACGCCACGGCGGATGCCACCGAGGATCAGTTTGGATCGTCGCCAGACGCTCGCATCGTCGGCGATGGCGCGGGTGGGGATCAGTCGACCTGTTGCGCCAAGGCTGCGATTGCGCAGGCCGGTGAGTTGGTCGACCTCGTGGCGGAGGTGGGCATTTTGTGCGGTCAGCGACGCCACCGCTCGCTGCAACGCGGTGACATCCGTCGACGAATCTTGGCGGGCATTGTTGTCGTCGCCGGTAATCAACGCGGTGGCGTCATCGGCAACGCGCGTCGCGGCATCCTGGAACGGCGAAAGAACCTGTAGCAAACCCCCCGCGCGGTGGGTGATGGCGGTGGGGAGCATGATCGCGATCAATGCGGCAACGCCGACAAAGCCAATCAGGCGTTTGGATGCGATTGCGCGTCTTGAACATGCTTGCGTCCTCATGTCGTTTTCGTAACACCGAACGCGCGCACTTGCAACCGCTCATGCGACAATTCGCAATGGGATTCAGCATTCAAAACTGTGAGTTGTTTGGAGGCGGTCGATTGATCGGCGGGATCATTCGTCGTCGGCATCGGATTCCATCGTGTCTTTCCAGACAGCGAGGTTTTCGAGGTAAACAGCCGTACCCCGTGCAACGCAGCTGAGTGCGTCTTCGACAACGTAACAGTCGAGACCGGTTCCACCGTTCATCGCGTCGGCCAACCCGTGGAGCAACGCCCCACCGCCTGCGAGGTGAATGCCGCGTTCGACGAGGTCTGCGGCGAGTTCAGGTTCGACCTGTTCCAGGGCGCGCGTAGTGCATTCGATGATCTTGCCGACCGGTTCGCGGAGTGCGTCGCGAACTTCGTTGCTGCTGACCATCGTGCGACGCGGCAGGCCGCTGATCAAATCGCGACCGCGAACTTCCATTTCCTTTTCGCCGTCGGGGAACTCCGCCACCGAGCCGATCTGAATCTTGATGCGCTCGGCGGTCTGGTAGCCGATCATCAGGTTGTACGTGCGACGCATGTGGTTGATGATGGCTTCGTCGAGTTTGTCGCCGGCGACGCGAATCGACTCGCAGATGCTGATGTCGGCCAGGGACATGATGGCGACCTCGGTGGTACCGCCGCCGATGTCGACGATCATGGAGGCGGTCGGTTCGGCGATGGGCAAACCCGCCCCGATACCCGCAGCCATCGGTTCTTCCACCAGATAGACGCGACGAGCGCCTGCCCGTTCTGCGGAGTTGTACACCGCGCGCTTTTCGACGGCGGTAATGCCCGAGGGAATCGCGATGACCACGCGTGGTTTCACGAAACGACTTCGGCCGTGAACCTTGCGGATGAAGTAGCCGAGCATGGCTTCGGTGATGTCGAAGTCGGCGATGACACCGTCTTTGAGCGGTCGGATGGCTTCGATGGACTCGGGTGTCTTGCCGAGCATCTCTTTTGCGACGAGGCCAACGGCGTTGCCGTTGTCGAGGACCTGGTTGGTGCCGCGTCGGACGGCAACGACGGACGGCTCGTTGAGGACGACACCCTCCCCCTTCACGCAGACGAGCGTGTTGCAGGTACCGAGATCGATACCCATATCGACGCTGAACGCGCCAAGTAAGGAGTCGAAAATCACGCAGCCGTGTCCTTTGTTGTGGTCAGACGTGCGGGTTTACACGCCGCCAAAGGGCAACCACGAGCCGAACAACTGCTGACCGCGAACGAGCAGCAGAATGGTCGCTGTCAGAACGAACACGCAGGCAATCGCCAGCAACATGGTGTAAACATCGCTGCCGGGGGATGACTGTGGGCCTTCGCTCATGGTTGCTTCTCCGCTTTCTCAGGAGTACGTCAAGCACCACTCCCGAAGCCGACATGATACACAAAACACAATGGCGTGCATACGGCACCGGCGGAGCGGATGCTGATGAATTCAAAGATGCTTACGGCTCGGCGAAGTGGAACTCATCCACAACGCTATCACCCTTACGCGGGGCCTGCCCACGTGCGGAACCGACCAGCCGGCCTGCGGACAGCTCTGGCTGAACGTCCGATATTTCCACGTCTCCGACATACTGATCGCCACGATAGACGACAAACACCATGCCGCGGGCGACATTGTCCGAAGAGCCAACGCTGAGGGTCACATAGTCGCCGGCAAGCTCGACGACGCGTCCGTTGATGCGTGGCGTGGTCACAGGCTGACGGGGCATGACATTCTTCAGGGTCGGTTCGAACGGTGCAGATGGCGCGATGCCGGTCTGCTGCGAGAGCTTTTGATTCTCGTCACGGAGAATGTTGATCTGTTGTTCCTGCTGACGGCCCTGCTGGACGAGGACGGTCACCTGGCTGGATAGCTCATTGACGCGCTCGTTGAGGTCGATGTTGCGGCGTTCGAGTTCGATATTGCGGGCTTCGAGTTGCCCGCGCTGCTCGTCGATGCGTTTGCGGGATTCCTGAGCGATGCTTAATTCGTTGGTCAGACGCTGGGCGAGTGCTTCGGCTCCGCGACGGTCGACCGTCAGTTGCGCGATGGTGCCTTCCTGCTGGGCGAGGGTGTCGGCCTGCTCCTGAACCTCCTGCTCGAGATCGCCGATGCGGTCGAGACGAGCACTGGCCTGATCGCGGACGCTGGCCAACTCGGCTGCATGGGCAGCGGTAAGGGAGCGCTGGTGGGCAGCGCTGATCTGTGCCTGCTGTCGGTAGTCCTCGGCAAGATTCTTCCAGTTGGTCTGCTGGGCGACGAGGCTAACGGATGCCATCGAAAAGGCGATGCAAAACACAGCCAATACGACCACCAGTATTTTCGTAATCGCGCTCACGAATCATCTCCGTTGAGGGAGTTCTCAAGCCGTCGGTAAGGCGGGACAAGCCGACCGCAACAGTCGGCGGGCCGATCTCAGGATCAGGGTGCCATTCCGCCCGCAAGCAGCCAAACCGCAGCGACACACGCTGGTCCCTACCCAACTGGCTTGTATCGGTCCGCCGGAGGCTGCCGGCAGAACCGCATGCCGGGCGCTGCCATTCCCCCGGACCTTCTTCCACCGTGTCGTATAGCGGACCGGGGCGATCCACGCAAGTCCTGCGGGCCTATTGGGACGTTTGCCGTGATCGCGGTGATCAATTTACGCGATCCTGCCTGTGACGCGATCCTGCCTGGCGGTGCCGCTCGACAGACGCCTAGGGGCGAACGGCGTCGAGGGACTCGGTTGCCCATGGCTGGGTGGCGGTTCCGGCTCCGTCGAGGATCTGCCGAAACACGAAGAGGTCGAGCGGATTGACCTGTCCGTTGCGGTCCATGTCCGCGAAATCCAGCACCATGCCCTGCTCGGGTGTGTCGAGTCCCAATGCGAATCGCCGGAACTCAAACAGGTCGAGCGGTTGCACGTCACCGCTCTGGTCAACATCACCTGGCAATGCCGCGATGTCGACGCGGTCCGGCTCGTTGATCCCCTGACCCATGTTGCCCATGTCGGGGATTCGGTTGCCGGCCATATCCTCAACGTCGGCGATGAGCGTGTACCAGTTCCCCGGCGCGATCGGACCGTCGAGCGTGATGACGACCGCAGGGTTGTCCGACGCTTCCACGGAAAGAATGCCGGGTGGCGCCGCACCAGAGGATTCCAGGCGGAAGTCGGCGGCTGTCAGCTCCGCGCCGCCGATCGATCGCACCCGCTCAGTGAATTCGACGACGAGACGATCGGTACCGAGATCAAACGATACGCCGTTGGTGCTCTCCAAGCGGGGATCGATGTAGCCGCTGTAGGGTCTGGTGGCCATGCCAGCCGCGTCGTGGCGGATTGCGGGGGCGATGGTGTCCTCGTCGATGCATTCGATGACCTGGACCATGACGTTGTCGATGGCTGCTTCGGTGATCGAGTCGTTTGGACAGTCACTGATTGAGAATCGGACGGTCAGCGTCTCGCTTGGTTCGGCGGAGTCGCTGAGTCGGTATTCGCGTTCGAACCACGCAGGACCGCCTGAGGGAATGGCGGCGATGACCTGCCACGATTCACCGTCGTCGTCGGAAATCTGAACAAGCAGGCGGTCCTCGGTGCCGATACCGTTCCAATTCACCCAGCTTGCGAAACTGATGACGACGTCCTGTCGGTCGATCTGAATGGTTGGCGAGGTGAGATAGTACGGACCACCGTCCACGTCGGCTTGGCCTGCACCGGCACCGCCTTCACCCTGAGCGGTCACAAACGCGAACGTCCCGACATCGCCATCAAAATCGCCCTCTGGGGCAGCAGACGTCCCGATCGGCTCGACGCGTTCCCAGCCGCCGATTTCGTTGTCCACAGAGTCACAATCATCCGCGGACACGGTCCAGCCCTCATCGCTGTCGAACGCATCTTCGAAGAAGATTTCAACACCCGAGATCACCTCGGCCACGAAGGTGCTTTGCGGTGCGCCAGGCGGATCAATGAAGAGACCGCCACCTGCGGTACCAACCTCGACGTAGTAGCTGACGAATGAACCGCATGGGGCACCGGGAATCTGCACTTCAAACGTGTCGTCTGAGACTTGCGTGAACGGGAGGGAAACGGGCGTCAGGGTTCCGCCGTCTTCCGAAATGGTCTCAACGACGAGTGTGACGTCGCTGGGATCAGGCTCATCACATGACGGGTCTATCTGAATGGTCAGCGTCGCGCCGGCCAGCGGATCGACTGTTTCGACAATGCCTTCCGGGTAGTCCAGAGACAGGAGCACCTCGCCTGCACCGATGATGTTCAAGCCTTCCTGCATGTCGCTGATCAACAGGCGATCCTCGCCGAGCAACGGATAGACACCCCACGCACCGGAGAAACCGAATGGCTGCGTCGAGGATGTGTCGTACTGGCCGGCGAATTCGAGCGTTTTCTGATCTTCGTTGATGTCGAGGATGATCAGGCCGGCCTGATACCAGGAGACGTAGGCGCGATTGCCGATAACGATCACGTTGTGGGCGCTGTTGGCTTGCGACGGCGAAACGTTGTACGTGTGGCGAAGAACGACGCTGATGCTGCCGCCGAGTTCGGGAATCATCTCATACAGCCTGATCGGCCCGCCGCTGCGCTCTTCGCCGACGACGATCCAGCGACCATTTTCCGATGGCCAGGCTGCGTGCGTCGAGGTGCCGGTGCCGGAACCGAGAAATTGAGGCCCCTGCCCTTGCAGGTCGGTGACATCGTATACCCAGATACCGCTGTTCCAGGCACATGCGAAAAGGAGTCCATCAACCACGGTGATATCGTGCACGAAGCTGCTGCCGACATCGATGAACCAGAGATTCTCGGTAATGCGTGCAGGCGGGTTGTCGGGGTCGTAGTTCGTGAGATCGACAATCCCGACGGTTGGGTCGCGACTGTCGCTCAAGTACAGATAGCCCTGGTCGTAAAAGACGTTGTGCGTGTCGGCATATCCGGGGGTTGAAATCCACGTCAGGTGCTGCGGGTTGAAAGGATCGCGGATGTCGACGATTTCAACGCCGTCGTTGCCGTCGCCTTCCAGCGAAATAAAGAGCAGGCCATTGGCGGTTTTCACATCCTGCGCCGAGGCGAACTGATTGGGTGACTGGACAACCCACTCCAGGTAACGATCTGGCTGGGTCGGATCGGAGATGTCGAAGAAGTGGACCTTGTTGTCGTTGAACTGCCCGACGAATGCGATGTCGCCGTCGGCCCAGATGTCGGCATACGCGCCGTCGTCGATGTCGAGCTGGCTGACGAGATCAAGCGTGATGGGGCAGTCCTCGCCCGATGCGTTGATGGCGCTGAGGGCGAAAAGCATGAGGGTGAACGACAGGACGGGACGCTGCATCGGCGTGGCTCCATTGGCTGGGAATTTGCTGCGGTACGACGCTGCTTCGGTGCGTCGCGATCTTGCTTGGAGGCTCGACTCCCGAGTATACCGGTCGGGCGATCGGCGACGCAATCGCGACTTGCGTTTGGGGCGGTGATTATGGGGCCGTTGACGCTGTGACGGGAAACTTTGCAATGACGCCAGAATTGCCAATTGCGTGGCGTTGGTTTCGCGATGGCGATGGCTACCGGACCAAGCAGATGCATTCAGTGCGGATGAAAGTATTGTTCCATTGACTGCAATCATCGGCATGGATAGGCTCAGTGTGGGGTGAACGTAACGTACTGGAATCGCGCGATTTCCAGTGCGGCTCGCTGCGTTCATGCGGCGAGGGGTCGTTGGGGGAATTCATCCGCAAGCAATGCCCGGGTCGGGCTGTCATGAATGGGAGTGATACATCCGTGAAGAAGCGATTGTTCATCGCAGCCACCATCGGGTTGGCGTTGTGCATGACGGGATGCGATTTAACGGCGTTGTTCGAATTCCTGGCAGGCGCTGGATCGCCGCCGACGCAGGATAGCGCGTTTCCCGATCTTCCGGGTCGGCAGATCGACACGGCCGCGAACGTGACCGTGCGCGTGATCAACGAGAGCAGCCGCGATGCCGACGTCTCGATCGAATTCCTGCTGGAAAGTCGGCGGGTGCATGAAGCGTTCCTGCGCACACGAACAGAGATGCCCCCGATTCCCATCGGCCCGGAACTCACGGACAGCGTGAGCATCAGCGGCACGTTCCCCGACGGCAGTGCGACCGTGCCGGCAAGCCTGCTCTTTGGTCGTGATTTCGAGGACGACCTCGTCTTTGACTACATCATTCGTGATCCGGAGACGCCGTCGCCCGATGGGGATGCGGACAGCGTCGACGATGCGACGGACAACTGCGTCGACATCTCGAACGCCGACCAGCAGGATCGCGATGGTGACGGTCGCGGGGACGTTTGCGACAACTGCCCCGACGTGCCCAACGCGGATCAGGTGGACGGCGACGGAGATGGTGTTGGTGATGCATGTGACAACTGCGCCGAAGTGGTGAACGCCGATCAGGCGGATCTGGACAGCGACGGTACCGGAGATGACTGCGATACGGACGCCGACGGCGATGAGGTTGCGGACAATGTCGACAACTGCGTGGGCGTGAACAATCCGGACCAGGATGATGTCGACGACGATGGGCTTGGCGATGCGTGCGATGACGAGTTTGATCCAGCCGTGATCCCGACGCCATCGCCAGCTCCGCCACCGGCGGACGATCCGCCGATCACGGACTGCAATGGCAACGGTATCGACGATGCCGTTGAACAAGCCAATTGCGAATCACCTGGTTGCTCCGATTGCAACGGCAATGGCACGCTCGATGGCTGCGAGAAATTCTCTGACTGCAATGAGAACTCCATTCCCGACGTTTGCGAGCTGGTGAACAACGATTGCAATCAGAACAACGTTCCCGACGATTGCGACATCGACGGCTGCATCAAGGATACTTCCTGTTCCGACTGTAACGAAAACAACATCCCCGACGGGTGCGAACTGCCGGAGAATGACTGCAACAAGAATGGCTTCCTCGACGAGTGCGAGAACCCGGCCAATGACTGTGATGGGAACAATGTCCCAGATGAATGCGAGATCGAGGGCAACGACTGCGACAACAACCAGATTTTCGATGCGTGCGACATCCTGTTCTGCGACAGCGTGACCTGTGACGACTGCAACCAGAATGGCAGGCCCGACATCTGCGACATCGTTGAGAACGATTGCAACAAGAACTTCATTCCCGACGAGTGCGAGCTTGGGGGCAATGATTGCAACGGCAATCAGTTCCCGGATGAATGCGACATTTTCTTCTGCACGTCCGATCCTTCGTGTCTCGACTGCAACAACAACGACATCCCGGATGGGTGCGAGTTGGTGGAGAACGATTGCAACGAATCGGGCGTTCCCGACGAGTGCGAACTCGCAGAGAACGACTGCAACGACAATCAGATCCCCGATGAGTGCGACGCCGTGGAATTCGACTGCAACCAGAACAACATCCCCGACGACTGTGAATTGGCCGGCAACGACTGCAATGGCAACCAGTTCCCGGACGATTGCGACATCGCCTTCTGCCAGGGTGAGCCATCCTGCGATGACTGCAATGAGAATGGGCAGCCGGACGAGTGCGATCTCGGTGGCCGGGGTTCGAACGATGAGAACGGCGATGGCATTCCGGACGATTGCCAGGGGCCGAACATCTGGAACGTCGACGACAACGGGCAGTTTGATCCGTCACCACAGGATCCGCTGATCAGCGATCCGGACGAGGATGGGTCGATCGTGCATCCGTTCGATGCGATTCAGGAAGCGATCGATGTTGCGTTGGACGGCGATACGATTCTCGTGGCCCCGGGTCGGTATACGGATGTCGGCAACTTCGACCTGAACACGAACGGCAAGGACTTGCAGATCATCGCGGAGAACGGGTTGGAGTCTGAGAGTCTCGGGTTCGAATTCACAATCATCGAATGTCAGGGCAACTCCAAGATCCCCCGTCGTGCATGGGTATTCGAAAATGGTGAACCGCCGACGACGCTCGTCTCCGGATTCCTGATCGAGGATTGCTGGGAGTTTGACGGCGGTGGGATCATTGTTCGGAATGGATCAAACCCCACGTTCGAGAATCTTGTCGTCCGCGACAGTACCGCATTCAACAGCGGCGGCGGCGTTTACATCGCCGACACGTCCGCTCCGACATTCGACAACGTGAGCTTCATCAACAACATGGCCCGGACTGGAAGCGGCGGCGGGGCTGCATGCTTCGGCTCAAGTCAGCCGTTGTTTGAAAATTGTGCGTTCACCTTCAACGACGGCGACTTCAATGGTGGACCCGTCCCGTTCGGCGGCGGATTCGCAGCGTGCGACAACGCTCAGCCAGTCGTCAAGGGAACGTTCATCAGCAACAACGTCGGCGGCGACGGTGGTGGCATTTCACTTCGCTGCAACAGTGTGGCTGAGTTCTCGAGATGCACGATTGAGCTGAATCAGGGAACGAGCGGCGGACTCGCCATGGCCAACAACGCAACAGCAACGTTCCACAATTGCCAGTTCCGTGAGAACTTCGGCACACACGGTGCGATGCAGATTCGGGATTTCGCACAGGCCGAATTCGCCAATTCGCTTTTCACGCAGAACACAGCCGACGTTGGCGGAAGTCTCGCCGGTCTTGGCTTCGATCCGGACACCAATCCACAGGTGAAGTTCTTCAACTGCACCGTTTCGCAGAATCAGGCGTCGGATGGCGCGTTGATCGACCAGCCATTCAGCGGACGTTACGAGTTCTTCAGTTCGATCGTCTACAACAACAGTCCTGGGCAGCTTGGCGATATCGGCCTCGCGTTCTTCAGCAACATCGAGGGTGGTGGATTCGCGGGCAACGGCAACATCGATGTCGATCCGCAGTTCGTCAATGCAGACGCACAGAACTTCCGTCTTGGCCCCAATTCGCCGTGCATCGATGCGGGCACGAATCTGCTGATCACCACGGACTTTCTCGACCTCGACGGCGATGGTTCGGTCAAGGAACCGCTGCCGGTCGATCTCGCAGAGATGCCACGCTACGTCGACGATCTGAACACCGATGACACCGGCGAGGACTTCCCGCCCATCGTCGACATGGGGGCGTTTGAGGTGCAGGTTGTGGAATGTCAAAACGCTGCCGACTGCGCCGATAACAATCCGTGCACCAGTGAAGTCTGCGATCCGGGAGAATCCGGCGCGGACGCGCGCGGCTGCATCATCTTCAACGACAACGCCAATCAATGTGGCGACGATGTCGGCTGCACGACCGATGTCTGCAGCGACGGGGTCTGTGTTTCGTCGCCGAACGATACCTTCTGCGATGACCAGTCGGTCTGCTCGCTCAACGCGTGCGATCCGCTGGCAGTCAATTCGGACAATGACGGTTGCACAACCGACGACGCGGGTCTTGGTCTTGTGGCTGAGGCGGGCACGCTGAACGATGACGTTTTGCCACCACCGGGATCGGTCTACGAGAGCACGTTGAACAACAACGACCTGAACGGTGATGGCTGCGAATTCGGATTCGACACGAGCAACTTCACCGTGCGGTGGACCGTTTTCGATGCCCCGCCAAACGGGTTCAACATCACACTGGTCGATCCCGATGCGTTCGACACCGGATTCATCATCAACCTGCCGGTCATGCAAGGCGAGTATACGTTCCGCATCCTGGTGACCAACCCAGCCA
This sequence comes from Phycisphaerae bacterium, assembly GCA_028289375.1. Classification (GTDB taxonomy): domain Bacteria; phylum Planctomycetota; class Phycisphaerae; order UBA1845; family UBA1845; genus OFTM371. The sequence goes on along the minus strand of JANQQK010000062.1, from coordinate 83,664 downwards.
CGGGGCAGATGGCTGTCGACTTCGTGTCGATGACGTTGAATTAGACGTCGCGGGACGATTCGGATGCATGGAGCTTGCGGACCGCCCGGTCGACGAGTTTGGGCAGTGTGGCCCGGTAGCGATCGAGCGCGGCGCTCTCGGCACTTTTGACCACGCAGACCATGTCGACGCCGGCGGGCAGACCATGTTGCTCCAGCCGGAATGCTTCACGCAGCAGCCGCTTGACGCGGTTGCGTTTCACGGCATTGCCAATGCGTCTCCCGACGCTCAAACCGATGCGGGGGTGGTCCAGCCCGTTGCGGCAGACGAAGACGACGAGGTGACCATTGCCGGCGGCGACTCGCACCTCGAACACGCGGTCAAAGTCGCGTCTGAGTCGCAATCGGTGGCTTTGGGGAAACGTGCAATCCTGCTCACTGGTCATGCAACACCCATCCCGCTGATTCCGCTCAGCCTCTTGTGGCGATCCGGTCGATAGCCATTGAAGGGCGTGTCGGCGATTCCTATACTGAAATTGCAGGATTCGTCTGAGTACGCGACGTCCGCGCCGATGTTGAATTCGCAATCGAGGGACATTGTCATGACCACTTGCCGTTGCCTCATTCTGACCACGGGCTTTGTTGCCGCAGCTTCACTTGTCACGCATGCTCAGGTTCGCGTCAACAACCGGGTCAGCAGCAACATCGGATCGGCGTCCAGCAATGTGCCGCGTGTGAACTCGCTGGGGCCTTTCGGCGGCCAGAGTCTTGCGGACACGGACATCATTCAGATTGCTCAGCCGTTGCGGTTCAATTCGACGTTCAACGCGCCGACGTCGCTGAACTCCTTTACGTCGCCAACGTTTGCGAACATTCAGTCGACGAACTTCGGTGGTCCGCTGGACTTTGGCACGATCAACACGATCACGCCGTCGTTCGGGTCGGCACCGTCGCTGTCGGTATCGCCGATTCCAGCCGGTTCGCTTCAGATTCCCTCGTTTACTTCACCCACGAGCACGCTGCCGGGTTCGACGCTGAGTTCCACAATACCAGGTGCGTCGTTTCCCACGCTGCCGCAAATCACGACGGCGATCGGTGGACTGTCTTTCGACGAGGAAGAGCTGATCGGGGCCAGCCCCATTTTCGGCCCGTCGAACAACCTCGGATTCCAAGTCGATCAGCGGCTGAACATCCAGAACATCGAGTTCGCAAAACGCCTGCAACTTGATCCACGCGGGTCGGCCAATTTCGGCCTGTCGCCCTGGTCGTCCATCACGGAGTTGTCGCCGCCATCGAACCTCGCGTACCAGGATCTGGGATCGCTCAGCGGCGATCTCGACTTGAAACTCCCCACGCTCGAAGAATCAGGCCAGACCGGCCGACTCGATCCGCTCGTCTCCGGGCTGCCGCGATTCGATCAGCCGGCCGGCGGGATTGATGGTTCAACCCGCTCCGACATCTTCGCCACGACGGACGGCCTGCTCGATGATGGGCGTGCTCCCGGGGCGTCGGCGTGGGATGACAATCCGCTGATTCCGCGGCAGGGACCAGCCGGTGACCTGACCCCGGCGATGCCGGGAAGCCTTTATGGCCAAATGCGTGAAACGGTGTCGATGGTCAAGTCGATCCAGACCCGTACGGATCAGCTTCAGACCGGTGCGGGCGAAGTGCCTTCGGTGCGTGATGAAGTGGATCAGTCGCGCTCGTTCCTGATCGAGACGAACGAGCAACCGCTCACAACGTTTTCAGCCGGCAATGTCAATCCGTCCGAACAGTTCATTTCGTCGGCAGAGCGGCATCTTCGCGACGGACAATACTACCGCGCGTTGGCACATTACGAGGTTGCGCTGGCCGGCGATCGGATGAACCCGCTGATCTACCTCGGGCAGGGCATCGCGTACGTCGGGGCTGGTGAATATTACAGTGCGGTTCGCCGCATCGAACGGGCGATCGACCTGTTCCCGGAGGTGGCCTACTTCAGGTTCGACCTGACCGAGTTCATCAAGGACGTGAACATGCTTGATGTCCGCCGTGCTGACCTCGAACAGAAGCTGGCTGACAAGGAAGACCACCGCTACCGGTTCCTGTTGGGGTACATGGAGTACTATCTGGGGCTGGAAGAGTTCGGCATCAAGAATCTCGAGAAAGCCGCCAAAGACGCGCCGGCAGGTTCAGCCATCGCACGCTTCCCCGGCCTGCTAAAGACCGCCGGTGACTTGCAGTCGCTGGAACCCGAAGCCAAACCTTAAAACACCCAGTTCCCGCCGACGCAGACGTTCTTAATCACGCCGGCGTCGCAGCCGAAGACGAGCGATGTCAGAAGCGACTCCCGCGTCCAGCCGGCCAATTGCGGTGCATTCAAATCGATGACGACGACGTCGGCGTGCTGGCCGGGGGCAATGCTGCCGGTGTCGATGTTGAGTGATCGGGCACCGACCTCCGTGGCGCACCGCATCAAGCCCTCTGCCACCGACCCGCCACGACCCTTGAACACGCCGCGACCCTCGTGACGCAGACGTTGGCCATATTCGAGCAGACGCATTTCTTCGAGCATGTCGATGCGGTTGTTGGAGTCGGTGCCGAGGCAGATCGCCCCGCCGTCGGCCCACATCTTCGCGGCTGCGGAAATCCCATCGCCGAGATTGGCTTCGGTGAGCGGGCAGATGCAGATATTGGCGCCGCGATTGATGAACTGGGTCATGTCCCCCGGGTCGGTGTGCGTGCAATGGACGGCTGTGAATTCGCGACCGAACGGCATGCGCTCGATAAGCAATTCCATCGGTCGCATCTTGTGATGCAGCAGGCACATGTCGATCTCGCGTTGCTGCTCCTCGACGTGCATGTGCAGGACCATCGACCGCTTCGACGCGTATGCGTGCAGCCGGACGATGTCGTCGATCGGCACCGCGCGGATGCTGTGGGCGACGAGCCCCTGCCGTTGCGTGTCGCCGTCGAGAAGTGTGTCGATGCGTTCGACGTTTTCGATGAACTGCTCATATGACACACTGCCAAACCGACGCTGCCCGCCTTCGAGTGGTTGACCGATGTCGCCGGTCATGTAGCAGGCGTTCAGCAACACGATGCGAATGCCGGCATGCCGCGCGGCTGATAGAACAAGCTCGTCAAACGCAAACCCGCCGCAAGTCTCGTCATGGTGAAAGTAGTGAAATTCGCCGACGGTCGTGATGCCGCATCGCAGCATCTCGCGGAAACACTGCACGCAGACGTCGTGAAACCGTTCAGGCCCCAACTCACCGACAAGCCGATACATCTCATCCCGCCAGACCCAGAAATTGCCGCTCTTCTGCGGAAACGTCTCCGCCATCCCGCGCAGACCGCGCTGAAACGCATGCGAATGGGCATTCACGAATCCGGGGATCAGCGCGCAGCCGCTCAGCCGCTCGGTCGGCTCATCCCCCCCACTGCCGACGCGCGAAATCCGCCCGTCAGCCCCAACCTGCACCCGCAGCCCAGCCTCAAACTGCCCGTCGAGATACGTCCAATCGGCTTCGATGATTCTGTCGCTCATGGTGCACGCATCCTACCCGAAACGGCAACCGATGCTGAACGGGTCAGTCGCGCAATTCGACGTCGAGGAACGTGGCCGTGGTGCTGGCGATGCTGCGGGAATGCTTGCCGTCGGCGGAGTTGTCTTCGGCCAGAACGATTTTGCGGCGGGGTTTGTCGATGAGCAGAGCGGCTTCCCAGATATCGACGGTCGAGGATCCACCGTTTGAACCGGAGCCGACGGATTTTTCCCGATGGTTCAAACGGACGGCGGCGACGCGTTGGCTTGCGTATTCGTTTCGCTTCCGCTCACCGCCCAGAATGTTCCACGTTTCATGCACGCAGGCGCCGTTCTTCTCGATGGTCAGCCGCTCGCGACGACACATGACGTGGACGAAGAACGCCAGAATGGCCAGACCGATGACGAAGAACAGCCAGACCATGATTCGCGGCCCGATCATGTCTACTTCGCGGAACAGCAACCCCGGCACGATGCAGAAGATCAACCCGACCAGCGGCGGCAGCCACATGCCCGTGTCACCCTGCGGAATGCCCTGCAGGATCAGGCGGTTATCGATGAGTTTTTTGACTTTCATGAATTACGGGCGTCACGATCGAATGCGACCCGACCATTCTTGATGACGGTGCGGACGCAGTTTCGACCGGCTTCGTACATCCAGCGTTCGAGGTTGGGCACGTCGAGGATGACGAGGTCGGCCTGCATCCCCTCGCGGATGGCGCCGAGACGTTGGCCTCGGTTGATCGCGGCGGCGGCGTTGGCGGTCGCACCGATCAGGCACTCGGCTGGCGTCATCTTCATCTGCGTGCAGGCGATGTTCATGCACAAAGGCAGCGACTCGACAACGGAGGAGCCTGGGTTGAAGTCGGTCGCCAATGCGACGGGCAGTCCTGCGTCGATGATCTTGCGGGCGGGGGCTTGCTCGACGCCAAGATACCACGAGCAACCGGGCAGCAAGCCGGCGATGACATTGGCGGATTTCATCGCATCAATACCAGCGTCGTCGATCGTCTCCAGATGGTCGGCTGACATCGCGCCAACCTCCGCCGCTAGTTTCGATGCACCGATCTGCGTGATTTGATCGGCGTGCAGGCGCGGGATCAGGCCTTGCTCCTTACCGGCGAGCAGGACGCGACGCGATTCGTCGATCGTGAAGGCGGTCCGTTCGGTGAAGATGTCGCAGAACTCGGCCAACCCTTCGTTCACCACCCTGCCCATCAGTTCGTCACTGCAGACGAGGTCGAGGTAGGCTTCGCGGTTGTCGGTGTATTCAGCCGGGACGGTATGGGCGGCGAGGTATGTGCCGACGACTTCGATGGGCTGAAGGTCGTTGAGCCGCTTGGCCGCCCGAAGCATCTTGAGTTCGTCTTCGACGCTTAACCCATATCCGCTCTTGATCTCGACCGTGGTGACACCGTAGCCAAGCATGCGATGCAGTCGCGGCAGTGCGAGGTTGACAAGTTCGTCTTCCGACGCAGCTCGGACGGATTTGACGGTCGTCTTGATCCCGCCGCCGGCTTCTGCGATCTCGGCGTAGCTTCGGCCTTCGATGCGCATGACGAATTCATGCTCGCGCGTGCCGGCGAAAACGGTGTGCGTGTGAAAATCGACGAGGCCCGGAACGACGCATCCACCTTCGGCATCGACCACCTCGAACCAATCAAGGGCCACGCAGTCCGCATCCGGCCCGAACGTGACGATTCTGCCGTGTTCATCAACAGTGACATAAGCGTCGTTGATACGCCGCAGCGCTGCGGAGTTGACCATCGGCGCAGCGTCGGCGTCGAAGAGGACAAGTTCACCGATGTTGCGAATAACGAGCATGGATCTATTTGGACCAAAGTCAATGCAATCGTCCGCTGCTCTTTCTTGTTAGGGCAACTTCACGCCCCGTTCCTCGGCGACCGTCTGCGCCTTGTCGTAACCGGCGTCGACGTGGCGGAAGACGCCCATGGCGGGGTCGGTCGTCAGGACGCGTTCCAATCGCTTCGCCGCCTCGGACGTACCGTCGGCCACGATCACCTGCCCCGCGTGGATCGAATAGCCCATGCCCACACCACCGCCATGATGCACGCTCACCCACGTCGCTCCGCAAGCGGTGTTGGCCAACGCGTTCAGGATCGGCCAATCGGCAATAGCGTCCGACCCATCCTTCATGCCCTCCGTCTCGCGATTCGGCGATGCGACCGAGCCACAATCCAGATGATCGCGGCCAATCACGATCGGTGCACTGATCTCGCCCTTGGCCACCAGATCGTTGAACACGAGCCCCATCTTCGCCCGCTCGCCATACGACAGCCAGCAAATCCGCGACGGCAACCCCTGAAAGGCCACCTGCTCGGACGCCATCCGAATCCAGCGACACAGATGGTCATTCTCCGGAAAAGTCTCGAGCACGGCTTGGTCGGTACGGGCAATGTCCTTCGGATCGCCGGAGAGCGCCACCCATCGGAACGGCCCCGACCCTTCGCAAAACAGAGGCCTGATGTACAGCGGTACGAATCCCTTGAAATCAAACGCGTTGTCGACGCCGACTTTGAGCGCCTGCCCGCGAATGTTGTTGCCATAATCAAACGTGATCGCCCCACGCTTCTGCAACTCGAGCATCGACGACACGTGCTCGCCCATCGTCCGCATCGATTCGGTCACGTATTTGTCCGGATCGCTCTTGCGCAGTGCGTTGGCGTCGTCGAACGTCATGCCGTTCGGGTAGTAGCCAACAAGCGCATCGTGGGCCGACGTCTGATCGGTCAGCATGTCGGGCAGAATGTCGCGGGCGATCATCTCGGCCAACATGTCAGCCGCGTTCATGACCAAGCCGACCGACAACGGCTTCTTCGCCGCTTGAGCTTCCCGACACCACGCCATTGCCTCGTCGAAATCGGTGGTGCTCTTGTCGAGGTACCGCGTCTGCAAACGGCGATCAACACGCACCGGATCGATCTCAGCCGCAAGACAGACGCCGTTGTTCATCGTGACCGCCAGCGGCTGAGCACCGCCCATGCCTCCCAGACCAGCCGTCACGACCAGCTTGCCCGACAAGTCGCCGCCATAGTGCTGCCGCGCCGCCGCTCCGAATGTCTCGTACGTCCCCTGCAAAATCCCCTGCGTGCCGATGTAAATCCAACTGCCCGCCGTCATCTGCCCGAACATCGTCAGGCCAAGCTGTTCCAGCCGACGAAATTCATCCCAGTTGGCCCAGTTCGGCACGAGCATCGAATTGGAAATCAGCACACGCGGTGCGTCAGCGTGCGTCTTGATGATGCCCACCGGTCGCCCCGACTGAACAAGCAGCGTCTCGTCGACCTCCAACTCCTTCAACGCCCCAACGATGCGATCGAAGTCCTGCCAGGTTCGAGCGGCCTTGCCCGTCCCACCATAGACCACCAACTCGTCGGGGTTCTCGGCCACCTCGGGATCGAGGTTGTTCATGATCATCCGCATCGGCGCTTCGGTCAGCCAGCTCTTGCACGTAATCTCCGTCCCGCGCGGCGCCCGAACTTCACGTGCTCCTGCGATTCCCACCTCAGCCGTCTGCGACATCATTCAACCTCCTGAATCTCATCCAATTCGCAACGCACGCCGACTTGGCCTCGTGCATCACGCCAGTTTCCCAGCCACATTCTCCACCCGACGCAACACCGCGCACGATTGCAACAGCTCATGCGACACCTCGATGTCCTCCCCGAACAGCCGATCCTCTTCCGTGTGCGTGATCCGCTCGCGTATCGTCTCCAGCGCCGTCTGCGGACCAACTCCTGCCTTCAGCGGCGCGCGATAGTCCATCCCCTGTGCCGCACACATCTGCTCAATCGCCAACACTGTCTCAACACTGTTCATCGTCCGCCACGCCTTCGTCGCAGACGTCGCCCCCATGCTGACATGATCCTCCTGCCCCAGCGACGTCGGAATCGAATCGACCGACGCCGGCGACGCCAGAATCTTCGCCTCGCTCACCAAAGCAGCCGCTGTGTATTGCGGCAACATGAACCCACTGTTCAGCCCCGTGTCCTGCATCAGCAGCAATGGCAACCCGTCATGCCCACTCAGCAGAAGATAAATCCGCCGCTCGGATATACTCGCCAATTCGCACAGCGCGATGGCCAGGTAATCCAACGCAAACGCAATCGACTCGCCATGGAAATTCCCACCGCTGATGGCCGTCCCATCCTCGAAGATCACCGGATTGTCGGTCACCGCATTGATTTCGCGTTCGACAACTTCAATGGCATGGCGCACAACATCGCGTATCGCCCCGTGCACCTGCGGAATGCACCGCAGCGAATAGGGATCCTGCACTTTGTCGCAATCGGCGTGCGACGCCAATACCTCACTGTCTCGCAACAACGCGCGGAAGTTGGCCGCCGTCTCGATCGCCCCCGGGTGAGGCCTCACCTCGTGCAGCCGCGCGTCGAATGGCTGAATACTGCCGCGCAGCGCTTCGAGCGACATCGAAGCGATGATGTCCGCCTGTTTCAGTGCACGCTTTGCTCGCACGAGAATCGCAGCACCGTACGCGCTCATGAATTGCGTGCCATTGATCAGCGCAAGCCCTTCCTTGGCCCCGAGCGTGACCGGCTCGATCCCCGCATTCTTGAACGCGTCAACTGCGTTGAGTTTTTCACCGGAAACCCTGACGCGCCCATCGCCGATCAGCGGCAACACCATGTGCGCCAGAGGCGCCAAATCCCCGCTCGCCCCGAGCGATCCCTGATTCGGAATCACCGGCAGAATGTCATGCGCCAGCATGTCACACAGACACTGAATCGTGCTGCGTTGAACACCACTGTATCCCTTCGCCAACGCGACGATCTTGAACAACAACATCCAACGCACCACAGCGGCGGGCGCCTCGGGGCCGACCCCGACAGCATGCGACCGGATCAGGTTGTACTGAAGCCGATCAAGGTCATCCGACCCGACACGCTTGCGACACAGATTTCCAAACCCGGTATTAACCCCGTAAACCGGATCGCCCTTCTCCGCAATCGCCACCACCCGCGCGCGCGAACGATCCACCGCCCCCCACGCATCCGCCGAAAGCGCCGCCGACAACGGGTGCAGATAAACCGCATCCAACGCCGAGATCGTCAGCGACGAACCATCGATCAGTACCGTTTCCACCGCACGTTTGGCCGATTCTGTCATCGCCGCAGATTATAAGTTCCTGTGCAGCAAACTCCAAAGCGCAGAATCTTTGCGCACAGGGAAGCCAACATGAATCCAAAGCAAGGATGGGGTTAGCGCGAGATCGATTCGTTCGACAGATCGATCAGGTCGGAATAGGTGCCCTCTGGGGTGGCAAAGGGAGTGGGCTTGAGCGTTTTGGTTTTGTCGCCGCTTGGTTTGGCTGACTGGCCTGGCACGTGGGCACGGAACAGCATCTTGCACGCCCCAAGGGAAATCTCATCACCGTCATTGAGCATGCTGAACATCACGCGCTGGCCATTGACGAATGTGCCGTTCTCGCTGACGAGATCGAAGATCGCAGGCTTGTGCAGGTAGGTGAAAATGATCGCGTGGGTACCGGAAACCTCGCGGTCCTCAACCTGATAGTCCACGCCAGCTGAGCGACCAATCACGGAAACGGCCCGCGACAGCTTCGTCAGCGGCTTGCCCTCGCGTTCCATGGCGAAGATGGTCGGATCCGGTTCGAGATCCACAATCACCGGGCTGTCACTCGCACCGGAAACTTCCCGCATGGTAATGTCGAGGCGGAACTCCCAGGGGCCAACCTTCAAGCGATCGGCATCGGCGAGGACTTCTTCCTCGGCCTTAAGCCCGTTGCGCAGCGTCTGTCCCTTGGTATTGAGGTCACGCAGAATCAACTGCTGGCCTGTGTTGACAATCACACAGTGCCGACGCCCGACCGTTGCGTGCTGAAGCACGACTTTGCAGCCACGTTTCCCACCGAACAGCGACGCCACACGCCGCAGCTTGATCGTCTGCCCGACGCCCGGACCGGCGATGATCGTTGCGGAAATCTCCGGTGCCCCATCAGGGATGCACGGAGACTGCATGAATGTCGACCCGTGAAGTGTCATTTCAATACCCCATCCGCCTTCGCATCGTAAGACCCGCCAGCGTCTGGATATGCAACCACCTTTCGACCTCCAACACAAACACCGGCAACCACCTGCGGTATTTGCACAAAATTGTTGGAGCCTCGATTTTTACTGTATCGGCTCACCATGGCGATATCTAGTGCCCAGCAGGCCTGCCGCCCTTTCTCGGGTCCGACGCGCCACTCAATTGAGAGCGATTTCGTAAGATCACTTGCACGACACCCGTCTTACGCTGCGAAGACAGAAAATGCCCTCGTCTGCGAAGCCCCTCTGCCAGCTCCTCAGCGGGCTTTTTGTCGAAGTAAACCTCGTTCGGGCGCCACTGATGGTGCACCCGCACAAAATCAACCGCATCCTCCAGCGGCAGTTCAAAATCCGTCAGATTCAGGAAAACCTGCAGGACGGAACTGATGATCCGCGGGCCGCCCGATGCGCCCAGCGCCAACACCGCATCGCCCTCTTTCAGGGCGATCACCGGGGAGATGCTCGACAGCGGGCGTTTGCCGGGGACCGGGGCGTTCTTGGCGGACTGGCTCAATCCGTAGTAGTTCGCGCGGTCGGGATACGCGGCGAAGTCATCCATCTGGTTGTTCAGGATCAATCCCCAATCCTCGACCGCCAGCAGCGAACCGAACGACGTGTTGATTGTCTCGGTGCTGGCCACCACGTTGCCCCAGCGGTCCATGATGCTGAAGTGGCTCGTGCCGGCATCGTCGAGAAAGCGGATCGTGCCGTACCCGTCCAACTCATGCGACGATTCGGGACCGATCTCAGCCGACAGGCTCAACGCGTACGTCTTGCTGAGCATCTGGTCGATCGGGGCTGATGCGTAATCGGTGTCACCAAGATGCCGCGCACGATCGGCGAAGGCGTGCTTGAGCGCTTCGATGATGTAGTGACGCGCTTCGGTGCGATCGCGACGCCAGATGGCCTGCAGATCGACATTCTCCAGAATGTTCAACGCCTCGGCGATGCAAACACCGCCCGACGATGGCGGCGGCATCAGAATCAGATCGTAATCGCGGTAGGTTGAACGGATCGGTTCGCGTTCGATGACCCGATAGTTTGCGAGGTCTTCCTTGGTGATGATCCCGCCATGTTCCCGCATCGTGGCGACGATCGCGTCTGCCACCGCGCCCTGATAGAACCCATCCGCGCCGTCGCTGGCGATCACATCGAGCAACCGGGCCAGCGTTGGCTGAACCAACGGCGAGTCGGGCTTGCGAATCTTTCCTTCTCGGAGATGGCGCTGCCAGATGTAGCGGTGCGTGATCTTCATGCTCGGGTCGCGGCGATAGTATTTCACGACCTCGCGACACCGCTTGATGTAATCGGCGTCGATGTTGAATCCCTCACGCGCCAGACGGATGGCCGGCGCGATGAGTTCCGCGCGCGACCAGGTACCGAAGCGTTCGTGCATCGCGAGTCGACCCGCCACCAACCCCGGAACCGCAACGGCGAGCGCACCACGTTGACTTGGTTCCCGGCCAAACCGCCCTTCCGCAAGCGCGACCTCGAACATGTCCGCCGTCGCAGCCGCTGGCGCCATCTCGCGGAAGTCGTATGCGTGCGCCTGTTGCGACCTGGCGTCGTAGTACAGGGCGAATCCGCCGCCGCCGAGACCGGTGCTGTAGGGGCGCGTGACCGCCAGAGCGAACGACACAGCCGTCGCGGCATCGATCGCATTCCCGCCGGCCCGCAGGACTTCCATGCCGATTTCCGAGGCGTAATGCGAGTCGGCTGCGACCATGCCGTTCTGCTCGATCGCGATCCATTCCGGATGCGACGGCTGACAGCCGATGATGGCGAGCAATCCAACAATGGTGATCTTGAGTACTTGCTTCATATCTCGCCCGTAAGGGTACTCAACTTGTGTGGGTCTGATCCGTACTTTCCGTCGATGTACAGCATTGCACACGTGGTCGGCGTGTTTCGCAACCATTTGCTTGCGGGAGTCCAGGATTCGACTCCCCCAATCCCGGCGCGCCGGGGGTGGGACACCCGCCGAAGTGATGGGACATCCGAAGCGCTGGCTTGTGTGGAAGGTGACGACAATAATGTTTCCATGGATGCAGCATCGACATCGGAGGATTCCTCGCGGCGGTTTCTGATTCTCGGGACGGCTGGGCATATTGATCATGGCAAGACGTCGCTGGTGAAGGCGTTGACGTCGGTCGACACGGATCGTCTTCCGGAAGAGAAGAAGCGCGGGATGACGATCGAGTTGGGGTTTGCGCACCTGACCGTGGGCGACGTCGATTTTGGCGTAGTCGATGTTCCCGGGCATGAAAAGTTCGTGCGGACGATGGTGGCTGGGGCGACGGGGGTGGACGTGGCGTTGATCGTGGTGGCGGCGGACGATTCGGTGATGCCGCAGACCGTCGAGCATGTCGACATTCTCAAGTTGATGGGGATTTCGCGGGCGGTGGTGGCGGTCACAAAGTGTGACGTTGTGGATGAGACGATGGTCGAGATCGTGACCGAGGAGGTGCGCGAGTTGCTGGCAGGGTCGGCGTTTGAAGCGGCGAGCGTGGTGCCGGTGTCATCGGTGACAGGGGCTGGCATCGAGACGCTGAAGACTGCGTTGGTGGATGCGGCGACCGTGGACGAATACGCAGCGCGCGATCGGCCATTTCGCATGGCGATCGATCGGGTGTTTTCGGTGCAGGGTCGTGGCACGGTGGTGACGGGATCGGTGCTGTCGGGGCAGGTGTCGTCGGGAGATGCGTTGGCATTGCTGCCGGCCGGTGAAACGTGTCGGGTGCGGGACATGCAATCGCACGGAACGGACACCGAGCAGTTGCAATTGGGGCAGCGGGCGGCGTTGAATCTGATCGGCGTGGACAAGGACCGGATCGAACGCGGGCAGGAGTTGGCGACGCCGGGGTTTGTCGTACCTACGAAGCGGATGGACGTGTGGCTGGAAGTACTGGCCAATGCGACGCGGGCGTTGAAACCGTATGCGACGGTGCGTGTCTGCATGGGGACGCATGACGTGGCAGCCCGTGTCGTGCCGCTGGACCGATGTGCAATCGAACCTGGGGCGAGTGCGTACGTACAGTTGCGGACGCGCGAACGGTTCCTGGCGGCGTATGGTCAGCGGTTCATCGTGCGCGAGGAGAACGACGCGCGTACGATCGGCGGTGGCGTGGTGCTGCGGCCAATCGGGAAGCGATGGTCGCGCGATCGTGATATGGAACTGGCGGCGATGGATGCGTTGCGGACGGGCGACGCGACGGCTCGTGTTGAGCAGGTGCTGATTGAGACAGGGTTTGGGGATGTGTCGGACTTGCAATTGTCGGCGTGGACGGGGGTTGGCGTGGTGGAGATAACGCACGTCGGTGCACAGCTTGCCGATGCCAAAAAGTGGATATCGCTGAACGGCTGGGATCGCCGCGTGCATCCGGCTGTGATCGAGTCGCTCTCGGATCGGGCGCATCGGTGGTTGGAGCGGTTTCACAAGCAGAGGCCTGACGATCCGGGCTGCGCGACGGATGCGTTTGTGGGTTGGCTGGAGCGAAAAACGAGCGCTGGCTTGGGTCGGGCGATGCTGGAATTGTTGTTGAAGAAAAAGTCGATCGTCGTGCGTGGCCGATATGTCTGTGCGGCTGCGTTTGCACCGGCGATGTCGGGGCAGGATCAGAAGGTCTATGACGCAATGATGAAAGCGTTTGACGCCGGGGCCTATCAGCCGCCGAGTTTGGCGGACGTGGCGAAGGGGGCGGGGTCGGACGTGAAACGCGTGCAGAAACTGGTGAAGATCGCGACGGCGTATGGTGACCTGGTGGAAATTGACGGTGCGATTTTTCTGACAGCCGAGCACGAACGCAACATGCGACAGGTCGTGGCGGATATGATTGAGGCGGGTGGCGGAGCGACGGTTTCCGAGGTTCGGGAGCGATTGAACTCGAGTCGCAAGTATGCGGTGCCGCTGATGGAGCATCTGGATCGGGTGAAATTCACCGTGCGGGATGGTGACAGACGCGTGTTGGCTGATGGTGTGACGGTATGACGCCTGAGCAGACCGAATTGCTGCGATCGTTGCCGGCGGTGGGTGAATTGCTGTCGCACGGGGAGGTGGCTGCGTGGTGCGAGGCGCATCCGCGGTCGCTCGTGGTGGATGCGTTGCGCGGGGCGATTGATGAGACGCGGGCGAAGGTGTTGGCCAACGGGTCGGCGATGCCGAGCGTGGATGTTGCGGCGGTGCTGGAGATGGCGCGGCGTCGCTTGACCGATGCGTCGAAGCCGTCGTTGCGACGGGTGATCAATGCGACGGGGATCGTGATCCATACGGGGTTGGGACGGGCGCCGTTGTGTGCGGCGGCGGTGGCTGCGCTGGCTGAGGCGGCGGGTGGGTATTGCAACGTCGAGTTGGATCTGGAGACGGGGCAGCGTGGGAAACGGACGTCGCATGTGCGGGAGCTGATCTGTCGGATGACCGGGGCGGAGGCAGCCACCGTTGTGAACAACAATGCGGCTGCGACGGTGCTGACGCTGGCGGCGTTGTGTGCGGATCGGGAAGTGGTGGTGTCGCGGGGGCAGTTGGTGGAGATTGGCGGGTCGTTTCGCATGCCGGACATCATGGCGACGGCGGGTTGTCGGTTGCGGGAGGTGGGGACGACGAATCGGACGCGGATCGCGGATTTTGAGGGGGCGGTGACGGAATCGACGGCGGCTTTTGTGCGCGTGCATCACAGCAATTTCAAGATCGTGGGTTTCACCGAGGAGCCGACGCTGGAAGAACTGGCGGAGGCGGCGCATCGGCGGGGATTGCTGGCGATTGATGATCTGGGCAGCGGGGCCATCTTCGACCATGCGGCGCTTGGGCTGCCAGCGGAGCCGAATGCGCCGGCGTCGATTGCGGCGGGGATGGATGTGGTTTGTTTTTCGGGGGACAAACTGTTGGGCGGTCCGCAGGCGGGTTTGATCGTGGGGCGGGCGGATGTGATTTCACGGATCGAGTCGCATCCGCTGATGCGGGCGTTTCGGGTGGACAAGCTGGTTCTGCTGGCGTTGGAGGCGACGCTGCGGTTGTTTGTGGATATGGAGACGGCGACGACGGGCGTGCCGGTGTTGCGGATGCTGACGGCGTCGATGGATGAGCTTCGCGATCGGGCGGAGCGGTTGCGGGACGCGTTGGCGACGGCGTTGCCGGGGGAGGCGTTTGAGGTGGCCGAGGATGAGACGTTCACCGGCGGCGGTGCCCTGCCGGGTCAGGCGTTGGAGACGGTGGTGGTTCGGTGGAAGCCGTCGGGGATGGGTGCGGGTGAAGCGGCGAGGCGGTTGCGGAATAGTGATCCGGCGGTAATCTGTCGCATTGGTGATGAAGCCATAACCTTTGATGCGAGGTCAACGGTAGCTGAGAATCATGAAGCAATCCTCCGTTGTATCGTTGAAATCACTTGCGACCGATGACGTCGTACCCCATTCTCTGCCAAGTCCACGGTTCTCGTGAAGGAGCATTGGTAGGACTGTGCTAAAAAGTATTTCGATTCAGAACTTTCGGTGTTTTCGAGAATTAGATGTCGAGCTACGGCCGCTTACCGTACTTATCGGCCCCAACGACTCCGGCAAGTCATCGTTTCTGTCCTGTTGCCGTGCGTGTTTGCGCGGAGAGTCCTTTCAACACAATGATGCTTGGGGAGACTTAAGAGCCAAGGCCATCAGAATCGTTGCACAAACCGAATTTGGACCGATTACGTTCGAGAATGGCGGACTGAAAGGAGATACATCTCCACTACAATCGATCCGACATCCCCAAGTGTTCAATCTACCAGCTGACGGAGTGGCGCTAAGCAGCCTGGGTTTCGAAGAAAAACCAGGCGTGGTTCCCGAAATCTTGGGTGACGGGAGAGAGATCCCCGCACTTGTCGATTTTCTATTACGTCATGATCGCCACCGTTTTGACCAATTGGTCAGCGAGTTCATTCAAACGATTGACGATGTTGAGCAAATGACCGTTCTCACTCCGACACGTGACACTCGCCAAATCGTACTGAAGATCAAGAATTGCGCTGACCCACTGCCGCCGAGCCATATTTCAGTGGGCGTCCGTGCGATCCTTTTCTACCTAACAATGAGCTATCATCCAAAGCCGCCATCGGTCATCATGATCGAGGAACCCGAGAACGGCGTGCATCCAAAGCGACTCTGCGATATCGTAAACTTACTCAGGCGAATCGTAACTGGGCAACATAGCGACAGGCCGTCGCAGGTGATCCTCACGACTCACTCGCCGTACCTGCTTGACGCCGTCGACTTATCACGAGATCAGGTGCTTGTTTTTCGCAGAAACTCGGACGGGAGTCGAACGATCGAGCCAGCCGACAAGGAAAGGCTCGACATTTTCTTGGATGAGTTCATGCTCGGCGAGGTGTGGTACAATCAGGGCGAAGATGGAATGGTAGCAAAGCCACAATGACTCGAATCAGCTTCCTTCTCGACGGCGAGCGAGACGAACTGGCAGTGCCGAATCTTGTCACAACACTTATCCACAAGGAAGTGTCAGTCGCTCAAACCACTTTTTGGAAACAGGGCAAACACCTTCGAACTCGCAGGTTTCATAAACTCGGAAGAGGTTATGAGCGGACGCTCAAGCTGGTTGTTCGACAAGCGATAGACCAAGATTGCGACGGGGTAGTTGCAGTCATTGACCGCGACAAAGGAAAGGATGCCCGTTTCGCCAAACTCCGTGCGGCACGTGAGGATGGGCGGGCAGCGCAAGATCGTATCCCAACGGCAATTGGCGAAGCCAATCCTCATCTCGAAGTATGGCTATTGGACGACCCCAAAGCGGTCAAAACAGCGCTTGGACTTCACAACTCGCACGAAGTCCCAGCCGTCACCAAGCTCGACGATTCACCCAAGAACACGCTTGACGCGATGGTTAGAGCCTCTTCGCGAGCAGGCGAGAAGTTTGCACTTATTGCCGGTGAAATCGCATCTGAGATTGACTTGGGACGGTGTAATCATGCGAATCACACTGGCTTCGCGGACTTTGCGGACGACGTCTCCGCAGAATTTGCGGGTCACATTGAACGTTAGCGTGTCTTTACCTTCAGCCTAATTAGGTTTCCTGAGAATCGTGTACATGCTGAACAGCGTGTTGTCGACGTCCATGGGTGGGTCGCGGTCGTCCCAGCCGAGGAGTTTGCCCATTTGGCGGGCCTTGTCGTTGTCGACGACGTCGAAGGCGACGATTTCGAAGCCGATGGACTTTAGCAGGTCCTTCGACCATGGGCAGCGGCCGTCGGCCCAGGGGATGTAGTCCTTGCCTTCCTCGTTGGGCGGCGGGCAGAGGTTGTAAATCACGAACAAGCCGCCGGGGTTGAGGACGGCGTGGACGGCGCGGGCGAACTGCTCGGGCGGGACGCCGAGATCGATCAGCATGCGCGGGTCGACTTCCTTTTCGGGATTGACGTAGCCATTCTTGAGCGTGTTCTTGCTCATGAACAGATCGAAGCCGCTGCCGACGCTTGATCGGGCGTTGAACTCACCGGGCCAGCGACCCTGCACGAGGCTGAGGTGACCTGTCTTGCCATTGGGACCCTGGATCAACCCGCGGTCGCCGGGGTTGTCGTAGAGCGCGGGCAGGATGGCGTAAACCTCGACGCCGGTGACGTCGGCACCGAGGGAGGCGAGCGTGCGAAGATGGCCGATGCCACCGTAGCCGAAGTCGAGGATGCGTATGCCCTCGACGGAGGTGAATCCTGCGCCGGCTGCGAGGTCGATCGCGCGGCAGTAGGCCATGGGCGTGCCGAATCGGGTGGTGTAGTAGAAGCGCTGCGGCAGTTCGAGTTTTTCCAGTTTGTCGCGTTGGTCGGCGGGCAGTTGCTGAACCGCGTGCTCGGACCAGTATTCTGATTTGTCCTCGTTGCGATACACAATGCGGGGCGTCTGCTCGGGCAGGTGCTTGGCTGCTTTGAGAAAGTCCCTGGCGAGGCGGGACGTGACGAATGCGTCGAGTTTTTCGGCTTGCTTGCGAATGGTGGCTTCGATGGGTGGGTCGGCCTTTTCCGTTTCGGCGACGGCGTGCGTGGTGCAGGCGGCGGTGATGATGGTGCAGAGGAATCGGCTCGCGGTGTGCATGGTCGTCGTCCTTTCACAGGTGGCGGTGTTCTGTTGGATGCGATCATATCGAGCGGTGCTGTGATCCGAATCGCAAACTCTGCATGCACCACAACTCCGTACATTCCTCAATCGGGATGCAAACTGCGTTCGCGTGCCATTTGTCAATGCATCACTTTTTGGGACCGGCGTCTTGCCCTTGCCGGGGGTCGGTGGTACCTAAGCGGAGTGGTCGGCGTGGTGCGGGCGGCCACGGGGCGAGGACATGACGCTGCAATCTGCGGGCAATTGGCGCGTGCTTTGGCTGGCGATGGTGACATCGTGCTGGGCGACGATCGCGCTCGCTCAGCAGCCCGAACCCGACGCCTTCCTGAATCAGCAGCGTGTCATCACCGACATGATCCGGGCTGAGCGAGAAAAGCTGGCCCCCGCCACGCAGCGCGTCGAGCTTGACTACGGCGGTTATCTCAGCTTCTACACCCTGTTGTACGACGACGGCATCGAGAGCAGCCGCACGCTGCGGCGTACCGATCTGCGGTTGTGGAGCCGGCTGTCGCTGGATCGTGGGGCGCATGAATTCTACGTGCGGTCGCGGCTGAGCTATCTGGATTACAACGGCGGCGATCAATTTGAGATCGACGAAGAGAACGACACCGAGGGAATGAACCTCGAGCGCGGGTTTTACAAGTTTGATCTCGCGCGGGCGAACGCCGCGTATGGCGGTGGATCGCTTGGATACAACGTCGAGTTCAAGGTCGGGCGGGACTTCACGGAATTCGGTACCGGTTATGTGCTGTCAACACCGCTGGATCAGGTATGGATTCGTGGGACGTATCGCGATGTGCAGGTAACGGGTTTGTTTGGCCGGACGATCGGCAGCTCGCAGGATTTCGACCTTTCGCGGAATCCGGAGCGAACGCGGCGGAACTTCGCCGGTGCGGAAGTTCGGTATACCGGGTTTGAGCGGCATCGGCCTTTCGCTTACGTGCTTTGGCAGGATGATCAGATTTCCGACAACGTGCCGGGTTGGCTTCAGAATTACGAATACGACTCGTTCTATGTGGGCGTGGGTTCGCTCGGTGAGATTGTGCCCAATCTGTCCTACTCGACGGAGTGGGTTTTTCAGACCGGGCGGAGTTACGGCGATCGTCGGACGCAGCGCAAGAACCGGATCAACGCGTGGGCGTGGGACATTGAATTGGAATACCTGTTCGATCATCCGATGCGGCCTCGGGTGGGCGTCGAGTATATGTTCGCCAGTGGGGAGGACGATCGGGTCGACAGCCCGACCGACTCGCTGGGTGGCGTATCTCGGGGACTTCGGGACGAGAGTTTCATCGGGTTTGGCTACCGCGATACAGGCCTGTCGTTTGCACCGCGGCTGAGCAACATTCACATCTGGCGGATGGGCGCATCGTTCTTCCCGTTCCCGGATCATGAACGGCTGCGGGGGTTGGAACTGGGGACGAACTGGTTCTTGTATTACAAGCATCGTCATCGGGCGGCTGTTTCCGATCCGCTGGCGACGGTGCCGTCGGGTTATCTTGGCTGGGAGATGGACTATTTTGCCAATTGGCAGGTGTCGTCGGACTTGTCTGCGACGGCGCGGTTGGGGACGTTTTTCCCAGGGCGTGCGTTTGAAGATCAGACGACGCGGACGTTCTTGCTGGTCGGGATGACGTGGAGCTTTTGATGGGCGGGTTGCGGACAATTCGGCGCGGGTTGTTGGCCGGAGTTGCGGTGACCGCCCTGCTGCTGCCGGTCGGATGTGTCGTGCAGCCAACGTTCGAGCCGTCGCAGGATCACACCACGTTGGGTGAGGTCGAGTTTATTCACTACGTGGCCACGCAGCCGGTGCTGACGTTTGACGAGGGTTGTCGGGCGGTGCTGATCGCGGTGGAAGGTGAGGATCCGCATGAGGATTTCGACGCCCGGTTTGCCGATTTGGAGTCCCGTGGGTTCGTGAAGTCGTTCTGGACGCTGAAATCGAACAGCATGCTGGATCGGAGCACATTGGCGTATATGATCTTTCAGATGTGCGACTTGCCGCACGGGGTGGGTACATTCTTGACGCAGAATCAGCACCTCAGCGATCGTCGATTCGCCCTGCGCGAGGTGGTGCATTACCGAATCATGAATTACGGGCCGACGTATGAGGTCGTGACCGGTGATGAGGTGCTCGGGGCGTTGGGGTCGGCTGAGGATTACCTGGCCAGGACGGGTCGGTTCGAATCGGGCGAGAAGGAACTGCTCGCACCGGCGCATGGGTCGAAATAGGAACGCGTGATGGTTCGTGGCATGCTGCTCATTTTGATGACACTCGCGACGCCGCTGCTGGCGCAGCAGGCGAACGCGGATGCGGATGCGACCGAGAATCGCGAAGCCGTCGTCATGGAGGTGAAGGGCAAAGTGCTCAAGGCGCCGATGGGGACGGCTGCGGATACGTCGGACGGCTGGTCGGCGGTGAAGAAGGACGATCGGTTGTCTGCGGGGACGCTGATCAAGACGTCGTTTCGGTCGCGTGTGACGTTGAAATTCGGGGACAGCACGGTCATCAGTGTCCGCCGCGTGACGCTGGCGAGCATCGACGATTTCTACCGCAGCGAAACCGAAGAAACCATCCGCCTGGGTCTTGGCTACGGAGCGATTCGCGGTGGGTCAGCCGAGGGCGAGCGTCGGACTGATCTGGTGGTTGATTCAACGGTCGCGACACTGGCCAAGAAGGGAACGGACGGCTGGGAGATCGTGGTCAATCCGACGATTGACTACGTGAAGATTTCGCTGAGTCGGTCGGGGCTTGGCGAGGTGTTGGCGTCGTTGAAGAAGGAAGATGTCGAGCGATCGGTGTTACCGAGCGAGTATGTGACGACCGAGACAGCCATGCTGGCATGGGTCGAGCAAGATCTGTTTGATCGGTATGTCGACTTTTTCAATCCGATTGGCCTGACCGATGAGGAAGTGTCGTTCTCGACTCGGAATCCGGGCGGGCCTGGCGTGCTGGTACCGGGGTCTACGATCGCCGCGCGCGAGTTTGCCCAGCTTGATAACCCGGTCGGCGGAATCGACCTCATCGGGTTCACGCCAACGCTTCCCTTCATTCGTCCGCCGTTCGTGGTGCGATCCGAGGGCGATTTCGGTATCGGCAACACGTTCAATCTTCGACGGCTTTCTGCCGGCAACATCCTTCGCGGTTCACGCGCGACGCGATACTCGGTTCTGCAGCCGCGTGGTGTGCAGCGCCGCAACATGCGTCTCCTGATGAAACGATAAAGCGTTAACATCATCCACCCGTGCGGCTACGATGCCCGCATGCGTGGATGGCTTGGAACGATTCGATCGCGGATGTGGGGGCTGATTGTCGGCACGACGATCACGCTCGCGATGATCGAAGTCTGCCACGCTGGATGGCTTCAACGTTTCAGCCACGCATTTCTCGACTGGCAGTTCCGCCATTTCAACCCCGTCGAAGCCCACGATGACATCGTGATGATCGACCTCAACGACTTCGCGATGGAGTACGTGCACACGTGGCCTTGGCCGAGGCGGTACCACGCTCAACTCGTTTCGACACTGAACGAGCTTGGTGCGCAAGCAATCCTGATGGATATGTTTTTTTCCGATCCGACGGCCAAGCGGATCGTCGATCCGCGTCTGGATCCGGACTGGTCGGTGGATCGGGCGGGCGAAATCGTCGGAGAGGTCAACCTGCTCGATGCGGTGGATGACGATGGGGAGTTCGCAGCCGCGTTGTCAGATGCGGGCAACGTCTACCTCGGGGCGATCGGGCAGTTGTATGAACCGTGGTATGCGTCGGCCCAACTTCGGGCGGCCGTGGACGAGTTGATCGAACTTGAAAAACCCGATGGCGAGATTCTGCCGTTGGTTCGGGCGTCGCTGGTCGCGGCGGCGGACGTGCGCTCCGTGGAAACGCGCGATGCACAACGGCTGCTGGATGCGATGCGTGTGGAACGTCTGCTTGCAGAACAGTTCAACGCCACGATGGGCGAGGCGGCGGATCGATTGGGCTGGGACGTCGAGCGCGTGTGGGCGCCGGCGAAACGTGTCGTGGCGCGGCGGCTCATGGCAGAGGTGCTGGCGATGGACGAGAACATGACATTTGCCGAAGCCTTTACCGCGATACTGCCAGACGCGTCGATCGAATCGACGTCAGCCGACCGGGAGGACTTGCTTCGCGGTTATCGCGCGGTGTTGGCAGAGCGGGCGGTGATGGCGCGGGCGGCGGAAGTGCCGGAGGCGCTCACCGGGCGGATTCAGATCCTGACTCAGCCGGTATTTCCATTGGACCGGTTTTCGCGAAACGCAGACGCGGGGCTGGTGGTGCTGCAAGTGGATCACGTTGATCAGGTGATGCGGCGGGTGCCGCTGATGGCTGATGCGGGCGGTCGGCTGGTGATGCATCTGGGGTTTGCGCTCGCGGCGGATGTCATGGAGATCGACGTCGCCGGCATGGCGATGTCGGACGGCGTGTTGTCGTTTGCCGATCGCGAAGGCGGTCGGACGTGGCGGGTGCCTTTCGACGAAGCTGGCCGAACGCTGATCAGCTGGCACATCGATGCGGATCGTCCCGAATGGCAGCACAGTTTCGAGCACGTGCCGGCGTCGCGGGTGATGGAATTGCCGCTGTTGCGTGACGCCATCGAGCGCGAGGAAGGCATCGAAGCGAATCATCTCGCACAGTTTGTGCGATTGTCGCTCGCGGAGGCGCCGGCCAAGTATGCGGATTATGAACGACTGATTCGCCGGCGGTTCGCGCTGCGACGCGACGGGCAGGATGCGGACACCTTGACGGCGGAGATCGAGACGATCGAAGCGCAGGCGATCGCGACCGTGACCGAGTATGGCACGTCCGTGGCAGAGTATCTGGCTGACGGTGGCGATGCGTCGGAGTTGTCGGACGATGATCGGCTGGCGATGTCGCTGGTCGAGCAGCACAAGAACGGCGATACGTTGGCGGCGACCAGGCGGGCGCGGGCGGAATTGTCGGCGGCTGTCGATCGGCAACGCGAACAGTTGCGACCGCTGATCGATGGGAAGATCTGCCTGTTCGGATACACGGCGACGGCGGTGGCAGACACAGTCAATTCACCCGTGTTCGGTGAGATGCCGGGCGTGCTCGCCCATGCAAACGTGATCAACAGCATGTTGCAGAATCGGTTCACCTGGCCGGCGGCGCATTGGATGGTGCTGTTGCTGATTGGGGCATCGGGAATGGTGACGACACTGGTGACGACGTCGCGCGATCCGTGGGTGAGCCTGGCTGTGATGCTCGTGATCGCGATCCTGCTGCACGTCGGGGCGGTGGCAGCGTTCTACTACGCGTCGTGGCATGTCGACATCGTCGGGGCGTTCCTTGCGTCGTTCTTGGCGTGGACGTTTGTAACGCTGTATCGGCAATTGACCGAGGAGCGGCAGAAGCGGGCGTTTGGTCGGAGTCTGGCCCAGTACACGTCGCCGGCGATCGCGGCTCAGTTGGCCGACAAGGTTGCGAAGCGATCGGGTGCGATGGATTTGTCGCCGGTGCCGCGTGAGGTGACCTGTTTTTTCAGTGATTTGAAGGGGTTCACGTCGATCAGCGAGCGGTTGGGGGCGTCGCGGACGCGGGAGATTTTGAATCCGTACCTCGAAGCCATGAGCCGGGTGCTGATCGACTGCGACGGGATGATCAACAAGTTTATGGGCGATGGGATTTTCGCGTTCTTCAACCCGCCCGTACACCCGGTAACGGATCATGCGATGGCGGCGTGTGAGGCTGCGGTTCGCTCGTTCGAGGCGTTGGACGCGTTGAAAGACGCGTTGGCCGGCGGCGATCTGGATGCGGAGGTGCGGGCGTTGTCGATGCGGGTGGGCGTGAATTCGGGCGAGGTGTTCGTGGGCGACTATGGCAGCAGCAGCAAGCTGGATTACACGTGCATCGGGGATACGGTGAACCTGGCTGCCCGGTTGGAGCCTGCTTGCAAGGCGTTCGGCGTGCGGTGTTTGATTTCGGAGACGACGCAGCGGGCAGCCAAGGACGCGTTCGTCACGCGGCATCTGGGCGGGTTGCAGGTGGTCGGCAAGACGCAGGCTGTGCAGGTGTACGAATTGCTGGGCCGCGCGGGCGAGGTGGAAGCCGACGCGGTCGCGTATGCGGAGCAGTTCGGCGAAGCAGTGGCAGCGTTTCAGCGGCGGGACTGGTCGGCTGCGGCGGCGATCTTGGCCAAGTGTCGTGCGATCCGCACGAACGACGTCGCCATCGACCTGTTCGAAGCCAACATCGAGCGTTTGCAGACGTCCCCACCGGGCGACGACTGGGTGCCGGCGATTGAGCTGACGTCGAAGTAGCAGTGGCTTATTGGGCGATCACGTGCGATTATGCGTTTGATGTGGGCTTGTTGGGACTGAATTGGTAGACTGAGTGGTATGAGACAGGTCATCATCTATCCGGACAACGAGGACGGCGGCTGGGTATGCGAAGTGCCGAGTCTACCGGGTTGCGTCGGCGGCGGCGCGACCAAGGAAGAAGCCCTCGACAACATTCGCGATGCCATTGCTGGGTGGATCGACGCAGCGCAGACCCTTGGCCGCGAGGTTCCCGATGACCCGCAATCAGCCGAGATTTGTGTTGTATGAGTGCGCGTTTTTTTGCACCATCCAGCCTGGTCTAGATGCACCAGCCTAACTGCTTCACTTCGCCCGTGGTCCATGGTACATTCGCACCAACTATAAGAGACGTTATTTTCGAGCGTAGTAAGAGACTACAAGTACACGATAATGCCCCCGCGCGCCCACGACCTTGAACGGCGCTGTTGCGTTCCTATGCTTGTTGCAAGATGACTGGGAAATCAACTACCAAGAAGACCAGCGTGCGTCGCACCACTAAGTCGGCCCCACAAGGTGTTGCGACCGCGAAGACGCCAACCCATGCGAAGACCGCCGTCTGGGGGAAATCGCTCGAAAGCGGAAGATGGATCAAGCTACCACGAATCTTCCTACGCGCTGGGAGGTACTCGGAACTCTTAGGGACGAAGATCAAGCCGCGACACCTCTTGCTCCTACTTGCATTAGGCAGCCAGAAGTACCAACGAAACCAAATTCGCGCGTACTGGGAAAATCTGGCAATCGACTTGGGCGTCTCCACGGAAACAGTGCGGAAATGGGGTTACGAGCTGCGCAAGATGGGCCTGCTGAAGATCAAACAAAACCGAGGGCGTGGGGATATACAGAGAGTTGGGCATCGAAATGAATCAAACACTTTTGATCTCTCTCCGTTCATCAAGTTCATGGAAGAGCTTGACCAAAAGTGGCCCAAAAAGAAACGGGAGGACGCCAAGTGAGTCATGTCCTGCCCATCGTTTCAGGGAAGGACGCGGTGCGCGCATTTGAGAAGGCAGGTTTTGCTGTCATACCGCGGCGCGGAAAGGGCAGCCATACCGTGATGGCGAAGGACGGGCATCCGGGCATCTTGACAATTCCAGATGATCGCGAAATCCGTCGCGGGACACTTCGGGCATTGATTCGCAGCGCCGGACTGACCGTCGAGAAATTCGTGGAGCTTCTTTAGCGGCATTTCGTGCAGGTTTTGCGGAATCGGAAATGGCGTTATGATGGCCGGTCGCGTCGCGGGGGGCGGCGTGTGATGGCGGTCGGGTCCCATGCAGCGGATCCGGCGGGCAACGGGTCAGGCTGGAGACAGAGCAGCCCACTCGGCGTATTCGGGTGCCGTGGTTCAACCTGGCCGCCATCACACGCCCCCGCCCAGCACGCGTTTCATCGACGCTGACAGCCGGGTCAGCGGGTTCCACTCGCGCAAGTGACGCAGGCGAAATGTCCTACACCGTTCTCGCACGCAAATACCGCAGCCAGACGTTCGACGACCTCGTCGGGCAGGAGGCGATCGCCACGACGCTCAAGAACGCCGTGGCGGGCGATCGCGTGCACCATGGGTACCTGTTCACCGGGACTCGCGGGGTCGGCAAGACGTCGGCGGCCCGCATCCTGGCCAAGGCGCTGAACTGCTCGAAGTATGAAGCAGCCACGCCAACGCCCTGCTGCAAGTGCGAATCGTGCAGGCTGATCGCCGAAGGCGAGGACATCGACGTCATCGAAATCGACGCAGCCAGCAACACCGGCGTCGACAACATCCGCGACCTGCGTGACAACGCGTCGTATCGACCGGCACGCTCACGCTTCAAAATCTACATCATCGACGAAGTGCACATGCTGAGCACCGGTGCATTCAACGCCCTGCTCAAAACGCTTGAAGAACCGCCCGACCATGTGAAGTTCATCATGGCCACGACGGAAATCCAGAAAGTGCCCGCGACGATCGTCAGCCGGTGTCAGCGGTTCGATTTCCGCAGCATTCCGATCGATCCCATCGCCGGGCATCTGCGCGATCTGCTGTCGCGTGAAGAACTGGAAGCCGACGATGCGGTTGTGCGTCGCGTGGCGAGGCTGGCGAATGGGTCGATGCGCGATGGGCTGTCGATTCTGGATCAGTTGCTGTCGTTTGGTGCGAAGGCGTTGACCGTCGAGGTGATGGAAGACGTACTGCCGGCGACGCATGACGCGGCTGTCACGGCGTTGTTCGAGCACGTGGCCGACAGTCAGCCGGCGGACGCGTTGACCTGCGTGGATCAGGCGCTTTCCGGCGGGCAGACGATGGAGCGGTTTTGCGAGGCGCTGGTCGAGCATTTGCGGACGCTGATGCTGCTGAATGTGTGCGGTGGTGAGACGGATATGGTCGACGTGCCGCAGTCGGTGCGGGATCAGCTGGTGCAGCAGTCGCAGCGGTTTGATGCGCCGACGTACGTGTACATGATCGGGCTGATGGAGGAAGTGCGTCGGTCCGTGCGGACCAGTGCTGTCGCGCGGGCGCTGATTGACGCAGCCGTCGTGCGCTTGGCGATGGCGGAGAACTTCTCGGCCATCCAGACGCTGCTGGACCAGGTTGGCGGTGGGTCTGGTGGGCCTGCCAATCGACCGATGGCTGCCGCACCGTCTTCACCGCCACGATCTGCACCAACACCGACGCGACCTGCGAAAACGGCGTCAGGACCTGCTGCACCCACATCGCGTCAACCCCAACCACCGAAAGCATCGCGCGCTCCTGCCACGCCGCAGGTGAGTTCAGCCGATCAGGCACGTGCCCAGCGTGATCCGGCGGTTCAGGAGGCGATGAACCTGTTCGATGCGACGGTGGTGTCGGTGTCGAAGGTGGCGGAGTCAGCCGGTGGCACTAAGAATTCTGCGGACGAACAAAACAACGAAACGACATAACGCGTGAGTCGCACGACTCCCTGACACAAGGCGGAGCAACAATGCTTGGCGGACTTGGCAACCTGACGAACCTGATGAAACAAGCGAAGCAGATGCAGTCGCAATGGGGCGAGATGCAGAAGGAAATTCTGGCGCGTCGATTCGAAGGCGAAGCCGGCGGCGGTGCGGTCGTCGCGACGGTCGATGGACGGGGCATGCTGATCGACATCAAGATTTCGCCCAACGCGATCGGCGATGTCGAACTGCTTGAAGACCTCATCAAGGGTGCGGTCGCGGTGGCGGCGAAGAAGGCCGGCGAAACGATGCAGGAAGAGTTGAGCAAACTGACGGGCGGGCTGAACATTCCGGGGTTGAATGAAATGTTCGGCGCGCCGCCGGCCACAGGCGAATAGTGACACCATGCCGTCGTCCGAACATCTCGCGACGCTCGAACGATTGAAAGAAGCGTTTCGCAAGTTGCCGGGCATCGGTGCGCGGAGTGCGGAACGGCTGGCGTTTCACCTTCTCCGCGAGCCGCGTGCAGAGGCGGAAAAACTCGCCGACGCCATCCTCGCCATCAAAGACAGCATCTTCCACTGCAGCATCTGCTACAACCTGACCGAGCATGATCCATGCCGCATCTGCACCGACGCCGGTCGCGATCGTGGCGAAATCTGGGTTGTTGAACAACCCAAGGACGTCATCGCATTGGAGGCGACCGGCCTGGTTCGCGGCGTGTACCATGTGCTCATGGGGCACATCGCTCCGTTGGAGGGCGTTGAAGCGGAGGACCTGACCATCGCGTCGCTCCTGGAGCGGGTGAAATCAGGCGACGTCCGCGAGATCGTGCTGGCCACCAATCCGACGATTGAGGGCGACGGGACAGCGTTGCACATCCAAAGTTCGATGATGGACACGGGCGTGACCATCACCCGCCCCGCCCGCGGATTGGCTGTCGGATCGCCGCTGGAATACGCCAGCCCCGCCATGCTCGAAACGGCCATTCGCGGACGTCGCGAGATGTAGTCCGCAAAAAGTCGCCTTTGTTCATCGTCAGCCACGCCCGTTTCGACCCTGGTTGATCCTGCGGTATAATGAAGTGGTCCGAGGTGCTGATGCGACCGTCGCCAGCCGATGCGTTCGACAGCGGGGCATCGTGAGATTCGGGCACCTGTCTGTTCGTGGTTTCGTGGGAGTGATGGATCGGGCATGTCGCAGTTCCTGTCACAGGTGATGGGTCAGCAGATGCGGATGGAGCAGAGGCTCACACCGCAACTGATACAGTCGATGGACATTTTGCAGATGTCCACGACCGCGCTCGAGCAGCGCATCGCCGAGGAATTGGAACGCAACGTCGCGCTCGAACTCGTTGACGATGAAGGCCCCAAGCTTGGCTCGGAGCGTCAGAAGGAAAAATCCGAAGCGCCCAAGGATGGCGAGACCGACAGCTTCAACCGGCTTGACAAGTTTTCCAACGAGTACGATCTCGATTTCAATGAGCGCCTGAGCTACCGCAAGAGCATCGGCGACGGCGAACGTGATGCCAAGATCGACGCGATGGCCAACACCGCAGACCGCCCCGAAGGACTCGACGAACACCTGCTGCAGCAATGGACGCTGCTCGACATTGACGAGAACATCAGTCGGGCAGGCGAAGCCATCATCTATCACCTTGATGAAGATGGCTATCTGCGCATCTCGCTTGAATCGATTGCGGCTGACTCGCCTGATCCACTTTCGGTCGAGTCGCTTGAGGAAGCGTTGACGCTCGTGCAGCAACTGGAACCGGTCGGCGTAGCCGCCCGAGATCCGAAAGAATGTCTGCTGTTGCAACTTGAAGCGCTGCCGGGTGACAACAGCATCGAGCGGACGTTGATTGAGAACCATCTTGAAGACATGGCGCGCAATCGCTTTCCCGCGATCGCCAAGGCGACGGGTTTCTCGCTGGGCGAAATTTCAGCGGCCGTGGAGGCGATCCGCGAAACACTCGTGCTCCATCCTGCGTATCTGGTGGTCGAGAAGCGCGTCCCGCGTGTTTATCCGGACGTGGTGATCGACTACGACGAAAAGGGCAAGGGCTTTGTTGTCAAGCTGACGCGTGGAAACGTGCCCGACCTGCGGGTCAAGACCGATTGCGTCGATCAGTCGAAAGACCGGCAGAATCCCAAGGAGGTTCGTGAGTTCCTCAAGAAACAGTTGGAAAACGCGGGCGGACTGATAGAGGCTGTTCGCTTCCGTCGCAACCGACTGATGGACGTGGCTGAGGCGATCACGATTCATCAGCGTGAGTTTCTCGAACATGGACCAGCCCATCTGCAGGTGCTGCGGATGAATGACTTGGCCGAGTCGCTGGGCTGCGACCCGTCGACCATCAGCCGCACCGTGGCGGACAAGTACGTTGAGACGCCCCACGGCGTGTTTCCGCTGCGACATTTCTTCACTGGTGGCACCCATGCGGACAATGGACACGAGGCCAGTTGGGACAGCATCAAGCGTCGCGTCGCCCAACTGATCGAGTCGGAAGACCCCAAGAAACCGTACAGCGACGACAAGGTGGTCGAGCTTCTGACGAAGGAAGGCATCAATATTTCCCGTCGCACGGTGGCCAAGTATCGCGCTCAACTCGACATTCCCGCCGCCCGCCAACGAAAGCAGTTCTAAACCGCTCGAAACCGCCGCCCGCTTGTGCCACGTCCGATAGTTGTCAGCGTCCCAGCCCATCAATTCCATCCACACTTCGCAAAGATGCCAAAGCGTGCACTTCGCTGGGCCGATAGTCTCTTTGGAAGCGCGCGACATCGACCTTGAAGCAGGGAGCCGATACCAGTGGCCGAAGGCAATCTACACAACATCCTCTTGGAATCGGGTACGAACGAACTGGAATTGCTTGTCTTCAAGATCGCCGACCAGTGCTATGGCGTGAACGTGGCCAAGGTACGCGAGGTGATCGACCCCGTACCCGTGACACAACTGCCGCTGGGCCATCCGAATGTTGTCGGCGTGTTTCAGCTTCGCGATTCGGTGATCCCGCTGGTCAATTTGCCCAACAGCCTCAGCACAGCCGCCGATTGCGACGAAACCAACGGCAAAATCATCGTGATGGAATTCAACGATCAGCGCGTGGCGTTCCTTGTCGATGCCGTGAACTACATCCATCGCGTCAACGTGGACAAAGTCGAGCCGATCCCGGACGTCGAGGGTGTCCGCGACGCGCCGGTGACGTTCATCGTGCAAATCGATGAAGACCTTGTGCAAATGGTCGACTTCGAGAAGCTCGTATTTGACATCGCCGGTGTCACGAGCTTCGACCTCGAAAGCGACGGAACCGGCGGAGGGCTGGACCGCGGTGCGCAGCGGATCCTGATGGCCGAGGACTCGCACACCATGCGCAAGGTGATCCTGGCGAATCTGAATCAAGCCGGTTTCACGGATGTGAAGGCCTGTAACGATGGGCAGGATGCGTGGGAAGCACTGGAGCAGGACGTCACCGAGAACGGCTCGCTCTCGTATGACCTGATCATCACCGACATCGAGATGCCGCAGGTGGACGGGTTGCGGCTGACGTGGCTGATCAAGAACGACGACCGCATGAAGGACGTGCCGGTGGTCATTTTCAGCTCTTTGGTCAGCAGTGACAATGAGAAGAAATGCAAAGCAGTCGGTGCCAACGCCCAGATCACCAAGCCCCAGCTCGGCCAACTCGTCGACCTCCTCGACGAATTGCTCAGCCGACGGACGCAACCCGTTCCTGCCTAAAATCAGCCGCGACATCCCACGTCTGCCTCGATTAATCGCTCAATTCTCGAGCCGAACATCGCCAGTCCCCCCTTGATTGCATACATTCCGATGGTGACAATCATCGAGGACGCAATTCGAGATCGAGCAGCGCGGTCAACAACAGACGCCAATGTGAATTCGGAGGTTACGAATGGAGGCTGTCACGTTTCCACTTCCGCTAAATCGTCGCCAAATGAGGGAGCTCCTTCGCCCCTTCGAATCCGCAGGCGTGACTGATCTGGTTCATACGGGCAATTGGGTTCTGGAACGCAATGATCCCGACAGCGTCAAATCTGATCTGTGTGCCGCATGGCGCGACAGCGTACTGCCGCTGCGTGACTGGGCAGATGACGTTCGCGACGTGGAGCTTATGGCCCTGTATTCGGAGTGGGAAGACCAGATACAGATCGCGGAGTTGTATCTCGTCATCACACTTCACACACGCGAAAACCCAATCGCCCAGTATGCACCCTATCAAGATCAACACATCGACAACGCATGGAGGTCGCAAAAACACGAGTTGCCGGCGATCCTGCGCGAGATTCTGCGTACATCTCCCGGTATCCGAATCGACTTCGAACCGATGGGAGACCCGGTCGGGCTGGCAAACATGGATTTTCTAGAGGATCCACTTGCGTGGCCTCTGGAGTACATGAAAAAACTGGAGATTGATCCCAACGACGTGGCAGATGTCGAAAAGGGTTGCCTGCCGGTGAGTCACGAACACTACCTCGCTGAAGTCGCATTCACCGGGTGGAATCGATACCTCCTCGGCATCAATGGACAACTCGGCTGGTACACGGGGGGGCTTTGTCCGGAGTGCCTTCCGGCAAGAGCCAGTCTTAATGACCTTGTCGAGGAGTATTTCAAAGATCCGGATTCGATTTACGACCCGATCAAACTCGGCTGGGTTGATGATCCATATCCCAAGAACGACGTACAGCAACGACTGCACGAAATCCAGGAAGAAATCTCGGACGTTGTGACCAAGCTTCCACAGCGCGCTGCCATTGCGGTCGCCATCCGATGCTACAAGCGATTCCTCGAACACGAGGAGTATGTCGTTCGTGAGCAATATCGGGAGGAGTATCGTGCGTTTCACGAGGGAATCGTGCAGCTTGCCCGCGATGTTGCTTGCGGAAAGAGGCCTCTCGTAACGTACGAGGAACGCAAAGAAATCGGCGGAGGCTACACCGATTTCCTGATCAAAGCTCTTGTAGACGACCTACCTTACAATCCTGACGTGACACCTGAACGAGCGAGACTGCTCTTGGCAGACCAAGTCGATAAACTGCCGAGACGAATGATCATGGGAGTCAAACAAGGGTTCGCCAACGTATACGGCATGACGAATAGCGGCTGCTTCTTGGACAGCGTAATTCAATACCCGTTCCAAGCCGTTTACCCGGAATATGGGCACGAACTGGGATTGCTCACGGAAGGCCAATTTGAGGCGCTACACGAGCAATTCAGATTTGATTGCCGTGTCATTGCAGAGATGAATCTGGGTGCTGAAGATACACTTGGAGAACCTGTGCCGGACGCATTCCTCGATCGCCCGCTTTGGCGACCCACTCGAAGCTAGTCTTATGCCCCCGTGCTGTAGCCCGGTTGGGATTGGGCCCGTCCGACGAATCCTGGATCGCTGTGAGATCCCGTAGTGCACTGGCATTATCAAGTCGATCGGATATACTCCCCGGCTTCCCGCCATTTTTGACGGTCAAGCGGATGTTCCGCTCCGGATGGCGGAGATGGCAAGGGTCCGCTTCGTCCGAAAGCTCCGTTTAGCGTTCGGCGATCGCACCCATATGAACACTGCCTGCGTGGGCAGTCGGATTTTGGAAAGTTTTCATGGTAGACTTTAACCTCATCAGCGAACTGGACCTTTCGGAAGCCGAGTTGGAGCAGGAACTCGGCGGGCTTGACGACGACCTCGGAAATCTCGGCGTCGGATTCGACGACGACGAGTCGATGTTCAAGCCCGGAACCATCATCAAGGGGCGTGTCATCGGCAAAGCCGGCGACGATTTCGTCGTCGATGTCGGCCTCAAGAGCGAAGGCACGATCTCCAAGAATGAATGGGACGACACGAGCAGTGTCGACATCGGTGATGAGGTCAACGTGTGGCTGGACTCCATCGAGTCCGACAGCGGCACGATTATTCTCTCCAAGCGTAAAGCCGACCGTCAGCTCAACTGGGAACGCATCGTTGAGACCAACAAAGAAGGCGACGTTGTTGACGGCCGCGTGATGCGGAAGATCAAGGGCGGCCTGCTCGTCGACATCGGCGTGCCAGTGTTCCTGCCCGCTTCGCAGGTCGACGTCCGCCGCCCCGGCGACATCGGCGAGTTCATCGGCCAGACGATTGAAGCCAAGATCCTCAAAATCGACACCGAGCGTCGCAACATCGTCGTCTCCCGTCGCGAACTGATCGAGCAGGATCGGGCAGCGGCCAAGGAGAAGCTGATGAAGGAGATCGAGATTGGCCAGACGCGCTCGGGTCGCGTCAAGAACATCGCCAACTTCGGCGCCTTCGTGGATCTGGGAGGCATCGACGGTCTGCTGCACATCACCGACATGAGCTGGGACCGCGTGGGCCATCCGTCGGACATGCTCAAAATCGACGACAAGATCGAGATCAAGATCCTCAACATCGACTTCGAAAAAGAGAAGATCGCCCTGGGCCTCAAGCAACTCACCGAGAACCCGTGGGAGAGCATCGAGCAGAACTATCCGGTCAACCAGAAGGTCACCGGCGAAGTCGTCAACATCATGAACTACGGCGCTTTCATCAAGCTCCAGCCGGGCGTTGAAGGCCTGGTGCACATCAGCGAGATGAGCTGGACCCGCCGCATCAACCATCCGTCCGAAATGCTGTCTGTTGGCCAGGAGATCGAGGTCGTCGTCCTCGAGGTCAACAAGGACAAGCAGGAGATCTCGCTCGGCATGAAGCAGGTCGAGGAGAACCCGTGGACGAAGGTGGCTGAGAAGTATCCGCCGAACACCCGCATCAAGGGCATCGTTCGGAACATGACGAATTACGGCGTCTTCGTCGAGATCGAGGAAGGCATCGACGGGCTGCTGCACATATCGGACCTGAGCTGGACCAAGAAGATCAGCCATCCGTCCGAAATGCTCAAGAAGGGCGAAGAGATCGAATGCGTCGTATTGGACGTCGATCAGGAGAAGCAGCGTATTGCCCTTGGCTTGCGGCAGCTGCACGAGGATCCGTGGGAGCACGCCGTGCCCGCCAACTACATCCCCGGCCAGATTGTCGAGGGTGCGGTCACGAAGATCACGAATTTCGGCGTTTTCGTCGAGCTGGAAGAGGATCTCGAGGGGCTATTGCACGTCAGCGAATTGGCCGATCATAAGGTTGAGGACCCACATGACGAGGTCAAGATCGGCGACCGGATCCAAGTGAAGATCCTGCGCGTCGATCCGGTGGATCGCAAGATCGGCCTGTCCAAGAAGCGTGCCGCCTGGTCCGCAGATCAGGAAGAGGAAGCCGCCAGGGACGAACCACGCGAATTGCGTGGTGGCTTGCACGGTACCGGCGAGGACGTGATGACCCTTACGGACGTGATGCAGAAGATGCACTCAGCATCGCATGCAGCCCGTGAGGAGCAAAAGGCCGCCGAAGCGGAAGCAGCCGCTGCGGCTGACGAAGCCACGACCGAATCGTCGGATGCAGACGCGGGCGACGAGTCCAAGACCGAAGAGTAATCCTCGCCATGTGGTCCCCTTGAAGCAGTCGACATTTGGGTCGATTGCGGTTGGTTGCGGCGCAGGTCGCGGCTACGATCAATGAGGGAGACTTAGATGGGTGCGTCCGTGGTTGCCGATTCCGGAATTCAGACATACTTGAAGCAAATCAGCAAGGCTCCCCTCCTCTCGGCTGAAGAGGAGCGGGAGCTTGCTTCTGCTGTGCAATCTGCTCACGACCTCGCCGAAGAGCCGATCGAATCGATTGAGGACGTTCGTCACCGCGAGGAGGTCGATCGTCTGGCCGCCGAAGCACGCGAGCGGCTGGTCAGTTGCAACCTGCGACTCGTCGTCACCATCGCCAAACGGTTCGGACGCCGTGGTATGCCCTTGGCTGACCTGATCGAAGAGGGGAACCTTGGTCTGATCCGCGCGGTCGAAAGTTACGACCCGGACATGAACACGCGCTTCAGCACCTACGCGTCCTGGTGGATCAAGCAGTCGATCAAACGAAGCCTGATCAACAGCCGCCAAGCCGTCCACATCCCCGCCTACATGGTCGAGCTGATTTCCAAATGGAAGGCCGCCCGCGCCCACTTCATCGACAAAGAGGGTCGCCAGCCGTCGGTCAAGGATTTGGCTGACTACATGGGCATCCCCGAGAAGAAGGTTCAGATGGTTCGCCGCGCGGTCAAGGCGTTCAGCTCGTCTTCGCAGTCGTCGACCGACGATGAAGATATGCAACTCTCCGAGATGCTGACCGACGATCGCACGCCGCGACCGGAGGACATCATCCTCTACGAAGCCGAGACCAAGGAACTCGAACAGCTTCTCGATCAGATTGATGAGCGCGAGTCGGAAATCCTTCGCCTGCGGTTCGGCCTGGATACCGGCGAGCAGATGACCCTGAAGGAGATCGGTGCCAAGATCGGTCTCACCCGCGAGCGCGTCCGGCAGATCGAACGTGAAGCCCTCAAGAAGCTCGCGA
Source organism: Phycisphaerae bacterium (assembly GCA_028289375.1). Taxonomy (GTDB): domain Bacteria; phylum Planctomycetota; class Phycisphaerae; order UBA1845; family UBA1845; genus OFTM371. The sequence goes on along the minus strand of JANQQK010000062.1, from coordinate 48,300 downwards.
CCATGATGGACGCGGACTAACCCGCGCGTCACTCTTCAGATTTGAATCGAAACAAACCGCCTAGTCGACATGGGGAACGTGCGGCTGATCGACGGTGGCGACACGCGTGTTCGACGATTGACCGACACTGACCGTCGCGTTCTTGGCACGGTCGACGAGATCGGTTGGCCTGACGAATAACGCGATCATCGCGATGCTGCAGACGGCCAATCCGAACGCGGGCATGCTGCCCTCGGTTCGTCCCAACCCTTCACGCGGCTGACGCACGAAACAGGTCGCCGCGATCTTGAGGTAATAGGCCGCCCCAATGGCGGAGTTGATCACGCCGATGACAGCCAGCGTCACAAGTGGTCCATGGAATGGATGGTCGCCGGCCAACGAGAACGCACTGGAGAAGATGTACACCTTGCCGAGGAAACCAGCCGTCGGCGGGAAACCCATCAGACTGAACGCACAAACCGCCATCGCGAGTGCAAGCACGGGCGCTCGCTGTGACAGGCCAGCCAGATCGTCAAGTGACTCAGCCGCCTCGCCACGCACCTGCAGCATCGCCAACACGGCGAACGCTCCGAGGTTCATCATTCCGTAGACGGCGATGTAGAACAGCACCGCAGCCACGCCGTCATGCATCGGCCCTTCGCCGAGCACCGGCCCGACGAGCAGCCCGATCATCATGAAACCACTGTGCGATACGCTCGAGTAGGCGAGGATGCGTTTGACGTTCGTTTGGAGCAAGGCGAGGACATTGCCGACCGTCATGGTTGCCGCGGCCATCAGCCACATCATCCACATCAGCGAATCGGGCAGATCCCACTGGCAGACCGAAAGCAGCCGAATCAACGCAACAAACCCTGCAAGCTTCGGCAGGAATCCGAGCAGGCCGGTCAACGGCGACGCAGCCCCTTCGTACACATCCGGTGCGTAAGCGTGGAAAGGAACCACAGCGACTTTGAACGCCAGCCCCGACATCGCGAGAAGCAAACCGACGACCGCATACGCATTGATCGCCCCGCCTTCAGCAAACGCCGTCTCGAGACTGTCCACGGCACCGGTGGCAAAGAGCGTTGTCGTCCCGCCGACCCCGTACAGGAAGCTGAACCCGTACACCATGATGGCGGCGGACAAGGCACCGAGGAAGAAGTACTTGAGCGCCGCCTCCGACGCACGCTGATCCGTACGACTCAATGCGACCATCGCATAGGTCGGAACGCTGACAAGTTCGATCGCAAAGAACAGAACGACCAGATCATTGGCCGACGCGGTCAGCAATACACCCGCCATCGAGCAGAGCATCAAGCCAAAATACTCGCCCTGTTCACCGTCGGCTGGCACATGCCAGTTGACCAGCAGCAGCAGCAAGCCAATCGCCAACGTGATCCAGCGGATGTAGACCGTCAGTTCATCGAACGCGAGTCCCACAGGTCCGGCAGCGTCCGTCGTCGCGCACGTCGCGGTGGCCACCATGGCACCGAGCATGATGAGAAGCGTCAGTGGTGCGACGGCTGCTCGGACGGCTGCGCTCTTCGAGACACCGATCAGAAACACCGCGCAAACGCCGATCAACAGCGTCACTTCAGGGGCGATGGGGGCGAAAACCTCCGCAAATGTCATAGCGAATGCCCCTCCGATTCCGAGTTGCGGACCGTCACCGCTTCAACAACGCTCAAGTCCGCCTCATCGAGCGCGACGCGTTGGTCGCTGTCCATGTCCACCTGATTGAAGACGTTGGCCGCAATGGCCGGTTCCATCGTGCTCAATACCGGCTTGGGCCATACGCCCATCACCACGCAGACAACACCAATGGGTGCCAGGATCAACTTCTCGCGAAGCGTGAGGTCGCGCGTCAGCCCCGCCGATGTATCCGGCGTGTTGGCTGGCTCGCGGAGCGGACCAAAGAGCACGCGCTGACACATCCACAACATGTAGACCGCCCCAAGGATGATGCCGATCGCCGCCGGCACCGCATACGCGTAACCCAAAGGACCCGCCGCGAGAGCATCCGTCTCGGTATTCGACGTGGCCGTCCCCAGGAGCACGAGGAATTCTCCGACAAAGCCGTTCAGCCCGGGAAGTCCGATGCTGCTGAGCGTGAAGAACACAAGGAAGAACGCCATCCACGGCATCGGTCGGGCCAATCCGCCGATCTGATGGATATCACGCGTGTGGTACCGTTCGTAGACCATGCCGATCACGAGGAACAACGCGCCGGTCGACAAACCATGATTCACCATGTACACGACAGAACCCGTTACACCTGCCATCTTCAGGCTGAACAACCCCAGCATGCAGAACCCGAGGTGCGACACCGACGAATACGCGACGAGCTTCTTCACGTCGGTCTGAACCCAGGCAGCCAAGGCGGCGTAACTAATGCCGATGACCGCAAGCGTGGCCATGAAGGGTGCGAACGTAAATGACGCATCCGGCAGCATCGGCAGGCTCAACCGGAAGAACCCATACGTCCCCAGTTTGAGCAGGACACCCGCCAACAGCACGCTGCCCGCAGTGGGCGCTTCGGTGTGGGCGAGCGGCAACCACGTGTGTACAGGGAAGAATGGCACCTTGATGGCAAACCCGGCAGCAAACGCGACGAACAGCCACCATTGCACATCGATCGGAACCGCGCCCGACTGCCCCATCGACGTCAGGGTTTGAATGTCAAACGTGAACGTGCCGATCTGCGTGAATGCGTAATAGGCCAGGTAAAGAACACCGGCAAAGGTCAGCACGCTTCCCGCCACCGTGTAAATGAAGAACTTGTTGGCAGCCTTCTGCTTCTCCGGCCCACCCCAGATTCCGATCAGGAAATAGAGCGGAATCAGCGTGAACTCGAAACAGACATAAAAGAGCAGCAGGTCCATCGCGCAGAAGACGCCGAGCATGCCGACTTCCAGAAGCAGCATGAATGCGTAGTACTCGCGGATCCGCTTGGTGATCCCCGAGAAACTGCCCCAAACGGCAAGCGGTGTCAGAAACGACGTCAAGAGCAGCAACCAGATGCTGACCCCGTCCACGCCGACGTGATAGCGAATGTCAATGTCAGACGAAGCGGAGTCCGGCGCATCCTCCGCACCCGAATCTCCACCAATCCACGCCACCGATTTTTCAAGGTGGTAGCCACCCGCTTGACCATTCTCGTCGATCGCATTGTGAAACAGCACAAAGGCCACAATGGTCAGGGCGAACGTCACCAGCGACATGCCGAGCGCCGTCATCTGCAGACGCTGCCTGTCCTCACCGCCGAGCATCAGCAACGCAACGCCCGCCAGGGGACTCAGGATCACCAATGTCAGAATCCACTCTGCCACGAAGGCCTCTTTCTTCCGCTACGTGCCGGCCTGAACCAGCACGATCACGAGCAACAACGCCAACCCGACCGCCATCGACGCGGCGTATCCCTGCAGCGCGCCTTGCTGCATCGAACGCAATGCCCAGCCGATCGCACGCGGAATGAACGCGACAAGTCGCACAAGATTGTCAATCAAGAACGTATCAAGCCCCACGCAGATGCGACCGGCCTTCTTGAGCGGATCCACAATCCACTGTCCGTAGGCTTCGTCAACGTAGTATTTGTTGTACAGCACTTCGTACGCACGGGGGAACGCACGCCGTATCACCGCCAGCAGCATCGGACTGTCCAGACACATCACGAACGCGATGCCGATCCCGATCATCGCCAACGCCGCCGACGCGTACATCAAACCGTAATGGCTCATGTGCGCAACGAACCCGGAGGCAGCCTCATGAGACGCTTCGTGCCCAACGTCGAACGCGTGGAACGTCGCCGTCACCGGTTCCAGGAAGTGATGGAACCAGCCATGCGGCTCAAAGATGCCAAGAAACGCACCGGTATGGAATTCGACGCCTGCATATCCGGCGAAGATGGCCCCGATACTGAGCACGCAAAGCGGTACGAGAATCCACCCGCCCGACTCATGCGCATGGACGCCTTCCGGCACACGCGTGACACCATGAAACGCCTTGAACACCATGCGGAAGGTGTAGTAGGAAGTCATCAACGCCGTGATGAGTCCGACCACACCCAGAAACGCATTGTGCTTGAATGCGGCGTGGATGATCTCATCCTTGCTCCAGAAGCCGGCCAACAGCGGAAAGCCCGCCAGCGCCAACGATCCGATGAGCATCGTCGCGTAGGTCCACGGCATGACACGCTTCAGCCCGCTGAATTCGCGAAAGTCGATCTTGCCGCCCATGGCGTGCATCACGCTGCCCGCCCCGAGGAACAGCAACGCCTTGAAGAAGGCGTGCGTGTACAGGTGGAAAACCGCAGCCTCGGCTGCGAACACGCCGAGACCAAGGAACATGTAGCCAAGCTGACTCACCGTCGAGTAGGCGAGGATGCGCTTCATGTCCGTCTGCACCAACGCCATCGTGGCTGCGAAGATCGCCGTGAACGCGCCAATCCCCGCCACGATCGCCATCGCCACCGGCGATGCAGCGAATATCGCACCACATCGCACAATCATGTACACGCCAGCCGTCACCATCGTGGCTGCGTGAATCAACGCCGACACCGGTGACGGACCTTCCATCGCATCCGGCAGCCAGACATACAGCGGGAACTGTGCACTCTTGCCGACGGCACCGCAAAACAGCAGCAATGCGATGGCCGTGAACCGACCCGGACTGATCGGATCGCCGGCTGCGTCAACACCCGCCTCTGCCATGGCAAAGACGGCGCTGTAATCGAGTGACTGGAACGTCAGGTAAATCAGCAGAATGCCAAGACCGAACCCGAAGTCGCCGATCCGATTGACCAGGAACGCCTTCTTGGCTGCCGCGGCTGCGGATGGTTTGTCGTAGTAGAAACCGATCAGGAGGTAGCTGCACAGTCCCACAGCCTCCCAACCGAGGTAAAGCAGCAGGAAGTTCCCGCCAAGGACCAGCGCGCACATCGAGAACACAAACAACCCGATATACGCGAAGAACCGCTCGTATCCGCGAACGGGATCGCCATGGTCACGCATGTATTCGCGGGCGTAGATCACCACGAGAAGTGAAATGCCTGTCACCACCAGCAACATGATGGCCGTCAGCGGATCGACAAGAACGTTGACCGTAAACCACGTCCCGGCCGCCCCGGTCGTAATCCACTCGTACAGAACCTGCACGCTCTGCGATTCGTCACCGGCACCGTTGACCTGTCGAAACAGCGTCACCGCACCAGCCACCGCACCGCCCACACCAAGCAGCACAGGCCAATGCGACCGCCCTTTCAGCGCAACCGGTCCAAAGACACCGGAGATCACCGCACCCGCCAGCGGCAGCAGCAGGATCAACGACGCCCAGGTTGTGATCACGTTCGCATCCATCAACGATCAGCCCCACATGGTGGACCAGCTCTCCGCGTCGAGCGTCCCCTTGCGGCGATACAGCAACACGACAAGCCCCAACGCCAGACCCGCTTCAACAGCGGCAATGACCAGCAAGAACAGCGCGAAGATCTGCCCGTCCACCTGACCATGCAGACGCCCCATCGCGACGAGGTTCACCACCACGCCCTGGAACATCAACTCGGTCGACAGGAAGATCACGATCAGGTTGCGGCGCGTCATGAACCCGACCATGCCGATCGCGAAGAGCAACGCGCCCAGAAAAATGTACGGAGCAATGTCGTTCACAAACCCAACCCGCGCCTGTCAGGGTTCTCAAAACGAACGGGCCGACAACGACCCGATCAAACTCACTAGAACGGCGGCACCTCGCGACCAGCCTTGCCCAACGGCAGACCTCCAAGCCCCGGACCTTCTGCCGGCACCTTCTTCCGCGAGACCACAATCGCGCCAATCATCGCCACCAGCAGCAACACGCCGGCGATCTCGAGGGCGACAACATAACGACTCACCATCGCCCGGCCAACCATCTCAATGTTGCTGCCGACACCAGCCATCTCGGCCGCATCGGCAGCAGCCTCGGAGGACACGAGCGTCCCCTGAATCGCCCATTCCTGCGGCAGCACGGCCATCTGACCCGCCACCAACGCCATCGACGTAAACCCCGCCAACACCGCCACAAGCGGTGACCGCGCCCGCCGATCGTAAATCGAAGGCCCGCTCTGCTGTGACAACATGATCACAAAAACGTACGTCACCAGAATCGCACCGGCATAAATGATCACCAACGCAATGGCGAGAAATTCGGCGTGTTGCAGCAACAGCAATGGCGTGACAGCCAGGATCACCAGCACGAAGTACAACGCGCTGTAGACCGGCTTCTCACTGACCACCATCAACACTGCCGACCCGATCGCCACCGATGCCGACAGGTAAAAGAACGCATTCGCGCCGCTGGCAGACAGAAACCGGCTGCTGCACAGCACCATCGCACCCGCCAGCGCCGCCAATCCGAAGATCGCACCGGCCATCTTCGTCGAACGGCCCGTTGTCGGCAGCAGGAAATAGAGCGCCAATCCGCCAAGCACAAACGTACCGTAGATCAGGATGACCCACATCTCGGTCAATGCGCACCTCCATGCGTCGTGCTGGTGTGCTCGTCCGGCGATCCCGTACCGGCGTACCCGGTGATCTTCGGATTCTTCCGTGGCTTCATGTCCTTGGTGCGGTCGAACACCTTCAACAGCTCTTCCTTGTCGAGGATCATCTCCTCGCGCGACCGGCCGACCAGGTCATACTCCGGCGTCAACTCGACCGCATCGACCGGACACGCTTCCTCGCACATGCCGCAATAGATGCAGCGGAGTTCATCGATGTCGAACTGAATCGGGTACTTCTCCCGATCCTCCCATGGCGACTCCGCACCAACAATATGAATGCAGTGCGCCGGACAGGCCGTCTGACACATGAAGCAGGCCACGCACGCCACGCGACCCTTCTCATCGCGGTTGAGCCGATGCACGCCGCGATAGTTTTCAACACGCAGCTCCCTTTTCTTCTCCGGATACTGCAGCGTGATCTTCTTTTTGAACATGTGACGCAGCGTCGTCTTCATGCCCCCGACGATCTGCGGCAGATACAACCGCTCGGTGGCAGACAACTCAGGCTGATCCACGTTGATGATGTCTTTGTCGTCGATCATAACTTTCAAGCATCACCGCATCCGCGCGGCGCCCTCCCACGGCAACGATGACAGATTCGCCTGACGCCCGGTGATCGGCACCCGGCCCATACCCGCCACGACCAACGCGACGACGATGAGCACGACATTCCCGCCGAGCGTCCACAGCAGACTCGTCTGCTTGCCAAGGTACAGCAGCACAGCCACGTACGCGAACAGCGCCAGACACATCGGCAAGAAGCCCTTCCAGCTCAGCCGCATCAACTGATCAAACCGAAACCGCGGCAGCGTCCAGCGAACCCACATGAACAGGAACAGGAACGCCGAAATTTTCAAACCCATCACCGCCATCTTCGACAGCATCGCCCAGATGCTCGTCGCCTCCGGCTGGAGGAACGGCACCCAAGGCAGATGCCACCCACCAAGGAACAACACGATGACGAATCCACTGCCCGTGATCATGTGGGCGTATTCACCGAGGAAGAACAGCCCGAACTTGAGCGCGCTGTACTCAGTGTGATACCCGCCAACCAGCTCCTGCTCCGCCTCGGCCAGGTCGAACGGCGTGCGGTTTGTCTCGGCGAAGAGCGTCACCAGCATGATGAAGAACGCAACCGGATGATGGCAGACGTGCCACAAATTCCCCGCGCCGGTCTGCGACGTCACGATGTCGTTGAGTCCGAGTTGCCCGGTCGTCATGACGACGATCAGGATCACCATCGCCATCGGAATTTCGTAGCTGAGCATCTGCGCCGTCGACCGCATCGCAGCCAGAAACGCATACTTGTTGTTGTTCGCCCAGCCGCCGACCACAACAGCGTAAACCGCCAAACCGCCAATCCCCAGCAGGTACAACAACCCCACACCGGGGTCGGCCACCTGGCACATCACGTCAACCACGCCGTCCCCGTTCAGATCCACCATTCCGCCCCACGGCAGAATCGCAAACCCCATCAAACCGAGAATCAACGCAATCGCCGGCGCGATGATGAACAACGGCTTGTCCACAAACGCCGGAATGATGTCCTCTTTCAACAGGAACTTCGCACCGTCGGCCAGCGGTTGAAGCAGGCCCAAAGGTCCCACGCGGTTGGGACCCACGCGATCCTGCATCCACGCCGAAATCTTCCGCTCGAAGTAAATGCAATACGCAACGGCTGTCATGATCGCGCCGAACACGGCCAACGCCAGCACAACGCTGAACACAAGCTGGTTGCTCAGTTGTTCAATCACCCAGTCCACAATCGTCGCCCATCAATGCTGATGCGCCGGCTTCTTCGGCGCCTCGGCAATCTCACGAAACGCGTCCATCTCCTCAGCCATCAACTCGCGAACGCGCTCGCCCGAATAGAGTCCTTCGAAACCGGCGGCTGCGAACAGATACTGCCCATCACGCTTCGCCCCCTCGGGCACGCCGATCGCCCGCTCGAATGGCTGAATCAAACCGGCATGATTCACGAAACTGCCATCACGTTCAACCCACGCACATGCAGGCAGCAGCAATTCCGCCTCAGCCGTCAGTTCGTTCTCGAAAATGTCCTGCACGACCAGCAGCTCGATCTTCGCCATCGCGGTAGCCAGCGGTTTCGGCACCCACGCATCAGGATATCCACCGACCGCCCAGACCGCTTCAAACGTCCCCTCGCCGGCGCGTGTCACAAACGTCTCAAAATCGCACGTGTTGCCGCCAAAATGCTCCACAACCAATTCAATCCCGCGGCGATTCGGACACTTCTCACGGCGAATCACAAATTTCGCGTTCTCGGCATCGCTGCCCACCGGGAAGAACTGATCCTCCTCGACGGTCGGCACGAACCCGGTCGCAATCGTGGCCTCGGGCGCCACCGCGCGAAAGAACTTCGCCAGCAGCCACGCCTCTTCACACGCCATCATCGGCGACAGCAGCACCGCCAACTTCTCCCCACCATGCTTGGCTGCCTGCTGCTCGAATCGATAGGTCACAATCTCATCGACCGATTCCCACGCCGGCGTCTCCGTTTCCGCGCCGCGACGCAGTTTCGGATGCGTCACGCGCTTCGGATCGTGGATGTACTTCCAACCGAAACGCCCCTCGTCGCACATCCACCAGTCATTCACGCCCGGGTTGAAACGCGGCTTGAGGCGATGCACCTTGTCGTCGTTCTGATCCACCCGAATCGCACACCCGGTGCTGCACCCGGCACAGATCGAATCCCCGCTCTTGAGGAACCACACACGCTGATCAAACAGGAATTCCTTGTCCAGCAACGCCCCAACCGGACAGATGTCCACGACGTTGCCCTGCATCGGGTTGTCCAGCGGAATCCCCGGGAACACATCGATCTCCGCCCGGCCACCGCGATTGACAATGCAAAGCTCACCAGTGCCGGCGACCTCATCGGCAAACCGTACGCACCGGCTGCACATCACGCAGCGATCCGAATACAGCAGCGTCTTGGGCCCGATGTCTTTCTTCGGGTTAACCTGCTTCTGATCGTGCATCCGCGACGTGGCTTCGCCGAATTTGTAGCTGTAGTCCTGCAGATAGCATTCACCCGCCTGATCGCAGACAGGACAATCAAGCGGATGGTTTAGCAGAAAATACTCCATGCACGCCTTCTGATTCTGCTCCACCGGCGGCGAGTCGAAACGCACCACCATGCCATCCTTCACCGGGGTCTGACAGGAGGGAAACAACTTCGGCGCCCAGCCCATCTCGCCCGTCTTCGGATGCGGCAACTGCATCTCCATCAGGCACAAACGACACGACGCCACCACGCTCAACCCCGGGTGGTAGCAATAGTGCGGCACATCCCAGCCTGCTTCCAACGCAGCCTGAAGCACCGGAACACCGTCCCGACACTCTATCTCGCGATTGTCTATCGTGATCTTCGCCATGTTCTGGTAGGGCAGGTCGTGACCTGCCGTATTTGTCAACAATCCCGCCTGTTCAGACAGGTCGCCTGCGATTTCCTCTAATTCAACACCCGCAACACAGCCTCAGCCCGTCCCGCGCGCTGCTGGCTCACGTACGATTCAAACTCCGACCGGAACTTCTGCACCAGCCCGCGCACCGGAAAAGCGGCCCCATCCGGCAGACCGCAGATGCTGTATCCCGGCATCATACCCATCTTGCTGGCAACCTCTTCCAGCAAATCCAGATCCTCCACGCGTCCCGCACCCATCGCGATCCGCGAAGCCATCTTGTACATCCAACTCGTCCCCTCGCGACATTGCGTGCACTGCCCGCACGACTCGTGCGAGTAAAACCGTGCCACGTTCATCAGCACATCACGAAGGTCCGTCTCAACATTCACCACAACCGCAGCGGCCGTCCCCAACCCCAACAATCCGAAATTCCGCGGATCGTCGAAGTCCATCTTCATGTGCATTTCGTCACCGGTCAGAACACCCATGCTCAGCCCGCCCGGAAACACCGCCTTGACATCGGCATTGCCAACCATGCCTTGGCCGTAATCGTCCCCGTAAATCAACTCCTCGCACGTGATCGTCATCGGCCCTTCGTAACAGCCAGGCCTCTTCACCGGTCCGCTCACGCAGAACAGCTTCGGACCTGCACTCGACTCGGTCCCGATCGATTTGAACCAGTCCGGCCCGCGCGAAATGATGTGCGGCAAGTTGGCCAGCGTCTCCACGTTGTTCACCACCGTCGGCAAACCGAACGCCCCCTCGACGGCTGGAAATGGCGGCTTGATCCGAGGCCAACCCCGCTTGCCCTCCAGCGATTCGATCAATCCCGTCTCTTCACCGCAGACATACGCCCCCGCCCCGCGATGCAGATAAACGTCGAGGCCATAACCACTGTCGAGAATATTCTCGCCCAAGAGGCCGGCTTCGTAGGCTTCATCAACCGCCCTTTGCAGAATGTGGAACTGCTCATGAAACTCGACCCGCAGGTAGACGTACGCCACCTGCGATTTCGTCGCAAACCCCGCAATGATGATCCCCTCGATCAGCATGTGCGGGTCATTTTCCATCAAGAAGCGGTTCGCAAAGGTCGGCGGCTCCGATTCATCCGCGTTCACGCACAGAATCGTCCGCTCGCGATCTTTCGGCAAGAACGTCCACTTCACACCGGCTGGGAAACCCGCACCCCCACGCCCGCGGAGGTTGGCCTTTTTGACCTCCTCCACGACCTCGTCGGACGACATCTTCAGCGCCGCCTCCGCCCCCGCGTATCCACCCGATTGGCGGTATACCTCGAGCGTTCGGCTGCCCTCAACGCCCAGATTCTTCAGCAACACAGGCTCGTACGAACCCATCAGCCATCCCTTCGCTTGCAAATCATCGCTGCGGCATCATCCCCTAAAACAGGATGATCCGAAAGTACACAACACCCCAAATCGCCAGCAATGTGCCCACGATCCACCGCGCACGCGTCGCAAACGCAAACGGCGCGATCATCGCCAGCAACACCACCAGAAAATCGAGCGAAAACCGGTTGTATCCACGCTGCGCGTACCCCATCGTATGGTAGAGCATCAACGCCATGTAGATCACCCCGACCGACGCCAGCATCCACCGATTCCGACGGTCCTGCCAGATCCGTTTCGCATCCCGAAACAACAAAAGCAGCAGCGGCGTCGTCCACCAGATGCCCGTCGAATTCACGTTCGGAACCCACCGCGTCTCCCCATGCTTCTCCTCGAACGTCGGAGGCCCCCAATTCATCCAGTACAGATTGTCGTCGATCCACTTCGGATGAAACACGCCCTCTTTCGCCGTCATCGCGACGCGATCCGTCCGACCCTCGTAAATCAACCCATAGCCCGTCTCCAGCGGACTCCCGAATTTCATCGTGTTCAACGTCGCCCACGTTCCGAACAACACCACGACGCACGCAATCGTGCACAACCGCTGCCGTTTCTTCATGCCCCACGACGACACGAACAACGGCAACGCATAGGCAGCCGTCGTCAGCCGCGACAATCCCGCGATGACCAGCCCGATCCCCGACTGCACCGCCCTGTTCCCGCGGTAATACCCATCGAGCATCAGCAGCAAACCGACCTGCGAAATGGCGTGGTTCAACTGATACATGCCCGCCGACGACGTCGTCCGATCCATGACGCTGTACGCACTCGTCCCGAACACGTACGCGAACGTCAGCACGATCGCCGCACAGACACCCCCCGACCGCCCCAGAAACAGACGATACGCCAACCCCGGCACGGTCCAGACAAACAACAGCGTCAACAACCAGTGCGGCACCCCGCCCGGTGAAAACTGCAGAACGACCACCGACAGAATTGTCATCAATGGCGGAAAGTGACTGTACGCAACCCCGTCCACCTCGGCTGTGTCGAAGTCCCGCGCAGGGAGCGACAGATGCCCCTCCCGCCAACGTGACGCCTCGCGAACCTGCACCTGCTCCGCCGGCGTCAGCAAATCGCCACGCATCGATGGCCAGGATGGAAAGGGTGCCCCCCCGAAAAACGTTCCGAACAGCAGGTAAACCACCAACAGCCCGACCCAGCGGCGTTGACGCTCGCCGTGTGCTGCGGGCGTTTCGATAGCGTTGTCGATGGATTCGTTCAATCATTCCACCCGCCGCTGCGCTGGCTTCGACCCGCGCCTTAATTCGAGTCCTTCATCTCAGCCACGTCCGACGTCGCGTCGATCACATCCTCATCCGAACCGTTCGTCGCCACCGGTGGATCAAACAGATCACTCCGCGGCAAACCGTGATCCGCATTGCCCGCGTCCGCCAACAATGCCGGCACCTGCTCAGGCTTGACCCGCTTGTGCATCCGCTCATTGATGATCAGGCACGGCGCGTGGTCGCAACCAGCCAGACACTCCTCGACGGCCAGACTGTATTTGCCATCCGGCGTCGTCTGATGCTCACCAATCCCCAAATGCTCCTTACACGCAGCCAGCACCTCCCGACCACCGAGCAGCTCACACGAAATGCTCCGGCAGACCGTCACGACCTTCTCACCCTGCGGTTTGGTCCAGAAGTGCGTATAGAACGAAATCGTATCGAACACGTCGGATGGCTTGATTTCCAGAAGCTCCGCCACCTCGATCATCGCCTGCCAACTGACATGACCCTGTTCATGCTGAATGATGTGCAAAGCGGGGAGCAGCACCGCGCGCTTCGTCGGATACTTCGGAAAAAACGTCTTGATCTTCTCGCAGACCGCCTCGCTCAACACCGGCGACGCATCAGCATCCACCACCGGCTCGTTGCGATCAATCGTGTTCCACGCCATCACACCCTCCGACGCCTAGCGGTCCAGTTCCGCTGCTATGACGTTCAACGAACCGAGAATCGCCACCACATCACTCAACTGATGCCCTTCAACCAGCTTCGGGAAACACTGATAGTTGATAAAACTCGGTGGCCTGCACCGTGCGCGATAGGCACAACGCCCGCCGTCGCTGGCAAAGTAGAACCCAAGTTCGCCGTTGGCTGTCTCGGTCGCACCATAGGCTTCACCGATCGGCGGCGTGAATCCGCGATTGGTCATCACCTGCTCGAAGTGATGAATCAAGCCTTCGATACTGAAGTAAACTTCATCCTTGCTCGGCAGCGTCTTTTTGTCATTCGGCAACACATTCACCGGACCGGATGGAATGTTGTCGATCAACTGATCGATGATCGCCAGCGACTGCCGCATCTCCTCAAGTCGCACCAGGTACCGCGAGTAAACATCACCACCCGACGCCATCGGCACCTTGAATTGCACCGCACTGCTGCCCTGTCCGTCCCAGTTGTCCTTGTAACACAGGTACGGCTCGTCCTTGCGCAAGTCGCGTCGCACACCGCTCGCCCGCGCCAATGGACCGGTCAATCCCCAGTTGATCGCGTCATCGTGGCCAATGTGCCCGACGCCCTTGGTCCGCTCAACAAAAATGCGATTGCGGTTCAAAAGCGACACCATGTCATCCAGCGTCGACGGCACCTTCTTGCAGAACTTCTTGATCTTCTCAGGCCAACCATCCGGCATGTCCTGCATCAAACCACCGACCCGCGTGTAACTCGTCGTGAACCGCGCCCCGCAGATGTCCTCGAAGATGTCGTAAATCTCTTCCCGTTCGGCAAACCCATACAGAAACGCCGTGAACGCCCCCAGATCCAGGGCAGCCGTCCCGACGCACAAGAGATGATCCTGAATGCGCGCCAACTCCGCGATGATCGTCCGAATGACCTTACATCGCGGCGTCAGTTCGATGTTGAACAACACCTCAGCCGCATGATGCCACGCGATGTTGTTCGCCATCGGCGAGATGTAGTTCATCCGATCCGTGACGACCACGTACTGGTTGTAATCCAGGTGCTCGCCCAGCTTCTCAAAACCGCTGTGCAGGTAGCCGATATGCGGCACGCACGACAACACGCGCTCCCCGTCCAACTCCAGCACGAGACGCAGCGTCGTATGCGTCGCCGGATGCTGCGGACCAAAATTCAGTGTCCACCGGTCACCGCCCGGCTCTTCCGGAGCAAGCGTCGTCGGTCGAATGTCAACACCGGGTTCAACGGCCATGTGCGATTCTTCCCATTTAATTCTTGTCCGGCGAGGACGTCGGGCCACCGTTGGAAACCGATGAGATGCTCGTAATCATGAGCACGTCAATCGTCTCTGCAGCTTCTTCACCTGTGACGACGAAAATGGTACGCCCGTCCGGAAACCGAGCCATGAACTCCGGATGGTCTACACGAAATTCACGACCGTCTGTCAAATGCATCGTAAACGGTTCAAACGGCCTAGCATCGTGAAATCGCTTGATCTGACCAATGTTCATCGCAATCTCTACCGACTCTCCCGCGTCAGAACCTTGTAGTTCTCGCGCTCGCCGCGACCACGCAGCGGATAGTCCTTGCGAAGTGGATGGGCCTCGAATTCCTCCCACGTCACGATCCGACGCAGGTCGGGATGATCCGCAAACCGCACGCCGAACAGATCCCACACCTCACGCTCAAGCCACTCCGCACCCGCCCAGATACCCGTCACACTCGGAACCTCCGGGTTCGGATCATTCACGAAACACTTCACCCAGATGCGATGATTCCGCGACAAACTCAGCAGCGAATACGTCACACCATAGCGATCCCGCGCCTTCGGAAAATCCAGGTAGTCCACGCACGTCAAGTCACACAACTGCTCGAATGCACAGGCCGCGTCATTCCGCAAGAACCGCATGACGTCCAGCAACCGCTCCGCCGGCACGCGAACGTAAATCTGCTCCGCACCCGCCGGCGCATCGCCACGATCCACCAGTGGCGAGGGCGCAAAGTCCACGTCCGAAAACGCTTTGCTCATTGCCGAGATGACCTTCTCGGTTGCCTCATGCATCGTTCGGCCTACCTTCGATTCAGGAATCTCAACCCTACCGCGGTCCCGCGCTCCGCTCCGAATTCAACTGCACCAGCGGTTGTGCCACCAATCCCAAACCACCACGAGCGGCACTTGGCTTGAAATCCTCCGTCTCAACCAACCGCTGAATCGCCATGATCCCCTCGATCAGCGTCTCCGGTCGCGGCGGACACCCCGGCACATACACATCCACCGGAATAAACTGATCCACGCCCTGCACAACCGCATAGGTATCAAAGACCCCACCGGTGCTCGCACACGCCCCCATGCTCACCACCCACTTCGGCTCGCACATCTGCTGGTAAATGCGCTGCAACACCGGCATCATCTTGATCGCCACACGACCCGCACAAATCAGCAGATCACACTGACGTGGCGTAAACCGCATCACCTCCGCCCCGAACCGCGCGATGTCATAACGACTCGCCCCCGTCGCCATCAACTCGATCCCGCAACACGCCGTCGCAAACGGCATAGGCCACAGCGAGTTCTTCCGCGACCAGTTCATCCCAGCCTGAGGCACGTCCGACGGATTCTGACGCAGGTGGCTGACCAGATGGTCAAGCCGCGTCGTCAGCATGTCCCCCTCGCCCGCCGTATGCGGATCAATGTCGGCCTTGGTCAATCCCATTGGAACGCGTCCTTTCGCCATTCGTAAAGAAAGCCCACCAGAAGCAGCGCGAAGAAGATGCCCATCGCGACCAGCATGAAGCCAGCCCCAACCGCGTCACCGGTAGGCATCGTCACCACCTCATTCTCAGTGGCAGAGCGGTAAAAGACCACTGCCCAAGGCCACAGAAACACGACTTCCACATCGAACAACAGAAACAGCATCGCCACGATGTAAAATCGGACGTTGAACCGCCGCCGGGCATCGCCAACCACCGGCATACCCGACTCATACACACTGTCCTTCACAGGCCCCTTCTTCGCCGGTCGAACCAGGTGCGCCAGCAGCAACGCCCCCGCCGCCGTCGCACACGCAAGCGCCAACACGAAACCAATCGCCGCCCACGCCTCGAAATTCACCTGCATGATCATCATGATGCTCCCAACATCACCGATATCGACCACCCTGCCAGCCGGAGCGCCGTCAGTCTAGTTTCCAACCGCCAAACGCGTCAACAACTTCATGACTTATTTCACAATGTCAACGCAAACAAAGCACTGACAACGCCTTACCGAAAATGCACGATTCAACGCAATCCCAACACGTCCCGCATGTCATAACGCCCCGCGCCCTGTCCCACAAGCCACTCTGCCGCACGCAATGCCCCGCTCGCAAACGTGTCCCGCGACGTCGCCCGATGCTGCAGCATCACCGACTCGCCCTGGCCACCGAAATGCACCTCATGAAGCCCCACCACGTCGCCCATCCGAACCGCATGCACGCCAACCTCCCGCGGCGGACGCAAACCGGTTTCGCCCTCCCGGCCATAGATCACATCCGAACCGCGATCGCGCCCGGTCGACTCCAAAACACTGTGCAGCAATGACTTAGCCGTCCCGCTCGGGGCATCGACCTTGCGATTGTGGTGATGCTCGATGATCTCGATGTCGTAACCATCCCCCAGCTTCGATGCCGCGTCAGCCACAAGCGACAGCAGCAAATTCACACCAAGACTGAAATTCGTCGCCTTCAGCACCGGAATTGTGTGGCCGGCTTCGTCGATCGCCGCCAACTGCTCGTCTGTGAAACCGGTCGGGCCGATGACCATCGGCTTGTTCCGCTCGACGCACACCGGCAGCCACGCCATCGTTCCGGCTGGGATCGAAAAATCGACCATGACGTCGAAGTCGGCCTCGCACTGATCGGTGGCGGTCAGCGACTTGTCGCGAAAGGGAATGGTGACGCCGAACTTCGGATCGTCCCGCCCGGTCAACGCCGCCACAGCCTCAAACCGATCATCCTCCGCCGCCAACGCCAACACGCGCGTCCCCATCCGCCCCGTCGCCCCAACCACCGCCAGTTTGATCATGCCCGCCTCCTCATCGGTCCCATGCGTCGCCCGGTAGTCTACGACAATCAAATCAATTGTGGAACGCAATGCCCCAATGCAGCACGCTGACGCGCGACTTTTCAGCCTTTCATAGATTTCTGCCCATTTGGCGCGCACTGATCGGTATGATGAGCAATAGGAGAGAAGTGTCCATCAGGCAGCTATTCCACCCGATGGCCAACTGAATTGACCCGATTTCGGACGCGCGGACCGCTTCGTCCCGCTGTCGTCTGACGCACTGGAGAGGGCGGCAATAACTCGTGCTCAGAGTCACTCCAACTCTATTCATACTCGGCCCGCTGACCTTTGGCGGCGCGGGGATCCTCCACGCCGGCAGCATCTGGCAGTGGACTCATCAGGCGAGTGGGATGGGTACGGCCCAACTGATGGATGGTGGTACGCAGGTAATCGACTCCGAAATGACGCAGGGTTTCGACGATGATCGGATGACATTTACTGCGACAGATATCTCGATGGGCCCCGGGTCTGCTGCACTGGTGACTGGGGCAGGAGCATCTCGAATTATCGAAGAATCTCCTGAGCGTCTTCGATTCTCCGTTGATCTGAGTGTTGGCTATTTCCCCTCTGGCTTTCCAGGTGGGGATAATCCCGGCGGTAGTGCCGAAGGTGAAATCAGTTCGGTGTTCGAGTTCGTACTTCCTGTCGATGATCCAGAGTGGGCGTACCGACCAATCATCGACAGTCAGTTTCCGTTTCCGTTCACAGGGGATTCCAGAGTTACCGTCGAGAATGTGACTCGCTCAACCGTCTTGATCAATGTCAGTGAAGATACTGACGGATCGATCCTCGGAACACTGGACGGCTCTGCAGGCGACCTCATCCGAGTGACAACAGAGATCATGGGCAAAGGCAGCATGGGACCCGGGTCACGTAAAGACTACTTCAGTCAAATTGACGTCAACGTGCTCGTACCGGAACCAGCGACGGCGAGCCTCGTCATTCTGGCAATGTTGGGGGCTGCTGCGCGACGGCGGCGTGCTTGCGACAAGTGACTGTCACACCTGTGGTAAGCTCGCCTGCAAAAAAATCGACTGCCCCACCGCTGAAGTCGGTGGGCCACCCAATCAGCTATTGCTCGCTACGTTGGCGTTCGGTTTCCTTGGCGAGGAGTTGGCGTTCGCGGGTGGTGAGGGCGTTGATGCCGTCGCGGGCGATCTTCTCCAGAATGCGATCGACCTCGCGCTGCAATTCTTCCTGACGGGCTTGCTCCTTGGCGAGCTTGGCGGCCGCGCGTTTCTCCTTCTGTCGCTGCCACCAGGATGGCTTCTTCTCGAACTTCTCGCCGGCCTGCTCAAGGCTCGTGTAACCCTGCGAGAAGTCGTAGCCAAACTCATTCTCGCTCTCGAACATGCCGCTCTTGATCATCTGCCGCTGCTGCCAGCAGGTCAGATACCCGAATACGGCGATCGCCAGCATCAGCGTCGCCTGCGACACGAGTCCGATCAGCCCGATCGCGATCGCCCCGACCATGCCGACCCCCGTCGCCGTCCACGTCGCCCGGGCGAATCCCTGCTTGGGCCACAACAGACACTGCAGAATCCGCCCGCCGTCAAGCGGGAACACAGGCGCCAGATTGAACAGCAGAATGATCCAGTTCAGCGCGAAAAAGATCACCAGCCACAGGTGCACCGACGACTCGATCCACACGCCGGTCGAGAATGGCCGAAACGGGTTCCACGGCACCGCCCCCGGTCCACCGAAAAACGCGATCAGCACCGCACCGGTCAGAAACAGGTACAGGACGTTGACAGCCGGACCCGCCACCACCGTGATCATGTGCCCCCGGGCGGTGTGCGGCGGACTGGTCATCGCCAATCCACCGAGTGGCCAGAGCAGGATCTCATGGGCTTCGCCGCCGGCGTAACGTGCCCCAAAGCAGTGGCCGAATTCATGGGTGAGTACGATGAAAAAGAGCAGCAGCACACTGATGAAGCGATCCGAGACGCCGCGCCAGCCGCCACCGCTGCCCAGCTCGGCCAACAGCATATAGACGGCGATGAGCACGAAAAGGACATGCACGCGGATGCGGATGCCGAAGAGTCGCCCAACGGGGAACGACCAGTTGATCGGGTTGTCCAGTCCGCCGCTCACACCATGCTCAACGTCTAAAGAAACTGCCTCACTTGACGGATTCGCGGGGAAGTGGATGCCTCTTTCCGCAACCCACGATAACTGCTCGCACCCGATTGTAGCGGATCAACAGGCTGATCGAAGGGATTTGTCCGGACAATTGTGGGCGGCAGAACACGGAGGCTGGACGATTCGCCAGAAGCGACGTAACCACATTCTGAAAAGAGACTTACGGCAGACTAATCCAAGCCGAATTGCTGATCGTCGACCCGTTGGCGTTCGGTGGCTTCCTGCAGGGCACGGCGTTCGTCCGGGCTGAGCGAGGCCATGCCGTTGGTGCTGACCTTGGCGAGAATACGGTCGATGGTGGCAGCGTCGCGGCGGCGTTGTTCGATGCGCTGCTTGAATCCGCCGCGAGGTCGGGCTTGCCCACGTCCGAATGGGGAGACCTTTGCCATTCGCGGCGCTCCAAACTTGTATTGGCCCGACTTGGTCCACCAATATCCGAACACGAGGCCAACGAGGTGGCACGCATCGCCGCCGGCGTTGCTGCCGCGGTAGTAGAGATTTGCGGCATACCAGACGCCGAACACCAAAGCAGCCGTCCGGATGTTCACCGGGAACAGGAAATAGACCAGCACCTCGGCCTTGGGAAACATCACGGCGGCAGCACCGAGCAAGCCGAGGATGCAGCCCGATGCACCGACCGCAGGGATCGGCGGCAGCCATCCCACGACATTCAGCAATAGATAGAAGATATTGCCGAGAAGCCCGGCGATCGTGTAAATGACGAAAAATCGCCGTGAACCCCACGTGCTTTCGATCGCAGGTCCGAGGAAGTACAGGCCCAGCATATTGACGAACAGGTGCGTTGGGCCAGCGTGGAGATATTGGCTTGTGATCAACCTCCAAATCTGACCGTGCAGCACCTCCGGCGTGCTCATCGCGCACGCGGTGTGGATGGGACTCACGTAACCGAATTCAGTCTGCTTGAGCGTCATCGATGCGATGATGTGCACCGCCACGTTCACGACGATCAGGATGATCGCCACGGAGCGGAATCGCGACATCGTCGGCCTCGAAAATGCCGCCCCGATACCGCCGCGTGAGGGCTGTTTGGCGTAGTCTCGGTCCTGCCATCCCATGTCAGCGGTTGTTCCTCAGCAGATAGGCGCCGAGCACGGCAATCGTCTTGGCGTCGCGGATGCGGTTGGCGTCGATGGCGTCGCGGACCTCGTCCCACGTCACGATCTCAACACGGATGCGTTCCGTTCCGTCCAGCCGCTGACCGTCGGAGAGGTCGCGGGCGACGAATGTGTGGATGTACTCGTTGCAGAAACCCGGCGTCGTGTAGAAGTCGACGAACGG
The DNA here is from genome assembly GCA_028289375.1 of Phycisphaerae bacterium. Classification (GTDB taxonomy): domain Bacteria; phylum Planctomycetota; class Phycisphaerae; order UBA1845; family UBA1845; genus OFTM371. Next base: position 27,485 of record JANQQK010000062.1, on the reverse strand, counting down.
TTCGATCGATCCACACTTGTAGCCGGTTTCCTCCTCCAGCTCGCGGGCTGCGGTCTCGATCGGCTCCTCGCCCGTCTCGCGTGTGCCGGCCGGCAACTCGATCAGTTCCTCGCCGACGGATCGCCGGTAGTGATGCAGTATCGCCAGCCGCTGATCGTCGATGATCGGCAGAATGACGACAGCGCCGGGGTGGACGACAACGTCGCGCACGACGGTCACATCGCCGGGTTCGGTGATGGTGCGTCGTTCAACGGAGAATACTCGGCCCTTATGCAGGGTCTCGCTCATATTTGATCCCGTGCCGCCAATTTCACGTGTTTTCGGGTTCACCTGCCCGACCTGCTCGATTATAGGTTCGGCCCAGCCGCCCGCAAACACGGGTTGTGCTTGTCGGTCGGTTCGCAGCCGCGTACCATACGCCGTCCGCGAGGGGCGCCTCGCGACGTTCTTTCGATCCCATGAACAAGCAACGCGTCCTCATTTTGGGTTCCACAGGTTCCATCGGTCAAAACACTCTGACGGTGCTGGAAGGGCTGCGCGAGCGTTTCGAGGTCGTCGGATTGGCCGCTGGTTCACGATGGAAGGCGTTGGCTGAGCAGGCACGGGCTTGGTCACCGTCGGCGGTGGCGATCATGGATGCCGAAGCAGCCTCTCCACTGCGTGAAGCGGTCCCGGCGAACGTACAAGTTCTGACAGGTTCGGATGCGATGGTTCAGCTTGTCGAGCGAATGGACGTGGACGTCGTGATTGTCGCGGTTGTCGGGGCGGCGGCCCTGCCGGCGACGATGCGGGCAGCCGAGCTTGGAAAACGCGTCGGGATCGCGAACAAGGAATCGCTTGTCGTGGCTGGTCCGCTGCTGACGAAAGTGGCGAACGATGCCGGGGCGACGCTGATCCCGATTGACAGCGAGCACTCAGCCATCTTTCAGGCGATGCACGCCGGTCGCCGCGAGGACGTGCACCGCGTGGTGCTGACGGCGTCGGGCGGACCGTTCCGGACGTGGAACGCCGACGAGATCGCCAAGGCGACGCTGGCTGAAGCTCTGAACCACCCCACGTGGGACATGGGGCCCAAGATCACAATCGATTCTGCTACCATGATGAACAAGGCATTGGAGATCGTGGAAGCGCGGTGGCTGTTTGATCTCGATCACGATGAGATTGATGTGATCGTGCATCCTGAGTCGATTATTCACTCGATGGTCGAGTTTCACGACGGATCGGTCATCGCACAGCTCGGGACACCGGACATGAAAACGCCGATTCAATATGCGTTGACGTATCCCGAGCGGCTGACGTGTCCATCCGACCGATTGGATTTCCACGCATTGGGTCGGATGAATTTCGAACCACCCGATCCGCAGCGTTTTCCGGCGCTGCGACTGGGCCATCAGGTTGCCGAACAGGGTGGCACAGCCGGCGCGGTGTTCAACGCGGCCAACGAATCGGCCGTCAAACTTTTCCAGGACGAAGCCATCGGATTCGGTGACATCGTCAGCACGGTCGAGCGTGTGCTGGACCGCCATGCATTCAACGCCAACCCGACGTTCGCGGAGCTGATGGAGGCTGACGCGTGGGCGCGGGATGAGGTTCTTCGATGTACGACATGCTAGGGATGGTGTCGGCGCTGCTCGCGCAGCAGTCGATTTGGAACATCTGGAACGGGGTTTGGCCTTATCTGGTGATCTTCGCCGGATTCAGCGCGGTCATCTTCGTACACGAGTTGGGTCACTTCGCGGCGGCCAAGTGGGCGGACGTGAAGGTCGAGCGGTTTGCGATCGGTTTCTTCTCAGAGCTGTTCGGGTTCACCAGGGGCGAAACGCGGTATTCGTTCAACGTGCTGCCGCTTGGCGGATACGTGAAAATGCTCGGGCAGGAAGACTTCGACGACAAGAGCGAAGAGCTTCGCTTTCGTGAAGATCCACGCGCGTTCGGCAACAAAGCCGTGTACAAACGCATGGTCATCGTGTCCGCCGGCGTGATCATGAACATCATCTTCGCGGCCCTGCTGTTTGTTGTCGTGTTCATGCAGGGCAAAAGCGAAATCACAACCACGGTCGGCAAGGTCATGCCGGAGACGCCTGCCGCGTTTGGCGGCATTCAGCCCGGCGACATCATCAAGCGCATCAACGATCAGGACATTCGCTCCTATCAGGAGATCAAGTTCGCGGTGCTGCTGGCTGACCCGCACGAACCGCTCAGGGTGTACATCGATCGAGATGGCGCGGAACGGAAACTGGAAATCCTGCCCGAGCCGGACGATCACGAGGAGCTGTTGCAAATCGGCATCGCCCCGGCGACGACGCAGGAGGTCATCCTCCCCGTCAGTCAGGAATTCGACCCGCAGAATCCGACGCACCTGCACAGTGGTGACAAGATCATCGCCATCAACGGCACGCCCGTGGATCCCGACTCGCGCGGTGGCATCGATTGGAAACTACGATCCGAGAACGGAACGCCGACGCTTGTTTCGGTCGAGCGACCTGATCCCAAGAACGCGGACCAGTCGCAGACCCTGGACAACATCCTCGTGTTCAACTCGATGTTCGTGCACCCCAGTGATCCGCTCGAAGACCCGACATCACGCAATCTTCTCGGGTTGACGCCTCCGGTTCGCGTGCTCTACATCGCTGAAAAAAGCCGTGCGGAGATCGCCGGGATCAAGCGCGGCGACGTGATCCTCGAATTTGGCGGCATCAGATTCCCGACCGCTGAACAAATCGCCGAACTTGTCCGTGACAGTCGCACGCCTCCGCCGGAAGACGAGGTTCAGAGTTGGCGAGGCCAATTGTATCACCATTACACGTGGGATCCGGAGTCCGACATTCCCCTGACGGTACTCCGCGATGGCGAAGAGATCCCGCTCGTACTCAGGCCGAAGATCGACGGCAAGAAACGTCCGGCAGACGGCATGCAACTTGGCGGCATCGCCGAGGACACGCTACGCGTCGCCGGCATCGACGACACCATTCATGGCCGAACGTCGCCCGCGAAATCGTGCGGCATTGATCCCGGTTCGCTGATCAACAGCGTCAACGGCGATCCCGTGCGCTCCTGGCCACACCTGGCCGAACGTTTCCAGAATCTCGCAGGCACCACGATCAAGCTTGGGTACGACGATCCTGACGGCGTTGCGAACGTCTGCGACTTTCCCGTGCCCGATTCGCCGCTGCATCAACTAGGCTTGTCGACACTTGGCAAGATTGAGTCTGTCGACGGCGAGCGATCTGTCCTGATTGACACGGTGGCCCGCCGGAAGCGACTGTCGGTCAATCACCCGGAAGGACTGTACATCTCGCTGAAGCGCAAGCTCGAAGCCAACGACAACCAACCCATGACAGTCAAAGTGGAGTACCGCGAGCAGCCATGGTCACCGATCAAGGAAGCGACGCTCGACATCGCGCCCGACTCGATCGATCCGTGGGTTAACCGCGTGAATTATCAGCCCTTCCTCGTGATGAGGGAGCAGCGGCAGATTCTCAAGGCCGACGGGCCGATCGAGGCACTCGCGATCGGGGTGAAAAAGACCTGGTACTTCATCATGAACGTGTACGTGATGATGGAACGCATGATCGTGTCGCGAAGTGTCGGCGTGAAGCAACTGTCAGGCCCGGTGGGCATCGTGCACGTCGGTGGGCAATTCGCCAAGGCAGGCTTGACCGAGTTTCTCTACTTCCTGGCCATGATTTCCGCCAACCTCGCGGTCATCAACTTTCTCCCGCTACCAATTGTGGATGGCGGCTTGATGGTTTTCCTCATTGTTGAGAAGATAAAGGGGTCGCCCGTCAGTTTGCAGGTGCAGGTGGCGACACAGGTCATCGGGTTGTTCCTCCTCGGGGCGGCTTTTCTGTTCGTCACATTCCAGGACGTGATCCGACTGGCCGGTTAGGGTTCATTGGTCGTATGCAGGGGTGGGCTGGGGTAAGAGTCAGCTTGGCGTGAATCGATGAAATTGCTGGTGATGATGGAATTGGCGGGCGTCGTCGCGGACGTTCAAAGCGTCTACCTCAAGGCCTACGAACACGCGACGGCTGAACTCGGCTTGGCGAAGACCGATCCAACAGCGTTCTGGCGCGTCGTGCGACAGGGAATGCCGATCGGCGCTGCTGTACGTGGTGCCAAACCCGACAAGATTGCGGCCTTTCAGAAACTCTTCGAGGAGACGATCGAGTCAGACGACTGTCTGGCCGAGTTGACACCGCACGAAGAAGTACGGGCGGCGATTTCGCGATTGCGTGATTTCGCAGACCTGAATCTGGTCACCGGCGGATCAAACAAGAATGCCCGCCAGAAATGGCTCGACGAACATGACCTGTCGGTCATGTTCACGCGCATGGCCGTTCTCGCCCCTGAGCGCGATCGTCGTCGTGTTACGCTGCAGGGCATGCTTGAGGACGGGCACATTGGATTGGTGGTCGGATCGTCACCAACGGTCATCGCTGCCGGCAGCAGTTGCGACGTGGTCACAGTCGGCATCGCCAAAGGCGCCGCCACTTCTCAGAAACTCACCCAAGCCGGTGCAACCCACATTTTCTCCGACCTCGGCGATATTGTGGCCGACCTGGAAAAGGGCGGCTCGACGCTGATGCAGTGCGGACTGCCACCGGCAGCTGTCCGCCGCGACTGGTCGGCATCGGCCAACACACGAAGGTTCTGACATGCGGTTCCTGCGAGAAACCACCCTGCCCATCGCGCTGATGCTGGCCCTCGGTTTCTCAAACAGTCTTTACGCTCAATCTGATGCGTCGCCCCAATCAACGGCGCCGGTCATTGCAGACTTTGAGCCGGCATTCGTCGTCTACTCCGTACAAACGGGGCCCGACTGGACGCTCGGCGCAGCCGTCCGCAATGCGGCCCGCGAGATGTCACGCATTCAGAACGCAGGCCCGCTCTTTGCACGCCGTCATCATCATGGCGTCACGCACGTCGGATTCTTCACGCCGAATGTCACCATTGCACCGGACGGATTCACTGTGAAACGATGGGGCGCTTATCGCGCTGTCGTCAAACAGGTCGAAGGGCCGTTTGGCAGAATGTCGCAGGAACTGGTTCAGGTGCAGGACTGGGTGGTATCGAATGGCCACACCTTATCCGGCGACCTCGTCGAAGTGTACATGCGACGCCCCGATGGCAGCTCGGTCGTGGAACTACGGCTGCTCCTGGCGACGCCTGACGATGGCGTCGCAGAATCAACCGCTGAAGCCGACCTGCCGAACGAGCCAACGATCGTCGTAGCCGAAGAACCAGAAATTCCTCTGCCACCCGCCAGCCAACCCGTCGCACCACCGCGCGAACCCGAAGCGTTGGCGACATTCGCAAAGCCAAAGGAAACGCCCAAGGCCACCCCCACAGTGAAACCGCGTGTGGCAAACGAAGATAAAGCGTCGTTGCGGGACCATATTGGACGCGGTGCGTTCACCCATGCCGCCATGCACGTTCTCCCCGAGCGCATCGTGCAATCCGAATCTGACGCCAAGTGGCTTGAACGCATCCACGACCGCATCCGAGTGATCAATGTGCTCGTCGAACCATCACCTGGCGACCAGCCCACACCGGTCGTCGGTTTTCTGACGGCGGTCTCTGATCGATGCGAAATGCTGCTGACGACGCAGTCGACAGGGCCAGGGACGACATCCACGAACGAAATTCAACGCAAGATCGTCCTGAAGGACCTCGATCGACTGATCGTAAACATCCATATGCACAAGCCCGAACCCGCTTCGCTTCTCGACAAAGTGATTGAACTGTTCGAGCGCATCGCGACGATAAACACGTCGGCCGGGCATCGCGCAAAACTGCCTGCCAACAGCCAAGACAGCCCGCAATAACCACGAAAGGTGGGGAACATGAATCACAAACGTCTGGGATGGGCCGGTGTCGCCGTGGCGTCGTTGACCCTCCTTTCCGGCTGCGCGTCACGTGATGACTTCACGCTGACCAACCTCGACGGAAGCGAGTTCACTCTCAGCAAGCAGCAGGACAAAGCCATCCTGTTGGCATTCTTCGCCCATGGGTGACCGCCCTGTCGTGCGGAGTTTCCGCACCTCGTCGAGTTGCACAACAAGTACAAGAACAACGGCTTTCGGGTCGTGGCGGTGAACTGCTGGAATGAGGACGCCAAGTTGCTCACGACCTTTGCCAGACGCAGCGGTGTCAGCTACCCGATTTTGCTGAACGGCAGCGATGTCGCCGATGATTGGGGCGTCAAGGCGCTGCCCACCAATTTCCTTCTCGACGCCAATGGCAAGGTCACCAGGGAATTCGGCATCATCGGCACGCTCGACATGCCGGAAGTCCAGAAAGCGATCGAGGCACTGTTGCAATGACCCGACCGGACCACTTGGCATCATGAGCGATCGCGGCTGGCGCATCGCCGGTTCGGTGGCGATCGTCGTCGCCGTCATACTGCACAATGAAGAGTGGCTGTTCGCATCGCGCGGGCAGCCACTGTTTGATGGCACCACCGCCCTGTTCGGTTGGCTGCCGGCAGACGTCGTCTACCACCTCGTCTGGATCGGCCTGGGCACGTTGGCGTGCTGGATGCTGCTGCGCGGCTCGTGGAGGGTGCGCGATTGACCCTGCTCGTCGTCGGCATCGTCTACATGGGCATTCTGGTCGCCATCGGCGTGATCAGTTCGCGGACCGGCGCAGCGTCGGCTGAGGACTACTTTCTCGCAGGCCGCAGCTTCGGCACGCTCGTGCTGTTCATGGCGCTGTTCGGCACGAACGTGACCGCGTTCGCATTGCTCGGTCTTCCCGGAAAAGCCTACCACCAGGGCGTCGGTGTGTTCGGTTTCTTTGGCGCGAGTGCCGCCTTCTGGGGACCCATCGTCTTCATTCTGCTCGGCTACCCGATCTGGAAGTTCGGCAAGCAGTTCGGCTACGTCACCCCGTCGCAGATGTTCGCCGACCGCTGGCAGTCACCCGCCGTTGGCCACCTGACCCTGGTACTGATGCTATTGTATACGGTGCCTTACATCGTCATCGGCATCATGGGCGGCGGCATCGCGATCAACACACTCAGCGACGGCGCGGTGTCGTACGAGTTGGCAGCCGGCGTCCTCACTGCCGTCACCGTTTTCTATACCAGCGCCGGCGGCATGCGTGGCACGGCGTGGACAAACGTCTTTCAGGCAGGTGTCTTTCTCGTCTTCCTGATTGTGGTCTGCGTCGGCATTGCGACCAAACTCGGCGGTGCGACGCACCTGCACGAACGACTGGTCGCAGAACGCCCCGACCTGCTGACGATGCACAATTTCCCCGCCGGAAAATGGGCGACAGGCTTTCTCGTCGGACCGGTCAGCATCATCGCCTTCCCGCACATGTTCATGCGTCTGCTGGCCGCTCGCGACGCCGTGTCGCTGCGACGCACGATCAAGATCTACCCGCTCGCGTTGATCCTGCTTTTCTTGCCCGTCACGCTGATCGGCGTCTGGGGGGCCGTCGTCGAACCCGGGTTGCAGGGCAAAGCCTCGGACGGCATTCTCCCGTTGCTCGTCGCGCAGTACCTGCCCGATTGGCTGTCCGCCATCGGGTTGGCCGCCATCCTCGCCGCCGTCATGTCAAGCCTCGACGGGCAACTGCTGACCATCTCCACGCTACTGTCGATCGATGTGTTCCATCGCAGTGGCGACGCGCGACGTTGGGGACGCATCTCGGTCGTTGTCATCGCCGCCATCGCGTTCGCCGTCGCGATGGCACGACCGGAAGCAATCTTCAACATCTCCATCTACGCATTCAGCGGCTACACACTGATGATCCCCGTGATGATCGCCGCGTTCTATTGGCCACGATCGACCGGACCCGCCATCGTCGCCGGCAGCCTCGCAGGCCACCTGTTGCTCGCAACCTACTACCTTCCCGATTCATGGTGGCCAAGCGCGTGGCGATTGCCCGACTTCGGGCTTTTCCCGGTGGCCAACTGCCTCGTCGTCGAAATCACCATTATCCTGCTTGCGTCGTCCGTCACGGCGCGTCACAGTAGCGCGGTAGCATTCAACGATCCACTGACCTGACCCACAGCACGCCAGCCATGTCGCACGGCAACACGATCCATCTCACCCGCGAGCAGGTCCGACGCGTCGACCAAACCGCCATCGAACGCTACGGCATCGCCGGCATCGTGCTGATGGAAAACGCAGGCCGCAACGCGACGCAGTTGCTGCTTGACCGATCGGCCATGATCGACGCGGGCATCGCGTTCGACGCCATCAAACGCATCGTGATCATGTGCGGCTCGGGCAACAACGGCGGCGACGGGTTCGTCACCGCCCGCCACCTCGCCAACCTCAGCCCCTGGTCCGTCACCACCGTCCTGATCGGCAACCCTGACCGCCTGTCCGAAGACTGCCGCACCAACCGCGACATCTGCCGGAAAATGGATATCCCCATCGAGCTGGCGCTGCCCGCCATCGACAAGCACGACCTCATCATCGACGCCATCCTCGGAACCGGTTTCGCAGGAAACGTCCGCGAACCAGCCGCTTCGATCATCGCCAAAGTCAACGCCGCCAATCCCGCCGGTGTCGTCGCCATCGACATGCCGTCCGGTCTCGACTGCGACACAGGCAGCCTCGGCAACGTCGCCATCCGCGCCCAGCTCACCATCACCTTCGTCGCCGCCAAGGTCGGATTCCAAAAGCCAACAGCCGCCGCGTACGTCGGAACAATCCACGTCGCCGACATCGGCGCTCCAACCGCCATCATCCGCCAGATCCTCACCGACGCCGAAGATCAGCCCCACTGACACCACCACCCGCCCGCAACGCCACGTTGGCCAGCAGCAGCGCCCGCGTCGCCTCCTGCAGATACGACGTGCACGAATCTCCCGCTCGAGACCGTTTGCCACGCGACGTCTTCGCCCCGATCGCCGATTCGAGTTCATCCACCAGCGACCGGACCTGTGCGACCAACCGCCTTTCTTTCGTGTACACTGCTGCAGACATCGGTGACGTTCTCCCGCTTCGGCGACTCCCGCGCAGGATCGGCCCCCATGCCCACGAACTTGCCCCAAATGCGTCAAACTCTCCCAGCCACCGCTCTGGTGGTGACGCTGTTTGTCACCGCTGCAGCCGTCACGCAGGAACACGTAACCCACCCGTTCGATCACTGGCAGGACAAGCCTGGATTCGTGCTCACTCAGCAGGACGACATCGCGTTTCTATCGGACCTCGATGCCCAACGCGTCACATTGGCCATTCACGAGATTTCCACCACGCGCGCACGCATCAATCAGCTCATCGATCAACTCGGACTCAACGACATCGCCACCCCGCCGAATACGCTCCACGTCATCGGTTTCAGGCATGTCAACGACCTTCGCAAAGCCGCCAACCTGATTCAGACGAGATCCAGCGCGCTGGGCCTATACCACCGCCCATCCGGTGTCGTGCTCTACTTATCACCCCCCATCACCGAACAATTCCGCGAGCAGATGTACAACATCGGCGCCACCCTGCTCCGCCACGAAACCACCCACCAGATCCTCGACCAACGCTGCCAGCGCATCGCGCGCCGCATGCCCGTCTGGCTCGCGGAGGGCTTGGCCTGCTACTTTGAATCGAACAAGTCCGTCAACAACGCACGCGCCGACGATATCGCCCCAACGCTCGCCGCCGGCAATTTCGTCAAGACCATCCACGACCTCTGGTCACCCGACGCACCCGCCAACCTCACCGCCGAGCAATACGCCATCGCATGGGCCACCACGAACCACGCTCTGCACAACGCCCCCGAAAAACTAGGCCGATATCTCCGCGCCTTGCACGAACGCCCACCTGCAGACTTTCGCAAACACTTCGAAGAAACCGTCATGACCATTGACGAATCCCTGGCCCATACGATCCTCACCGACATCCGTCGCCTCGCTTGCGACCCGCCAAAGGGCGAATAAGATGGCGCGCGGAAATCCACTGGCGCGGTAGTTGGCATCATGAACATCGTCATCGCCGGCGCGGGATCGGTCGGAAGACATCTGGCCGAGGTCCTCGCCGCATCGGGATCGAACGTCACCATCATCGAGCTTCACCCCGACACCCTGCGGGCGTTGGAAAACGAACTCGACATCCGCACCCTCCGCGCCAACTGTGCCCACGCGTCGGCCCTCGTCGACGCCGGCGTGCCGAAGTGCGACATGTTTGTGGCCGCCACCGACATCGATGAAATCAACTTGCTCGCCGCCTCGGTCGCCAAAAGACTCGGTGCCAAACACTGCACCGCCCGCGTGCACCACCGCGCGTACTTCAGCACGTCTGCCCTCGACTACGGACAGCATCTCGGCATCGACGATCTCATCTGCCCCGAGCACGCCACCGCCGTCGAAATCGCCCGATCACTCCGCAACCCCGGCGCCATCGCCATCGAAGACTTCGCACGTGGCCAAATCGTCATGCAGGAACTCTCCGTCGACGCAGACGCCAAAGCCGTCGGCCAACCGCTCGCCAACCTCAGCATGCCCCACGGCGTGCGCATCGCCGTCGTCACGCGCGACCAGAAGTCGTTCATCCCCAAAGCCGACACCATCATCGACCGCGGCGACGTCGTCTCGCTCATCGGCGAACGCGACATCTTCGACACCGCACGCCGAATGTTCCAGCCGGCCAAGATCACCCGCAAACACGTCGTCGTCATGGGCGAATCATCCATGGGCGTCTGGCTGTGCCGCGCGCTGCGTCATCGCCACTTCGCCGTGCGCTTGTTCGTCACGAACCCGGAGCGCGCCGAAGAACTGGCCGAAAAACTCGAACACATCACCGTCGTCCGCGCCGACCCCACCGAGCCTGCCGTCTTCACCGACGAGGGCATCTCAGACGCCGACGCATTCGTGGCCCTGACCGACGACGATGAACACAACATCCTCGGCGCCGCCCAAGCCAAGAGCATGGGCGTCAAATTCGCCGTCGCCGTCACCCAACGTTCGACCTATCTACACTTGCTGCAACACGTCGGCATCGATCGCGCCTACAGCCCGCGCCAAGTCGCTGTCAGGAACATCCAGTTGCTGCTCGACCGTCGCCCTGTCCGCGTCATCGCCTCCATGGTTGAAGCATCCGCCGACATCTATGAAGTCCGCGTCGGCAAGAGAGGCAAAGCCGTCAACACACCGTTACGCGAATTGAAACTCCCCGGCCCTTCCGTCATGGGCGCGATCCTGCGCGGCGACGATGTCTGCGTCCCCGGTGCGGATGACAAGTGCGGCGAAAACGACGTGGCCATCATCATCGGCAAGAAGGGCCTCGAAAAAGAACTGACCAAACTCTTCGCAGGCAAGTGAACCCGTGAGACCACTCGTCGTCATTCGCAATCTCGGCCTGTTGCTCGTCGTGACCAGCGGCGCCATCCTTGTTGTGGCCGCGTGGTCCTGCCTGCAGTGGCTGCTCGGTGATGAGACGGAGAAGGCGGCGCTCCAAGCGCTGATGATGACCGTCGCCTGCGGCGGCATTGTCGGCATGCTGCTCTGGTTCGTCGGCAGACGTGCCCGGCACGCCGTCGGACGTCGCGACGCCATCCTACTCGTCGCCACCAGTTGGTTCGTCGCCGCAGCCGTCGGTGCATTGCCCTACCGACTCTGGCCAACGTTTGCCGAAATGCCCCCCGACACAACCCCGTTTGCCAACTACGTCGACTGTTACTTCGAAGCCATGAGCGGTCTCACGACCACCGGCGCCACCGTCCTGACCAGCATCGAATCGCTACCAAGAAGCCTCCACCTGTGGCGATCGCTCACCCATTGGCTTGGCGGACTCGGCATTGTCGTGCTGTTTGTCGCGGTTCTGCCCATGCTCGGGGTCGGCGGCAAACGACTCTTCCGCGTTGAAGCGCCAGGCCCTACCCCGGACGGCGTCACCCCGCGCATCCAGGAAACCGCCCGCGTGCTCTGGCTGATCTACCTTGGTCTGACCGTCATTGAGATTATCGTCCTCAAGCTCGTCGGCCTCACGTGGTTCGAATCCGTCTGCCACACCTTCGCCACTCTCGCAACCGGCGGTTTCAGCACGCTCAACGCCAGCGTCGCCGGATACCAATCCGTCGCCATCGACGTCGTCATCATCATCTTCATGGTCGCCGCCGGCGTGAACTTCGGCCTCTATTTCCAACTCATCAAGGGTCGCTGGCGATCGGTCGTCAAGGACCGCGAATTCCGCTGCTACATCGGATTCCTCACGATTGGCTCGATCCTCGTCGTGGCCTCCATCGTCAACCGCCCCATCGTCGCCACTGACGGCACCGAGATCCAAGCCGGCATCGGCGATGCGATGCGCTACGGCATCTTTCAGGTCGTCGCCGTTCAAACCACCACCGGTTTCTGCACCGCCGACTTCGACCTTTGGCCATTCCTGCCCAAGTTCGCCATGATCTGCCTGATGTTCGTCGGCGGGTCAGCCGGCTCGACCGGTGGCGGCATGAAAGTCATCCGATTCATGATGGCTTTCAAGATTCTCTGGGCCGAACTCGAACGCGTCTTCCAGCCCAACGTCGTCCGCCCCGTGCGCATCGGGACCGCCGTCATCGACACGGAAATGAAACTGGCCACCATGGTCTACTTCGTCGGCATCGCCGTCTTGACGCTGCTCGGCATGGTGCTGCTCATGCTGCTCGAATCCGGCAAGGACATTGACAGCATCACCGCCCTCACCGCCTCCATCGCCACGCTCAACAACATCGGCCCCGGTCTCGCCAAAGTCGGCGCCACATGCAACTTCGGCTGGTTCACCAGCGCCAGCAAGGGCGTCATGATCGTCCTGATGGCGCTCGGCCGCCTCGAAGTCATGACCATCGCCGTCCTCTTCTTCCCACGCTTCTGGCGCGGCGACTGACGCAAAGAGACAACTTACTCAAGCGGATTGTTGAACAGGGAAATCGCCAGCGTGCTCAAACTGCGCACGCCCGTCGTGATGGTCGGTTCCGGATCGGGTGCGAACTTGCTCGAGTGGATCGACGGAAGCGGTGCACCGCCCGGCGCGAGACTGGCGTCATACGTCGACTGCTTGACCGCACCAAGCCAATAAATGAACCCCGGCACTTTGAGGTGCTTGGGAAAGCGACCGAAATCCTCGCCGCCCATCTGGGCCTTGACGGTCGTCACATTCTTCGGTCCCAAAAGCTCGGTGAAAACGCGACCCGCATGGGCAGCCAACGCCGGGTCGTTGTACGTCGCCGGCGTGAAATCACTCTCAAGCACCGTCACGTCCGGATCACGCTCGCACCCCATCGCCCGGCATGTGTGAACCGTCACCTCACGAATGCCGTCGAGCAGCGTCTTCCGCGCCTCATCTGTATACGACCGCACCGTGATCTGTAGATGCGCTTCATTCGGAATGATGTTGTGCTTCGATCCAGCATGAACCGAACCCACCGTGATCACCCCCGGATCGATCGGATCAAGTCGCCGCGACACAATCGTCTGTAACGCCACCACCACCTGCGCCGCCGTGCTCACCGGATCGACCGCTTCATGAGGCCTCGACCCATGCCCGCCGCGTCCGTAAACCGTGATGTCCACCGAATCGACGTTCGCCAGCGCCCACCCCGACGTGTACCCGATCATCCCCGCAGGCAGGTTGGCCGACACATGAAGCGCCAAACAGAAATCAGGCCTGCCAAACCGCTCGAACACACCATCGTCGATCATCATCTTCGCCCCCCGGCCGATCTCCTCCGCCGGTTGCGCGATGATCATCAACGTCCCCTGCCACGCGTCACGCGACCCCGCCATCAACTCAGCCGTCCCCACGAGGCACGTCTGATGCACGTCATGCCCGCAGGCATGCATCACGCCCACCGTGCTGCCATCCTTCCGCGTCGACGTGACGCTGCTGGCATACGGCAATCCCGTCTCCTCCGTGATCGGCAACGCATCCATATCCCCGCGGATCATCACCATCGGCCCATCGCCGTTCTTCAGCAGCCCGACGACGCCATAACCGCCAACCCCCTCGGTCACGTCGAACCCCGCCGCCCGCAACCGCTTCGCAATTTTCGCCGACGACGCTTTCTCCTCCAGCGACAGCTCCGGATGGGTATGCAGATCCTTGTAAAACCTCACGAGATCAGCCAGTGATGCACCGATCCACCGATCAACGTCCGCTCGCGATTCACCATGCACCGGCAGCGCGGCCCATCCCACCACCGTCAAACACACCATCGTCGCACCGCGCATGGCCAACCTCACCTTCATGAATCCGCTATGAACTACAGTCGCTCGGTAATCGACTTGGCCTGCATGAACATCTGCACGTAGTCGCGACCGCCCGCCTTCGAGTCCGTGCCCGACATGTTGAACCCACCGAACGGCTGCACGTCAACCAGCGCCCCGGTGCATTTGCGGTTCAGGTACAGATTGCCGACATGAAATTCCTCGCGCGCACGCTTGAGACGATCGCGATCACGCGAGAACAACGCCCCGGTCAACCCATACTGCGTGCCATTGATGATCTCCATGCCATGATCAAAGTCCTTGCACTTCATCACAGCCAATACCGGACCGAAGATCTCTTCCTGAGCGATGCGTGCATTCGCCTCGATGTCGGCGATGATCGTCGGCGGAACAAAGTAGCCACCGCTCGGCACGTCACCGTCCGCCAGCATCGCACGCCCCTCGCCCTTGCCGATCTCGGCGTAGTTCGTGATGCTCTTGTACGCGGCTTCGTTGATCACGCCCCCCATGAACAGGTTGTCCTCGTTGCACGTATCCCCCACCGTGATCTTCTTTGCCCCCGCGACCACGCGTTCCAGCACCTCGTCATACACGTCCGCATGCACCACCAGCCGCGAACAAGCCGAACACTTCTGACCCTGGAACCCGAACGCCGATGCAACCGCACCCTCCGCAGCAGCCGCAACATCCGCCGTCTCATCGACCAGAATGCCGTCCTTGCCGCCCATCTCGAGGATCGCCCGCTTCAACCAGATTTGCCCCGGATGCACCTTCGCCGCCCGCTCGTGAATGCGAATCCCGACTTCCATCGACCCCGTAAACGACACCATCCGCGTCAACGGATGATCGACAATCGTCTCGCCAACCTCGCCGCCGCTGCCCGGCACGAAATTGAGCACACCTTCCGGCAGCCCCGCCTCCATCAAAATGTCGTACATCACCGACGCCACCACCGGCGCATCGCTCGACGGCTTGAGCACGACCGTATTGCCCGCCACCAACGCCGCCGTCGTCATCCCCATGCAGATCGCCAGCGGAAAGTTCCACGGCGGAATCACCGCGATCACCCCCAGCGGAATGTAGTGCAACGAATTGTCCTCGCCCGGAAACGGTGTCGTCGCATGCCGACCGCCAAGACGAATCGCTTCGCGCGCGTAAAAATCACAAAAGTCGATCGCCTCGCACACATCCGCATACGCCTCAAGCCACCCCTTGCTCACCTCGTAGCACTGCAGCGCCGACAACTCATACAATCGCCGCCGCATGATCGCCGCCGCCCGTGTCAGCACCATCGCCCGCTCAAACGGATCAACCCGCGACCACGTTTTGAACCGCTCCGCCGCCAAACGAACCGCCTTGTCCGCCATGTCCGCGTCCGCCTTGGCCACCTCGCCGACGATCCGGTCCGTCTTCCCCGGCGAGATCGACTGAAACGACTTGGCCGACGCGACGTTCTCCCCATTGATCCGGATGGCGTGCTTCGCCCCGAGTTGCCCGCCAACCGCTTTCAAAGCCGCCAGCATCTTCTCACGCGGTTCAGGCTGCGAAAAATCAACGTAGGGTTCGGGTGCGTAGGGCATCAACATGGTGTCACCTCCAGGGTCGCAAGTTTGTCAGTTTCGGTGTGGCGAGAGTTCTCGTCCCGCCAGTTTTTATGCGGAACACCATGCATGGACAACCCCCGCCGGATGCCCGATTCCACAGCCGCAACACATCCCCAAACGCGCCCCCTAGCTCCCCAACTCGCGACTCCGCTCAAACGCCGCCAACGCCCCCTTCACGATGCTCTCAAACAGCTCCGTCTCACGAAAACTCGCCACCGCCGCCTCCGTCGTCCCGCCGGGCGACGTCACCTTCTCTCGCAACGTCTGCGGCGAATCGGCGTATTCGATCATCATCTTGCCCGCACCCAGACACGACTGCTTCGCCAAAAGCGACGCCTGCTGCTCGGTCAGCCCCGCCCGCTTGCCCGCTTCGATGATCGCCTCGGTAAAGAAGTAGTAATACGCAGGCCCCGAACCCGAAACGCCCGTCACGGCGTCCATCAGCTCCTCCTGCTCGATGTGCATGCTCTTGCCCGCTGCGTCAAAGATCCGCTGTGCCCGCAACAGGTCCGCATCGCTCGCCCACTGCCCCGGATGCACCCCCGCCATACCAGCACCAACATGCATCGGCAGGTTCGGCATCACCCGCACGACGCGCGCCTTGATGTCCGGAAACTGCGACTCGATCGTCGCCGTCGACACACCCGCCATGATCGACACGATCACATGGTCGTCGCGCACAAGATCACGAAACCCCGCAATCACATCGCGATGCACCTGAGGCTTCACCGCCAACAGCAGGATGTAGCTCTCCTGCACCAGCATGCGGTTGTCATCTGTCACAGTGATGTTGAAACGGCTGCGGAAGTGCTCCCGCCGCGCAATGTTCGGGTCCGACGCGATGATGCGGTCATCCAGCAGCACGCTGTTACGCAGAAGACCGTGCACGATCCCTTCCGCAGCGTTGCCCGCCCCGATGACACCGAATTCGTATTGTGTGGCCATGGTCGGCTCCTTCTTCGATGAGCCAACCAGTGTAGCAGGTCGCGCGATGCGTCAAAAGCACTCAGCGCGGGCCTGCCAGCGCGTTGTGCACGCGACGGTTGTTGCGGACCACGAGGTGCCCATTGAATACGTCGATCCTGCCCAGCCCCCCGGCAACCTCCCACGAATCCGGCTCAACGGTGCGCTGGATCACGTTCACAATCGCCGCAACCATCTCTGCGTCGTCGCGGTCGGTCGGCTGATTGTCATCGCCACCGCCACCGCGACCACCAGCAAACAGGTTCTCGACCGCACCCCCACCACCGCCACCGCCCCCACCACCGGCTGGCGGCTGCGCGATGTCGATCTGTGGGGCTCCGCCGAAGTGACGAATCCGCGCGAGCAGATCATCAACGTTGTAAATGCGCGTGGCCATCCGGCTTGCGAAATCCGACGCCGTCGAAATCTTGATGATGTTTTCCTCCGCCTCGAACGTGATCGGATCAAGGTCGGAAAGCTGGTCCAACACTTCCACGAGCACGCGCTCCACCGTTGTCTGTCGCAGGTCTATCTCCACAGGCGTATCGCGATCAACACCCTCCAGATCAAGACGCCGCCACTTCACCACTACGTTCAACGCCTCAGCCTCGCTTCCGTGACTCTTCAACCACGACACAACGTCTTCGAACGGAACGTCGTTCAACGCAACATGCTTCACAGGCATCGCCAAAACGCGGCGCGCGAACCCAGGGTCATCGTCCCGAACGTGACGCGCTTCGGAAGCCTCAACCCCCGCCATCAAAGGTTGAATGGCAAGCAATACAGACAACATCGACATCGAGCATTTCATCGGCAGGCCTCCAAAGGCTGCAGAACTCGTGGGCAGGAGCAGTCGTCCATGCGCGGCGCAGCCCCACATTCGCGCGTAGACCGATGTGCGGCAACACCCAACCGCACTGTCGATCCTACGGATCCGCAGGCAGCGCAAACCACCCGGACTGCTCAATTGTGCGTCTCAACACCAGACGTCTCAGCGTTCAGCCCGCGATCCGCGCAAAAAGAAAGCCGGATCGATCCGGCTTTCCACTGTCTGCTCTTTTTGTCGATCGAATGGACTATTCGTCGAAGCGGAACGGGCCGCCGAGGATTTCATGCACCGACAGGCTGTTACGCACGATCAACTGCTGATTGTAAACGTCCATGGTGCCCAATCCGCCGTTCTCCTGCCACGTATCCGGTGCGACGACCAGACGAATCCACTCCATGACCTGCTCGGCCCGCTCTTCGTCCTGTCCGTCGTCCTGCTGATTGTCCTGCTGATTGCCACCGCCGCCGCCTTGTCCGAAGATCGACTCGATCTGCTGCTGGCCACCTTGACCGCCGCCACCGCCGCCACCCTGCTGCTGCTGATTCAGGTCAATCTGCGGCGATCCGAAGAAGTTGCGAACCTCGAACATGATGTCCTGAATGTTGTACACGCGCACGAACAACTGACGATCGAAGTCCGACAGCGTCGAGATCTTCAACTTGTTGTCGATCGCGCGATAGCGCAATGGATCAAGATCGGACAGCTGGTCCAGCACCTCATCGAGGACCTGTGCAACCGTCGTCTCCTGCAGGTCGAGCGTGATCACGCTGTCCTGATCGATGCTCTCGATCTCCAATGCACGCCACTTCACCACAATATTCACAGGTTGGTCTTCGGGGCTTTGCGACTTAAGCCAATCCACCACATCGATCAGTGGCTGCTCTTCCCACTGCACGCGATCGACACGCTTGAGCAGCAACGCGCGGACCGGGTGAAGCTTCTCCTTCCGAACCGGCCTGGGATTCTGCACCAACGCCTTGCGACCGACGCTCTGCCGACGAGCATTTTGGGCATCAGCAAACGACGTGATAGTCAAACTTGCGGCAATGGCGATGATCGCGATTCGCTTCATGTTTCTTAGCTCCAAAGGCTAGCTGTGGTACCCCGCGCTCGGGTGGCACGCATTCGGCAGCAGGCAAAGCCTACCTTTCAGACATCGGGCCAGATCTTCAATCCCATGATTATAAACCCGATAACGACGGACCCGCTAGGGGGCGTGCTCAATTGTACCCACCCCGCCGCGGCAATTAAACCCAGACTTTAGTCCGCCAAGCCCGTTCCCAAGGTGGCCATCGACGCAGCCTCAATCTCGCCACAGAAAACAAACGTCGACGATGCGTTTTCCCACGACATCACCGGGGCTTTGTCGTTTGTGCAAACGAAGGCAGCGCGATCGCCGAGCTTGAACGACTCAGTCGGTTCAAACACGCCCGTCTGGGCGATGGTGAATAGCGACACGAGTTTTTCATCAGATTCTCGCTCATACACCAGGTGCGCACCTGGAACACCTTGAATGCGACACATATCCGCACTGTGCAGCTTAAAGCCCGCCGCCGACAGATCGGGTACCAGCACGTCCAGCGCCAATGTGGTCTTCAACGCACCCCGCAATGCCGAAAGTTCCCGTGGCAGCCCATCCGCATGGTGAGCCTCCCCGCTCATCAGACATTTGGCGTGCACGGTACGGACGGCGCTGACCCAAGTCGCCTCGACGTCGCCCTGCGGACCACCGGATGGCACCCCTTGCGGCATGAATTGCGAACCAACAAACACAAGCGCCACCGCCGCCGCCATCGCAAGCGGCGTCACCCAACGGCCAAACGACAACGTCGCAGGAGGGTGATCCCGATCAATTGGCATGCCCGTCGATGCCTCCGCCCGAATCGCACCGCGAACGCGATCTGCCAAGTCTGACGGTACCCGCTCCGACATGACCGTGCGGCGCAGAGCAGCCCGCATCTTGCGAATTCCCGCCACCGCAGCGCCGCATTCCGCGCAACCAGCCACGTGCTCTTCGGCGGCCGCGGACCAATCGGCGTCGGCTGCATCATCCGCGTACTCATCCAGCTTTGATCTAAACTCCTGACAATCCATCACTTAAGCCTTCTTCCGCACATTCTCCCGCTCAGCGAAGTCAGCCAGCTTGTCGGCCAGCAGGCGGCGAGCTCGAAACAGTCGGCTCATCACGGTTCCAACCGGCACGTCGCAGATCTCGGCAATCTCCTTGTAGCTTAGCTCCTCGAACGACCACAAAAGCAACACAACGCGGTAGTCTTCCGGAATGCCATCGACTGCATGTTTCAATTCTTCATCGATCGCATCCCAGTCGACTTCTGCAGCCGACGTCTCAACCACCGCGACACCCGTGTCGCGGAACTGCTCGATCGTGGCATCATCGAGCGAGGTCGGCTGACGGTTTGTCTTGCCGCGATGCGTGTAAAAACAGTTGTGCAGAATCTTCAGCAACCACGGCTTCATCCCGTGCTCGCGCAGTTCGAACTTCCCGAACGCACGAAAAGCTCGAACGTACGTCTCCTGCACCAGATCATCGGCTTCGGACTCATCACGCGCCAACCGACGCGCCATCCGGAATACGCTGTCCAGATGCACAAGGGCGAGTTGCTCGAATTGCTCCGCACCACGCTCAGCCATGCGCGACACCTTGGCGTGATCGGAGCCATCCGACAAGTCCCAACAGCCGGAAAACCATGGAACTCGCCCGACATATTTCCACAATCCGCACTGAACCGCTGAAATCCGAACGACGAGCCAACGCCCCGGTCGAATGGCCCAGTGCGTCTCAGCGCCTGAGCCAAAAATTTTTCACAGGCACGCACGGATCATGCACGGATACACAATCCGCGCAACCTTATATTTACGATATAATTACAGTGGTTCTTCACACGGCCATATTAGTATAATCCCGTAATTCACATCACCGTTTGGACCAGAATCTGCTTGACACGCTCGGCGGAGAACACCACAATTCGGCCAATAGAAGGTCCAGATATTTTTTTTGGCGACAGGAATCGATGTCGTTACATCTGGGTTCTATAATTGAACCGTTCAAAAACCCACTCACCGACCCATCCCCCATGGGTCGGTTCCCCCAAGGCCCGGTCCACCCCGCCGGGCCTCTTTTTTTGCGCCACGGGAACCCCCCTCCTGAGGCGTCAAAGTCCGATAGCACGCCATCCACCGCAAGGACCGTTGAAACTGAGTTTCAGTGATCGTCGCGCTGGAGCGATTCGGTCACAACGGCGTCGGTGGGCGGGTTCGTCATCACGTTCAAACTTTGGCCGGCGTCTGCCAACTCGGTGCGAACATAAGCCAGCGCAAGGGTCGTCTCGCGAGATGGTGAACGAATGGCGGATGTCACGACACCGACCTTCTTTCCCTCAGACTCGACGGGCGAACCAGCGAAACCATCCGACGGAGCCCGTGATTCGAGTAGCACGAGTATCTTGGCTTGCACGTTGCGGGAACGCATACGCTCGACCACTTCCTGGCCAAGGTAGCACCCCTTGCGAAAACTCACCGCACGATCGAATTGACCGGTCTCAGCCGGAAGAACATCGTCGTGTATTTCCGACACCGGCCAGGGAACACTGTGGGCGATGCGGACCGCCTCAATGGCGTGATATCCCACCGGATTTGCTCCTGCAGCCGCCAGCGCGTCCCAAACCTGCACGACAGCCGCCTTGGGAACAATGAGATCGACACCGGCCAACCCGGCGTTGTCATGCTTGAACATCAGGATGTCGCTGTCGACGAAGCGAAGCTTGCACAACTGAAGTTGCGCCGCAGCGTGGATGTTGGAATCTGCAAGCGCGTTGATCGTCGTCGTGGCGCGGTCGCCAACCACCATCAACCGGGTACAATCTTCCGAACGATCGCGCACCTGGACGTCCTCGGTGATGATGTACTTGTCGAAGTGGGGCTTGGCAACGTCGAGCCAACGGTGGTCGAGATCGAGCAGGATGCGGTCTGTGTCGACGAGCACGTGCATGTCAAACAGGATGCGGCCCTGCACGTTTACGGCGAAGCTGTAATTCCCATCTCCAACGTTCAGCTCACGCACGGCGTTGGTGGTGAGGTTGTGCAGCCAGGTCGCGCGGTCCTGGCCAGTGATTTCGAGGATGGTCCGATAGCCTCGGTCACACAGCCCGGCTGCGGGGGCTGCTTTCAGTTCGGCTTGGACGTCTCCGAAGTGGTCGACGGTCCGATATTGGCCAATCTCGCGTGTTTCGGCGCCATTTTGCACCCAATTGTCGATTCTTGCGGACCAATCCTGCATGGTGTTCCTCGCTGCTGGCGACACGTGTCGTGTCTGCCAAAGTGTACGCGTGTGGGACGATGGTGGCCATGCGGTGAAACGATTCAGTTTTCGTTGAAATAGAACCGATTTGGTGCTATATATTCCCTTGAAGGGGCTCGACTCAAGGGTCGTGGCCTCGCATTTTTGGCGACAACAGCGATCAAGGAGCGGTTGACCATGTCGATCGAAATCACCGAACGGGCAGCAGAGGAAGTCAGGACGATCATCAAGCAGCAGCAGGAGTCTGCCGGGGGCGAAGGCGGCGTGGAGACGGCGGTCAAGCCGATGTATCTGCGGGTCGGCGTGAAGGGCGGCGGCTGCAGCGGTTTCAGCTACTCGCTGGATCTGACCGAAACCATGAGCGACACGGACGAGCACTGGAACATCAACGGTGTCGACGTGATTTGCGATTCTCGGAGTCTTCTGTACCTGCAGGGTACGGTTGTGGACTTCAAGGACAGCATGATGGGTCGCGGTTTTGTGTTCAACAATCCGAACGCGACCAGCACCTGCGGGTGTGGCAGCAGCTTCTCGGCGTAATCTCGGGATTGCCCGTCTGACTATTGAGAACTGCGGGATGAGTCATCGGCACGTGCCCTTTTCAAGGGCGCGTGCCCTTTTCTTTGGCGTCTTCCCGCTGCGCAGCGATTGACTCAATGCGTCTGAGAATCGGCGAACGGCGGAGGGCGAGTTCGCTGTGCACCTGATCGGCGGTGAGTTTCTTTTCGACCAGACGCCGAGCCATTCGTTCGAACAGGCCTGCGAGATCAAAGATGGCGTCGGGCAGTTCGCCGATGGGTTCGGTCAGCAGCGTCCAATGGCTGTCGTTGCGACGCAGGTTCGCGGTCTCAAGGGGGAGGCGATCGGCGATCTGAAAGACGACGGTGGCGCGATCATCGTCGATGTCCTCCGAGATGAACTTGACGTCTTGCGAGAAGAGGCCGGCGATGTTGGTGAAGCTGTCGTACCGGAATTGATCGGCAACGGCCGGGCCGTAGGCGGTGCGGGCGCGGTCGGTGAGCATGGTGGATGCGGCGACGAGTCGATCGACGGCGCGGAGCAGTGAGACGAGGTCGTCGCGGGCATCGCCGGACAGGTGTTCGGATAGTTGGCGGTATTGGCTTTGATGGCGGAGGGATCGCAGGTACTCAAGCGTCCGGATCGGGGTTCGGGGATCTGGAGCGGGCGAGGTTTCTTCACTCGGGGTTGTGGCGGTTGCGGCTGGTTTCGCGGGAGGGGGATCGCCGTGACGTCGACATCCAAGCGGCTGGGCGCACGCGGCGACAACCAGGCTGACGAGCGCGATGCCGCGCACTGCTTTCATTACACCCTCGTCGGGACGCGCATGCGGACAGGTTGGGCTTTGATGAGTCGACCATCTTTTCGGCGGAAGGAGATGGCGATCATGATTTCCTTGTCGGCGAGGTCAAGCTCAGGCCAGCCAAGGACAAGTTTGTAGGGCAACCCCAATCGGGTGCGTTCGCCTCGGAACATGGAGGCTTGTTCGGGGTCATAGGCCCAATTCTTGACGTGTTGTCTTGATTCCTGCCCGTCTTCCGTGAAGCTCACTTCATATAAATCTGCCTGGAGAATACCATCTCCATAGACACCCGAACCTCTGTTTTCTTTCGCCTCCAAGTAGACGACGATTTTCATCCCCTGGGGCGTGTTGGTCGGGGGATTGTCGAAGTTCACCCAGGGATTCTGCCTGTTGAAGTAGCGCGGAACTCCCACGATGTTCTCATGGAGCCGCATGGAGCGAGCTTGCTGGCTTGATTCGCAGCCGGTCAGCAGGAGGACAGCGACGGGCATCCATGCTGCCAATCGACGCCATGGAAAAGTCACGGGTGATCTCATCCGTCGTCACGCACGAGCCGCGGGCCATAGGTCTTCAAACCGGCGCGCCTGGGCATTTCGTCTGTTTTCTTGGCCGCGGTGGGCGTGGCAGGACCGTACGTTTTGAGGCTTGGGCCGTAGATGGCTTTGTCGCGTCTGGGCTCTGCGGGTGCATCCTGCTGTTGCACGGGATCGACGTCCTCGACCGGTCCAAAGACTTCATCGTCGGGCTTGATGCGCAAGCCCTGCATGAGGCGATGGCGCTTGACGCGTTCGGGCAGGAACTGGGCGATGTCGCGCTCACGTTCGGACGTCTCCCGCAATTCATACTCATCGCGCACAACATCGACGGAGAGGACGATGAGCAATTCGCTCTTGGACGAGATCTTGGTCGTGGTCTTGAACATTTCACCGAGGTAGGGGATGTCGCCGAGGATGGGCACCTTGTTGACGGCATCTTCGACAGTTTCTGTGATGAGGCCACCGAGGATGACGGTTTCGCCGTCACGAACGGTGACGGTTGTTTCGGCGGTTCGCTGTGAGAAGACGGTGGCGACGAGGCCTTCGGACACTTGCAAAGCTTGGTTGGATATCTGCGAGATTTCGGGGGCAATCTCAAGGTTAACGTAGCCGTCGGGATTGATGTGCGGCGTGACGTCGAGAATGATGCCGACGTCTTCGTATTGAATCTGGGTTGCGCTCTGACCGCCGGCACTTGTCTGGCCTGAGACGATCGGGACACTGTCGCCGATGTTGATGTTTCCGGTTGCGTTGTTCTGAACGAGAAGCGTGGGACGCGAGAGGACTTCGAGTTGGCCTTCCTGCTCGAGGGCGCGGAAGAGGAAGCCGAAATCTTCACCGGAAATGGTGAGCGAGAACCCACCGAACCCCGTCGGAGAGGCGCCGATATCGGTTCCGGCGACGATGTCGAATCCGTTACCGAGGACGGTTCCGTTGGGGCCTTGGAAGGCGTTCTGCGAGAAGAGCAGGTCTTGAGCGGCGAATTCGACGCCGAGCTCGAAACGGTCATCGACGGAGACTTCGGCGATGAGCACGGAGATCATGACCTGTGGTTCGGGACGGTCGATCTGGCGGATCAACTCGCTGACGTCGTCGTAGTACTTCGGGCTGGTTCCGACGAGGAGCAAATTGGCCTCTTCATCGCCGACGACGCTGATCTGCTTTTCAGCGCGGCGGCGGATGGAGCTTTCGTCGTTCAACTCATCGAGAAGCGCGTTCTCAGCTTCAACAAACTGCTGAAGGCTGTCGGCCATCGTGTTGGCATTGATGTTGCGTGGCCGGTAGACCTCCTGGACGCGCTCGTCGATGGACTGTGAGTCGAGCATGCGGATGAGGTTCTCAGCCATGTCGATGTCGACACGGTTTCCGGCCGCGATGATGGAGTTTGTTCGGCGGTCTGCGGTGAAACGGATCATCTGTCGACTCGCGCCGCCTTCGCCGCCAGAGACTGAGACTGTTCCGCCGCCTTCACCTCCGAAGACAATGCGTTGTTCGAGGTTGTCGGAGCTGTCTTGCTCTTCTGTGGCGAAGATCTCGTCGAGGCGATCTTTGACTTCTTCGGCGTCTGCGTTGGCAAGCTGGTAGAAGCTGATTTCGGCTGCGACGGGGGCGATGCTGTCGAAATCCTGAATGAGGGACTCGAGCATGTCCATGCTTTCAGCGGGGGCCATCACCATGAGCGAGTTTGTCCGCATGTCGGGTGTGATGGTGATGTCCTGGCGGAGAAGCTTGCGGACGGACTCGGTGCCATCGTCGTGCTTCTGGACGAAGGAGACGATGACGGCTTTTTCGTCGTCACCGCCTGATTCACCGGCGAAGAGTGTTTCGGTGAAGGATTCGGCGAAGTCCTCGGCCAACGCCTGACGCAGGCGGACGACGCGCATCATCATCTCGACGGCGGGTCGTGCGGTGTCGAGCTTGTCGATGATGGCACCGATGTTGTCCATTTCGGATGCGGATGCCCAGACAACCAGCGAGTTGCTGCGTGGGTCAGCCTGGACGGCGATGGCGTCGGCTCGACCGCTGGCGCCTTCGGCCTGCTGCTGGAAGAGCTGGTCGAGGGTTTCGGCGATGGTTTCGGCTTTGCCGGCTTGGAGCGGGTAGATGTTGAACTGTTTGGCAATGTTGGATGGTTTGTCGAGCAGGTCGAGCAGTCCCACGATGAGCGCGTGGTCGTCGCGTGAGGCGCTGGCGATGAGGCTGTTGGAGGCTTCGTCGGCCTGGATGAAGATCGGGGTGCCGACGTCTTCCTGGCCTTCCGAGCGTTTGTCGAAGAGCTCCTGCATGCGTGTGGCGAGCTTGGCGGCGGAGCCGTGGGCAAGTGCGTAGACCTCGAAGACGGAGCTTGGCGGACCGGCGGGTCGGTCGAGCTGTGCGACGAGTCCACCGCATCGGCCGATGGCGTCGCGTGTACCGGAGATGACGAGCGTGTTGCTGCGCGGGTCGGCGATGATGGTGGGTTTGGGGAAGATGTCCTGATCGGAGGCGGCGGAGGCCTGGCCTTCGAAGACCTTGTCGAGCATGTCGACGAGTTTGACGGCGTCGGCGTGCTTGAGCTGGAAGAGTTTGTAGTTGTCGGCGAAGAGGTCGGAGATTTCACCGTCCATGCGGTCGATCAGCGTTTCGACGAGGGAGAGGTTTGGCTTGGAGGCGCTGACGATGATCGAGTTGGAGCGGACGTCGGCGATGATGGCGACCTTCTGACGCTCTTCGACGATGGTGTTCTCGCCGATGCCGACAGTTGGGTTGTACAGGCCTTGATCGAAAAGCTCTTGGATTTTCTCCGAGACGGGTTGGGCTTCGGCGTTTCGCAGGACGAAGATGCGGATGACGCCTTCCATGTCTGGCTCGATGTCGATGGCGTCGATGATGCGGGCCATCTCGTCGTAGTTTTCGCGGCTGCAGGCGATGAGCATGGTGTTGGTGGCGGCGTCGGCGGCGATGGCGACGCGGTCGGCGGGGTTTTCTTCTTGGCCCTGGGCGAGACGCTGCTCGGCGCGCTCTTCGAAGAGCTGCTTGAGCATGTCGGAGACCTGCGAGGCGTCGTTGTTGGCGAGGGTGACGAGGCGGATTTCGGCGATGGGCGAGAGTGGTTGAGACTCAAGCTTGGCGACGAGGTCGGTGATTTCGGCGAAGTCTTCGTTGCTCGAGGCGATGATGAGTGCGTTGGAGCGCGTGTCGGCGACGAGGATGGGTTTGTCCTCGGGCAGTTCGTCGTTGCTGCGGAGCTTGGACTTGCGTTCCCAGAGTTCGTCGATTTTGGTGGCGAGATCGGCGGCGTGCGTGTTCTCGCAGTTGATGATGCGGATGCTGTCGACGAGGCGGTCGACGGCGACGTTGAGTTCTTCGACGACGCTGCGGATTTCGGCGTAGTTTTCCTCGCTGGCGGAAACGATCAGGGCATTGCTGCGTGCGTCGACGGCGACGAAAACCTCTTCACGGGCGATGGCAATTTCGCCGACGTCGGTCTTTTCGAGGGCTTCCTTGCGCTTGGTGAACAATTCGCTGACGATGGCTTTGACGCGGCCTGCGTCGACGTTCTGTCCGCAGAAGAGGAGCTTGAGCGGGAAGCGGGCGGCCGACATCGGCACGTCGAGTTCTTCGACGACCGAGCGTGCGAGGGCCAACTGCAGCGGGCGACCTGCGACGAGCAGGATGTTGGTGCGTTTGTCGGCTTTGACGTTGATGTTGTACATGAGCGACTCGCCGACGTCGTCGGAGGGGATGGCTTCGGTGCGATCGCCGCCTGGGGCGCGTTCG
>JANQQK010000061.1 GCA_028289375.1 Phycisphaerae bacterium | reverse complement strand
CGCTGGGATAGCTACCCGGCCGCGACGACCTTTACCGGGGCAGGACTTCCACCTGCTGGAACATCACACCTTTGCACGGCACACCTGGACCACCACACCCGCCGTGGATGGAGAGCAATCGCGGTCACGGTCAATTGACGCGCCGGCGGCGACCCCGCGCAAACGCTGGTCGCCAGCGCCAAGCCCAACCGCTATCCGCGCGCAAAACCGCGCAGCTGGCTCTAGTCCGGCCGAGAAGATGGTGTGATACCCTCGTGAAGGCCTGCAGCGACGTAATGTGTCGCTAGCGCAGCATCGCGCGAATCTGTGACGGAGTGTAGCCAAATGACCGGCGCATCGTGGCTGAGAAATGCGCGTGACTGTTGAACCCGAGGTCGAGCGCGAGCTCCGTCAGACCCCGTTCGCCCTCCAACAAACGCTCAACCGCCCGCCGCATGCGCAATTGGAGAATCCGCTGGTGAATCGTCACCCCGAACGCCCCCCGAAAGACACGACACATGTGCTCCGTCGATACGCCCACCGCCCGGGCCACGTCCGACAATCCCTCCGGCTCGGCATAACGCAACGTCACATACGACTCCACCCGGTCTGCCAGCGCGCAACCTCCGGCGTCGCTTCGTGCATCCACCGAAATTCCGCCCCGCAATGACCAGTCGCCCATCCCCTTCGACTCGTCCACACCGAACAGAATCGAACAGATCCGCCACATCCGCCGATCCAACCCGATCACCTGACGCTCGTTGATCAACGCGTACTGAATCGCCCGCAACTCCAGGAACATTGCGTTCGGCACCGCCGCGCGAAACGGTTCCATTGCACGCCGCTGAAGCATCCGACAATATTCACCCAACAACGTTTGCGAACGGTAAAGCGCCTCCGTCGGCGACACCCACATGCAATGATCCCCACCGTCGTTCAGGCCGTACCGCCGATAGTCGAGGCCGCTCGGGTACACTAGAGCCCAACTCCGATCCGCCAGCAGCGATCGGCCCGCGTCCGTCTCGATCATTATCGAACACGACGGAAACACGCAGTGAACTTCGTCAAAAGGCGCTGCCACCGACGCGAAGTTCAAGTGCCCCGTGTGCGCGTGAAACTCGCCGATCTTGAAATGACGCGTCTGAACGATCGGCGCGTTGGGCTTATAACGTCGATCAAAGAATGAATTCACCACGTTGCTCTCCTGCCCGAATGCAACCATGTCATTAGTAGCCATGATTCAACATCATTCGGGCTAAGCGAATTCTCTAAGCCGTCAAGTATTTGATAGTCGCGCGCCGCACACTCTGGCTATCATTCGCCCGTCGTCGTCGACGCCGCTCGAGCAAACTCGATGGAGCAACAGGCCGCGCGAACAACAAAGTGTCCGCGCAAGGTACGTCAAAACGCAACGACAAAAATACATGCAAGCCATGAAAGGAATCAAGATGCTATCAACGAATAACCCCGAGGGTAATCGCAGTTTGGGAGCCATCCCCTGCGCCGTGCTATTCGTAGCGTCCGTCGCGCTCATACCCACCGCCGCCCACGCCGGGTGCGACGACCTCGTCCCGCCGTGCGAACTCACCTGCGAAACGCATGAACCCTTGCCCATCCCCAATACCGATCGCCTCTCTCCCCCTGGTGAGATCACCGGTGAACTGACCATCACCTGGACAGGCCCGGTGAACCACAACGGCCCCGATGTTTACCAGTATTTCACGATCGAGGGCGTCGCCACCGGCGCCAACGCCACCGGTTGGTTGAAACATCTACAACTCAAGAACAAGGCCAACGGCGTCGTCAAAGACACGCAACTCATCGATCGTTCGCACAGCATCGACCCCGTCACCGTGTCCGCCACCTACGGCGTATTCTCCGACTCGATTCCCGTCAAGACGATCCAACTGGTGGCCGTCAGCGAGGACGTCGCCCACCCAATCTGGTCCAAGGTACTCGACGAAATCACCATCACCACACCGCAAATCTGGGGGACCATTTCCGTCGATCCGCCCCTCTGCAACCGCGCGGAAGATGACGATCCGCTCTGCGCGCCTACTGTCGCCTGGGACGCAAGACACCTCAGGCCTGATTACGACTGGATCTACGTGACATACCAACGACTCGACACCGGCGACGGCAAAGTCTGGCGCCAACGCCGCGCGGACAATGCCGGTGCGGCCCAGGCGTGCAACCTCCCCATCGTCGAAGAAGGGGCTGTCTTCAGCCTCTACGCCTCCGCCAACGGCGCCTACGGCGCGAACGACTTCGACGCTCTCGTCGCCAACCCCGACAACCTTCTGCTGGCCGATGCGATTGCCGAAAGCGTCGCCCACGATGTCATCCTCTCACCCGTCGACCACCAGCCCATGCGCATCACCAACCCAAGCGACCCGCTCGAATTCGTCGGCGTTCTCGGCAACGGGATCTGCCTGAATCCCAACGCCTGCACCGACACGCCCGAAGGAGTCGAGCAAGCGGCCGAACTCTCCGCCGCCGCCGGGTTTCGCTACTTCCGTCGCTCGATTATCTGGAAGCAGGTGCAGGGCGACACAATCATGAAGCCCTTCAATTGGCAGCATTACGACACCATGTTCCAGGCTTTCACCAGCAAAGGGATCAAACCCTGGATCACCTTCACCAAGACGCCCATCTGGGCCATGGACACCACCCTCCCGCCAACGCATGCCTGCAACACCGGCAACTACCAGCCCGAAGACTTCCCTGTCGCCGACGAACATCTCGACAATTGGAGTGCCTTCATCGCCGCTGCCGTCGACCGCTACGGCCCGGGCCCCAACTGTGTTCTCGAGATTCCCTGCGAGAACTGGGAAGTCTGGCAGGAGCCGGACATCAATTGGTGCGCCGATCCGGTCCGCTGGCAAGAGCTCCACACCCGCGCCTACAATATCATCAAAGCCAACAACGCGAACGCCCGCGTATGGGCGCCCAACATCTTCTTCAACTACCAAAAAGACCACAATAAGGTGATGGACTGGGTTAACTTTGTTCTCAACGGCGACATCGATGCGGAAGGACTGGCCGTCCACACCTTCTTCCGGCCGGAGCGCCGCAACGAACTCGACCAGGCCTATAACTGCGTCGCAGCGCTCCGCGCGCGCATTGACGCGAACGCAAACCTCGGCGTCAACTTCCCCATCGCCATCACCGCTTTTTCCTACCCCGGCAGCGGCGACATGTTCCAGTTCCGGCGCAACCTCTCCGAATGCCAGCGCGAACAGGCCTACAAGGAATTCATCGCCACACTCGCCAATGCCGGCGCCGAATACGCGCAATGGTACAATGTGATCGATGACGTCGAAGAGGGTGTAGGCATCGGCAAGGGCATGCTCAGCCCCAATCTCGGCGGCCCAACCGTTCACCACGAACCCTACCCCCAATACTGCGGCCAGCTCCGCGTCCGCGACTACCTAACCGGCGACTAGACGCCGACATGTCGCGTTACAATCGAAGTCAGAACGCAGGCTGATCGGCGGCGTCAACAACCGTCGATCGGCCCGCGTCGTTTGAATGGTGCTTGGACGCCTTCGCGACAAATGCTGTCGTGCACCACCCAACATCCTTCTGTCCGCTTGGAGCTGCGCGTGTGCCCGTATATTGATCCGCGGCGAGAGCGATATCCCCAACCGTTCAAGCGATTGTCGCGGACTGGAACTTCAGTGGCTCCAAAGTGGCGAGAACTCGCGTACAAAGCTGCAGAATGTCGTGGCGCACTGCCCGCCGAGCATCGCTACGCTTGGCGCGAAGCTGCTCTGGAAGTTGCTTCGGCGTGTGCTCAAGATTCTCTCAGGTCATGGCTAGATGGCGCCCTGAAAGAGGCTGAAGTCATCGAGATCGACGAACCCGTCGAGGTTGATGTCCATGACAAGGCATTCGGATTCTGCTTGGCTGGTCATGCCGGTGAAGCAGTCCAGGAGTCCGGCGAAGTCGAGCAGGTCGAGATCACCGTCGCTCTCGAAGTCGCCCAATCCGCCGGGAAGCGCGGTGAGGAAGATGATCTTCTCGTCGGAACGTTCGGACTGATCCTCGACGCGAATGACGGGTTCGTATTGGCCGATGGTCGTCGGCGTGAGGCCTGTGTTGCCGGCACCGTAGTCGAACTGCGCACGGCTGTCGTCGAAGAGGGTTGCGCTGAAATTGCAGGGGGCGAGATCGTCGCGGGCGACGGCATCCCAGCGGATGGTGACCTGCCCGGTGACGGATGCGTCGATGTAGACGTCACCGCCCTGATCGGTGCGCAGGTCATCCCAGAGCGGGGCGATGCGCGTGTTGAAGGCGAAGAGGATTTCGCTGTTGTTGTGGGTGGAGCCAACGAAGTTGCCGAAGTTGATCCAGCCATTGGTGGCAACTTTGATCGTGGTGTATTCCTCTCCATAGAAGCTGAATGAGAATGGCAGGACATAGTCAAACGTGTCGTCGTCACCCTGCCAGCTTTGCGGCACGCTGGCCATGAGGAATGGTGATTGGCCGAGTTGGTCCTCAGCATAGATGATCGGTGTTGACCAGGCGAGGGGCGGGTCACCACCGGAGGCGGTCAATTGAACAGGGCCGTAGGGTTCGCCGATGATGGGGGCGGGCAGGCTGGTGGTGGTGATGACGGGGTCGGATGTGCCCTGAATGAGTTGGACGTTGTCGATGGCAATGCCATCGGAGTCGATCGGGTTGTTGTCATACTGTTGAAAACGCATGCGGAAGACGTTGTTGTATTGCAGCCCGGCATTGTCGACGAGTTCGTCAAGGTCGAGCGTGACGGTTTGGTAGGTGTCGGTTGGGAGATTGGCG
Source organism: Phycisphaerae bacterium (assembly GCA_028289375.1). Classification (GTDB taxonomy): domain Bacteria; phylum Planctomycetota; class Phycisphaerae; order UBA1845; family UBA1845; genus OFTM371. The sequence goes on along the minus strand of JANQQK010000061.1, from coordinate 4,531 downwards.
TCGAAGAGGTTGGCGATGCGGTACCATGTATCGCCGTCGACGCTGATGCCGTCGCCTTCGGCTGACCCTTCCCACTGGTCAGGTAGTTGATGATCTTCATCGTCGAAGGACTTCCATGAGTAGCGAAGCAGGACGTTCTGTTGATCGGTGAGGTCGGCGGTCAGGGTGAGTTCGTTGAGTGCGAAACCGCCGCTGCTGACCGAGTCCATCAGGACATGGAAGTCGTCGATTGGGTCGAACTGATCGCTGATGCGGATGCGGCCATTCATCGTGGATCTCGACGACCAAAAGATGTCAAAGTTGAGGCTCAATTCAAAGCTGTCGGTGCAGGGGAATTCGGCCGGCGCGAGAACCTCAATATGGGCGTCGGCAGCATTGGATTCCAGCGAGCCGTCGGTCGCGCGGAATGCGAATGGCGGGCTGTTTGATGCGGGAGTGCCGATGGCCGTGATACGAATGTCGTCGAGGTTCCAGCCTGACAGTTCCGTGTCGCCGTCGGTTGGCCCCATGGTCCAACGGGACTGAACGATTGGCTGATCATCAGCGATGTCGGCGACGTTGTATGATTGCTGACTCCATGCGGTTTCCTGCAGATCGGGACCGCTGTGCGCCCAGATCGTGGTCCAGTTTTCGCCGTCGTCGGTGGCTTCGATGCTGGCGTCGTCGAAGTTTCCGGCTTCAATGCCAAGCCAGCGGGCAAACTCAAGCGTGACGCGCGTCAGTCCTGTGCAGTTGATCGGGAGTGTGGTCAGTCGTCGAGCGGGCAGTTCTTCTTCATACTCGCCGGACAGATTGTAGCCAAAGACGTTGATCCCTGTGAAGGCAGAATCCGGATCACCGCCAATACCCTGCGGCGGGCCGAACTCCCAGCCATTGTCCATTATCCAGCCGGGATCGATGTCGAGGTTGAACATGGCGACGTTCACGGGCGTGCCGATCGAGAGATCCACATTCGCGATGTTGGACGGTAGTCCATCTGGCGGGGCAGCATCACGGGCGCTGTAGGTGAACAGATCGGCGCCGGAATAGTCGGTATCAGCGGTGAAGAACACGCGGTTGCTGTTGTCGGGCAGCACGTAGGGGACACTGGTGACGGAGGTGTCGTCAATGTCGGTGAGGGTTCCGTGTGCGGGAAGCGACTCGATGACATTGGTGAGGAGTGTGACCGGGTTTGGATCGTCACCGTCAAAGATGATGGCGATGGACTCGTTCTGCGCAAGTTCCACGTAGAGTGCGTTGGCCGTCGGTGGGAGCGGGAAGTCGTCTGCGATCGTGACGCGGACCTCGTCGAGGAACCAGCCGTCGCGTTGAAAACTTCCGTCGGAGATGATGCGGAAACCGATTTTGATTGCTTGGTCGGCGGACTCCATCTTCGCTATTGCCGCGCTGCGTAATTACGTCGCTCCGAGAGCATTCGAGTTTTCGAATTCCACTGCTCAAGCCCCCGCGCTTGCATGCCAAGTCCTCCATTTCACGCGCCCTGAGACGGCCACGCTCCACCAATTGTCCCACAGTTCGTCCGACAGAGCTGCCTACTCTGAGCGCCCCAAGGTCGAGATTGCGGCCGGATGAAGTTCTTGACAGGGACAACGCCAAGATTCCATGGGAAAACCACAGTAGTCTTGTGAATTTATGGCATGATTTCATCCGGATGAAGTTTCTGCCGATGACAGGATTCAATTGCTCAAGTTTCAGCCAACACATTCCGATGACGCGGTGGAATGGTCTGACGGAAGTCACACGAAATTCGTATTTGATCGGCACTTAAACCATCAGCGTCGAAAGAGACAAAATGAACCGACAGTCGTCAAACGCTCATGGCCTTCCCATTCCGCGAGTGGTTGTTCTCGCATCCATCGACAGCCTGCGGTATGACTGCATCAACGCCCAGCCGTGTAAGCCGTTCCTCGAAAAACTCGGTAGCGCCACGAGTTTCGATACGCCAACAACGGACGCTTTGGTCGAAGAATCCGTCTATTGTTCCAAAGCAATTGCGCACGCAGGCTATACGCCACTGTCCCATGCCACTCTTTTCACTGGAACGTATGCGCGAACACATGGCGTAGTCGATTTCGCGACGACCTGGCGTCATAAGTCAGTTCGGACCCTGACCGACATTCTGTCCGCGTACGGCTACCGCACGATTGTGACGGGACTGGCTGCCAAGCTCTTCGTGAAAGACAGCTGCTCGCTCGCCAAAGTGGATCACGTTTTTGAACATGAGACCGATGCGCTGGATCTGATCCAATCTCAAAGGGATGAAGCGTTTGTATTGGTATCTCATTTCAACGACGTTCACTACCCTCAAGTGCTGTCGGAGTTTCCCTCTGATGATCCTTCCAATGGCCACGACTACGATTTGTATCTCCGCCAGCTCTGGGGCGGCAAAGTTGTGCATCCCGACAAACCCCGTGACGCGACCCAGGACATTCGATTGCGAAACGGGCAAACAGTTTCGTTCATGGACCTAGTGGCAAGCAAGCCTTCAGAAAGCGGCGAGGTTCTGGCCCGACACCTCTGGCAGCTGGTGGAAGCCTATCTATTCGGCTGGGAGAAATTTGATCGCAATCGTTGGTCGCGCTTCATCGGTCGCCTTCGGCATGACGACCGATGGGCCGAGACCTGCGTTTGCATGGTTGCGGATCACGGAGAACAACAACGGCCTCATTATCCCTGGAGTATTCAACATGGCTCTTACTGTAACGAACAGTTGGTGCGAGTGCCGCTTGTGATACGTTCGCCCGGACTTAATCCGCGTCGAATGGATGAACTCGTCGGTCTCGTGGATGTGCTGCCGACGCTGCTGGATCTTTGCGGCATTGACGTCGAAGAATTGGACCTGCCTTATCAACTCGACGGAAGTAGCCTTCTGGGTGGAGCGCATCAATCGACAAATCGGCATTATTACATCGAGAACTACGAAGCACATCTCCCCGCCAGTTCAAAACAGATTCCCGTCATCGCAAATCGTGCCATTCGTTACGCCGATGGGCGCAAGTACCTGTTTTCGGGCGAATCCATCGACGAATCGCGGCTTGAGACGATGGACGACAAAGAAGCGATCATCTACCTCGGGCAGCAGGTCATGGGGCACACTCCGACGCCGTTTTTTCAGGCGAAGATCAATGCGGCCCTACAGAATTCACCCCGGTCCGCGGTAGTACAATGGCTCATGACCTTGGTACCACGGCAGACTATTTATAATGTCGATCAAGATCCTCTAGAACAAAATGGAGTTGCCGTTCAGCCAGGTCATCCTCGCTGGCACGAGTACGCGACCGTGCTTGAGACTATGCGGGAGCTGACGGGCGAGCCGAATTCGCGGCATACGCGGACCGTCCAAGATGAGCATCTGGTGACCGAGCGGCTGAGAGCGCTTGGCTACGTCGAGCAGTAAGACCAATCTCCGAACCTGCCCCTCGGATCGCTTGGCGTCTCGGGGAACGAATTTGTCGGCATGGCATCGGACGATCAGGTGGGCGATACGGGGCTTGCGTCGATCGATATTGCGCCATTCTCGACCAACCTGCAGTACACCTCGGTTGATGCGCTTCCAGCTTCGACAGCGAACTTCACGGTTGGCCTCGTCGACGGACTGGCCAACGGTCGAGGCTATGTCCGCATTACGGACGGATGCGGGTTGCGGTCGTACGTGCTTGTGGAGATCGATGTGGATGCCCCGCTGTGCAGTGGTGCGATAGGCAACACGAAGCGGTACGTCAGCGCTGATCTGCCACAGGCATTGCCGGACAATAACTCGGGCGGCGTCGTATCGAGCATTCTTGTTCCCGATGTGGACCTGGTGGATGACGTGAACATTACGTTCAACATCACCCACCCATCGGCATCGGACATTGACATGACGCTGACAAGCCCGTTGAACATCGTTCTGTTCACGGATCGGGGCAGCACCGGCAACGACTTCATCGACACGACGTTGGATGATGAAGCCGCCGAGGAAATCCCGTCGTCGTCGAGCGCTGCGCCGTTCACAGGATCATTCCAGCCTGAAGGTGGTCCGGCCCTTTTTGCGTTGGACGGTGTGTCTGCATCCGGAACTTACAGTTTGCAGGTTGTGGACGATGCGAACAACAACACCGGTACGTTCGAGAGCTAGGCGTTGACGATTGAATCCTCCACGTTCCCACAGCGTTATGACGGTCGTGCAGAGGACAATGAAGCGCTGGGCACGGGCATCTGCTCGGTGGAACTGGTTGCTCCGGTTGACCCCAATCTTGTGTTGGTGACAGACAGCTTCGGCGCCGGTGACAAGATCGTGCGTTACTCGGTCGAGTTGGGTGATCCTGCGTTCGGTGCGGAAGGTACGGCCCGCGTGACCGATTGTGCAGGAAATACGTGCGATGTTCCTCTCATGTTCGAGGGGCCGGCGCTCAACGCCTGTCAGCGTGATTGCGACTGCTACTTCGACGCGGTCGACAACGGCACGCCGTTCGACGTTTGCGATTACCACTACTGCGACATCCCGATGGGCGAGGTCGACGGCGTCTGTGCGTCGTGCACCCGTCGCTGG
>JANQQK010000035.1 GCA_028289375.1 Phycisphaerae bacterium | reverse complement strand
CGAGCAGGATGGTCCTGCAGCCGGCGGCGTGACCGGCTTCGATGTCGCGCGGGGCGTCCCCGATCATCCAAGATTGCGAGAGGTCGATGTCGTGCTCAGCCGCTGCCTTGAGGAGCATGCCGGGGGCGGGTTTGCGAAGGTCGCTGTTTTTTCGATAGGCTTCGACCGTCGCATCGGGCCCGTCGAGAAACGGGCAATAGTAGATGGCGTCGATGGTGGCGTTGTCGTCGGCGAGCAGGGCGTTCATGCGGTCGTGAATGCGGGCGAGCTGATCCTCGTCAAAGTAGCCCCGGGCGATGCCGGATTGGTTGGATGCGATGACGACCTTGAACCCGGCGTTGCGGAAGCGTTTGACGGCTTCGGCGGCGCCGGGGACAAGCCGCACCTTGTCGGGGTGATCGATGAACCCGGGATCGATCACCAGCGTGCCGTCGCGATCGAGAAAGACGGTTGGCTGACCCATGGCGGATCCGTTGGGTTGGGGGCATGACGCTAGGTGGCGTCGAAGGTGCCCGGTCGTACGCGCTTGGCTACGTTTATGTTGGCACGCAGATGGTCGGAATTCAAGCTTCCAATCAGAAGGCTTGTGACATTTGGATTGTCGAGGACGAAAGCGATGGCCTCATCGGGGTCGAGGTGGCCTGCGGAGAGGCCTTTCTTGACGATCACGGCGATGTCGCGTTGGGCGGCGGTTGAAATCACATTTTCGCGCGATCGGTCGTCCATGTGGTATTCGACCATGATGGCGTCGGCCCATTGTAGGGAGGACGCGAAAGCGGTCTCTGTGTAACCGGAAAAACCGATGAGGCGCGCCTTGCCCGCGTCACGCAGGCGCACCACCGTTTCAACGATCTCTGTCTCATTGAGGATCGCCTGATCGTCGCGATGGGCATGAATGAAGAGGATGTCCACAGCCGCGGTCTTGAGATGTCGCAGGCTGGTTTCGATTGATGTCCGGACAGATTGCGCGTCGAACGCGTAATGTGAATGGCCTTCGGTGAAGGTCTCGCCGACCTTGGTCGACAGGATGAACTCGTCGCGACGGTGGGCGATTGCGTCGCCGATCCGCTGTTCGCTCAGGCCATAGGCTGGGGCGGTGTCGACGTGGGTGATGCCCATGTCCAGCACGTCGTTGAGGAGTTTGGCGGCATCTTCATCCGAGGGCAGGTCGAAGGCCGAGGGGTACTTGATCTTTTCGTTGCGGCCAATCTTGAACGCACCGAATCCGATGGGCGAGATGGTCAGTCGAGGCGCTGCCATGCGACGACCTCCTCCCATGGATAGGGGGCGACATCGGGTCTGGGCCAATCTCCCAACTCGTGAAGCCAACTGCTGTCATGTCCCGCGAGGTGTCCGAGTTTGCCGACGATGTTGTCGGCCAATTCGGGGACAAGCGCGAGCTTCGTGGGCCATGCGGTGATGACCGAGCCGTCCTGCTTGATCTGAGGTCCTGCCGGTCGCAGCCCGCCGGGTGTCTTGGCTTCGGCGCGATCGACGCGGAAGGTGGACCACTCGAAACCCTCGTCGCGCCAGCCGGGGATGATGTCGATCAGTTCATCGCGTGTGTGGCGGATGAGTGCGTCGGGTTCCATGTGGACGCCATCCTCGGAGACCTGTCCGCCGATGTACCAGACGGTTGTACCGTCATGGCCGGTGGTCGACGTGATCGTCGCTCGTGTCTTGTCCCAATCAACGCAATGGCCGAACAGTGGCGGCAGATTCCCGCGGACCATGACCATGTGCAGGGGGCGGCGTTGCATGGCGTCCTGCGGCAGTCTGAGTTGCGCGCGAAGTGCGGCGTTTCCGGCGCCGGCGGTGAGGACGATATGGTCTGCCGTGATGGCGAGCGATCGATCGCCGGAGACGAGTGTTGCGCTGCACCCGGTCTTTGAAGATGAGTCAAATGTGACGTCGCCCTTCATGATGCAGTGTTCATTGCGTTTGCCGAATGCTTGCAAGACGGATGCTACGTCAACGACCTGCTCAGCCACATCGAACACGTCACCGGGGCAATCCTTGAGCACGGCGGGGCGATCGGTGTCTGCGAGTTTCTCGGCTGCCGATCGCAGGCCCTTCTGAGCGCCCAACATTCCGACGCGCGACCGGAGCGACTTGGATCGCCACAGAAGGCAGCGCGGCGAGTGAATACGCGCGCCGCTCAAATCGGGTTCGCCATCGCCCCTCAGGCAGCGACGCCACAGGTCCGGCATGTCGCGAATCGCGCGGGCTGAGGCATTGAGCACGCCGGAGAGCGTGTACTTCAGTCCGCCATGGATGATGCCTTGTGCTGCGATCGTCTGGCCAGTACCGATGGCAGTCTTCTCGATGAGCAGCGCGCTCACGCCATCGCGACGCAGCCGATCGAGCAGCCACAAGCCGGCACCGCCGCCGCCAACGATCAGAACGTCGAGTCGTCGATCAGCCATTGGTGTGTGACTCCAACACCTGGTCGAGTGCTGCGTCGATCCTGTCGCCGCCATCTTCGGGATAGGCCACGTCGATGCGCAGTACGATGATCGGCGGTAGCTTGGCTGTATCGAGTTGATCCAGTTTCACGGCGTCCTTCTCGGTGGTGATCAGGGAATCGACAGCGCCGGCGTCGCGGCACATGCGTGTCAGCACTTCGATGTCGCGCTGATCGTAGGCATGATGATCGGGCCACCAGCGCTTTTGCACAACATCGATGCCCATACCGGCGATGGTTTGCTCGAATGCGGCGGGATTGCCGATGGCTGCGAAGAGGGCAGCGCTGGCCGGCGATTCACCGATCCCCGCGCCGCGAAGGTCGAACAGGCCTCCCGGGCGATGGACGCATCGGGTGATGGGTGCCGGCGTGGATGCCTTCAGTCGCGCGATCAGTGAATCGCGTTCGGCCTCGGCCACGAGATCGGCGCGCGACACGACCATCAGGTCCGCACGAGACGCCGCCGATGGTGGTTCGCGAAGCAGTCCGCGGGGCAGCAGGTGATCGAATCCGAATGGATTGGTTGCGTCGATGACGAGGATGTTGAGGTCGCGGTGGATGCGGCGATGTTGAAACGCGTCGTCGAGCACGATGACATCGGTGCCCCCTGAAATCGCGCGACGTGCACCGGCCGCACGGTCCGGATTGGCCACACACGGTACGCCGGGCAGTCGCCGCGAGATCATGGTCAGTTCGTCACCCATCTCGCCAGCAGCTGATTTGTAGCCGCGCGACACAATGGCGGGGCGGCGATTTCGATCAAGAATTCGTTGCACAATGTCCATCACGAGTGGCGTCTTGCCCGTTCCGCCGGTGGTGATGTTGCCCACGCTGATCACAGGAACGGGCAGCATGACGATCTCGCGCTTGCCGGAGTCAAACGCTCGGTTCCGACGCTCAACCGCCAAACCGTAGGGAACCGACAGTATCGACAGCAGGCCGCGCGTGATCGATGCAGCAAGCCCGCCGCGACCGCCGATGACATTCATGTAGGCAGAGTGCAGCGACATTAACCCGGCATTGTGTATCGGATGGCGGAGCACGTCACGCAGACCTGCTGCTGATCGTCGAATGCCTGATGGTAGTGCAGCAGCTCGGGCTCGGCGTCGGGGAGGGCTTCTGCCACGACGTACATGCAGCCGGCGCTGCAGATACGGGTCGGGTTGTCTTCGAAAGCGACGGTTTCGACGAAGGAGATTGGCTCGCGAGCGGTGAGACGTTCAAGCGCATCGTGATCGCGAGCCTCGACGGTGGTGAGGAAGTCATCGTCGATGCGGAACGAGTCGCCAAACTCTTGGCCGACGTGGCTGAGGTCCGCGCCGGCGATGAGGAGTGTGTCTGCGTCGGATTCGCGGATGGCGTCTCGGATCGCGCTGGCGAAGTCGTCGAGGTGCACGCCGCGGCCGTCAAACGGTTTCATGCCCGTCGGTCCACATGGGTTCGGGCAAAGGAACGGCACGATTGCGAAATTCTCCGCGCCGAACATGTGCTGCAGGCACATGACCTGCAATTCGACGGAATGTTCGCGCTTGTGATCGAACTCGTCAGCGCACAAGCCTTGGCCACAACGTTGTTCAATTTCGTGCAGGAACGCCCCGTCGACATTGGTGATTCCGAATGGCGTCTCGAATGGCTTGCTCGTGGCGACAACCGAGGTTGCCCGGCCGAAGTGGTTCGTGCCAAAGATGAGCACACGATCGGGGCAATCGCGGCCGATCAACGACCCGTATGCCTGACGATAGCAGGGAAACCCGCGCGGATAATCAAGGTGCGGTGCGACCAGCCCAGCCACACGATGCGCCGCCACTTCACCATTGCGACTCGGGAGCATCTCCGACATAAACGCGCGGGCGTCATCCTTGTTTGGCCAGAAGTCGGCACAGACTGCTTTTCGTGTGGCCGCGGCGCGGTATTCGTCGTGCAACGACTTGAGGTATGCGTCGAATTGTGGGCCGTCGAGGAGCTGCGATTGCTCCAGCCGGTCAACCAAACCAAGCAGCGTGTCTTCCGCGACGGGTTGGCCATAGCGCTCTGCGAATGCCGCCGCCGTCATCGCCAATGTCCGCTCGCCGTCGAATTGCGACAGCAGGAACAGTGCCGCCTCCGATATGGTCATCACGCCCTCGGCGATGCCGCTTGGATCGCGCACAGCGAACATGCCCGGTTGATCCGCACCGAGCGCGAAGGCTTCGACGAAGCGGAGCTTGGGTTTCTGCTGCATGGCGTCGCCTGTTGACATCGCTACATGCCCCGCGCTTCCTGGGCAGCCATGACCGCCATCCGGTCGCACTCTTCGTTTTCCGGATGTCCTGCGTGGCCAAAGACGTGCTCGAACGTGACGTCGTGCTGTTTGGACAGGGCGACCAGTTCTTTCCAAAGCTCGACGTTCTTGACCGGCTTGTTGCCGCGTTTCCAGCCCTTCGCGATCCAGCCCGCTACCCACTCGGTCATGCCCTTGCTGACGTATTGGCTGTCGGTGACGACCTTGACCGTGCAGCGCTGCTTGAGCGATTTGAGGCCCTCGATGACGGCGGAGAGTTCCATCTTGTTGTTGGTTGTGTGCGGATCGCCGCCGGCGTCTTTCTTTTCGCGGCCTGTCGCATTGTCGCGCAGCAGATAGGCCCAGCCACCCGGTCCCGGATTGCCGCTGCACGCACCATCGGTAAAGAGTGTGACGTTCGGTTGATCAGCCATGGCCGATTATCATCGCGATTTGGCCCGTTCGATCAACTACTGCTGGCCGCTGGCGCGTCGACAAGTGCAGCCCCGCATTCGGGACATACGCCTGACACGTTGCCGGTCAGATCATAGTCGCACTCTCGGCACCGACGGTCGTCCGCTGGGATGGACCCCAGCCGATCGACGAATCCAACCAGCATGGCATACATCAGAATCGTGATAAGCAGGTCCGCGAGGTTGCGAATGCTCTCGGGGTCGAGTCGAAAGAGTTTCCATGCGCCGCGATAGAGCATGTGATAAAAGAGCACCTCGCGAATACAACCAGCCAATGCGATCATGATGCACCATCGAAGTGGTCTCCGTCTGTCCAGAAGTATGGCGACGGCTCCGATTACGATCGCGGCGGCCATGAGCACAAAGATCGCGAACGTTGCTTCTTTGCCTTGCGCCAGTCCAAAGGAAAAGGGCGAAACGCCGGTTGCGAGCGGTGAGATCACATAGATGAGAGATGTCCATGTCCACTTTGTCAGAAGGTATGCGCCCAGCAATTCTGCAAATCGCCGGCCACTCAGGTCGCGACAGACGATCAAGAGCGCCGTGACTGCGGATACCACCACTTCGGTCGTGTGATCCATCAGTTGCGAGAGAGTCCCCAAGTCGATTCCTTGTCCACTGGCTTGCCGCATAACAGCCGTGAAGGATGCTTCTGCGCGAAGGCAGGCTGTGACCCCGAAGATGACACAGGTCGCCAGAATGATTGTCTTGGCGCGATGTGGAAATCGCCAGACGACCAAGCCTGCGACGAGCAATGCGAGGGAAATCACCGAGAACATGAAGGCCAGCAGAGCCTTCGAAGCGACTGGTCCGGCTGGATCAGTAAGCTTGCCCAGCAGCGCCTCAACCGACGACCAGCGCGTCATCAGAAGGTCATGAATCCCTTCGAGAATCAGATAGCCCGCTGTCAATCGGATCCAAGGTTGCTGCTTGCGAAGCGTCCAGTCCATCAGCCTTGCTCGCCTGCAGTAAGGGGCACAGCGGCCCCGCACTCCGGGCAGACGCCGGACACGTTGCCGGTCAGGTCGTAGTCGCATTCGCGGCACACATTAGCATCAGACTCGGGATGGTTATAACGAAATACCAACCAAATGAACCCGACATGCATTGCTACCGTTATGTAATAGTGTATTTGCCATTTTCCATTTCCTGGACCCGGAAGAAAGTACTTCCATTGCCCTTGGCAAGTCCGAAAGTAATGGCCAATTCCCACGGCAAGTGTATAGACCGCTGCAAGCATCGTTGACCAAACGCGCGCCCTTTTTCTGTCCATCAGGAGAAGGGCTGACGCGATAAGCATGATTGGGTACCATACCCACCATGGCATCTCCCAAATCGGAATCTTCGGTCGAACAGGCGCACCGGCTTGTTGTGGGGCCGAAGCAAGAGACGCGGTTTGGTAGAGCGTTAGACACCGGTGCGTCACCATGTATGCTGCTACAGGAACAAAGAATCGTTGACCGGACAATCGGCATACGCTAATAGTCAGGCCGGCCACTACGTAACACGCCAGTTGCGGATACTTATATCTCAGCATCCAAACTGCCGTCTCCGCCACAGAATAGTCGGAACCGAAAGGCGGCGGAGTACTCAATGAAGCAAAATACCAAGCGAATTCAGTTATAGCTCCAGCGACGCATCCGACGACCACGGTCCGTCGCGCCGATCTTGGAGAAAACACCAAGCCCACGGCGATAATCAGCGGAATCGACAATCCTGCTACATTGGCAAAGGCCATTCCTTGTGTCAGCGGCGAGCCCATTGCCCAGACTTGCTCGCCATTGATGGCCTTCCACAATTGACCGAAACTGAACATGCCGCCTGTTTGGGTCATTGTGATTGCGAGTACAGTGTCGCAAACGAGATAGCCTGTGATGAGCAGGATCCAGGGTTCGTAGTGTCGCCGAAGGGATTCCATGGCGCACAAACTACCCCAATCTCATGCTGCGTGCACTTGGTTCAACGATAGGCACAGCGACTCTTCGGCTGGAACTACTTTGGCCGGCGGGAATTCTCAGAACCGCTCGCCGGGTTCGGCTTCGCGGAGGATCTTGATGGCGCGGTGGTCTTTGTATTTGCCAAGCGTGCAGGCGTATCCCGGTTTGCCGGCCACCTTGAGCAGTAGCGGCGAGTTGGCGGGCTTGCTCGTCTGAATGATGTCGCCGACTTGCAGGTTCAACAACTCCTGCACGGCGATGTCCGTCTCGGCCAGCATCGCCGTCATCGGCACCTGCGATTGGCCCAACTCGCTGGCGATTTCTTCGTGCTTGGCTTCGGCGCTGGCGCGACGTTTGTACGCAAGCCACCCTTGCGTCGCGAGCTTGCTCATCACCGGCTCGATGACGTTGAACGGAATGCAAAAGCTCATCGTACCCGAGCGGTTGCCCATCTTGATCTCGAAACCAAGCACGACGACCACTTCGTTTGGCGCGACGATTTGCACCAGATGCGGGTTGTTCTCGACCTCTTCGAGTTTGAAGTTGGCTTCGACGAGTGCCGACCACACCTCGGTCAGGTTGGCCAATGCGCGATCGGTAATACGTCGCACGAGTCGCAGCTCGATCATTGTCAGCGGTCGCTGCGGCACGAACGTCTCATTGCTCGAGCCACCCAGCAGGCGGTCGATGATCGGGTAAATGATCAGCGGGCTTAGCTCGAGGCACATCTGCCCTTCGAGCGGTTCAGCCGACACAAGATTGAAGTTCGTCGGGTTCGGCAGCGAGTGAATGAACTCGCTGTAGGTCAACTGCTCCGCCGTCGCGACGCGAACTTCGATGATCGTGCGCAGGAATCCTGAAAGCGACGCACCGAAGTTTCGGGCGAAACCCTCATGCAGACTTTCGAGTGCCCGCATCTGATCCTTGCTGACGCGCTCGGGACGTTTGAAGTCGTACGTCTGGATGTCGCGCTGGCGTTCCTCTTCCAGCCGCGCAAAAGATGCCGCGTGATCGTCCTCCAGTGTGCCGGCTTCCACCGCCTGCAGGAGCGAATCAACTTCAGATTGATCGAGAACGTCAGCCATGATGCTCGCAGAGACTTTCCGATCGTCGCGACAGTACACGACGCCCGTGTTTATCGGACAACATGCCGCGACAGGTTGAACCCGTCCGCAGAGATGCGGGTTGCCACTAAATTACGATATCGACGATTTGCCGCGCAGAAGTTGCGCCCAGAGATCGAAAAAGTTTGGAAATGTCTTGGCCACGCATTCCGGTTCCTCGATGACGATGCCGTTCGCCGCCAGCGTCGCCAATGCGAAGCTCATGGCCATGCGGTGGTCATCGTACGTGGCAATACTGGCGTTTGCGATTTTATCGGGCGGCGTGATCGACAGCCCATCCTCGCGCTCGTCGATGGTTGCCGCGAGCTTGCGAAGTTCGGTCGCGAGGGCAGCGAGCCGGTCGGTCTCTTTCACGCGGAGGTTGGCGACGTTGCGGATGTGTGTCGGACCATCGGCGAACAGGGCGACGACGGCCAAGGTCTGCACCATATCGGGCATTTCGTTAAGGTCGACGTCGATGCCCGTCAGTGGCGAACCGGGGTCGCGAGAGACTGTCAGCTGATCTGTCGCACGATCGATCTTGCATCCCATCTGTTCGAGAACATCAACGAACCGTGCATCGCCCTGCACGCTGTCGGTACCGATGCCGCTAACCGCCACGCGACCGCCCGCGATGGCAGGTGCCGCGAGAAAATAGGATGCGTTCGAGGCATCGGGTTCGATGAGATAGGTGCCTGACTGATAGTTCTGCGGGGCAGCCACCACGATTTTCGTGTCGTCGCCATCGCGCTGCACCAGCGTCTCGACACCGAACTCGCGCATCGTCGCCGCGGTCATCGTCACGTACGGCTCGCTGACCAGTCCACCCACGACCTCGATGAGCGTGTCGCGAAAGGCGATCGGCGCGACCATCATGACGGCGGACACGAACTGGCTTGACTCCGGTCTGTTGAACCGCACCCAGCCACCCTTCAGGCCCTGCCCATGGACAGTCAGCGGCGGGAAGCCGTCCTTGTTCTCGTACTCGAACAGGCCGCCGACTTGTCGCAGGGCGTCGACCAGCGCGCCGATGGGCCGCTCGCGCATGCGGTCGATCCCGTCAAAGCGGACGTTGCCATGCCCGAGCGATGCCAATGCCGCGCAGAAACGAATCGTCGTCCCGGAGTTTCCGCAGTGGATGTCGCCTTCCGGATTGGGGATGTGTCCGCCATGTCCGGTGACGATGATGCGTGCGTGTGTTGCGTCGGCGTCGACGGCGAATCCAAGCGTCGATAATGCGTCGATCATCCGCTCCGTGTCTTCAGAGAACAGGGCGCCGGCCAGCGTCGATTGTCCATTCGCCAGCGCAGCCAGAATCAGTGCCCGATTCGTCAGGCTCTTGGACCCGGGAAGGGATACCACGGCGTTCAGTGGCGTTGCGATGGGTTCAAACGTGATCGACGACATGGTCCTTCTGTTCCGACATCAGTCGACGTACCCAAGCCCGCGGAGCTTGTCGGTCTGCTCTTTGGTCAGCGGTTTGGTTTGAACGCGATCGTTGTGCTTCTTGACGTAGTCGGTGCGATCCTTCATCGGCACCTCGTATTCGGTGACGACGAATGGCAGCGAGAAAGAGCGAACGCTCATGACATGATCCAGCAGTTCTCGATTCAGTCGCGTCCACACCGGTGAAGATGGGCCCATCGCCAATGGCGATTGTTCGTTCGGATCATTCTGCACGTTGTATAAAACTTTTTGCAACGGGCGACCATTTTCAACGTCTGTCACCATGATCAGCTTGTGCGTGGCAGACCGCGCACCCCAGACATCCGGAAACGGCTCGCGTGCGGGCGTGGCCATCGACGGAAATTCCATGAACACGAGTCGATCCGGCTGATCCGTTCCTTTCAACAGGTCCGTGAGGTCGATGCCATCCATATCCGGCGGCAACTTGATCACCGCAAGCGGCCCCTGCCGACTCAGCACCGTCGCCGGCAAGTCCATCGGTGACGCAACATCGCCAATGCGCTTGCCTTTCGTCGGCCATTCCCCGGGCAACTTGATCGCCAGTGGCACACGCGTGGTCTCCTCCCACACGTGGAAGTGATGCTCGAAGTAGATCCCGTGCATGCCAAGCGATTCGCCATGATCGGCTGTGAAGACCACGATCGCATTGTCCCAAACGCCCGTCGCCTTCAACGCATCGACGACACGCTTGATCGCGTCGTTGGTGAATCGAATTTCGGCGTCGTAGCGATCGACGAAGTCGTGGAAGTCGGCCGGTTCGCCTGCCTTGGCCTGGTAATCCGGAATCTGCGCCGGGTCCATCGGCTTGGTCTTGCCGGATCGAAACTGTGCTCGATA
Source organism: Phycisphaerae bacterium (assembly GCA_028289375.1). GTDB lineage: Bacteria > Planctomycetota > Phycisphaerae > UBA1845 > UBA1845 > OFTM371. The sequence goes on along the minus strand of JANQQK010000035.1, from coordinate 173,440 downwards.
CGCTTCCGGCGGTTGGTAGGGGCCATGTGGATCAATGAAATTGGTGAACAGGAAGAATGGCTGCGGCGGATCGTCCGCCAACCACGCCAGGATCGCATCCGCCGTCCGATCTGCTGTGCGTTCGAAGTTGTCGCGATAGGACTCCTTATCGGTCAGGCGATCATCGTAAACGTCGAATCCCTGGTCGCACCCGCTCAACTCCGAAATCAGAATGAAGTTGCTCACGAACCCAGCCGTGTGGTAGCCAGCCGACTTCAGCACCTCAGCCAGCGTCACCGTGTCATCGTGCAGCACCAGCCGGTTGTGCCGCGCCCCATGCCGATGCGGATAAAGCCCGGTCAGCATCGACGCATAGCTCGACCGCGTTGACCCCCGCGGCACGACCGCATTCTCGAACACCGTCGCCTCCGCCGCGAATTCGTCGAGCCACGGCATCGTTGGCCGGTCGTAGCCATAAGCGCCCAAGTGATCTGCCCGCAGTGTGTCGACGGTCAGAAAGATCACATTGGGCACGGCGGGCTTCTTTTTTTCCACCGGTGGTGGTTCCGCACTGTCGCGCCGGCAGCCGAGAAGGGCAAGACCCGCCAGCACCGCCGCCACCAGTTGAATCGCGCCCGTTCGCATACCCCCATCGTATGCCCGGAAGCCATCCCGGCAAACCGGTCACACGCATGACCGTTTCTCGGAGACAGCCCCGTCGATTCTCGTATTCACCACCCCACCGCCCTCGATCAACCACCAACTTTTCCGCTACACTACGCGCCACGATGGGATCAGCACTGGCCGGGACTTGACTGCCCCGCCCGATCACCCGCTTCGAAAGGAAAGCTCCATGCCCCGACGCTTGCTCGCGTTGCTTCTGCTCGCACTGACGATCACCCCCTGGACCGCCCACGCCGAAACCGAAGTGGCCGACGAGGAGAAAACCGATGGCATGACCGCCGGCACGCTCAGCGGGCTGAAATTCCGCTCGATCGGACCTGCCCTCATGTCCGGACGCATCTGCGATTTCGCCGTCAACCCCGAGAACAAATCGCAATACTACGTCGCCGTCTGCTCCGGTGGCGTCTGGAAGACCGACAACGCTGGCACGACCTACAAGCCGATCTTTGACAGCCAGGGTTCTTACTCCGTTGGCTGCGTCACCATCGATCCGAACAATCCGTACACGATCTGGGTCGGTTCCGGTGAGAACAACAGTCAGCGCAGCGTCTCCTTTGGCGATGGCGTCTATCGCTCGCGCGACGGCGGACAATCATGGGAGAACGTTGGCCTGAAGGAATCCGAGCACATCGGCAACATCGTCGTGGACCCGCGCGACTCCAACGTCGTTTATGTTGCTGCACAGGGGCCGCTGTGGCGATCGGGCGGCGACCGCGGCTTGTACAAAACGACCGACGGTGGCGAATCGTGGGAACGCATCCTGCACGTCAGTGATGACACGGGTATTAATGAAGTGCACATGGACCCGCGCAATCCCGACGTGCTCTATGCCAGTTCCTACCAGCGTCGCCGCCATGTCTGGACGCTGATCAACGGTGGTCCCGAATCGACGATTCATAAGTCCACCGACGCCGGTGTAACGTGGCGCAAGGTCGAGAAAGGTCTGCCCAAGGTGGACAAAGGTCGCATCGGCATGTGTGTTTCGCCGGCTGACCCCGACGTCGTCTATGCCATCGTTGAAGCGGCTCAGGATAAGGGTGGCGTCTTCCGTTCGACCAATCGCGGCGAATCATGGGAAAAACGCGGCGACTACAAGTCCCGCAGCCCGCAGTACTACAACGAACTTGTCTGCGATCCCGAAGACGTGAACCGCGTCTACAGCCTCGACACCATCATGCACGTGACCGATGACGGCGGTGCGAAGTTCAAGCGTGTCCCGCGCAAGTACCGCCACGTCGACGACCATGCCCTCTGGATCGATCCGGACGACACGAATCACCTGCTCGTTGGCTGCGACGGCGGCATCTACGAATCGTGGGACCTCGCCAGCAATTGGCAGTACAAGGACAACCTCCCCGTCACGCAGTTCTACCGCGTTTCCGTCGATGAGGCCGAACCGTTCTACAACGTCTACGGAGGAACGCAGGACAACAACACCCAGGGAGGTCCCTCACGCACGACCAACCCCGGTGGCATCACCAACGCCGACTGGTTCATCACCGTCGGCGGCGATGGTTACGAAACCCGCGTCGACCCGACCGACCCCAACATCGTCTACAGCCAATGGCAATACGGCGGCCTCGTGCGGCATGATCGCCGCAGCGGCGAAATCGTCGACATCAAGCCACGCGAAGCACCTGGCGAAGAACCCTACGTCTGGAACTGGGACACACCGCTGATCCTCAGCCCCCACGACCACAAGCGACTCTACTTCGCCGCCAACAAACTCTTCCGCTCCGACGATCGCGGCAACAGCTGGACGACCATCAGCCCCGACCTCACCCGAGGCCTCGACCGCAACGCCCTCGAAGTCATGGGCAAAATCCAAAGCGTTGACGCGGTGGCCAAAAACAAATCAACCTCCATTTACGGCAACGCCGTCTCGCTCGACGAGTCGCCGCTTGTTGACGGCTTGCTCTACGTCGGTACCGATGATGGCGTCGTCAGCATCACCGAAGATGCTGGCCAGAATTGGCGTCGCGTCGAGTCTTTCCCCGACGTCCCCGAACGCACGTACGTGAGTTGTCTGACCGCATCCATGCACAACCCGGACGTCGTCTTCGCCGCCTTCGACAACCACAAGATGGGCGATTTCAAACCTTACATGCTCCGCAGTGATGATCGAGGCCGAACGTGGCAATCGATCGCCGGCGACCTGCCCGAACGCGAAACCGTCTACAGCATCAGGCAGGATCACGTGCAGCCAAACCTCCTTTTCGTCGGCACGGAATTCGGCGTGTACGTGACCGTCGACGGCGGCACGAAGTGGATTCGCCTCAAGGGCGGCGTTCCAACCATCGCCGTGCGTGACATCGAAATTCAACGTCGCGAAAGCGATCTGGTCCTCGGCACGTTTGGCCGCAGCTTCTACATCCTCGACGACTACTCACCGCTGCGTGCGATGTCCGACGAGTTGCTCACCCACGCGCAGCATCTCTTCCCCGTCAAGCAGGCACTCCGCTACGTGGAATACGATCGACTTGGCGGACGCACGGGGCGAGGCTCGCAGGGGGCGTCCTATTTCGTCGCCCCCAATCCGCCTTTCGGCGCCGTATTCACCTACTACCTCAAGGAGAAGGTGATGAGCCGCGTGGAGAAGCGTCGCGCCGCGGAGAAAGAGGCGATCAAGAACGAACAGCCGGTCGATTACCCGTCGATCGAGGAGCTTCGTGCTGAGGATGAAGAGAAAGCGCCGCAGGTCTTGCTCATCGTCCGCAACGAAGATGGTGACGTCATTCGGCGCGTGGTGGGCTCGCGCGAAAAGGGTATTCACCGCATCGCGTGGGATCTGCGTGATCCGTCGCTGTTGCCGACGCGTCTTACGGAACCCAAGGATCGCATGCCGTGGGACTTGCCGCCGGTGGGCCCTTTGGCGTTGCCCGGAACCTACAGCGTCACCCTCGCCACCGAGATCGATGGCACGGTCACCGAAATTTCCCAGCCGGAATCGTTCGAGGTCGTACCGCTCGAGCTGGCCACCTTCGCCGCCAAGGACCGCGAAGCCGTGATGCGTTTCAACCGCAAGGTCGCCCGCCTTGAGCGAGCCGTCGCCGGCGCGGTCAAAGCCAGCGGCGAATACCAGTCCCGTCTGGATTACATCCGCAAGACGATCGTCAATACGCCGTCGATCGACCGATCGATGCTTGCCACCGTGCGAGACCTCGACCTGCGGCTGAAGCGCATCAAGACGGAGTTGAGCGGCGACCGCACGAAGTCGAAACATCAGGAGCCAACGCCGACGTCGATCCGCTCGCGCATTGGCATCGCCGGCGATTGGCGCGTTACTTCAGCGCCAACACAGACCCAACGCGACGCCTACCAAGACGCCGGTTCGCAGTTCCAGACCGTGCTGACGCAGTTGCGACAACTCCAATCGGATCTGGTGGAACTTGAGCGTGACATGGAATCGCGCAACGCTCCATGGACGCCGGGCCGACTGCCGACCTGGCAACCGGAGTAGGAGGCATTATCGCCTGGTTCATGCACGGACACTGGCTGTCATCGCAGATTGAAGCGCACGCCTTTCTTGTCGACCTGATCGTCGGCAAGATTGGCGCGTAGTTCACCCCTGTCCTTGTCGTACCACCAGCCTGCGGTTGCGACGGCACCGGGAAGCGCGCCCCCCGCGATTTCGGTCTTGCCGGCGTTGTTCCCCACCGGCAGCGGGGGGATCTTGGAGATGTACGGGCCATAGACGAACGCCCCGGTCCTCGTCGGGCTCGCATTGCCGGCTGCGTCGGTGTACTGCGTCAGTTGTACTTCGAACGTATCTATGTCGTCGGGGTACTTGCCGTGCTCAGCTTTGTACAATTCCATCGCCCGACGAAGTGTGCGCAGATTCGAAATCAGGGCAGCTGCGTCCGCCTCCTTCACACCCTGTTGAAACCGCGGCACGGCAATCGCAGCCAGTATCCCGATGATCACAATCACAATCACCAGCTCAACCAGCGAGAATCCGGCATCAATTTTTGAACGCCGATTCGGCTTGGAACAGCCCATGTTCGCCCCCATTGCACGTGAGATCGACCAGATATCGGCACGCATACAGCTACCGTGGCACTGGGCACGTTGGTTCGGCGCAAGAGAGTGCGAGGGGACCTGAACTCGTCCGATAAGGCAGGACGCGCCCTCGGACACCTTCAATATCGACCCGCGTCGCGTCGATGACAACCACATCGGGCAACGGAAAACCACCAATCGCAGTAGGCTGCAAATGCTCAGCAATCGGGTCCTCACGACTGATGTGATCCACGTCCTGATCGCCCTCGCAGTGGTCGGCACCGCTCCGGTTCGCGGGCAGACCGTCCCAAGCCCGACGGCGCCACGGCCGGTCAATGCGAGCGCCGTCTCCGATTCCGGTATCGACGAGCAACCCGACATCGCCGGTGACGGTCACGGCCATTGGGTCGCGGTCTGGTCGTCGACGGAGAACCTCGGCGGTTCGATCGGTGCAGATCGGGACATTCTCGTCGCCCGGTCGAACGATAACGGCGTCACATGGAGCATTCCAGCAACCCTTAACTCGGACGCCGCCGTCGATGTGGGCTCCGACTTTTGGGCGCGGATCGTCACGGACGGCGCAGGGCGTTGGTTGACCGCCTGGGTCTCCAACAATGACCTGAGCGACCTCGACATTCGATACGCCACAAGCACCGACAATGGGCTGACTTGGTCGAACTTCACCGTCCTCAATAGCAATGGTGGAACCGACACCCGCGACGACGCTGCCCCGACGCTGGTCCTGTCGGATTCCGGAACCTTGCTGGCGGCTTGGCACTCCGCCGAGAACCTCGGTGGAACGATCGGCACTGACAACGATGTTCTGTTCGCCTCGAGCGCCAACTTCGGCACCACGTGGACAGCCCCGATCGCTTTGAACGCCAATGCCACGACCGACACCGGTCAGGACACCAATCCACGGTTGGCCACCGACATGGCTGGTCGCTGGCTGGCGGCCTGGCAGTCCACCGAAAACCTGGGTGGCGGCATCGGAACCGAAGGCGACATCTTGATGGCGACCAGCAGCGACGATGGCGGCAACTGGTCCGCTCCATCGGTTGTCAACAGCACGGCCACCGCAGACAGTGCTGCAGATGACTTTCCGACCGTGCTTGCGCGCGGCGATGGCGCATGGACCGTGGCATGGCACTCATCGGAGAATGTCGGGGCGGCCATCGGCACCGATCGCGATATTCTGGCAACCAACAGCGTTGACGGCGGTGCAACCTGGTCCAATGTTGCAGCGCTCAATGCCAATGCCGCCACCGACGCCGGTGACGATTTTCTGGTTGAACTGGTCACGCTTGGCCATGGTGACCACGTGGCGATCTGGTATTCAGCCGACACGCTGGCCGGGACCATCGGCGGTGACATCGATCTTCTCGCCGCTAGTGCAGCAGGCGACGCGGCTGGTTGGTCCGCGCCGACAGCAATCAACGCCAACGCTGCCACCGACGCCGGCGACGACTCGCTGCATCGGTTGGCTCACGACGGATTCGATCGCTGGCTCATCGCGTGGATGACCACCGATCCTTTGGGCGGCACCGTTGGATCAGACTCGGACATTGTGTCGGCCACCTTCGCGCTGCCCGACTGCAACGCCAACAACGTCGGCGACCGGCGCGACATCGCGGCGGGTACCAGCACCGACTGTAACGGCAATGATGTCCCCGACGAATGCGAGGGGGGCTGTTCGTCACACCCGAACCCTGGAACGCCGCTCTGCTTCGTGCTCGACACCGACGATGACGGCGTCAACGACTGCGATGATCGGTGCGCCAATACACCGATTTGGGCGGAAGCCGACTCCAACGGGTGTGCCTGCACGCAACGCGATGATGACGATGACGGCGTGGACGACTGCGCAGATCGATGCGCCAACGAGCCGGATGTCGACTCGGACGAGGACGGCGTGGCTGACTGCGTGGATGCATGTCCGCAAGATCCAGCAAAGTTCTCGCCCGGCACGTGTGGCTGCGACGTGTCGGACACCGATACCGACGGCGACGGAACCCCCGACTGCGTGGATGCCTGCCCGGACGATCCGGCAAACAGCGACCCAGAGACCTGCGCCGAGTTGCTGGGACTGCAGCCGGACGTTTTGACCGGGACGGAGGAAGACGTGGACAGTGAGTCCGATGTGTTTGACGCCGTGGAGCCGACGAACCCACCGGGTCCAATGACCGACCAGCAACACGATCAGGATGTCGACGCGGCCGCTCCAACTGACGCGTTTTGCGGCAGCGGTGTTCCGCCAATGCTGGCGATGATGATCAGTGCCCTCGGCCTGTGGAGATGGGTACGACTTTCCTAGCAACTTTGGTGGCTGGCTCGAAAGCAAAAACCCCGCAGATGGTTGTAACCTTCTGCAGGGTTTGATGTTGCATTATCGAGGCCGACGGGATTCGAACCCGCAACCACCGGATCGACAGTCCGGTACTCTAACCAATTGAGCTACGGCCCCTGATTTTGGGTCACCGCCTGAAACGTTGATCCGTTCCAGCCAGCGAGCAAATCACTTTAGCCACGCCCCATCGAATGTCAAGATCGCCCACCCAGGAATCCACAGGTCCGAAAACTCGCCCCCACGGCGGACGGGACATCCTGCCATTGGCCGACGCTGGCGGATACGGACCCCATGCCTATCATGGGGCGGCATGAACCGACGAACACGCCAAGTTGCTGTCGCCGCTGCCGTTGCGCAACTCCTGACGTGCGCGGTGATCGCGTCGGCAGAGTCATCCACCATCGACCCCGTCGGCGCTCACACGCGACTTGACGCATTCGTCCGCAAGGTCGCCGCGAAACCGGTCGACGCCTCGTTGCTCGTCGTCGACTTATCGGATCTTCGCGTCGTCGCGCGTCTCAACCCGCGTCAGCCGATGATCCCCGCCAGCAACCAGAAGGTGTTTGTGATGGCGGCGGGGCTGGACCTGCTTGGGCCGGAGTTCGCGTTTGAAACCTCGCTGGCGACAGATGGGCGGTCGCTGATTGTTGTCGGCGGTGGTGATCCGGGGTTTGGAGACCCGCGGCTGGTTGAGCGCGACGGGCGCTCGGTGACGACCACGCTGGAGCGCTGGGCGTCGCTGGTGAAAGCGAAAGACCTGCCCCCACTCGAGGGTCCATTGGTGCTAGACGGGTCCATTTTCGACGAACAGCGCGTGCATCCGTCGTGGAGCCCGCGTGAATTGCAGAAGTGGTACGCCGCGCCTGTGGGGGGTCTCAACATCAACGATAACTGTATCGATATCACGGTCATCCCCGGTGCGAAGCTTGGGGCACGTCCGGCCTATTCGGTAGAGCCGCCCGCAGAGATCGTCAGGATCGACAACCGTGCGCGTACAGCATCCAAGGGGGTTCCGGTCGTCGGGCGCATCGGTGAGACGTTTACCTATCGGCTCAGTCGCAATTGCAGCCGCAAATCGACGCTGGAATCGGTGGCGGTCCCGGACGGCGAATTGCTCTTCGCGTCCGCGTTTCAACATCAACTTTCCGAGGCTGGAATTGCGGTCGATGGCGTCGAGCGTCGGCGTATTCGTCAGCAGGATGGTTCGGTTCCAGATGGTGTGCAGGTTCTGGATGTGCACAAGACATCGATGGCCGACGTGCTCGCGCGGATCGGCAAGAACAGCCAGAACCTCTTCGCCGAATGTCTGGCCAAGCGGGTCGGTTATGAACATCTGAGGAATCGGGGAGCCAAGGAGGCGGTCGGTTCGTGGTCATCTGCTTCCATTGGCGTCACCGACTTTTTGACGCGATGCGGGATTGCGACGGCGGGTTTTCACTTTGCTGATGGATCAGGTTTGAGTCGCGACAATCGCGCGACGGCCACGCAGATCGTCGGCGTGCTCACGCATATGCATCGTCATTCATCCGCGTCGATGTTTGCCGACAGTCTCGCGGTCCCGGGTGATGATGGCTCGCTGCGTCGGCGCATGCACGGTTTGGCGAACCGGGTTCAAGCCAAGACCGGCACGCTTCGTGGCGTTCGGACGCTGGCGGGTTATGTCGACAGCGATGCGGGCAAGAGGTACGCGTTTGCCATCTTCTTCAACGGCATCAAAGGTCCAAGCAAGCCTTACAAGGATTCGCAGGACGAACTGTGCCGCCTGATTTCTGATCTCGATGACGGTTCCACACCGTGAGTGTCTCAGACGAATCGCGCCACGTTCAGGCGGTCGGTACGGTATTGATGCTGTCGGCTGCGGCGCTGTGGAGTCTTAACGGCGTTCTCATCAAGTATCTTTATCAGCAGGAGTTGCCCGCGATGGCGATTGCGGCTTTTCGCTCATTGATCGCCGGGTTGATCCTGACGCCATTCGTGGTGTGGCGACCTCGGGCGATCGCGGAGAAGCGTTGGCTTGTCGCAGCCGTTGTCGTCTTCACCGGCATGTGCGTTACATTTGTGCTGTCGATGACGATGACGACGGCGGCGAATGCAATCTTCCTGCAGTACACGGCGCCGGCGTGGGTGTTTCTTCTGTCGCCGTTTGTCACGGGTGATCGTGCCACAGGGCCGCAGACCGTCGCGATGATTCTGGCGTTTGTCGGCGTGGGGGTGATTTTCTGGGACCAGTACACGCCCGGTCAATCCGGACTGATCATTGGCATCATCGCCGGTGTGGTGTTCGGGTTGCAGTCGGTTGTATTCCGTCGTGCGCACCGTATTGACGCACTTGTGCTGGTCTGGTGCGTGTGCATGGGGTCGGCTGTCATCATGATGCCCATTGCACTGTTGTCGGCGTTGCCGGTCATGACGTTGTCTCTGATTGGCTGGCTGCTTTTCACTGGGGTTGTGCAATTCGGCATTCCGTATGTGCTGTATTCGGAGGGGTTGAAGCGTGTCACGGCCCAGAAGGGCGTCACGCTGATTCTGCTTGAACCGATTTTGAGTCCGATCTGGGTGTGGCTGGTGTTGAACGAGGTGCCCGAAACGTCGACGTTCATCGGCGGCGCGTTCATTGCCCTGAGCGTGCTCTACATCGTCGTCCTGCAGGTGAGGACGGCCAAGGCGAACTCCAGGTAACACCGAGGCAGTCCAAATAACTCCGTCGCATTTTGCTGGCCGCGGAGTCATTCACCTCGCAAGGCAAACTCCGGCCATTCGTATAGCGAAACACCGGACTTTGTTGCCACAAGGATCTTGTCGCCAATGAGCCACGGGGCCGACAGGAGAGGGGACGGGCCTTGGTTTTTTCCATGATCGATGACGTCATGGGTCACTTCGATGCGTCCCAGCGGGTGGCCTGTCTGTGGGTTCAGAAACGTCAGGACTTGGTCGTCCGTCAAGACCATCAGGTACGCGTCCTGAAGTGTCACGAATGATTGATAGGGATACACTTGTTCGTAGGGCGGCTTGACTGGTCGCCTGTTCAGTTCCGTTTGCCACAACGTGGAACCGTCGTCGATGCTGAGTCGAGCGACGACGCCATCGTCGTCCACCACGAAGACGCCATCGCACGATGAATCCACGATGGGAGCATTGGAAACCCGTGCTTTGATCCCGCTATTCCGCCAGATAAGCCTCCCGGATGTTGCGTCGTAGGCTGAGGTCGTGCCATCATACGTTCTGGCTTCGATGAACAACTGTGTGGCGTCGCAAGTGGCCATGCCGCCTCCGCCCGCTCCGTCATTATTCACCCACAACTCTTGGCCGGTGTTGATGTTGAAGGCTGTCGTCAACACGCGGGGAAATGACTTACTGATTGTCTGAACCACGAGCGCTGAACCAACGAGTGACATGTGCCGAACCACCATGCCGGGCAGATCGGCGGTCCAGACTCTGGCCCCGGTTGGCGAAAGACGCGCCAATGATCTGCCTTGAAATCTCTCGACAACGATGATGTCCCCATCAACGGCGACGGGATCAATCCGTGGGTCGCGTTCAAACGGGAATGCCGTCGTCAGCTCGCCCGAATCCGTATTCAGAAAATGGATGTGGCCTGACGATGTGGCAACCCATTTGTCGTCGCTTAGACGTGCAACAAAGGGATACATGGGCATGTCACCAACCAACGGCAACGAAAACCGAGTCTCGCCATTTTCGATATCCAGCGCGTCGACGTTCGTCATCCCGTCAGCTCCCGCAAACATTGAATGAGTCAGGATATTCTTATCAATGAGCCACGCGCGTTCCAGGGGATTGAACGGTGGGGCGGGTCGGCTCCAAATCGCGCTTCCTCGTGGGATGGGCTGGTCCGCATTGGGCGCTCGTTCGATGGCTGTGCTGTTGCGACTGTCGTAGGAATAAATGTCGGTCCAAGAGGCGGCATAGATTGCGCCATCCCGACCAATCTCGATCGTGTGGCAATGCTCCGGGCATGCATCGATGCGGTCGTCGTGCTGTTGGACGTGACCGTCGACCAATGCGATCGGCCCATAGTCCTTGCCTGCGAACCAGATTGCGCCTTGCGTATCAGTGCTGACCATGCGCGGGCCGATCCCGGTCAATATGTGACTCCAGCGGATGCCGATCGTCTCGGGCATTTCGGTGACGGTGCCGTCACCCATGATGCGAAAGAGCACTTTGCCTGTCTGGGCAATGTTGTACGCCGACAGCAGGACGCTGCCATCATCCAACGTCGCCACTTCATTCGGGGTCCAGCCATGCAGCGATGCGTTCACACGGCTTGCTGGAAGAAGTTGCCCACTGATGAGGTCGAGGATGAGCACCTGCCGACAACTGTAGTCGAGAATGATGGCTTTATCGTTCGCAAGCCCCGCTGCACGGTGAATTCGAGATGCAAACGTCGAATCGAGGGTCGTGGACCGTACCCGATTCCAACGATCGTACGTGACCAGCCTGTCGCCTTGAATGAGGCCAACCAAATCCCCGGCATCAATGACGCGAACTGTATCGCGCGTCATGGCGATACCATGATCAACCCATCGCTGCCCGGTGAAGCTGTGGAGGCGGCCGTCGCCCCATGTGAGAACGTGCCCGTTCCTGCTTACGTACGATTTGAAATGTGGCCCCGATCTCTTGTGTTCGTAGGACGTGATCTGCGAATGGGTGCGGTTGTTCAGTCGCAAGACGTGATGCCTGAAATCTGATGCCTTCACGTCCGCAAAGAGTCCGGTACGCATGCCACCGAACAGTCGAATGTGCTTCGATTCATACGGAAGCTCATATTTTCGCCAATGACGAATATCCGGCTCCCAGAGATACAGATCGTTGCGTGACGTGAACCAGAGTCCCCCTGAGGTGTCCACCCCAATGCTATTGATGCCGATTCGCAGCTTCTCAGATGGCGAAGGCAGCCGTTGCCAATACCGGTCCTGGTGGACGACTCTCGCCGACCCGCATCCCGCCACAACGAAGCAAAGGGACGCCAGGGCGACGACAATCTTCACCTGCGTTGACCCGCGAACGCGCAGCCATGATGGGTCAGGGGCGCTGGGATGACGAAACTCGGCCACCGCCTGTTGGTGTGACGCCATCAATGCACCTACTTGAGTCGCCCGGCATGATGGTCCATGCCTCCTTGGTGCAGGGTTAGTTTGGATGCTTTGCCATCGTCGTCGGCGGAGAAGTCAATCTGGGCATCGACAACTTTGTAGAAGAAGCGCGTCTTCGTTTCGGCGAAGATCGGGAACCTTGGCTGACCTGTGATCTGCGCGGTCAGTTGGTCGCCGTCGAGTGCGACGTCGATGATGGCACCGGGCCCCAGTTGATAGCGGCCTTCGTAGCGTTTCAGCGTCTCGGTATCTACCTCGATGACATTGCGAACCGGCGGTTCGTAGTTCTCGAGACGCTTGGCCGGTCGCTTGACACCGAACTGATCGAGCTGGACCTGATGTACCTTGCCGGCATCATCGCGATCGAAGATTAGCTTGGCGTCGACCACGGTGTAGAAGAACGTCGTCGGCGATTCTGCGTAGACCTCGTAGCGCTCCTGCCCCGTCAGTTGCGCGAACAATCGTTTGCCGTCAGCGGTGACGTGAATGATCACGCTCGGCTGCAGCTCGTAGTACCCAGCATACTCCGCCAATACGTCAACCGGCACGACGGCTTTGTCTGGTATGGACTCGAGCGTGTACTTCGGCTCGAGCAAATGAAACCCGATGTCGTCCACACTGTTGGACGTGTTGCTCAGCACGACGACGCCGCGCTTGCTCTGAGGGTCGAATCCACAAAACGTGCGGAACCCGCCCGTGCCTCCATTGTGCCAAACGATCGTGCGATTGAACCGCGTGTTGATGTGCCATCCGAGACCGACATGCACGTCCGCCGTACCGGCATTGTGACGCCTGGCCTGTGCCATCTTCAATGCATCCATTGGTGATGACTTCGCCAGTCCGAGGTTGGCGGACAGGAAGCGGATCATGTCCTTGGCTGATGACCGCAATGCCCCGCACGACGCGAGGCAATCCTGCATTGTCCAATGTTCGACGGGATCAACGCCGACGTGGCCTGTTGCGAACCGCTTCGCCTGTCTCCGATTCAGGTTCATCCGCGTGTCTTTTAGTTTCAGTGGCTTGCAGATGCGCTCGACCACCAGGCTTTCGTAGGATTGCTTGGCTGCCTGTCCGAGCAGATGCCCGAGCAATCCCATGCCGAGGTTCGAATACTCATACTTCTCGCCGACGCCGCGAGACAACTCGTGCTTTGAAAGAAAGGCGTGAAGCAGGTCAGGAGAATAATCCGCGTACGGATCGGAACTGTCGCTGATCGTCAGGTTGTCCGGCAAGCGGGGAAGGCCCGATCGGTGCGTGGCCAGGCTTTCGAGCGTGATCGACTTTCCGTCGCGCGACGGTGCCGTCACGCCCTTCGGCAGATACGTGTCGATGGGATCGATGAGCTTGACTTCGCCGCGCTCGACCATGTCGGCCAGCAGAATGCCGGTGAATGCCTTGGTGATCGAGCCGATCTCGAAGATCGTGTTCTCGTCGATCTTGCGTGACTCGCCAGCCTTCGTGACGCCAAACGACCAGTATTCCGTGGCGGCCTTTCCGTCCCGTTCCTCCACCAGCCCAACCACGATGCCAGCATTCAACCCATGATCGATGCGGCGCTCAATGTTCGTTTTGACAGAATCCGGCAACGTCATCTCGCCCAAGGTGATGGTCGACATGGTCAGCATGAGGGTCAGAGCACGACAAAACATGTTTGGCATCCTTTCTTTTCCGACCACGATATCATCTGGCCGATGTGGGCGTCAATGCGCCATGTCGGCGCATGACAAGTCCACACGTCGTGCCGTGCTTTCCTACAACAGCATCGGTGCAGACCCGTGGGCACGGTTCCGAAGGGAATCTCGTTCGTGATGGCGGCTACTTGGCGCGAAAGGCGACAAGCGTGCGGTCGTCTTCGAACGGCGTGCCGTCAGCGAAATCATCCAACGCGTTGACGATTCGGTCGACCACTGCCGTCGTCGATGGCTGTGGCTCGATGAACACCTCGTCGAGACGCTCAAGCCCGAACTGGTCGTGCGTGGGATTGAAGGCTTCGACAATCCCGTCCGTGTACAGAAGCACCTCGTCGCGCGAGGTCATCGGTACGTCAGCGGTCTCGAACTCGAGACCACAGTCGATACCCAGCGGGAGCTGTACGGCACCCGCCAGCGACGCCAACGCGCCATCGCATGTCCGAAGCCTTGGTGGGTTGTGGCCCGCCGATGAATAGGTCAGCACATTGCGATCGCCATCGTAGACCCCGTAAAATGCGGTCGCGAACGTGACCTGTGTCAGTTGGCGCGTGCAATGCTGCTGGAGATGTTCGTTGGCAAATTCCATGACGTCCGCAGGCGATGCGAGGTCCCCGGGATAGGCGTGCAGACTGGCATGCATCCGCGCCATCACGACGGCGGCAGCCGCACCATGCCCGCTGACATCGGCGATCATGATTCCCGTGCGGTGTTCATCAACGGGAAAAACATCGTAGTAGTCGCCACCAGCCCGATGCGCTGTGTCGTAGAAGGTGGCCAATTCAAGTCCCGGTGTATCCGGCAGCTTGGTCGGCAGCAGTGATCGCTGAATGGCTGCGATCGCTTGAAATTCCCGGTCGAGTGCTTCATAGGCAACACGTACCTCCTCAGACATGACGAGGTTCTTGGTGGCCAATCCGAAGATGTTGGCTGTGATGATCATGTCCGGGAATTTCTCGAGGTCGGGGACGCTGTCGCGGAACATGCGGATCACCATGTTGAGCGATTCGCCACCATCGTAAAGTGGCATCGCGACGAGCGAGGTCATGCCGTCGAGATATGCTGCCGCCGGCTCGTCAGCCGCCAGTGAGACGTCGTTCAGCACGCGCGGTTCGTTGCCGTAAATCAGCTCCGCCAAGAGGCCGCCTTCCATCAGTGGCAGCTTGTGCTTCTCCTTCCAGGGATTGACTTCCTCTCCCCAGCCGGAATAGCGCGTGATGCGGTACTTGGGTGACGTGAGATCGCGACGACTGAGCGAGAGAAACCCGTCGGCTGGGTTCATGTCGCGGATGCGCGTGCCGTAGCGTTGTACCATCTCCTGCGGATCGGTTTGCGAACTGACCATCCGTGCCAATTCGACCGCCTGCTCGACCTCGCTCTTCCATGATCCGCTGAGATGTTCCATCCGCACCCTCGAATTCAGACAGCGTGACCGGCATCATTGCCGACGATCGTATCTTAGGTGATTGCCAAGACGGTAGCCACGCGCGTCCAACCGACAGTCGGCGCACAAAAAAACCCCGACCGAAGCCGGGGTTGTTATTCTCTTGCAGGCATTCTCGGCCTTATTTGCGTTCCCCGTCCGGACTCGGTGATCCGCCGGGTGTGCCGCCGTCGCCGGTTTCCGGCTGAATGACAACGGTACCGTGGTTGCCTGTGTGCATCAGGAAGCCAGGATCCGGTGAGCCGCCGGGGGTTCCGCCATCACCACCATCCCTGCGGCGAATCGGGCCGTTCTGGTCAACCGTCGTCGTGAGCGACATGATCTCAACGTTGTACGTCGGCACCGTGTCGCGGTCGGCCGCATTGTCCATCGGCACGATCACGGGAATCTCAAGGATCGGTTCACCAGTCACCCAGCACGTGTCATCCGGTTCGTCGCCGGCCATCTGCAGCGGAGCGGTCTGGCGAATATCAAGGCCTTCGGCCATGAATCGAAGCTCTGCCTCTCGCGTGAATGGCAGATGACCATTCAACTGATAGGACACGCCACCCAGCCCCGAAACGTCAACGGGCATCAATTCAACGAAGTTGATTTGAATCGTTGACGCGGAGAACGGATTCACGATGGTCGTAGCCGTCCGCGTTGGCTGCGACGGATCCAACTCCGCCATCGGCGCGATCGGATCGGGAGACTGTGACGCTTCTTCGGTGAACACGCGAATGAGGAATGAACCTGCATCCGTATCAACGGTCACAAAATCAGCCGAATCGGGACTGATTGCGACCATGGCAGCATGATCGTCGATGCCACCAGTAACGCCACCCCCCCATCCTTGTGGAGCTGTCAGTGCGACGAACACCATCGCGACCGCAACGTGCCAACCTCGGATGTACCCCATCATCGTTTCAACCTTTCTGAAGGTTTCGTATGCGACATGAACAACGAACACTACGCTTCGCCACATTCCCCATCCAGCAGATGCCAGAATTGATTTTTCTTCAGCCACTGCCATTCCTCGGGATCGGCCAAGTCCGCCAGCATACCCTTCGGCCAGCGGGTGCGATCCAAACCGTCGGTCTCCACGAACGTCGTGAGCAGTGAGACGGCCCATCCTTCATCGCGCAGATCGTTGGCGGCTGTCAGCGCGCCATTCATCGTGCCGGCGAAGTAGAAAGTGGCCAATGATTCTTTATGCAGGAACTTTGAGAGTTTCAACATGCGCGATGAAAGCGACTGGCAGACCTTGGACAATCGCAGTGCAATACCGCCACCGTTGTTCAGAATCACCGCCATCGTCCGACGGCGACACTCCTCGCCAAATGTCTCGTTGAACAGGTCGGGACGACAGGCCTTTCGACCGAGCTGCACCAATGCGAGTGCGTGCTTCATTTGCTCGGTCGTCGCACTTGGTGATGCGTACACGCTCTTGAGGACATACATCAAGCTCATCGGGCCATAGGGATTACGCCTTGGATGCACGACCGAGCGATTGACCTCGGCGATCAGCAGGTCCAATTCGCGGCGCTGAGTTTCATCATCAACGGTCAGCAGCACCATGTCCGACTGCTGCTGAAGAGAGATCGCATGCAATTGTTCCGTCGGACTGCCGCAATCGAGATTGGCCACGTTGAATCCAACGCTGTAGACGTCCTTGCACTTGAGCGGTCCGCCAAAGAGTGTCAAACGACGAGCCAGCTCTTCGCACTTCCGAAGAATCTCATAGCCACGCTGAAGGTTGATGTCGCCGACGCGGGCATTCTTCAGTCGTGAAAGCTCCGCACTGTCGACGCAAAGGTGTTGCGCGACCGCGCGGTTCGATCGAATGCCAAACTCACGAAACGTCTGGAGATAGCCGTTGAGTTTGTCGGCCAGCTCCTCGAATCGTTGTGTCACCGAACTCTGGGCAATCACGGGGGCCCGGGTGTCAAGTGTTGGCATCGTGTTCCTCCGGTCAGACATGGGCGGCTCCAAAGACGTCAAGCCAAAGAGACCTGGATCCTGCAGGTCGATAAGTCACAAACGTCGAGTATAACGAAAACGAAAACTGGACGCGTAACTTTTTACACCGAAGTCCCCCTCAATTGAGACATCGGCGATTAACGTCATGTCTTGCCAGAAAGCGACGATTTATTTTTGCCAGTACCGTGATGTTTCATCCGCCGCCTCCTATGATGCAACTGCAAAAACGTGATCTCTCGTGCGTCGTATTTTCGCTTTCGCTTTGCAGCCAACCCACATTATAGGCGGCCGCGCACCGCAGTTCTGTCGCGTGAACGCAAACACGCCGAATCACTGTTCAATTGACGCGGCGCGACGTTGTCAGCCCGTGTCTCCGGTGCATTCGGCGCGTGGCATCATCGCCCACTTGAACGGCCCGCCGCGCGGCATTAGCGTTACGCACGTAGGGCGAACAGAAACTCCACCCCAATTCCGGAAAGCAAGATGACCACCGAACGCTCGATCGACCAGTTGTGCATCGACACCATTCGCACCCTCTCCATCGACGCCGTTCAGCAGGCCAACAGCGGCCACCCCGGCGCGCCGATGGGCATGGCCCCGGTGGCCTATGTCCTTTGGGACCGATTCCTGCGTTTTGACCCCGCCAACCCCGATTGGCCCGACCGCGACCGATTCGTGCTGTCGATGGGGCATGCGTCGATGCTGATCTACAGTTTGCTCCATTTGTATGGGTATGATGTCACTCTGGAGGATCTGCGCAGTTTTCGTCAGCTGGGCGGAAAGTGTGCCGGTCATCCGGAATACGGCATTTGTCCCGGTGTGGAAACGACGACAGGGCCACTTGGGCAGGGCGTAGGTAATTCGGTCGGAATGGCCATCGCCCAAGCGTGGCAAAACGCCCATTTTAACGCGCAGGGCTGTGAGTTGTTCAAACATCGCGTGTTTGCGCTCTGCAGCGATGGTGACCTGATGGAGGGTGTCGGTGCGGAAGCGGCTTCCATGGCGGGGCATCTCGGCCTGTCGAACCTCGTCTGGATCTACGATGACAACGAGATCACGATCGATGGCCGGACGAACATCGCGTTTTCCGAGAACGTGGCTGCGCGGTTTCAGTCTTACGGCTGGTTCGTGACACACGTGGCTGACGCGAACAACCTTGATGAGGTGCATGTGGCGCTCGAAGCCGCGATCGCCGAGCCGAATCGCCCGTCGCTGATCGTGTGCAAGAGCAAGATCGGATTCGGCAGCCCGAACCGCGAAAACACATCGAAGGCGCACGGCGAACCGCTCGGCGCGGATGAGATCAAGCTGACCAAGCAGGCGTATGGCTGGGATCCGGAGGCGACATTCCACGTTCCCGAAGAAGTGCGAACGCACATGGCGGGTGCGGCTGCAACGCGCGGGATTGAGTATTCGCAGCAGTGGCGGGCGATGTTCGAGCAGTACGAAGCTGATCATCCGAAGCTGGCGGCCGAGTGGAAAGCGATGAGCAGTCGGGAGTGTCCCGATGGTTGGGATGCGCATCTGCCGGTGTTCGAGGCTGATGCAAAGGGGATGGCCACGCGCGCTGCCGGTGGCAAGGCATTGGCGGCGATCGCGCCGAGAGTGACGGCGCTGATGGGTGGTTCGGCTGACCTGGTCAATTCCACCAAAACGATTGTGCCGGACAGCCCGCTGTTTTCCAAAGAGCAACCCGAGGGTCGCAACATCGCGTTCGGCATTCGCGAGCACGCGATGGCAGCGGCGGCGAACGGGATGTCGCTCAGCGGTATGCGGCCCTTCGTGTCGAGCTTCTTGACGTTTACAGATTATTGCCGGCCGTCGATTCGCCTTTCGGCCATGATGCATCAGCCGGTCATCTACGTTTTCACGCACGACAGCATCGGACTCGGCGAGGATGGTCCGACCCATCAGGCCGTCGAACACGTTGCGTCTTTGCGTGCGATGCCGGGACTTGATGTTGTTCGACCAGCGGACGCGAACGAAACGGTCGAAGCGTGGCGCTACATCATGTCGGTGACGGATCGTCCCATACTGCTGGCGTTGACGCGTCAGGGTGTGCCGACGCTCGATCGGTCGACGTATGCATCGGCGAGCGGGTTGGCGAAGGGTGGTTATGTGTTGGCGGACTGCGACGGCTCGCCCGACGTGATCCTGATTGGGACTGGTTCGGAATTGCAGCATTGTGTGGCGGCGTATGAATCACTGACGAGCGAGGGCGTGAAGGTTCGCGTCGTCAGCCTGCCATGCTGGGAGCAGTTCGAACGTCAGCCGATCAGCTATCGAAACGATGTTTTGCCGCCATCGGTGACGAAGCGGGTGGCCATCGAGGCGGGTGCGACGCATGGTTGGGAACGGTACGTCGGCAGCGAAGGCGCGATTATCGGATTGGATCGTTTCGGCGAGTCGGCGCCCGCGGGCGAGGTGATGCGCGAATTCGGATTCACGGCGGAGAATGTGGTCAAAGTGGCCAGGCAGGTATTGGCAGGCGGAGCGAAGGAGGGTGGCGACGCAATGGGAACTCGGATCGAACAGATCAACGCGGTGGGGCAGTCCATCTGGTGCGACTCGATCAGCCGATCGATGATCGAAGGCGGCGACCTCCAGCGGTTGATCGATCAGGGCGTCGTCGGCGTGACGAGCAACCCGACCATCTTCCACAAAGCCATCGCCGGCAGCGACGACTACGACGCCGCGATCGAGAATTTGGTGGCCAATGGGGCGTCTACCGATGACGTGTATGAAGCGCTCACTGTCGGCGATGTGGGCGACGCAGCAGACCTGTTCAAACCGGTCTACGAGCGGACCAATGGTCTCGACGGATTCGTCAGCCTCGAAGTCAATCCACACTTGGCCCACGACACCAAGGGCACGGTCGAGGAGGCGCGGCGGTTGTTCGGCAAGCTGAATCGCCCCAACGTGTTCATCAAGGTTCCGGCGACAGAGGAGGGCATCCCTGCGATCGAGACGCTGATTGCCGAGGGCATTCACGTCAACGTCACGCTGATCTTCTCGCGGGCGATGTACGCCAAGGTGATGGAAGCCTACATCCGCGGTTTGGAAAAACGGGCCGACGCGGGGCAGGACGTCACCGGCGTGTCGTGTGTCGCGTCTTTCTTCGTCAGCCGCGTCGACACGCTCGTCGACAAGCGCATCCGCGAGAAGATCGACGCAGGCCATAAGAACCTCAGCACGCGACTCGGCATGGCTGCGGTCGGTAACGCCAAGCTCGCATACGCCGACTACAAAGCCGTCTTCCACGGGTCGCGATTCGAGAAGCTTCGCAAGATGGGTTCGCGCGTGCAGCGACCGCTGTGGGCCAGCACGAGTGCGAAGGATCCGGCCTACGGTGATACGTGCTATGTTGATCCGCTGATTGGTCCGGAGACGGTCAACACGCTGCCGCTGCACACGATCGATGCCGTGCTGGACCATGGGGCTGTCGCGAGTGCCATCGAGCAGGACGTCGCCAGTTACCGTGCGGCCATGGATGCCATCGAAGCCGAGGGCATCAACATGTCGGACGTGACCGACGAATTGCTCACCGCCGGCGTGAAAGCCTTTGCCAATTCCTTCGATGCCCTGATGGCCGACCTGAAGACGAAGGTTACGCAATTGCAGACGGCATGAGCGAATTGGAGCGACGAACGGTCACGATTTGGCGGGCGTTCCTGCGCGACAAGTGTTGGCAGATCGGCATGTCAGAAGCCGGCGTGTGGCACGAACTTAGATTCAACAACGCAAGCTATGAACCTCACGAGCATGACCAGTGGGTGGTCGTTTCGAGCGAGGAGGCGTTTCCTGTGGTTCGTGGCGAATCACCGGACGATGGTTGCCACATCTGTTGGACGTGTCCGTATTGTGGCCATGTGCACGACAGTGATCGAGGGGACTATGAGAGTCCACAGCTATGGTATTGCGAGCATGGGACGAGTGGTGACAATGACATCGCGTTAGTTGAGTGGGTCGAGGATTGGAGCTAGTCTGCCTCATCTCGCACGACCCCTTTCGCAGCAAGAAACGCTGACAAAGCGTCGACCTGCGTCAACGGCAACGGGTGTTCCCATTCCGTCTGGATGCAATCCAAGCCCCGGCGATCCAATTCGGCTTGCCACGACCGAATCAATTGGGAGATCGTACGCAAGAGCTCAAGGCGACCACGATAGACGGTCCGCGTGCTCAGCTTGGTTGATCTGCCCGTCCTTCGGAACATGGTCCAGCCCGAATCGTCTTGTCCATCGCGAACGCGTTTCACTACGATTTCAATCTCATCGCTTATGCGACGTAAAGACAGTATCGAGTCTTCCGTCTCCCGTGAACACAAGATCTCGACGCGGCCACCCTCTGTGCTGATGCGTAACAGTCCTCCGAATAGGTTGCCAAGTGTGTCGCTCACGTAAGAGCATTCGAGCACGATATCACGTTCCGCAGTCTTCAAGAGGATGTTCAACCAGCCCGCCCCATCCAATCGCAACTCAATACTCATTTCGCCTCTCCTGCACATGAGCGAAAAGCAGCATACATCGGTCGATGCTGACGGGACAGCAGCACACTTCCTCGATGCAGTGATTGCGTTAAAATGTCTTGGTCGGGGCGATGACAGGGTTTGTGGGATGGGACGTGGCGGTAGTCCATGCAGTGAACCACAACGAGGGGCGAAGCGCGATGATTGACGCAAAGACGGAACGGGTGATTATCCTTGGGGCAGCGGGACGCGATTTTCATGATTTCAATACCTATTGGCGGAACGATCCGAGGTTCAAGGTCGTCGCGTTTACAGCCGCACAGATTCCCGACATCGACGGTCGTATCTACCCGGCGGAGTTGTGCGGAGAGCGCTATCCGGAGGGCATTCCGATTCGACCGGAGGCGGACCTGGCTGATCTGATCCGCGAGCACAAGGTCGATCAGGTGTCGATGTCCTACTCGGATCTCCCGTACGAAGAAGTGATGCACAAAGCCTCGATCGTGACGGCGGCGGGTGCGGACTTCCGCATCAATGGCCATCGCCACACCATGCTCCGATCGACCAAGCCGGTCATCGCCGTATGCGCGGTGCGGACGGGATGCGGCAAGAGTCAGACAACGCGGGCCGTCCTCGGGATATTGAAGAGACTCGGCAAGCGCTCGGTCGCGGTCCGTCACCCGATGCCGTACGGCAACCTGGTCGAGCAGATCTGTCAGCGGTTTGAAACAGTGGAAGACCTCGATCGGCATCGCTGCACGATCGAAGAGCGCGAGGAGTATTTCCCGCATATTCAGGCAGGTTTCGTCGTCTACGCCGGGATTGACTATGAGCGTATCCTGCGGGAGGCCGAGAAGGAATGCGATGTCGTGTTGTGGGACGGTGGCAACAACGACATGTCGTTCTACAAACCCGATCTGTACATCGTGTTGGCCGACCCGCACCGAGCCGGCCATGAGCTGCAGTACCATCCGGGCGAAACGAACGTGCGGATGGCCGACGTCGTCATCATCAACAAGGTGGGCAGTGCCCGTCCCGAAGATGTCGACCAGGTGGAGCGGAACATCCACACGATCAACCCGACAGCCCGCATCATTCGCGCCGAGTCACCCATCACAGTCGACGATCCCGCCGCGATCAAGGGCCGTCGCGTGCTGGTGGTTGAGGATGGTCCGACATTGACGCACGGCGAGATGAAGTATGGCGCCGGTCACGTGGCGGCGACGTCAAATGGAGCGGCGGAGATTGTCGACCCCAGACCGTACGCCGTCGGTTCGATTCGTGACACGTTCGCGAAGTTCACGCACTTGACGGATATCCTCCCGGCGATGGGTTACGGCGAGCGTCAGATGTCCGAGCTTGAGGAGACGATCAACGCAGCCGATTGCGATCTCGTGTTGATCGGCACGCCGATTGATCTGGCGTCGCTGTTGACGTTGAACAAGCCAAGCATGCGCGTGCGTTACGAATTGGCCGACGATGCGATCGCCGCGCTGGAGCATGAAGTACGGCAGCTTCTCGGTTGACGCACGGTGGCCACTGCACGAGTCGGATCAATTCTCCGGCATGCGTGAAGAGGACTGATAGCGTCCGAAGTCGACGAAGTCCACGTCGCCGTCCAGATCAAAGTCAGCAACCGCACATCCTTCGGACAATGCGACGTTGCCCGGTCCCGAGACGCAGTTTTGGAAGTCGTCGAAGTCGGACAGCGTGACCGTGCAGTCGCCGTCGAAGTCTCCCTCACAGATGCGGGCCAACCGACCACACGCACCGTCGGTTTGCAGCGTGCCGCCGTTGTTGATCACGGTCCCCGCGTAGATCGTCGTTTCATTCAGGATGATCATCGCGTTCGGTGCGAGCACCAACTCGTTGACGTAGAGTGCTTCCGTGCAGGGCGACTGTCCGAGTCGATCATTGTCGAACATGTCCGAGAAGGTGACGGTCGTGTTCGATGCAACTTCCAGCCGGCCGATGGCGAAGTTGTTGATCAATCCGTCGGGCACGGCTCCCACATCCCTGCCTGCCGTTTCGAATCGCTGATCCTCACCGTCGAGTATCAGTGTTCCGTTGAGCCACTGGAATGTCTCCGGCGTTGTGCTCTCGTTAACGAAATCACCAGCCAGTGACATCGTGGTGCCTTCGTCGGGGTTGTTGCCGACGGTCACGTTCGCGCTGTTCGGCAGTGTGAGATCGCCACCGACGGTCATCGATGCTTGTGCGACCACGGTCAGCCTTGGCGGCGTGCAACCGCCCAGATTGGTCCCATCGCAGCCCACAGCCTCCAACATCGCAACGTCACCACCGATGTTTGCGTCGGCATTGTCGACGACTTCAACATACGCATTGCCGGCAATGTTCAATGACCCTGCGGACATCGACGAATTCTGCGACATCTCCAGCCGCGGCGGCGTGCAGCCACCCAGCAACTGCAGCAGCCCGCCCCCTTGCAGTTCGACAGCGTTCGTGACCGACAGATCCATCGATTGCGTCAGCAACACGCTCCCGCCGCTGCCGGGTATCGATTCGGCGACGACCACCGCGTTGACGGACAGCGACGCTGAGACGCCGTCGGAGAGTGGCGCGGCCTGGTAGGTGCCGCAGTTGTCGATAGTCAGCGTACCACTGAGGAATGTCTCAGCGTCACCGTCGGCGTAGAGATTGCCGCCATTGCTGGCTTGGGCGGAATTGGCTGACACCGTGACCGTCGAGCCATCGGACCCGCCGGCGGTCGTCGGGCCTTCCAGCGGTCCGATGAGAATCGTGCCGCGCGAGGCCTGCAACCTGCCGGAACCGCTGACGCTCGTGTTGCCAATGTGCAACGTCGCACCGTCCACCGCACGGAAGAAGCCATTGTTCACCTTGCGTCCGGGGCCTGTGATGAGCAACGTTGAGCCTGGCGAATTGGCTTCCACGGTCGCGGTTGATGCGTTCAGGAACGCCGAATCGATGATGCCCTTACCCTCGACGCGACCAAGATTCAAGAACGCATTGTCGGATTCGATGCCCGTCAACCGAGCCGTGGCGCCATCAAGTCGAAACGGTGACGTGCCGAGCAAACGTACTGGCGACGGCGCAGCCGCCACGATGGATCGCCCCGACCGGATCGCGAGCGAACCGTCATTGCGGATGCCGGCGGCCTCGTCGAGTCTCAAGCTCCCCGCCGACACACTGAGCCTCGCGCCGCTGAGCAGTCGCACGGCGTCGACACCCGCTTCGATGTCGAGAATGATGGACGTCTCGATACCCGAAACGTCTGCGGCGAACGTCTGTTCAACGGTGTTGTTGGGGACCGTATCGTCGTCCCAGTTTGCTGCATCGCTCCAACGGTTGGTTTTTCCACCGCCGTCCCAGCCGACGCATTCGTCTGGAACCCCGTTGCTGTCGGTATCTGAACTTGTGCCGGCTTCGAGGTCGCAACTGTCCGGGATGAGGTTGTTGTTGCAATCCTGGCAGCTCGGGTCTTCACCTGGGCAGTCGGATATCTGGCAGGCGTCCACGATGCCGTCGCCGTCGCAATCCGCCGACAAGTCGTAGCATGTTGGCCCGCAGGGCTCGACCACCACCAATTCGACGCTCGTCTTTGTGTACTTGATGGAGAGAACATCATCGTTCTCAAAGCCCACGCAGTCGAACGCCGCGAATTTGCCGACGCGCGATGCGAATGTCATGACCGTGTAGGTCGTGCCCGGCGATGGTGTGAACCCTTCCTCGAAGTCAATCTCCAGCGTGCCGCCAAGAAAAGCTGTTCCCTCGACCCGCAGCAGACTGCTGGCAGCAAGCGACGACGAATCATCGATCGTGATCAACATGGAGCCGTCCGCTGCCTGGGTGTAGTCACCAGTGATTTCGACACCGCCCTGCGTGCCCGCGGCAAACAGGCCGAGGTTGATTACCGGTGCCTCGATTTTCCCGTCGCCGTCGACAAGCCCGAACTTGTTGATGCGGAAGTTGGGCGACGAAATGCGACCGCCATTCTCAAGATGCACCTTGCCGACACCGTTGGGGCCAACGTCGACGAAATCGGTATTGATCCAGGATGACGATGGGCCGCTGACGGTCACATCCCCAAGGCCGCCAGCCGATTCGCCGACGCGACACCAGGTATTGCTCACCTGTCCCCCGTTGCGAATATCCAGCAGCCCGTCGCCGCGACCACCGACACGAAGCTGATTCGTGAGCGACAGCTTGGCTCCCTTTCCACTGACGTAGATCTCGCCGATGCCCGTCTGGTCGTTGCCGATGACACTGTTGTTGGCGGTCACATTGCCGCCATCGGTAATGAACATCGAGCCGATGTCCTTGTTGCCGACGTTCAGGAACCCAGCCGCCTGCAGCGATGAGCCAGTTCCATCAACCGATACGAACCCATTCGATCCTTCGAATTCCGCCACACGAACCCAATCGCACGAGACATGTCCACCTTGATTGATGTCGAGCGCGCCGGCGCCCTGCCAACCGATTTGGAAGAAGCCAGCCATGTCCCACGTCGAGTTCGAGACGATGACACTCCCGTCCGCCTGCTGACTTCCGCCGATGCGACTGAATCCGTCGTTGTTGACGCTGCTGCCGTCGTAGAGATTCATCTCCCCGGCCGAGTTCGCGCCAAC
Organism: Phycisphaerae bacterium; assembly: GCA_028289375.1. Lineage (GTDB taxonomy): Bacteria > Planctomycetota > Phycisphaerae > UBA1845 > UBA1845 > OFTM371. The sequence goes on along the minus strand of JANQQK010000035.1, from coordinate 147,157 downwards.
GTTGATGAACGTGCTGATGGACGCGGATGCGCTGTTGAATTCAAGGCTGCCGAAGCTGTCGTCGAATCGTGCGATCGTCAGGTCATTGGCTGATACGAAACCGCCATCGTTAAAGGTCGCAATTGCGGGGCCTTGCCAGCCGACGGCCCACGAATCGGAGATGTTCCAGCGGCTTCCAGTTCCGGTGACATCTGCGGTCCCGAACGACGTAGTCGCCTCGCCGATGCGTGCAAACGCATTGGTCTCGACCAAGCCGCCGTCCGCGATCTGCAGGTCCCCGACGCCACGATTGCCGATACGAAGTTCCGTTTCCGTTTCAAATGATGAATCGTCGCCGATCACGGCGATCAACCCGTTCGATCCGATTTGTGTTCCGGTGTCGGCACTGTTGGCAAAGACGCGACCGCCGTTCGTGATGCTGAGTTCTCCGTGACCACGATAGCCCACGTCAAGGGTCTGATTGATGTTCCAGTCGCTGCCCGCGCCATCCACAAACGCCAATCCGGTGGCTGCGCCCAATTCCGCGAGTCTCGCCCACGTGTTGGTGTTGACGGTGCCTTCGTCCTCGACGCGAAGCTCGCCATCTCCGCCCAGCCCGGTCCACAATTGGAGTTCTGTCACGAATGTCGAACCGGGGCCCGTGACGATGATCGTACCCTCGCCTCCGGGCGATGTTCCGGTGTTCGCTGTTTCCGCGGCCACCACACCGCCGCCGGCGACGGTGAGTGTCCCCGTGCCCGAAGCGCCAACCTCCATGGAATTCTGAACAGTCCAGGAGGTTCCCGACCCGTTGACGACGACGTTTCCAATGGCCGGCGCTGTGGTGCCCAGTCGAGCAAAGGTGTTCGTCGTCACCATGCCGCCACGTGTCACGAACATGTTGCCCTCGCTGCGGACGCCGACCTCGACGCTCTTTTCTGTCTCGATCCGCGAACCCTGACCGTTGACGTTGACCGTTCCACTGCCAGTCAATTCGGTGGCGACTTCCATGCTGTCAGCCAACAGGCGACCGCTCTGCACGACGTCGAGGAAGCCTGTCCCCGCCTGCCCGACGAAAGCACCGTTCGTCACGTTCCAGCTCGCGTTCGAATTCCGGACCGTTGCCTCTCCGGTCGCGTCAGCGGAACGTCCGATGAACAGGTCGCTACTGAATAGCTGTGTGAACCTTGTCACGCTGACGTTGCCATCACGTGGTCCAAACCCACGATCGATACCAATCGTGACCGATCCCATCGTCAGCCCACCCGAGAAATCGAACGTCAGGTCAGCTGTTGAGCTAAGATCAGGGCCTTGGGCCGATCGACGTGTGCCGACATCGACTGCTCCGCTGACGTTGAACGACAGGTTGTTCGTCACCGCGATCAACGTGTAGTCGCCCGACTCGACGGTCATCCCGCCGACGTTGGCGCCGAATTCAAATTGCACGGTCACCGGGGCAAACGAAACGGTCGGTGTGGCACCAAAGACGGCAGTGTCGTTCGGCCCTGGCACGACCCCGCCTTGCCAACTGCTGCCGAACTCGAAGATTCCGAACGTTGGCTGATCCCAGATGCGATCGACCGCCAACACCGGTCGAGACATCCCAACACAAAAGACCCCGGCCCACAGAAAAAACGGCAGCCTCATCACCCGCATGCGACTCATGGCGCAGCATCTCCCATCAAACCAAGTCACGTTGGACCATGCGCAGCGGCCACCACGCGACGTTTGTGTGTCCCCATCCGTCCAGCTACCGATACGGAAAGCCCCTCCGGATTCTGACCGCCATTGTAGGGAATTCTGTCGGGCGATGGGAATCAGCCGGTCGGCATCGGTCCAATAATCTGCCAAATCAGGCGGGAAAACCGCTCAGCCGGCCGTTTCGGTGTCAAAAGCCGCCATTTCTTCGCGCAGATGCCGCAAGACCGTCGACTTGGCTTTGTAGACCTGGTTGGCGTTCAGGCTGAGCATGCCGCAGACATCCTCGACCGACTTGTCCTGCACGACCAGCAGATAGAACGCCTGAAACGTCATTTCCGCCACCCGCTCACGCACCCGGTCGACGCAGAGCTTGAGTCGGCGATCCGCCCACTCCTCCTGCCAGATCCGATCGAGATCCAAGTCCTCGGTCAGCGATTGCTCGAACTGCTGAACGTCCGCCAGCGCCACCTTCTTTTTCCGCTGAACGTCGATGATGCGGTTGATGGCTGTCCTGCGAAGCCAATTCCGAAACCCCCCACGCTGCCGATCGTAATTGAACCGTTCAATGTTCTTTGCAACGGCGGACATGCAGTGGCTGCAGATGTCCTCGGCGTCCGAATGCTGGAGGCCTCGGCGACGGACGTACTGATAGAGAAAGGGTGAGTAGATCGTGTGGAAGGTTCGCCACGCGTCCTCGTTTTCCCGGTCGCGAATGCGAATCAGCAGACTTTGATGCGTTGAGTCCATCTTCGGGTATCGGCCCTGAGTCCGTGGTTTTTCCAATCAGTACCACGCGATCCGACGACCAGTATAATGGCCAACCGCGTGATGTCGTGCGGCTGATCCTGCTGGATGCCCACATTTCCTTCGCCCTTTCGGACGATCGTCCATGGATGCGTGTCTCACCCTTGCCGATTTCGAGTCGATCCTGTCCGCGGGACCGGACGAGACCGTGGATACGCGGCTCCACGAGCATCTTGACCGATGCGCGCGATGTCGTGAGCGGTTTGAGCAGCACAAGAGCGACGAAACCCTGGCGCACGATGTCCGAAAGATGTTCGCCAAAGAGCCCTCCGCCGCCGGTGACGACGAGACCGTCGCGTTCGACCAGTCCACGGAGAGGCCCAAGAACTATCCGAATGTTGACGGATACCGCATCACGGGCGTTTTGGGTCAGGGCGGAATGGGCATCGTCTACCGGGCTGTTCAGACACGCTTGAATCGCGCGGTCGCACTCAAGGTTCTGCCCGCCATGGTCGGCAGTGCAAGCCCCAGCGCCGTCGCCCGTTTCCGCCGCGAAGCCACCGCCGCCGCCCGCCTGCACCATACGAACATCATCCCAATCTACGACTTTGGTGAGTCGGCCGACGCGCACTTTTGCGCCATGGAACTCGTCTCAGGCCAGCCGCTCAATCTCGTGATCAAACGGTTCTCGGAAACAAGCGCGTCGACCGCGTCGCCCGCCAGATTGGCGGAGATGCTGCAGAACATCGTGCCGGTGTCTCAAGTGTCGGCGATCGATCCGACGGACGCCGAGACCGTGCATCACGATTCCGAATCGGTTTCGGGAGCGTCGTCGATGGGGCGGGGTCGCGTGTACTTTCGGCAGGTTGCCCGATGGATGGCCGACGCAGCCGATGCCCTCCATTACGCCCACGGCGAGGGGATCATTCACCGCGATATCAAACCGAGCAATCTGATCCTGTCGATCGACGGGCGTTTGATGATCGCCGATTTCGGATTGGCCAAGGACGTCAACGAAGACTCGGTGACGCTCACCGGTTCCCTGCTCGGCACGCTGCGTTACATGAGCCCGGAACAGGCGATGGCCAGACGCATGCGGATTGATCATCGGACGGACATCTACTCGCTTGGCGCGACGATGTACGAGCTGCTCACGATGAAGCCAGCCATCCCCGGTGCCGACGACAAGGAGATTCTCGGGCACATCGTCACAAAGGATCCGATTTCGCCGCGCAGAATCGCGCCGGGCGTCCCGCGTGATCTGGAAACGATCTGCATGAAGGCGATGGAGAAGTCGCCCGAGGCGCGCTACGACACAGCCCGTGCGTTCTCCGAAGACCTTCGGCGGTACATCAACGATCTGCCCGTCGTCGCCAAGCAACCCGGTCCGATCGCGCGGACCATGAAGTTCGTCAAGCGTCGCCGCGCCCTTGTCACTGCCATTGCAGCCACGGCATTGCTGATGGCGTCGATTGGCCTGATCGTGATGCTGTGGGGTGCGTACCGGGGCAAACAGGTCGAAAACCTGGTCAACGAAGCACTGCGTTTCGTGGACGAGCGCAACTGGGAGCAGGCGGAGTCACGCTACCAACGGGCGCTCAGCTGGAATCCAGGCAGCATTGATGCCCTCAACAACTATGCCATCATGTTCAAGGAACGCTACAACGCCGCAGAAGATCCCGACGCGGAATGGCTGGCGCGCGCGAACGACTTGCTCGACCGCGCATTGGCCGATCGTCCGAACGACGCGAAGCTGTGGAGCGACAAGGGCGTGATCCTCAAGATCTCCGGCGACATGGCATCGGCGCGGTCCGCCTTTGAAAAGGCCACAGGTCTCGATGAAGCCAACGCAGCCTCCTGGATCAATCTCGGCATCGCCGACGCCCATCAACTTGATCTGGACGCGGCACTCCAGCATCTGACCCGCGCGACGAAACTCGCGCAAAGCGACTATGTCAGAAACTTCGCATGGCGAACATTGGCGTCGGTGCAAATCGCACGCGGCGAACTCGTCGACGCGGGTAACGCGCTCACCCTTGCCAAGTCATTCAATTCAAATGATCTGGGAACGTTTCTTCTGACCGCCAAAGTCAATTTGGCCGATCGCAAGGTCGACCAAGCCATCGACTGGGCCAGGTCCGCCAAACTCGTGTCGGAAACCGCTCAACCACGGGCCGACCGCATCCTGGCAGAAGCCTATCTGTTTGGCGGCGATCACGAACCCGCCATCAAGCATGCCGACGCCGCGCTGAAGGCCGGTGAATCCCCCGCTCTGTGCCACGCCATCCGTGCTGCCGCCCACGCTCAACTCGGGCAAGACGAAGCTGCCCGACACCAACTCAAAAAGGCCGAGCAACTCGTGGCCGACGGCAACTTGGCATCCCAGCCATTCACCGTGACATCACACGCCGGTTTGCTCTGGTTCGAGGCCACCGAGAAGTTGAACACAATTCTCGACAAAGCCCGCGCCATCACGGCGTCCGACAGTGGCTGACATCACGGTGTACAGAGAACGCACGTTTCGCAAGTCAGCCCGAAGCAACTGCTGAACAAGCCGAAATCACCAGTGCCGACGTTGTACGCGCCCGTCTCGCTGTCGACCTCGCCGTCAAAGTTCGACAACAGACAGGTATCATAATTAGCATCACCGGGGAGATAGACCTGGCCAAAGCACCCGGTGAACAGTCCGAAGTCGCCGGTGCCGATCGCCCCGTCTGCATCTCCATCGAGATCGAACGGGCAATGCCAACAACCGCTGATCGGATCGCAACGATCGCACGCACCGGGACACTGTGCGTCGTCGGCGACGTTCAACACCGTGTCCGTGTCCTCATCGCACGAGTCGATCGTGCACGCGACGCCGTCATCCACAACCGGTGCGACACCCGCTACACAGCCAAACGCATCAGCCGAAGGGTTGGCTGGATCGCACGTCTCCATACCGTTGCAGAAAAGTCCATCATCACACGCCGATGCATCCGCACAAAGGGATGTGCAGGGATTGAACCCAAGGCCGTCGATTGCGAGCGACCACGCATTCAGCGTTCCCGGATCGGGCGTTGCGCTGTCAAAGACTGTGATCGTCCATGCGCCCGCGGCGTCCATCCCGTTGAAGGCGGCCAGCGCGTTGTTCGGTGTGTAGTTTGGTGGCGATGTGAGGTTCGTCTGGCATTGCGACTCGATCGCGCCACCTGTCCCGTCGTCATCGAGCACCATGCCGTCGAAGTTGCTGGAATCGCAGCCGAATGTGGAATCCGGTACGCCCGGCCGATCGATCAAGGTGACACTCGTTCCGTCATGCTCGAGCGAGACCGTGACGTCGCCGACCCACGTGTGCGTGATCGTGATGCTGACATCGATGTCGCCGATCGGAAAGGAGTCGGGCACGACAATCGTGTCGCTCACCGGATTGCCAATGCCACCCCCATCAGGGATCGCGACATCGGGTGTCGCTGTGTACGTTGTCGGGTTGTTGGCTGCACCGCTTCCACAAACAGATCCACCCCCGAGGAAAACGCCCGACAGTGACGCGCATTCAGACGTCGCCCGAACATCACACAACGATCCCTGGCAGCAGGCGCCGAGCGCTTCGCATACGCCGTTCACGCATGTATCATCTGCTCCGCATGCGATCGCAACATTGGTGCAGCTGCCAGCCACGCACGTATCGGTCGTGCAGGCATCGCCGTCGTCGCAATCCCCATCGCCAACGCAAGGTGCCAGCAGCGAGAGTGCGTCGATCGCGTCGATTCGTCCGTATCCATAACCGATGTCGAAGCCAGGCGGCCCCAGATCAATGGCTCCGTCGCGGATGATCTGACGGACCTCCGCGGGCGTCAGTGTCGGATCCACGCTCAGCAGCAAAGCCGCCAAGCCAGCCACATGCGGTGCAGCCTGACTCGTCCCGCACTGACCGACCAGTCCGGTTCCCCCCGAACCGACGCCGGCAGATGTCGAGACGCAACCCGGCGCCGTGACATCGAGCTGATCGGTGCGATTGCTGAAGCAGATCAGCGCGTCAGCGGTGATGTTCGTATCGGTGCACAGGATCTCGGTGCACTGAGCATTGGCACACCATGAGAAACTCGAATCATCGTGCTCGCAGTTCGGAAAGTCATCGTCGAACACGGCTCCCACCGCAATCGCATCCGATGCGCACGCGGGCGACCCGAGCGCGTTTGCATTCGCTTCGTTTCCGGCAGATGCCACGACCACGACGCCGTTGGCCACCGCGTTGTTGGCGGCGATGGCCGAGCTTTCGCCATTGCACGCCCCACCAAACACGCCACCCCCGAGGCTGAGGTTGATCACATCGCAGCGACCGCCGGAAGCAGACTGATCGGCTGCGTAGTCGATTCCCGCGATGACGTCCGACGTGAATCCACTTCCCGACGCGCCGAGCACTTTGATGCCGACCAGCGTCGCCGCTGGCGCAACCCCCTGGAGTGTCGTCGGCACGCCACAGCGTTCGTCGGAAATACCAACACCGCCAACCGCGATGCCAGCCACGTTCGTCCCATGTCCGTTGTCGTCTTCGGGATCGTTGTCATCGTTGGCAAAGTCTCGACCCGCCGCCGTGTCGACACGATCGCCGTACATCACGTGGTCCGAATCGATGCCCGTGTCGATCACGCAAACACGCACGCCGCTGCCATCTGCCGACAGCCCCGCGGCGCTGATCTGACTTTGAAGCGCCCGAATCATCGGCGTGCTCACGGTGAGGTGTGCATGCATCAGCTGATCCCGCTCAACCTTCACGACACCCGGAAGGCGCTCCAGTTCGCGGATTTGTGTTGTCGGAATGTCGCGCAGATTGACCGTATCGGGCAAGACGGTCTTGTAGACGTACTTCTGTCGGCCGCCGACATCCTTCGCCCAGCGATCTACGCGCGAACGGCGCGTGCGTGACATCGCCTCCGTGACGCCGTCCCCAACAGGCTGAAATTGGACCAGCACGCTCACGCGTTCAGGCAGAACATCATCGGCCATCACGTCCGCGGCAGCGTTGTGGATATCGGGCACCGTCTCAGATGGTGACACATACATTGGTCCCGGTGGTCCGATCCAATCGGCTCCGGTGCTGTGATGCTTGAGGGCATGAGGTCCGCCGATTCCGGGCGAGCGTCCAGCCTCATCGCCGAACACCAATCCGCAGTGGCACGCGACCGTCACGAGTACCAGCCATCTTCGATCGCCAAGCCCGCGCATCTTCAAACCAACCATTCCCTCAAGCATGAATCAGACTGTCGCCCCTCACCGTCGCCCAAAGAACACCACCATGTTATCGAACCGGCAGGGACGATGAGAAACCCCGCGACCACACGTCCATTGTAGGCCACCAACGGGCAGCCAGGTGGGTGTGGTGCCTTAAGTGGTTGTTTTTAAGTGGTTTATGTTGGTTGTGGCAGTTCGGATTTGGGTGCCATCGCGCCGGCGTTCCGCATCACCGCTTCGAATGGGCTCGATTCCGACTCGCCGCGTCAGTTAACGCACTTCGCCCACCGTGAAATCTGGAAGTCTCGGTGTGCCACCCCCGTTCGGTTCCGGGCAGACGGACGCACGTTGCCGCATGGCGTCGAACACCTGATCGTCAGGGGTTCCAAGCACCAAGCGCTTTTCTCGCGACCACCAGTTGGCCCAGGTGATAGGCATTGTGGTCGGCCACCAGCAACACTTCACGCAGGAGCGTCTGCCCGTGGCCCCATGGAAACGGCGTGAGCAGGTCGTTTGCGGAGTCGCGGACGAGTCGTTTGATCTCGTACAGGTCGTGTTGATACCGATCGACGCTGGCTGACCAGGCGTGCACGTCGGGTGGTGTCTCGCCGGTCGGCCAATATCCGTCGGGGAATACCGGAGATGTGTGTTCGGGGTTGCAGCTGAATTCCAGGATGTCCCACTGGCATATCCTCAAGTGTTCCAACAACTGCCAGGGTGTGTGTGGAATTCCGGGAGCGCGGCGACCCTGCACTTCGAATGGCAGGTTCGCCGTGGCTGCTTCGAAGGACACATGTGCGTCGCCCCCATCCAGCAGCCACAGCAGATGCTCGCGAAGTGTCGTGTCACTCATTCACGTGCTCCGAACAGGTCGACGCGCAGGTGTTGATGATCGCAGCGACGTTTCGGCGCCGACGGGACACCGATGAGAAGTGTAAGTGCTTTCCATTAAAGAATATAAGAACCGGAGCGGGAGGGATTCGAACCCTCGGTACGGTAACCCGTACACCGCATTTCCAATGCGGTCCCTTCAGCCGCTCGGACACCGCTCCTGGACCGCGTCGCCGATGAGGACAACGCGGAAGCCGAGAGCCTAACCAAGCCGCCCGATTCCAACAAGTCACACCCCGACGACTTTCACCGGCACCGAGCACGCGTGGGGTATCACGGCCCGCGGGGTATACTGCGGGCCATGTGGAAGATCGCCTGGTGCAACCTCGTCCGCGACAAGCTCCGATTCACCATCGCCGTCGTCGGACTGGTTTTCTCGGTCGTGCTGATGGCCGTGCAGGTCTCGATTTTCCTCGGGGCGATCGAAAGCTCCGCGAAGCTCATCAATCAATGCTCTGCCGACCTGTGGGTCGTGCCGCAAAACGCATCCAACGCAGACTTCTCCACGTCGATGCCAGGCCGGCGACGATACCACGTTCTCGGCGTCGACGGCGTGCAGCATGCGGGCCGCATGGTCGTGGGGTTCGGACATTGGCGGTTCGAGGATGGCCGGCAGGAGTCGGTCATTGTCGTCGGCGTCGATACCGAACGTGATTGGCTTCCCATCGACACTGGTCGCATCCGCGGACGGACGAACGAGGGTTACGGCATCATTATGGACGATCGTGAGCGGTGGCGGTTCGGCGTGGATGGCAAGCCCTTGCCGGTGGGAACGCGCGGCGAGATTCGTGGGTACCGCGTGCATGTGGCGGGTTACGTCACGGGCATGAACTCATTCGCCATCACGCCGTACGCCTTCTGCTCCTATGAGTCGGCCCTCGATCTGACGCGGATCGGATCGGACAAGACAGTCTTCATTATGGTCGATTGCGCTGACGGTGCCGACCTCGAACAGGTTCGGGCAGACATCCTGTCACGCGTGGACGACGTCGAAGTGCTCACGCGTGGCCAATTCGCCGAACGCAGTTGGCGCTACTGGGTCTTCGGCACGGGCATGGGGTATTCGCTCGTTTTGATGGCAGTTCTGGCGTTGATCGTGGGCATGGTCGTCATCGGACAAACGTTCGTCACGAGCGTGTTGGTCAAGATGCGTGAATTCGGCGTGCTCAAGGCGCTGGGCTACGACAATGGATTCGTGGCTGGTGTCATCCTCGGACAGGGTTTGATCATCAGCCTGCTGGGATACGTGTTCGGGTGCGCCGGGGCGGTCGTCGTCTCGAGAATCTGGGGCGAGGGTGGAACGGCTGTGGTGATGACCATGACACCGCGGATGCTGCTGCTGCTGTTGCCCATGACACTCATCATCTGCCTGACATCAAGCTTGATCGGGGCGTGGCGGGTATTTCGATTGGCGCCGGCCGAGGTATTTCGATGAGCGAACCCGTGGCCATCGTGCGCGACATCTCGAAACGATTCGGCAGCGGCGCCACGCTGGTTCATGCCCTGCGCGACGTCAGCTTTTCGGTCCACGCCGGCGAAATCGTGATGATCAAAGGCCCGTCCGGCAGTGGTAAGACGACGCTGCTGCACATCCTTGGACTGCTCCAGCGACACGACGACGGCGACATGTGGCTCAATGGCCGACCGATGAAGGATGTCTTGGAATCGGAGCTTCCCGCCGCACGCAGACAGCACGTCGCATTCATCTTTCAGGGGTCGAATCTGCTTGAATCGCTGACGGTCTGGGACAACGTTGTGCTTGGCGCTCGCCTCCGATCGTCGCGAAACGGCGAGCAACCGTCAGATGCCGCGCTGGCTGGTCGCTGCCTGGAACTGGTGAACATGACTGCCCGCAAACGTCACCTGCCCGCAACGTTGAGCGGCGGTGAGCGTCAACGGGCCAGCATCGCCAGGGCGCTGGCCAGTCCGGGGAGGTTGCTTTTGGCCGACGAGCCGACCGCCAATCTTGACTGGGAGCACGCCCGCGATGTCATGCAGTGTCTCTCCGCAGCGGCCCACGACCACGGCAAAGCCGTTGTCCTCGTGTCGCACGATTCCCGTCTCGAGCCATTTGTGGATAAGATCGTGCACCTGGTGGATGGCAGGATGGCCGACGATGAAGGAACACACGCGAGCGATGTTGGAACCATGACCGAGCGCGCACCCGTCATCGAAACCGCCGACCGACGCGGTGGACGCGCATTGGCTGCGCTCCTGTGGATCGTCACGCTGCTCGTGATGGGCGGTGGGGGGTGGTGGTTCGGGTCGCAGCAGAAGTCGGCCAGCCGATCCGTATCGTCGCCCGCAACGCCAAACGTAACGGAACGAACGCTTGATCAAGGTGTTGTCGCCGCTGCTCCCGCCGTCGTCGAGCCGATCAGCCAGGTCATCGCCCTCCGTGCCGAACGCAGTGGCCGCATTGTGTCGATCGCCAAACAAGCCGGTGAGCGGGTCACCATTGGCGAGTCGCTGGTGACACTCGATGACACCATCGCGCGGGCGACCGTTGCGTTGCGTCGGGCCGACCTCAAGTTGGCCCGGGCCAACCTCGCCGATCTGAATGCATGGACCAGATCCGAAGAACGCCAGCAGGCACGCGCCGCGGTCGACAAAGCCAAAGCCCGCCACGAACGGGCCAAACGTGAGCATGACCGCATCGCCGCACTGCACGCCCAATCCCAGGCGGCCGACACCGAATTCAACGAAGCCGTCGAAGACCTTCGACTCGCCGAGGCGGAACTGGAATCCAAACTTGCCGCCGCCCGGATGTCCGAAGCAGGACCAACACCCGATGATCTCGCCATCGCCGAAGCCAACGTTGAGCAGGCACAAGCCGCATTGAAACTCGCCGAAGCCGACCTCGACAAGCACGTCATCCGCAGCCCGATCGATGGCCACGTGCTCTATCGCCATCTCGAACCTGGCGAAATCTTCGACATCGACGCCGAGCAGCAACCGCCTATTCTCAGCCTCGGAAACGTCGACCGCATCCGTCTCCGCGCCGAAGTCGACGAAGCCGACATCAGTCGCGTATTTGTCGGTCAATCGGTGATGGCATCAACCGATGCGTTGGCGGACGTTATATTGCGCGGCACCGTGGTTCACATGGAAGGCATGATGGGACGTAAGTCCATCCGCACGCAGTCCACCACCGAACGCCTCGACACGAAAGTGCGCGAAGTACTGATAGATTTGGGCGACGACTGCCCGCCGATGACAGTCGATCTGCAACTCACCGTGCGCTTTCTCGCCGACGACACCGACACCGGCAACCCATAGTCAGCCTTGAAAAACTCCAGAAAGCTTTTGTCTCCGCTGACCGATTGTGGTACCTTCTCTCGGTCGACAATGGGTCGGAACAACAAGGAATAGTCAACCGTCGAAGAGCAGCAGCTCCCGCGCGTCCACGGACGGACGCTGCCTACGAAGACACGGAGGTTAGCAGCCTATGTACCTCAAGAAGATCACGATGCATGGTTTCAAGAGCTTCTCCGATAAGGTGGCTTTTGATTTCTCGCCTGGTGTGACGTGCATCGTCGGGCCCAATGGCTGCGGTAAGAGCAACGTCGTCGACGCCTACAAGTGGGTCCTCGGCGAGCAGTCTGCCAAACTCCTTCGTGGCCGGCAGATGTCCGACATGATCTTCAACGGCTCATCGACGCGAAAAAGCAGCGGCATGGCCGAGGTCGTGCTCATCTTCGACAACGCCGATCGCCAACTCGCCATGGATGAGGACGAAGTTCGCATCACCCGTCGTCTGTATCGCTCGGGTGAAAGCGAATACCTCGTCAACAACAATTCGAGCCGACTCAAGGACATCCGCGAGATGTTCCTCGATACCGGCGTCGGGGCAGATACCTACTCCATCATCGAGCAGGGCCGCGTTGACGTGCTGCTCACGTCGTCGCCCGCCGACCGTCGTGCAATCTTTGAAGAGGCGGCCGGCATCGGAAAATACAAGGTCCGCAAGAAAGAGGCCCAGCGCAAACTCGAACGCACCCAGCAGAACCTGCTCCGCGTGGACGATATCATCGAGGAAGTCCAGAAGCGTCTGCGCAGCGTCAAACTGCAAGCCGGTAAGGCTCGCAACTTCCAAGCATACGACGAGCGTCTCAAGGAACTTCGCTCCAGCTACAGCCTGGCCGAGTTCCACAAGCTCACCGAGTTGATTGATCGCCTCGGACGCGAATCGACCGACACCGAGGACAACTGCACCGCGCTGCGATCCCACATCGACCGCAACGAAGCCGAATCCGCCTCGATTACCACGCAGATCGACAAGGTCGGCGAAGAACTTTCCGCCATCGATCAGGATCTCATCGAAACGCGCTCCGAAATCGCGACCCACGAAGAACGCATCGCCTCAACCGAGCAGCGCATGGCCGAGCTGCAGACAGCTTCGCAGCGATCTGCCCAGCGAATTGAGCAGTTGCAAGCACAGCGGCAGCAGACCAAGACACAGCTCGACGCCGTCCACGAAGACGCCAACGCCCTGCAGCACGAAACCCACGGCTACGAGGAAAAGCTCCGCAACCTCACAGAGGAAGAACGCAGCGTCGCCCGCGAACTGACCGAAACGCAAGCCAAAGTCGCCGACGAGAAAGCAGGCCTCATCGAACTGATGCGGCGCACCACCCAACTTCGCAACGAAATCACCAGCCTGCACAAACATCGCGAAACCCTCGAAGCCGAGCATGGCCGCCTCGGCGAACGCGAAAAAGCCATCACCCGCCAGGTCGAAGCATACGTCCTCAAGCAGAACACGCTCCAGCAGCGCGTGGCTGAGCTATCCACGCTTGCACAGCAGCATGAATCCTCCCTCGCGCAGAAGCAGGCCGAAGCGACAAGCGTGAAGCAGCGTGTTGCCCAGCTTACGGGCGAGCTTGGCGACTTGCGCGAAAAACGCAGCGGGCTGCGCACGCAGAAGCAACTGCTCGATGATCTTGACCGCAAAATGGAAGGCGTCGGTACCGGCGTCCGAGCCATCCTCGATCTGAAGGCGGCCCGCCCTGACGATGAAACACTGGCAGGCGTCTTCGGCATGGTCGGCGAACTCTTCACCAGCGACATCGAACACGCCGCGGTCATCGAAGCCGCCCTCGGTGACTTCGACCAACAGCTAGTCATGGCCGACGCCGACACGCTTCGTGCCTGCCAGCAACAGTGCGGTGACCTGCCGGGCCGCGTCTCGGCCGTCTGCCTCGATCGCCTGCCTGCGATCATCAACGACTCCGACCTGTCGCACGTCCCAGGTTTCATTGCCTGGGCGTCCGACTGGGTGCGTTACGAAGAACGCTACGAACGATTGGCACGACACCTGCTCGGCAAGACCGCCATCGTCGAATCGCTCGACGTCGCACTGTCATTGTCTCAGCAGGATCTCGCAGGTCGACGATTCGTCACCCTCGCCGGCGAAGTCGTCGAGCCGACCGGCGTCGTCTCGTTCGGTCCCACGACCAGCCGTGCGGGCCTGATCACGCGTAAGAGCGAACGCCTCGACGTCGCTCAGCAGTTGGAATCCATCGACGTCGACATCCGCAGCCGCGAAAGCGAAATCAACGAAGCCGACACCAACGCCAAACACCTCGAACGCATCTGCGACGAACTCAAGCACGCCGTCTACGAAACCAACACCGCCAAGGCAGAAGCAAACGTCGTCCTCGACGAAGTCAACACCGCCGTCGCCCGACTGACCGAAGAACAGCCCATGGTCACCGGCCAGGTCGCCCTGATTCAACAGGAAATCGCCGAAGCAGCCGAACGTGCCCAGGTCGAATCCGCATCGGTCGACAAACTCGAATCCGAAAATGCCGAGCGCGAGCGCGTCGTCGCCGAGTTCGACGATGAGATCGAATCCCTCTCGACACAACGCGAACAACTCCGCCGCGCCGTCACCGAAACGCAGATCGCCCTCAGCGCGCTGGCCGAAAAACGCTCCGCCATGGCTGATACGATCCATCAGCTTCGCCGAAGCATCGCAACAAGCGACGAAGCCATCGCCCACGCCGAGCAAGAACGCGAATCCGCCGGCATGCGCATGGCCGAGTCGAAGCAGACGATCGCAGACGCCCGCGAACGCCTCGAATCCCTCGCCGCCGAAGCGGAACGTCTCGACCAGCAGGCCATCCAACTCCGCCGTCGCCGCGAGGAACTCCGCAGCAGCGCCGAACAGTTGGCCGCCAAAACCAAGGAAATCCGCAGCAAACTCGGCGAACTCGAAAACCGCTTGCACGAACTCGACATCGAAAAGCACGAATCCGCCGTCCGCCGCGACGAATTGACATCCCGCACTCGCGAGGAACTGCACATCGATCTGTCGCAGAAGTACGCCGAGTATGACCACACCGATCAGGACTGGCAGGCAGTCGAAAACGAGATCAACGAACTCAAACAGAAAATCGACCGCCTCGGCAACGTGAACCTCGACGCCATCGATGAGTTGGCTGAACTGGAAGAACGTGAAACCTTCCTCACCAGCCAGCGCAACGACCTCAACGAATCACGCAAACAACTGGAAGACCTCATCGGCCGCCTCGACGCCGAGTGCATGCAGCGCTTCACCACCGCCTTCGAGACCATCCGCAACAACTTCCACCAACTCTTCCGCAAACTCTTCGGCGGCGGCAAAGCCGACATCGTCCTCGAAGACCCCGAAGACATTCTGGAATGCGGCATCGAAATTCTTGCAAAGCCCCCGGGCAAGGAACTCCAGCGCATCTCGCTTATGTCCGGCGGCGAAAAAACCATGACCGCCATCGCGCTGCTCATGAGCATCTTCCGCTCGCGACCGTCCCCATTGGCCATTCTAGACGAGGTCGACGCCGCCCTCGACGAAGCCAACAACGAACGCTTCAACAACATCGTTCAGGAATTCCTCGATCAGGCGCAGTTCATCATCGTCACGCACTCCAAACGCACGATGGCCATCGCGGAACAACTTTACGGCGTTACGATGCAGGAACCAGGTGTCTCCACGCCGGTCAGCGTCAAGTTCGAGTCCGTCGACTCCGCCGTCGCGTAGGCAGTTGCCCGTTTCTGTGCGTTTTCGTCGCACACCGTGGGTTGTGATGGTGATTCGTCCCGCCATTCTTGACCCCGCATCGCGCAAGATTTACGCTCATTTCTGCAGGGGTTGTCCGTCGACCAATACAGCGGACGCAATCTGAAGCCAGTTCAAGGAGCCAACCCATGGGCCTGTTCGACAAACTTCGCGGCGAACTCATTGATATTATCGAGTGGATCGACCACACGCGCGACACGCTCGTCTGGCGTTTCCCGCGCTACCAGAACGAAATCAAGAACGGCGCCCAACTCATCGTCCGCCCCGGGCAGATGGCCATCTTCGTCCACCGCGGTGAAGTCGCCGACGTCTTCCACGAAGGCAGCTACCAGCTCAAGACCGACAACCTGCCCATCCTCAGCACGCTGCAGGGCTGGAAGCATGGATTCGACAGCCCCTTCCGCTCGGAGGTCTACTTCGTCAGCACCCGACAGGTCACCGATCTGAAGTGGGGCACCCCCAACCCCGTTATGCTTCGTGATCCCGAGTTCGGGCCCATCAGACTTCGCGCCTTCGGCACCTACACCCTCAAAGCTGTCGACCCCGTCGCCCTGCTCAAGGAACTCGTCGGCACCGACGGCTCTTTCGAAACCGACGAAATCAACGAACTGCTCCGCTCGATCATCAACTCCGCCTTCGCCGACGTCATCGGCGAATCGCAGGTCGCCGCCCTCGATCTGGCCAGCAAGTACTCCGAATTCTCCGCCCAACTCCGCGAAGCCGTCGTCGAACGCGTCGACGACGAGTATGGCCTCGACGTGCCGCAACTGTTCATCGTGAACATCTCGCTACCGCCGGAGGTCGAGAAAGCCCTTGACACCCGCACCAAAATGAGCGTCATCGGCGATATGGGCAAATTCCAGCAGTACCAGATGGGTCAGGCCCTCACCGACGCAGCCGCCAACCCCGGCGGTGGTGGTGCGTCAGAAGGCATGGGTCTGGGCATGGGATTCGCGATGGCCAATCAGATGATGCAAACGGCCGGACAAGCCGGCGCACCCGGCATGGCCCCGCCACCACCACCGATGCAAACCGTCTGGCACATCGCCGTCAATGGCCAGACCACAGGCCCATTCACCGCCCAGCAGTTGCAGCAGTCCATCGCAACCGGGCAGGTCAAGAACGACACGATGGTTTGGACCAACGGGATGGCTGGCTGGCAACCTGCCGGCCAGGTGCCCCAACTGTCCGGCATGTTCGCAGCATCGCCGCCGCCACCACCGCCAGCCGGCTAAGGCGTTTATCGCACGATGACGGATCACGACGACGCATCGTCCGCCGAAATTGCAGCAGGCCAACAGGACGCCAGCGCCCGCACCTACCCATGTCCCGGGTGCGGAGCAGACCTGACGTTCAACATCAGTGTCCAGCAACTCAAGTGCGACCATTGCGGCTACGAGCAATCGCTCCACATCGACCCGGAACAGGAAATCGTCGAGCAGGATTTCGAAGCCATGCTCGAAAGGCTTGCTGCCATGCGCGAGGCGGGTGTTGACCAGATCGACACCGAGTTCAGCGAAGTGGGTTGCAAGTCGTGCGGAGCCACCGTGCGATTCACCGGCAACCTGACCAGCACCGAATGTGCCTACTGCGGCGTGCCCTTGCAGCGTGAGAATGTCCACCAGGCCGAGCACCGCATCGCGGTCGACGGCGTGCTTTCGTTTCGCATTGACCGCAAGACCGCACAAGGCAATCTTCGCGCGTGGGTGCAGTCGCGGTGGTTTGCCCCGAATGACTTCAAGAAACGCGGCGTGCAGGGTCGCTTCACAGGTCTCTACCTGCCGTACTGGACATTCGACTCGTTCACCACCAACGCCTACAGCGGCATGCGCGGCGACCACTACACCGTCACCGTCGGCAGCGGCAAAAACCGCCGAACCGAAGTCCGCACCCGATGGACCCCCGCAAGCGGTCGATTCAAACGCTTTTTTGACGATGTCCTCGTCATCGCCGCCAAAGGACTCCCCCGCAAACGCCTCGATGATCTCGAACCCTGGCCACTCAATGACTGCACCCCGTTTAATCAGGATGTGCTATCCGGTTTCGTCGCCCGCACCTATGACATCCCGCTTGGCGCCGGATTCGTCGAAGCCAAGTCGCGCATCGACAAAGCCATCGAAGCCGACGTCCGCCGCCGTATCGGTGGCGATGTCCAGCAGATACACTCGATCCAGACCACCCACGCAGCCGTCACCTTCAAGCACCTGCTCCTGCCCGTGTGGATGATGGGGTATACCTACAACGAGAAGCCGCACCAGGTCGTCGTCAACGCAGCCACGGGTGAAGTGCAGGGCGATCGCCCCTACAGCTGGGTCAAGATCACGCTCGCCATCGTTGCAGGCTTGGCTGCGATCGGCGGTGCATACCTCGCCTTCGCCTGATCGCTACCCAGCCGTCACAATCTCGTCCGTCTGCATCTCATGCATGATCATCAGCGAGTGAAGCCACGCCACCAGCGATTCGGCCCCCTGATTCAGATTCACCCCGTCCGGTGTCAATCCGTCATGGCAGCCTTGCGTCGCAAAGTCAATGATCTGGGCATGCAGATCGTTCGCCCCCAGGAACCAGTCGAAACACCGCCGCATCTCATTGATGTACTTCACGTCTCCGGTCGCACGGTACATCGCCTTGCAAGCACCCACGAGCGCCGCGATCTCAATCGGCTGCTGATCAAAGCCCGCCGGCTCGCCGCCTTTCTTCAACCAGCCTCGATTGCCGATGAGCGACAAATGGCCCTCCGAATTGGTCTGAATCGTCAGAAGCCAATCCAGCAACCGCACCCCGCGATCGATCAGCCCCGGTTCGTCAAACTGCAAACCAGCCAAGACCAATGCCTGCGGAATCCGCGCGTTGTCATACGTCAAAATGTCCTCGTACCAAGGCCAATCGTCCGACTCGTTGGCCGCAAATTGCTCCACGATGCGATCCGTCGCCAACCGCATCAGGGCCACGACCTGTTTCGCCTCAGGTTCATGGCGGAGGTAGTAATGGCACCCCAGGATCGCAAACGTCAGCGACCGCACGTGGACAATGTCCTTGAACAGCGGCACGCCGGCGCGGAACAACTTCTGACACAATGTCCGCGACTGCCGATCCGGCGGATGTGTCACCGCATACCCCGTCGCCCACAGAATCCGTCCCTGCGCATCGCTGCGATCCCCTTCGTCCGGCAACCAACGCCGATCGTACGCCATGAAATTGCGATAAAACCCATCCTCCCGCCGCGCGTAATGCACGTACGACAGGTACGTGTGGAAAGGACCGAGCACCTTCTTGTCATTGAACAACCGATGATACATCGCAGCCACGATCATTCCGCGGGTCTGATCGTCGACCGAATACCCATGATGCCGATTCGCGGTGCCGTGAATCGCATGCTGCAACAAGCCGGTATCGTCGGTCATGCGATAAAGATGATCCATTCGCACATCCGGCAACGACAAACGCATCTTCGGCTGCGCGCTGACAGCCACGCTCAACCGATGGTCCTTCTCCGACTTGGCATGCTCAAACAGTTCCTCATACTGCTTGGCCACCGATGACCACGTCATGCGTCGCCCAAAGTCATACGCCTTCTTCCGCACCGACGCGCGGAGCTTCCCGTCGCTGAGCAATTCGCCAACGTGGTTGGCCAAGCCATCGGCATCCTCGAAATCAACCAATCGCCCCCGCCCGTCAGCCAGCAATTCCTCCGCATACCAGTAGGGCGTCGAAATGATCGCGCGCCCTGTCGCCAGCGCGTACGCCAGCGTTCCCGAAACGATCTGTTCGCGATTGCGGTAGGGCGTGACGTACAAATCCGCCGCCCGCAAGTACTCACACAAATCCTCAAGCGATACGTAGCGATTGTGAAAGATCACGTTCTCCGCAATGCCCAGCTTGAGCGCCTTCTGCTCCAGCGACATGCGATACGATTCACCCGACTCACGCTTTACGCCCGGATGCGTCGCCCCGAGTACGATGTAGGCGACATCCGGGAAATCAGACTTCACCCTCGCCAGTGCATCCAGCATCAGCTCGATGCCCTTGTTCGGGCTCAACAGGCCGAACGTCAAAATGGTTGGACGACCCAATACCTCGAATCGCTTCTTGAAGGGCTCCGTATCGGCAAATGGCACGTCCGGCACACCATGGTGAATCAGGTGCGATTTCGACTTCGGAATCGCGTAGACCTCCTCGAGCATGCGGTACGCTCGATTGGCCATCACCGCCATCGAACTGCTCCGCTCACCCAACGCGGCCAGCACCCGACGCTGCGCTGCGTTCGGCTCTGCAAGGACCGTGTGCAATGTTGTCACCACCGGCTTGGTCAGTCGATCGGTCATCGCCAGCAGATAATCCCCGCAGTCACCCCCGAAAATGCCATACTCGTGCTGGACACAGACGACGTCGTACTTGCTCTGGTTCAGAAAGTCCGCCGCATCGCGGTAGGCTTGCTTGACGTGATCGCGAATCTCATACACGACCTGGCTGTCGTAATCATAGTTCTCGTCGAGGTCGTTCATCGCGACGATGCCGAGGGGCCCATGGCCGGCAAGGGGATGATCGAAAACGGCATTCGCCAAGCCAGTGGACAGATCGTGCGTGAACGTCGCGATTCCGCACTTTCGTGGAACGTACGAACCAATCATCGCTACAGACGGTGGCGCGCTGTTGCTCATCGCTTCGGGCTCCCCAGTCTAAGTCCATCCATCCCGGCAGGATCTTCATCCTAGCCGACAAGCCCGCAACAGCCAAGAAAGTCATGTGTTACGCTGTCTGAGAATGGAACGTTTGCAAGGGCATGCGCCGCAAGGCACAG
This sequence comes from Phycisphaerae bacterium, assembly GCA_028289375.1. Lineage (GTDB taxonomy): Bacteria > Planctomycetota > Phycisphaerae > UBA1845 > UBA1845 > OFTM371. Next base: position 126,767 of record JANQQK010000035.1, on the reverse strand, counting down.
CGCGCGTGGTTAAGGCCTCGCCACCGGCTTGGGAGGGACAACATCGCCGAAGCGTCGTTCGCGATCCGCAAAGTCCTTGATCGCGTCATTCAAAACGTCGACCGAAAAGTCAGGCCACAGCACATCGGTCACGAACAACTCCGTGTAACTGATCTGCCAAAGCAGGAAATTGCTGATCCGCCGCTCGTTGGCCGTCCGAATCAGCAGGTCAGGATCGCTGATCCCCGCGGTGTACAGCGAATTCGACACCAGATCCCCATCGATGTCCGAGACGCTCAACTTGCCGTCACGCACGTCCGCCGCGATCCCCCGAATCGCATCCAGCATCTCATCACGCGATCCGTAGTTCAACGCCAGGCACAGCTTCAACCCCGTGTTCTCGCGACTCAATTCGACCGTCTTGTCCATCTCGCGAAGGACGTTCGCCGGCAACCCCTCACGCCGACCGACATGCACCAGCCGCACATTGTTCTCAGTGATCTCCCCCCGCTCCGCCACGAGGTACTCACCATACAACTCCATCAGGAAGTCAACCTCCGCTTTGGGGCGCTTCCAGTTCTCCACGCTGAAGCTGTACAACGTCAGCGCCTCAAGCCCCAGCCGCGCACAATGCGTCACCACCTTGCGCACAGCCTTCGCACCCTCGGCATGTCCATGAATCCGGGGCAATCCCTGCTGCCGCGCCCATCGTCCATTGCCATCCATGATGATCGCAATGTGTCGCGGCAACTGCTCCGGCGGCAAGCCCAGCACTTCCTGCGTGTCATACGGATCCTGCACCATCACGCCCGTCCCGCCGCCGTCAAACCGCCACCGACCGCGCCGCTCGTCCCCGACACCATCGTCTGCATCCGATCAGGCCCCACGCTCACAATCGTGATCGGCGCACCGATCAACGACTCAACGCGATCCAGATACGCCCGCGCCGCCGCCGGCAAATCATCGCGACGCTCAACCCCAGACACGTCCTCGTCCCAACCCGGAACATACTCGATCACTGGTTCGACACGCTCCAGATCCTCAACCCGCGACGGCAACGATGTCGTCTCCCGGCCGCCAATCGAATACGCCGTGCACACGCCGACCTCCTCAAAACCGCTCAGCGTGTCCAGGTGCATCATCGCCACCTCCGTCACGCCCCCGATTCGCACCGAATACCGCGTCGCCACCGCGTCAAACCACCCGCATCGTCGCGGTCGCCCCGTCGTCGTGCCATACTCGTTACCCGCTTCGCGAATCCTGTCCCCCATCGCGTCCGTCAGTTCCGTCATGAAAGGCCCACCGCCCACCCGCGTCGTATACGCCTTGCACACCCCGATCACGTGCTCGACCGACCGCGCCGGAAGTCCCGAACCATTCCCGATCCCGTTTGCCGTCGTGTTGCTGCTCGTCACAAACGGATAGGTCCCATGGTCGACATCCAGCAGCGAACCATTGGCCCCCTCGAACAACACCACCGCGCCGGCGTCAACACGCTCGTGCAGCAGCGCTGTCGTATCGGCGACAAACGGCATCAGCCGCTCCGCCGCCCCCGTCATCTCCGCCATCACCGCTGTCGCATCAAGCCCGCCGTCATCCCCGTAGATGGCCGCAAACATCGCCTTCTTCGCCGCAACGATCTGCTCCACCCGCTCACCGAGTCGCCCGGCGTCCAGCAGATCCCCGATCCGAATCCCCCAGCTCCGCCGTACCTTGTCAGCATAGCACGGGCCAATCCCGCGCGATGTCGTCCCGATTTTGTCTCCGCCAGCCGCAGCCTCGCTTAACCGATCTTCGACCTTGTGGTAGGGCATCACGACGTGGGCACGATCGCTGATCTTCAGATTCGACCCGACCGTCACTCCCTGTGAAGCCAACGCATCGATCTCACCCAAGAGCGATGTCGGATCGACCACCACCCCAGGCCCGATCAACGAGAGCTTCTCCGAATGCAAAACCCCGCTCGGCAGCAGGTGCACCGCGAACTTCTTCCCGTCAATCCAAACCGTATGTCCCGCGTTGGCTCCCCCGTTGAAACGCACCACCGCGTCATATCCGCCGCAAAGCAGATCGACGATCTTGCCCTTCCCCTCGTCGCCCCAACCAAGTCCGACGACGCACGTGTGTCCAGTGGCTTTGCCGATCAAACCCGCGCTCCCGCCGCCATGCCGACCCACGCAACCCAGAAAAAAAGACCCGAAAACCGGGTCCTCAAAGCCGTAAACGCCCCAGCGTTCGTACGCTAGCCACGCCCTTTGGTTCTGTCAAACACGCCGCGCCCGCAACGATTCTCGCGGCGTCGTCAAGCCATTCACTCGCCGGTGAACCGCAGCTGAAACTCGTCCAGATCGATGAAATCCACGTCATCGTCGCCATCGAAGTCAACCGCCGCACATCCGTCGGCGATAGGCCCACCGTCCGGACCCGTCACGCACCCCAGGTACGTCTCGAAATCAACCAGATCGACATCCCCGTCACCGTCGGTATCGCCAGGCGTCACGATCTGCCCGGTCGCCACCACGCTCGTCATCGCCGTCACCGTGCCAAAGTCCGGATTGTCCGGATCGAACACGATCATGAACTCCGAATCGACCGTCACCGTCACCTCGCCGTCAACGACCTGAATCTCCCCGGTGAACGATTCCGTCGTTATCACCCCCAGCAATCCAAGGTCAAACATCCCCATGCACGGCAACCCCTGCTGCTGCACGATCACGCACGCACTGCCGACGGCGTTGTAATTCAGCGATCCCTCCGCCGTCACCGGCACATTCTCAAACGTGAACTGACCCGCGTTTACCGGAACCGGACCGAATGGCTCGCCCGGCTGCGGATCGACAAACGCCACATCCTGCGCGTTCAGCGTGATCGACCCCAGGAAGATCTCGATGAAAAACGAGAGCGGATCCACCAATGACAGGTCATAATCCAGCAGCAGAATTTCCGCCGGGGCATTGGGATTGTCGACGTCGATCTGAAGCATCCCGGCCACGTCCGAGTCATCCATCCGGCAGACACCGCCAAAGCAAACCTCGAAATCCGCAAACGACTGCACCGGATCAATCTGCAGATCAACCACCCCGCCGCCACCGAGGACCGGCCCCGCCATCACGCCAACCACCGCCACCCAGACACCCATCGACTTACGCATCACAGCCTCCGTCCCATCCATTTCCTCGAACAAGCCACGCAGTATACCCGATCCGCCACCCACAGAGGTGTATCACCCGAATATGAGCGTGCTCATAATATCGGAGAGAGGTATCGGTGAAAAGGGCGGCGAGGATGATCTGTGTGAATCTACTAATTGAATCATCGCTGATATGTGGCGGTCAATGCTCCGCGTCCTGTCGCCCTGCGATCCCGCCGCACAGGTCGCATCAGAATGCTGCCTAAGAGCAGCAACGCTAGGGTGCCAGGCTCGGGAATGATCACGTCCAGTCGCAAATCACTGGAATAACGCCGCAGACTGCTTGGGCCTGTGCTGCCGGAGCTGGAGATATGCGTCGTCAGGCGAATGTGATCACCGGCAAACGCTTCAAAATCGAATTCCACTGCAGGTGCGATGTCGTTGGGGATCTTGAAAATCACCGAGCGGGTGAGGTTCTCGAGCGTAAAGGAAGACTCGCCGGTGAAAGCATCTGCAATATCCGTATCGAGGCTCATGCGATAGAGCCACTGTACCCCGTCGTCCGGCATGACGAACTCGATCACCGAGTCAAGGCTCCCCGATGCCTCGCCGCCGGGATTGTCGCCGCCTGGGAAGAATGAGGGGGAGTAACCGACATCAAGACGAACCGACGCTGTCAGGCTGTCCTCGTCCGCTCCGAGGATTCGCGATGCACCTCCTACGCTTGCTTGCGCTCCGAGTGAACCAGGCTGAGACGTACGGTCGGCGACGCCGAAGAGGAACGACGCATCATCGGGGCCGTCGGTTGTTCTAGCACCCATCTCAATCGGGCCGCCATCGTACACATTCGCCATCCCCTCAATGCTTGCCTGATGCGTCCATTGCCAGAGGTTTTCGGCATGAGACGGGACCGTCGCTGCCACGGCGAATATCAGTGTCAAGGCAGAATGCCGTTGTCGAATCATCCGTGCTCTCTCAACGCTCACGAGTCGCTGATCCATCGGGCGTGGAAATCTCGGCCCGCTCGATCGCAACTCTCGGATTCTTCACTCGTGAGGAAAAGCTGCTTGTGTGCGGACCTCTCTCCTCAACCCTCCACGCATCATCCTACGCAACGGGCGGCCCGAAATACGATTAATTGTGGGGAATGATGTTAGCGAATGAGCTCGCCGTAGCGGGCAAGCTCGGCCTCGAAGTCGCGCATCTCGATATCGAACGCCTGCTCCACCGGGCCGACGTCGCACACGCTGTCTTCCTGCGACATCAAAACCTGATCGACGTTGAACTTGAGATTCCCCGGCACCAGCGGCGTCTTCATCACCGTCTGGGCCAGCATCTTCGCCACCGGCACCGGCTGAGACACCATCGGCTTCCACGACTTCGCCCCCGGAATCAGCCGCCGACACGTCGCGTACAATTCCTTCCACGAGTACGCCCGAGGCCCGCCCATCTCATACGTCTGCCCGATCGTCGCCGGACGACGCAACGCCTCGACGAAGCAGTAGGCCACGTCCTTGACCGACACGGGCTGCAACCTGTTCTCGCCGCTGCCGAAGTAGGGGATCACCGGCGGCACCATCCCTGCCACGAATGTCTTCATCAGCTCCATGAATTCCCCGTCGAAACCATGCACGACGCTGGGCTGGAAAATCGTGTGGTCCAGACCGCTTGCCCGCACGTATTCCTCAGCCGCAAACTTCGTCTTGTGATACTCCGACGCAGCCCTTTCGCGCGACCCCAACGCACTCATGTGCACATAGCGTTCGATGCCGGCGTCCTTCGCCGCGTCCACGACGTTGACCGTTCCCTGTCGATGCACCTTGTCGAACGTCTGGCCGGCGAATGGCTTCTCCATGATGATGCCGACCAGATGGATAATCGCGTCAGACTCGCGCATCGCCTCTTTCAACGCCCCGGCGTCGAACAGCGATCCCTCGATGCTCGCGATCCGCGTCTGATCCAGACCGGCAGACACCTTCTTCAGCCGATCCCGTCGCCGCACGAGGCACACAGCCGTGAACCCGCGCGACACCAGCTCGCGCAGCATGTGCCGACCGACAAAACCCGTTGCCCCGGTCAGCAGCACGCGCTCGATCGGTTTCGTCTCGGTGGATTCCTCGGCGGCTTCGCTGGCGTTTGCGTTTTCCGGCGTCTCGTTGGGTGTCTCGCTCATCGTGTCGTCTCCCTGCAAATCCGACGTCGCGGTCAGATGTGAAACTTACAGCGCGTCAATCTCACCAGCCAGCTTGAAATCCCTCTCCGTCAACCCGCCGGCTTCATGCGTGGTCAGCGTCATGGTCACCCGCGGATAGGTCAGCTCGACGTCCGGGTGGTGATTCGCGTTCTCCGCCAGCACAGCCACCTTCGTCACGAACGCCAGCCCCTTCAGAAAGTTGCCCGTCGAGAAGACCTTCGCAATGCCGTTCCCGTTGCCAGCATCCACCTGCGTCCAGCCTTCCAGCTTCGACAAGCCGTCGCGAATCGCCTCATCCGATAACAGTGTCATCAAACACCTCTCCTTATGACTGATTCCCACATCCAACACATCGGCATCATCCTACGCCACGTCGCAGCCAACGTGCTTTCAAAAACTTTGAACACGGCGTTACTCTGCTCTCCCATTGGCAACTTCGCGGATCCGCGTCCACGTGTAGATGCCGGTGTCGTGCCCATCGGACCAATTGATCTGAATCGCGTAATTGCCGACCAGCGACATGCCGGCGATCGTGATGTCCAACGGCACGGTGTCCGGATCGAGCAGCGGCTCCCGCGTGAACTCATGAATGCACCCTGCGCATCCGCACGCCAACCGCAGGTCGCGAAACCCGAGTCGATCCACCCTTGCATCAGCCCACGTGATGATCAGCACGCCCTCGTCGCGCTTGGCCTTGATGTCTTTGGGGCCTTGTTCGCTGTTCATTCTGTCGTCATCCGGATTTCAGTTCGCACCAGTGCACCGCCGTGTTAGACTTCCACCATGCCGACCATATCACGAGTTCTGGAAACCTGCATCTACACGAAAGACCTGCCAGCCATGGAGTCCTTCTACGCCGACGTGCTCGGTTTGCAGAAGATGTCAAAGCAGTTGCCGGTGTTCGTGTTCTTTCGTGTGAGTGATGATAGTGTCCTCCTGATTTTCGATCCGGATGAGTCGGCCGGCTCGCGCGAAGTGCCGTCCCACGGTGCTGTTGGCCCAGGGCACGTCGCTTTCTCCATCACCCACGGCGACCTCCAGCCATGGCGCGACCGCCTCGCCGCCCACGCCATCCCCATCGAGCAGGAAGTGACATGGGGCAACGGCGCCCAGTCGCTCTACTTCCGCGACCCTGCCAACAACTCCATCGAGTTGGTAACATCCGAAATCTGGGACGGGTGACCGTCCAGTCGTCGTCAACTTCCGCAGCAGAACATCACCATGACCAGCAACATCCACGCTCCAGAACTCGAATCGCCGCTTGGCTGGCTGAACACCGACAAGCCGCTGCGACTCGCCCATGAACTCAAAGGCCACGTCGTCATCCTCGACTTCTGGACCTACTGCTGCATCAACTGCATCCACATCCTGCCCGACCTGAAATACCTCGAACACAAGTACGCCGACAAACCGTTCGTCGTCGTCGGCGTCCACAGCGCCAAATTCACCAACGAAGCCAACCGCCAGACCGTCCGCGCCGCCATCCACCGCTACGAAATCGAGCACCCCGTCATCATCGACGACCAGATGAAACTCTGGCGCGCCTACGCCGCCCGCAGTTGGCCTACCTTTGTCGTCATCGACCCCGAAGGCTACGTCGCCGCCACCACCGCAGGCGAAGGCAACCGCGAAACGCTCGACACCACCATCGCCGCCATCTTCGACGAACACGCCGCCAAGGGCACATTGGCTGAGAAGCCCGTCACCATTCAATTGGATGGCCACGTCGAACCCGCCACGGGTCTTGCCTTCCCGGGCAAGGTCCTCGCCGACCGCGACAACGATCGCCTCTTCATCGCCGACTCCAATCACAACCGCATCATCGCCGTCACATGGCCCGACGCCCAAGGCCATTGCACTCTCATCAAAACGATTGGCTCCGGACATGTTGGTCGCGACGACGGACCTGCGGAATCCGCTACCTTCGACCACCCGCAAGGCCTCGCCATCAGCGGCGACACCCTCTACGTCGCCGACACCGAAAACCACCTCATCCGCGCCGTCGATGTCAACACGTGGCACACCACCACCGTCATCGGCACCGGCGAAATGGGTTACGACCGCGCCGGCGGCGCCATGGGCACTGGGCAGGAAATCAGCTCCCCATGGGACCTCGCCATAGAAGGTGGCACGCTTTACATCGCGATGGCCGGCATCCATCAGATCTGGCGGGCCGAAATGCCCATCGGTTTCGCACGAGCATTGGCCGGCAGCGGTCGCGAGAACATCGTCGACGGACCGGTCGAGACCGCCGCCCTTTCCCAACCGTCCGGTATCTGCCTGCACAAGGGCAAACTCTACTTCGCCGACAGCGAGGTCAGCGCCATCCGTGGCATCGACCTTGCCTCCGAACAGGTCTTTACCCTCGTCGGCTCTGGACTGTTCGTCTTTGGCGATGTTGATGGCGATGCGAAACAAGCCCGCCTTCAACACTGCCTCGGTGTCACGGGTTGGCACGATACCCTGCTCGTGGCCGACACATACAACCACAAGATCAAGTCCGTCGATCCCGGCTCAGGTCACGTCACGACGCTCTACGGCACCGGCCAACCCGCCACCACAGGCTCCGATGGCGCGCTCGGCCTCTTCGAACCCGGTGGCCTCCACGCCGACGGCGACGACCTCTTCATCGCCGACACCAACAACCACCGCATCGTCCACGTCAACCTCCAGTCGCATGCCTGGACGGAACTCAAGATCGCCAGCCTGACCACACCCGCAACACCGTCTGATCCATCGAACGCCAACGACGCCGGCAAGGTCGTCGTCCCATTGAACGGATCGCTCACCATCGCCCTGGACATCAAGCTCCCCGCCGGCGCGCACATCAACGCCGACGCCCCCGTCAGCATCCGCATTGCCACCGCCGACACTGTTCTCCATCAGGAAACGCGCTTCACCACCGAGACGCCTGTCCGCATCAAACTCGCGATCGACAACGACACGCCAACCGACCCTTGGCGTATCGACGTCACCTTCGTCTACTGTACCGACGGCACCGAATCGGCCTGCATCCCCGCCGAGATCGCCTGGACCTGCACGCCAATACCAACCGCCGACGCTCCAGCCGAACTCACCTTGTCAGCACGTGTCTGAAATCGTCCGTTCTCGCCTGCCGCCCGCTACAAACAACGCGCCTGTTCATAATGGGCGGCTACCGGTTTGTGCCGTATATTGCACATAGAGAGCCGGGGGCGCGGACCATGTCCGTCTGCGATGGGACCGGTATCACCCATGTCGATCAGCAACGGAAAGGCGGAACGAGTGATGTCGAAAACAAGGTTGTTTGCGTTGGTCGGGGCCACGCTCGCGATGGCGATGATCGTGGTCTTCTTCGTCCTGTTTGAGGTAACGCGCGTCGAGGGTAACGAACTCGGCGTGCACGAAACGTGGAGCGATGGTGTCATCGATGAGCCGCTCCAGCCGAAGACTTACTTCTTCTTCCCGGGATTCATGCACACGGTCTACACCTACGACATGTCGTCGCAGGTCTACGTCATGAACGACACATCCGGGCGCGACGAGTACGCCACCGGTCGCGATGTTGACACTTACACGGTGCAATCCAAAGAAGGCCAGGATCTGACCATCTCGCTGAACGTGCGTTGGAGACTCGACCCCGAGAAGATCATCCTCATCCACAAGACCGTTCGTCGCGACTTCGAAGAGAAGATCCTCCGGCCCGTCTTGCTGCGCGAGGTGAAAGACGCAGCCACCACCCGTGAAGCCATCGTCGCATACGCGGGTGAAGGACTGGTGGAATTGCAGTCTGAGATTGAAGCAAGATTGACGGATGCCGACGGTGAGGTCCGTAGACAGGGACTCATCGTCGAGAATTTTGTCATTGAGGAGATTGCCCTGGACCCGGAATACCTTGAGCAGATCTCCAAACGCCAGGTCGCCATGCAGAAAAAGGAGCGAGCCATAGAGGAAACGAAAGCCGCGCTCGAAGAAGCAAACAAGGCCGAAGCCGAAGCGCAGGCAGACTTCAAACGTGCCGTTGTCGAGGCTCAACGCGACAAAGAAGTCGGCGTCCTTGAAGCCCAAAAGAGGGCCGAACAGGAAATCCTCGCAGCGGAAGCAGACAAGAAAAAGCGCGTCCTTGAAGCTGAAGCCGAGAAGGAGTCCGGTGAACTCCGCGCCGCCGCCATCCTCGCGCTGGGTCGCGCCGAAGCAGACGCCAAGAAACTGCAACTGCAGGCGTACGCTGTCGAAGGTGCCGACGCCTTCGTCCGCATCGAAATCGCCAAGTCGATCGCCGAAGCCAATCGCGGTGTTCAGGGGTACATCCCCGAGGGCATGACCATCAACGTCATCACCGACCGCATCATGGCTGCCATCGACGGCATCGTGCGACCGGGCGGCACCGCCACCGCGTCAACCGCGTCGGCAACCACCCCGTAGCCATAGACTACGGGACAGAACCTGTCGCCGGCTGCAGAACGGAACCTGTAGCGCCACCCCTCGTGGGTGGCGGGCGTAAGAGCGAACTCAAGCGGGGAGTTCACGTAACGAAAGCGTTGGGCCTCAGAGCGGCCCGATACGAACCCGCGACCTCGCGCGCAAGGACAAAACGATGTTCAGGCTATATGCCCTATTGGCTCTTGCTGCGGTGTTTGTGGTTGGCCTATCGATCTTCGTCCGGTCCATCTGGTCGGCACGCACGCGCAAGCGACGACTCATCGACGCCCTCAACGCCGAACGCCGCGAGGAGGAATCCTCCGGCGTCCGCGAGATGGTCGAGCTGTACCTCAACATGGTCGCCAAGCATGGCTCTGACTCCGAGGAAGCCCACGCCTTCCGCTTCGGCGCCGACAGCCCCATGATGAAACACCTGCTCGAAGACGACGTCGCCATGGACCTCTTCAACCAACGCGCCGACATGATCGACGCCACGTATCGTCGCATCAAACCGAGCTGACCGGGAGACACACAGCTTTCCCCGGCGCGCCGGGAGTGGGGGAGTCGATTGGAGCGGCCCAACGATTCAGGAAGTCGAAGGCTCATCCTGCCAGGTCTTGCGCATTCGATCGACGCGCAACAGGCAGCGGCAGGCATACAAACTGGTCCAGAGCGAGAGCACGAACAGTCCCAGAATCGCAAGCAGGAAGCAGTCTCCGATTTCTTGCGTGAGTTTTGGTGCCACTGCCACGCACAGAGTCACGCCTGCAACGAAGGCAGCAATTCCGACGCCCGTGACGTAGCCAAGGCGTTTGCCGCGTCGATTCGGGACACGACCCATGCAGCGAGCGATCAACACGCAGTAACCAAGTTGGTAAAATAGCACTCCAAACATCGCGATCGAGCCCAGATTTGTGCGCCATTCGAATACAAGCCCTTCCTCGTCCATTGTCGCATCGATGATCGACAATACCGCGTAAGTCGAAAAGATCGCCAGCAGGCAACAGGTGACGCCAAACACGGCGTATCGAATGTAGCGTAGCTTTGTCGCTGAACATGCCCCGACAAAGAGACTCAGCATCGCGACAACGCCCAACATGTGTAATCCTGCGTGCACGGCGGCCTGAGCTTCAGGACCGGCTCCAAGGATCAGCACGATTGGAAACTGAATGATCCAAACGGCGTGAAGGAGGAGCCAGAGAGATGCTCCGGTCCTGATCAAGACAAACGATCGGCGGGAAAGGAAGAACAGCCGCCTGCTATCAAACGATTCCTCGATTGGCAATCCGCACTCCGGGCATGGATGTGACGTTGGCAACAGCCCGACATCGTATTCACAATGAGCACAAGGAACGTGATTGGTTTGAATAGTCAGCGTGAACCGCCCCCTTTCGGCACAAGTTGAACGTAAGCGCAACTTAAGTGCTCACGTGCTATGATAGCAATCCATTCAATTTGTAATCTGCCCCCTACGCCACCCGAATCCCAATCGTCGCGAACGACGGAAACCAGAAATTGAACTGCCGCCGGTGGATGATTGTCGACCTCGCAGTGCATCAATCTCTACGGCAAGTTGAATACCGCTATGCTCAATCCGGCATGATGACGGTCAAATGAGGGAATCGTCTACGCATCCACTTCAGAGCAAGTACCGTGTGGCACCTGGCGGGGTCAGGGTTTCGGCTGGTTGGACAGCTGCAGCCGATGTAGACGTCCTTCTTCGTTGCAAGCTCCGCAATATCATGAAATGGACTGGCATCCTGCATGAAGCGGTCATCAAGCACTTCGAAATACGCTTTCTCAAACAGTTTCCATGCCTTCGCGGAAGGGGCGTCGAGATAGAGGTGAACCAGTTCGTCCGTCGGACGAAGGCAGTGACGCGTGTGCTTTCGCGTATCCTGGCGAATCCCCGCAGGCAGTGGATCGTCCACCGGACGCTTCCCTCGATACATCTTGTATCGCGTGATCACCTTTCATCCCACCTGAGTCTGACCCGACGCGACACTCCCAGCCACGCAACTCACCACGTTGGCATCTGAGGGATGGAGTTATGTCGGATCGAAGTACGAGGTTCTGTCACGCCACCCGATCCCCGATCGTCGCGAACGACGGAAACCAGAAATTGAACTGCCGACGGCGGATGTTCGACAAACCGGCCTTCTCGAAATACCCGTTCATCACAGGCCACGGCGCGTGATAGACGCCGTGCTCGATCCGGCTGATCACCACATCGAACACGAACCACCCGATCACGCAGTCGCGGAACCCGTCCACGACCATCACACGCCCGTCGCGATCCAGCACGCGATGCATCTCCGCCACCGCAGCCGCCTGATTCGGATAATGATGAAACGAATTGGAGCAGGTGATCATGTCGAACGACGCATCGTCGAACGGCAGGAACTCGCTGTCGGCATTGACGAACCGGGCTTTGTGATCCACCCCGAAGTGTTTCGCCTTCCGCGCCGCCATCCCGCACATCTTCGGACAGAAGTCCAGCCCCACGATCGTCGCCGGCATCGGCGAACACCCCAGCATCTTCGCCAGCGTCCCCGTCGCACAGCCAATATCCAGCACGCGCACAGGACGACGGTGCTCATGATGCCACCGCGCGATCTCCTCCATGGCCACGATGTAGGAAGGCCGAAACAGAAAGTAATTCAGCAGCGATTTGTCGTAGGTGCTCGCCCACGCCTGAAACTCCTCGCGGGCATGCTGCTTCATTTCCTCTGCGGACGGAATGTCTGGCTCGATGCGACTCATGCCGACATCCTAGCCCCGTCGCGACCGATTGAAAACGAGCGTGGTCAGCATGGCAGGCCGAGGTGTCCGCGCATGAAAAAACGCCCCCGACGGGCGAGGGCGTTTGCAATGCAGTTGAAGAATGGCGTCTTTACGCCGAGAAATCGATCCCGTTGATTTCCGCGAGGATCTTCTCGATCGTCGCGTTGATCTTCGCCGGCGATTCGTAAGTGCCCTGGTCGATTTCGTCGCGGATCTTGTTGATCCGATCGAGGCGCACGTTGGATGCGTTGTCCTGCGAGGCGAGTTCGGACGCCTGGCCTGAAATCTGCACCGAATCCTGCAGCGAATCGACCGGCGACGTGCGGGCACGTTGTTTCGCCTGCTGATCCGCCTCAAGCTCGGTGACAAGCCTGATGCCCGAATTTCCGTTCGTGATGCGAAGCGGGTCCATGTAAGATCACCCAGTATTGGTCGGGGGCCTGCCCGATCCAATCCCTGATCTGCCTCAAACGCGTTCGTCCGTGAACGGTGGGGGCCAATGACGCGAGAATCTCGGCGGTCGTTCCGACGCTCCGTCCCTGAAGCACCCCAAGCGCACCGCCACTCGGTTATCAGGAGTATCGACCCCGACCGTTACCGGTCTTGAAGAAAAAGTGCGATAACAATTCTGGCAAACAGGTTTTTGACCTGCTGCACAGCCCCATCAGGACGACTGGGCAAAGACTGCGGATTGGAGAATCTGGGCCTATCCCCTCAGGCCCGCTCTTTTATAGGAACGACGACAGCAGAATCAAGAACAGCGTCAATCCCGAGCCCAGCATGGCGGGGCCAACTTTTTTCGGCGGCGCGTCCGCGTCATTGCGGCGAACGAACGACTGAATCACTTCGTCGCTGCTCAACTGCTTGATGGCCACGCCCGACGCGATCATCATCGGAGCCAGAATCAGCAGGTTGGTCGCCTGCAGACCGGCCAAGTGTCCGATAATACCGAACCCTGAGAACATCAAGAAGCTGTAAAGCAGCGTCGTGCCCGCCCACCAGCCCCACATCTGAAACTGAATCAACCCGAACGCCGCCACGGTCAGCAGCACCGCCGGCAGCAGGTTGAACCCGATCTGAATCGCGGACCCCTGCAGCAGGCTGGAAACTCCCGGTGCCAGGACGGTGCCGGCAGCCAGAACGACCAGCAGCCCGGAGGTAAGCTGCACGCTGGTGGTGTTGCCCCGCTGGTTGGTCCGGGGGACGAACGCCTGGGGTTTCGACGTTTTGGACGAAGCCGACCCGACCGACGCACGAGGCGGTCCGGAGCGGTGGCGGGCTTCTTTCGCGGAGTCGGATGATTGTTTGGTGATCATACGCAAGACGTATCGGCCTTGCGCGGAGCCGAGTGAAGTTCGGCGATGGGATTTCAGGCGATGGCTGCGAAGGGTCGAACCAGCTTGGCCAACTCCGCCGTCGTGTACGACTTTTTCAGGTCAAACGGCAGGAAAACGCCATGATTATGGTCACTGGCGAGGATGATCAGGCGATCGTGTCGCACTTCAAATCCATCTTCCTGTGGCTGATGCCCGCAGATGAAGGTGTCCACGTCGAACTGCTCGGCCAAGGTGTTCAGCGTTTCCGGGCTTTGGTTACGCCCCCAGACGAGGGTGTAGGCACTGCCGCCCTCGTGAAGGTCGGCTGGCTCGGGAATGCGGTCGAGCACGGTCGGGTCGAAATTCGCAACCTCGCGGTTGTTCGGCAGCGAGTGCGAAATCATGATCCGGTTGGCCGTCCGACCAGCCAGCGGCAGCGAGGCGATGTACTCGCATATGGCCTCAAGCACCTTGGCGGAGTCGTAGCCATAATCCTCTGCCAATCCGCGTTCGAAATCGAAGGTGACGATGCGGCCACCCTTGCAGATTTCCTTGCCGGTCAATTGCGACAACTCGTGGTTGCTTTGCATGAAGTGGACCTGATCGGGGAAGTCGATCTTCCACTGGGCGGCCTCGAGAAGCACCTTGTGCGAGTAGTCCGGCACGAGGGGGGCGTCGGGCTCTGCGTGGATGATCTCGTGGAGCATGACGTGCCGGATTGGTGTCCGCTCCAGATCACAGAACTTCTTCAGGCGGGCGAAGTTGCGATCGTGACCATGCAGGTCGCCGGTCATGACCAGCTGCCCGTAGTCGGGGAACATGAGCAGCGACCCGTCGCGCAGCGGATCCTCGCGATTCAGGGCAGCGGCTTGCTGGAATACGTCAGCGGCGGCGGCGGCGTCAATCATGGGGGCCTTTGTCTTAGTTCGTCTCAGCCGAGCGTGCAGCATTCTCTGTGATCTCTTTCGAACCCGTCAATCCGCCCTGCAGAATATTCTCGGCGACACTGAGTCGGGCGATCAGTTGCCGCATGTCTTTCGGCCTGTTCTGCGGGTTTTCCGCACAACAATCCATCACCAGCGCGGACAAAGCGGCTGGGATCTCGTCGTCAATTTCCTTGGGCGTTCGCTTCAGCCCGGTAATGGCGTTGCCACCGGCGTGCTGCTCCATTTCCGTCGGGAAGTTGTGCCCCGTCAAGACCCAGTACATGGTAGCGCCGAGGTTGAAAACATCCGTTCGCTGGTCGAGCGGCATCTTGCGGACCTGCTCGGGAGCGATGTAGTCGGGGGTGCCCTGGATGCGGTCCTTCTTGTGGCCAATCGGGCAGCTTTGGCCGAAATCGATGATTTTGACGTTGTCGCCGTCGACCAGGATGTTGTTGGGCTTGATGTCGGCGTGGACGTAGCCGGCGTCGTGCAGGCCGTGGAGCGCTTCGGCGATGCGGCGGAACAGGGCGATCGCCGCTGGCATCTCGGTTGGCTTGTTGTCCTGCAGCGGCTTGCCCGAGACGTATTCCATCAGGATGAGCAACTCGCGGATTTTGAACCACTTCTTGGTACGTTGGATCTCGAAGCACTTCCGCAGGGCGGCGTGGTCAATCGCGGAGCAGACGGTGAACTCGTTTTCCGCCTGCTCGATGAAGCGGTCGTCGTCAGCCGAGTTGCGGACCACCCGCTTGAGGGCGAAGGGTTTGCCGGTTTCCTCACAGGCCACCTGCGCAATCGTCGAGCGCGCACCGACCCCAAGTTGTCCGACAAGACGATACCCTGGCCATGACGTTGGCATGGTGATCCTTGATTGCTGAACTGCCGTGCTGGTCCACCAACGATCGCGGCGATTATAGGGATCGCCGCCATGCTTTGCTATGGGACCGAGCAGTCATCGGCAAGATACGACATGTCGGTTCGGCGTTGCGCAACTTGGGACTTGAGGAACACAACGATTGCGAAATCAATCGCCGCCCGTGAGAGTGCTCAGGCGTTGGGCGACGCCGGATTTGCCGATCAGGATGAGGATGTCACCGGCGCGGATGATCTCGTTCGGGCTTGGGTTGTAGACCGGTTCGCCTTCGGGGCGGTTGATGGCGACGACCATGGCGTCGCCGGCTTCACGGATCGGTGCGTCCATGAGTGACCTGTCGCACAGCGGCGAACCCGGCTCGATGACGTGCTCCTGCATCTCCAGTTCCACGCCGTCGGCTGCGACCTCCATCAGGTCGACCACGTTGGGCCGCGTCACCATGTTGGTGATTTTGACCGCGCCGACGATCTGTGGCGAGACGACCCGCGTCGCGCCGGCCCGCAGCAGCTTGTCCGTCGTCGATGGTTGCTCGGCTCGGCTGATGATGTGAAGGTCGGGTCGCAGTCCGCGAGCGGTGAGGGTGACGTAGACGTTGTCGGCGTCGTGGGGCAGGGCGGCGATGAGCGTTTTGGCAGTGCCCACGCCAGCCGTGATGAGTACTTCCTCTTCGGTGGCATCTCCGAGGACGTGGGGGATGTTGCTGTCGGCCAGTTCGCGGGCGTTGTCAGGGCCTTTCTCAATGACGACGACGCTGACGCCCTGGTTGCGTAGCGATTCGACCGCCAGTTTGCCCATGCGTCCATACCCGCAGAAGACAACGTGATCGTTGAGTTTCTTGACGTAGGCTTCCAACTTCCGTCTCCCGATCATGGTGCCCACGTCGCCGCTGACCATCAGGCTGACCAACGAGGTCAAGGCAATCGACGTCCCCACGACCCCGAACATGATAAAACAGATCGTCCAGAGTTGGCCAGCCGTGTCGAGTTCAATCGACTCGCGGAATCCGACGGTCGAGAGGGTGATGGCTGCCATGTACGCAGCGTCGAACAGGCTGGCATCTTCGATGATGGCGTATCCAACCGTGCCGACAAGGTAGATGCCGACAAGCAGGACGATGGATTGTCCAAGTCGTGCTCTGGGGGACATGTTGCAACCGCGCCGCCTACTCCCATGACCATGCAAACTGGTGTTTGAAGTGGCGATAGTACAAGCCGATGACACGCATCGCCACCACAAAGAAGTAGCTCACGATCAGAGACACGACCAGCAGCACCGGAACCGGATGGGCCGTTGCGAGTTTGGCAGCGCCGGGGGCGGGCGGAAAGAGCAGGAACTTGATGAGTGCGAATGTTCCGGCGGATACGACGAGCATGAACAACCATACGAGGACGTAGACGCTGAATGTGCGGTACACGGTCATCACAATTGCGTCGATTCGCAGCAGCGCTGAAAGCCCCCCGATCGTCACAGCCAACATCATGATCGGGAACAGCGTGACGCCGACGACCGCATTGGCGATGACAAACGCGTGCGGGATCGGAAAGTCCATCCGTGAGGCCAGTATCGTCAGGAACAGAGTTGGAACAAAGATGACGAAGATGATGGCCGCCATGGCGACAAGCGGACTCACGAAGTCGGCGAAGAAGCCCTGGTCTGTGGTGAGCGGCAGAATGTCCTCGCCTTCGGCCGTTTCCGCCACGATGCGCATGTGCATCGCCAGCACAAATCCAAACAGCAGGATGTCGATGAACAACAAGCCCACCGGCAGCACCCGGGCTCCGATGAATATGGCACCGCCAATGGCGAGGCCTGCAAGGCATGCCGCCAGGATGAGCAGCACGACCACATTGGTGAACCAGATCGCCAGAAATGTCACCGCGTTGGCTGGCTCGATGAAGAAGAGCAGCGAGAACTTCAGGTCGTCGGTGAAGGTGCGTCGAGCGGGGTCGGCCACGCGGGAAGCACTGGAATCTGGAATTGCTGACGACATGCACCGATTGTACGGTTTGGACGATCTGGATGAAATGTCCGGCGGGAAATGGCCGACGGATTCAGGTATGATGCAATAGTTGACACTCTGGAGCGTTGCAGAAGAAAGGGGCGACAAGCCATGTCCAAGAAAGATAGTGGTGATCGATTCCATGCCCGAGAGGAACGTCAGAAAGACTATCAGAAGCAGTTGCCCGGCGAAGACGAACCGGAACTGCCGCCGCCCGTCGAGCCGATCCACTCCGATCAAAAGGCAGGCCGCAACGATCCGTGCGTGTGCGGCAGCGGCAAGAAGTACAAGAAGTGCTGCGGTAAGGAATGACGTGGTGCGTTGCGTCTGCATTCTGGTGTTCGGTTTGGTCTCGGTTGCCTTGTTGGCTGCTCCGCCCAAGTACACCGGGACCGCCGACAAACTGATCGCACCGCTGCCACTGGAGAAGCCGCGCGCCCCCGAGGCGTCGGGCAAGTCCAACAACGACATCGACAAGTTCATCGCCAGGCGATGGTCCGATCGAAAGATCAAGCCAGCCCCCCTCTGCGATGACCTGACATTCGTCCGACGCGCGTACCTCGACATTGCTGGCGTCATTCCGAACGTCAAGCAGATTCGTGCCTTCAAGGATCTTGGCTACAAGAAGCGATCCAAGCTGATCGATCAGCTCCTGGAGAGCGACCGCTACGCCGATCATTGGGCTGCGTTCTGGGGCGACCTGCTCCGCGAGCAGACGCGGGTCCGTGGGGCCGACCCATTCGTCTTCCGCGATTACATCCGCGATGCACTGTCGAAGAACAAACCCTACGACGTGTGGGTCCGCGAGATGATCACGGCCGACGGAACCTCGGTCGACAACCCTGCCACCACGTACCTCCTCGCCAATGGTGAAAACCACGACGAGTTGACCATCTCGACCACGCAGGTCTTCATGGGCGTACAGCTCAAGTGTGCGCAGTGTCACGATCACCCGTTCGAAGCCTGGAAGCAGACCGACTACGAAGGCATGCGCGACTTCTTCAAAGGCACGCGTCGGCGGATCGCCATCAATGAGGAAGTTGTCCGCAATGGCCGAACCGTTCGCCGGCGTATTGCCGAGGTGTTCGAGCGCAATCGCGGCAAAGGCACGTTCGTTACCGGAACCGAGTCTTCAGAGGGTCGAGGCCGAGACGGATTGGCCGACCTGCTGACCGACCGTCGCAATCCCTACTTCGCCCGCACCGCCGTCAATCGGCTTTGGGCCAAGCTGTTCGGCGAGGGCATCGTCTCGCCGCCGGACGGTCTCAGCCCGATGAATCCGCCGTCGCACCCGGAACTGCTCGATTGGCTGGCTGTCGAGTTCATCGAGAACGGGTACGACCTCAAGCACATGATCCGCTTGATGTGCAACGCACGGACGTATCAGCTGGCCAGTCATGGTGGACGCCGTCCCGGTGACATTCCGGATCACGATCGCCTTTTCGACCGCATGGCCATGCGACGCATGACGGCCGAGCAACTGCACGACTCGCTGCTCGTGACGTCGGGCATCCTCGATGCACAGCGTCGCCGCTTCCAACCGGCCATCGAGAAAGCCTATCCGCCGCGACCGGGATCGTTCCTGGCCACCTTCAACGCCCACGACCGCGAGACGATTCACGAGCGCAGCGCCGATGCCACGATTCCGCAGGTGCTTACACTGCTCAACGGCGACCTCATCAACCGCGCCGTCAACATGCACCGCCGCCATCCGGTCCGCATCTGGCTGGAAAAGGGTGTCAGCAAGGGCGAGGTGCTCGACGGGTTGTTCCTGAACACGATAGGCCGCAAGCCAAACGCGCACGAACGAAAGGTCGCAATGCAAGCCGCCGTCGATGCCAATGGCTGGTCTGACGTGCACTGGGCGCTGATCAACACGCCCGAGTTCATGTTCATTCGTTGAGCGACGCTGGGCCGGCAGTTTCGCCTCGCGCTCAGATCTGCCAGTCGAGGACTGTCGGTTTCTGAACGTCCGCTTCGTCGTTGGTCGAGCCGTTACGCGTTTTGACGCGCAGGTCGGGTGGCGTGATCGTCACGGTCGAGTGCGGTGGTACCGACGACGTGAGAAAGACAGAACCGCCGATCACCGAGTGCGCCCCGATCACCGTTTCGCCGCCAAGAATAATCGCATTGGCGTAGATCGTGACGTGGTCCTCCACCGTCGGATGCCGCTTCTGCACGCGGATGATCCGCCCCTCGTCGTCCTTCGGAAACGACAGCGCACCCAGCGTCACACCCTGATAGATCTTCACGTGTTCGCCGATGTCGGTCGTCTCGCCGATCACCACACCGGTACCATGATCGATAAAGAAGCTTCGGCCAATCCGAGCGCCGGGGTGGATGTCGACACCTGTCTCGCGGTGCGCCCATTCCGCCATCACGCGCGGCATCAACGGAATTTTCAGCCTGCACAACTCATGAGCCATCCGATAGATCGTGACAGCCAGCATGCCCGGATAGGCCAGGATGATCTCCTCGACGTTTTCGGCGGCTGGGTCGCCATCGAGGGCAGCCTGCACATCGTCGGCGAGCATGTCGCGCACGTGCGGAATTTTTTCGAGAAAGGTCAGCGTCAGTTCGGTCGCACGATCATGGTATTGCTTCAGATTGTGCGCCCCTTCCTGCTCCATCTCATCATGGATCAGGCTGCGGTAGATCTGTCTGTAGGCCAACTGTCCGACACGTGGAAGCAATTCGCCGATGTGGTAGCCGATGTTGTGCTCGTTGAGGTCCTGTCGACCGACAAACCCCGGATACACCAGCTCGAGAAGCTTATCGATGAGTTGTGTTGTTTCGGTGTTGGACGGGAAGTATCGCCGCCCGATGTGCCGCGTCAGCGGATCGCAGTGATAACTGTCCAGAACCGCGTCGACCAGTTTCGGCAGCTTGCCGCCAATCTCAAACGAACTCATCACAACCCCCAGCCCATACCGGTCCGCGTCCCCCGCGCGATACCGCTCCTAATCGGATCTGATCCCATTCATTGTCCACGCCAACGCATCGCCCGCCTTTGGCACGATGAGACGACTCTTGAAAGGTTCCTCGAGCACCTGTCGGAACTGATCGGGCGTTCCGTGCAGCAGCGGGAACGTGCCGTAGTGCAGCGGAATGATCGTCTCGGCATTGAGATACTTGGCCGCCAGTGCGGCACCCTTGGGTCCCATCGTGAAGTGATCGCCAATCGGCAGCGCCACGACGTTGGGCGCGTGCAGATGGGCGATCAACTGCATGTCGCTGAAGACGTCGGTATCGCCAGCGTGGTAGAACGTCGCCAAGCCATCGACCGATACGACGATGCCGCAAGGCATGCCGGTGTAGGCTGGTCCGTTGGATGTGGGGATGCTCGACGAGTGATACGCCCGCGTCAGCGTGAAGGACACGCCATCCACGATCTGGGTCCCGCCGATGTTCATGGCTGCGAACTTGCCCTTCGGCGACGTCTGTCCAAGCACATCGCACAACTCCACCATGCCGACCACGTGCGGATCGAACTTCTCGATCAACCCCGCCACATCCTCGGTGTGGTCGAAGTGGCCATGGGTCAACGCGATGATATCGCAGCGCGACACCTCCTTGCACGCATCGGGACAAGACGGATTGTTCTTCAGCCAAGGGTCGATCAGGATGACGCGATCGTCGGGCAGCGTCAGCCGGCACGTCGCATGTCCAAGCCAGGTGAAAGTTCCATCAGCCATGATTCGTCACTCCATTCTCGCAGAATCTGACAACACTCCCCCCGCCCGCACTCTGACCTGCCATCGTATCAACCGGCCACGCCGGCGACCACCCGATCGCAGGTCCGGATAACGGTTTCACCGCTCTGTCACGAAACAAAAACAAGCCCGCAGGATGCATCCCGCGGGCTTGTCGCGTATCGAGTCGGCATCGACGTCCCTTAAGACGACTTGGCCGCGATCAGGTCGAGGATTTCCTGGTGTTCGGGGAACCGGTCAGCCTCATGCTTGCTGAAGATCATTTCGTCGTTGAGCTTGACGTCGAAGATTCCCCCGCTCCCTTCGATCATCTCAACGTCGATGCCATGTTCTTTCTTGATGGCGTCCGCCAGACCGGCGGCTGTCGGGAAGTAGTTTCATTGCATGCAGTACTTGATGGACATCTTCATGAGCGTTTCTCCTTTCGAGGTTGGCCCGACCGAGGTCGGGTGATTTCGGATCGAATTCTAAGCCGAAACGATGCGGAATCGCCAGTTTCTGCGGGTGCACGGGCGGGTTTTTGGCAATAATGGGGTCATGGAAGCGTTTGGACCATCAGAGCACGAGATGCCCGCTATGGACGAAACCACGCTTCGAGACCTGATTGCCCGTGCACAGGCGAAGGATGCGGACGCATTCGACGCCCTCGTCGATCATTTCGGACCCCGGCTGTTCGGCTACCTGGCCCGACTGACCGGGTCTCGCGATCAGGCTGAGGATCTGGTGCAGGAGGTCTTCCTGCGCGTCGTGCGGAAGATCGAGGGTTATCGGCACGAGGATCTGTTCGAAGCGTGGCTGTTCCGCATCGCGACCAACCTGGTGCGCGATCGGATTCGCCGTCAGAAGCGAACGCCGAGCATCGCGTCGATCGATGGGGAGTCCGAGGGTGTCATCGATGCGGTCAGTTTCGCAGGTCGTTCCGACAACGGTTCGCCGGATCGGGCCGTTGAACTGCGGGAAGAGGCAGATCGCATGCAGGCGGCGTTGGAGCAACTGCCCGATGCCGAACGCGAGGTGGTCATGATGCGGCATTATTCGCAACTGAGTTTCGCGACCATCGCTGAGATCATGAAGACGCCGCTTGGTACGGCGTTGGCGCGGTCGCACCGAGGCCTGGCCAAATTGCGGGCGTTGATGGAGTCGTAGGCCATGAATGAAGACCAATTCAATCAGAGCGACATCGAGCGGAACGAGGTCTGGTTGGCCGAGCAGATGTCGGCCGTCGCGGCGGGTGATGCACTTGATCGCGTCAAAGCGGCTGTGCGGGCACAGCTCGACGGAGACAGTGTGGATGCGGATGTGCGGGAGAGGCTGACGCGGGTGAAGTCGGCTGTTCGAACCGAATTGGCCGTTGGCACCGTCGATGATGTGATGCCGCCGGTTGTCGCGTTCAGACCTGTGGCTCCACTGCTGGCGGCTGCGGCGGCTGTGGCGTTTGCGTTCGTGGGGTTCTCGGGAGGTGTGGACAGATCAGCCAACATCGACCCCGACCTTGACCTATTCGTGAGCGTGCTGGCGGATGAAGATCAGGAAGTGACCACGGCCGACGCGTTGTTGTCGGATCTGGCGATGGATGTGGCTTACCTGGAATCGTCGGAGGCGTATCTTGGCGAACTGGGTGGCGATTTTGACGTGTTGCTCGATGAGGTCGAGCGTGTTTTGGATGGGGAATCGCGTGAGGGCGCGTCGTAGAAGCGGAATACAGGTGCACCATGAGAAACATGACGTGGGTTGGGGCGATCGGACTGCTGGCTTGCTGCTGGTTTGCGATGCCGGTGCTGGCGGAGGCAGAACCTCCGCGTGACGGGGGCGACCCGGAAGGGCTGCCGCCATTGCGCATCTTCGATTGGGACGATGAGGACGGACCGCCGCCGAACGAGCGTCGGCGGAAGGGGCGGGAAGGGCGTCGCCGCGGCATGCAGCGTCACCGCGGAATGCATGATGGCCCGCCCGGACATCCGCCCGGTGGTCCGCCGATGACCCGCGAGGAAATGCATGAGCTGCGCGAGCGGACCATCAAGTTCGTCAAAGAGCACTTCCCGGAGCGCCATGCGGAAATGCTGGAGCTGCGCGAGCGGGATCGCCGCGAATTTCGTCGCCGAATCATGGAGGTGATCCCTAAAATCCGCGAAATGATGATCCTGATGGATCGAAACCCGGAACTCGGTGCGCTGGTGGTCGAAGAACGGCAGATTGAGTTTCAGATCGAGAAAGCCGCTCGGCAGTACGGGGAGACAGACAACGCCACGTCACGAGATGCTCTGCGGCGGGAGATCCGGCAGATGGCTGAGGACATGCACGAAGTTCGTGCCGAAATCGCCGAGCACAAGATCGCCCAACTCGAAAAGCGGCTTGAACAGGTTCGCAGCCGTCTGGAGAAGGACCGGGATCGCAAACAGCAGCGGATCAATCGGTTCCTGGAAGACTTGGGGGTTTCGGAGGAGTAGTTAAAATAGAAAAACGCGGACCTCATCCGCGGGATGTGTCGGACCGGTTGCCCCTATGCGGGCATAGCCGGTCCGATTCTTTTGCGCGACCGGCGTCTCACGATGTACGAAACCGTGGGCGTCGCGATGGCCGACAATTCAGATGGGTACGATTGACCATGGCGACGGCTGTTTGCGTTTGGGCGTCTATCGTTGGCAAAGATCGGGAGATTGAGTAGCATTCCCGCGAACCCGACCGGTTGGCTCCCCCATTTACCATGTGAATGTAAAGTGTAGGTTTACCGGGCTTGGCCATCGGTTTGAACGGAAAGGGCGTGACGTTGCGACGAATCAGGCACAGATGGGGCACGACGGCGACGATGGGGATGCTTGGCGTTGTGCTCCTGTTCAGCAGCGGGTGCGCGGTCGGGCAGAGACCGGGCAGGGGTCAGTGCATGCAGCTTCGGGAAGGCTCGACCAATTCTAGCTACTGGCTTTACCTGCCGGAAGGTTACGGTGAGAAGCGCGGGGACGGTGGGGTCGAGAAGTACCCGCTGGTGATGACGTTTCATGGGATGAAGCCGTTCGACGATCAGAATCGCCAAATCCGTGAGTGGCAGCAGGAGGCGGACCGTTACGGGTTTGTCGTGGTGGCTCCGAGTTTGAACGTGCCCGCGTTGTTTAGTCCGTTGCCGCTGGACGATCCGGAGCATTCGGCGCTGCGGAAGGATGAGCAGAATATTCTCTCGATCATGGACGAGGTCTACCGAACGGTGGATGTCGATCCCAATCGGGTGCTGGCGACGTGCTGGTCGTATGGCGGGTACGTGGCCCACTTCATGATGAACCGTCACCCGGAGCGATTTTCCACGCTGGTCGTGAAGCAGTCGAACTTCAACGCAAGTCTGCTCGATGCGTCGCGCGTACCGGAATACCGTGATCACAAGGTGGCGGTCTACTTCACCGAGAACGACTTCAAGATCTGCCGGACCGAATCGCAGGCGGCGGCCAAGTGGTATGCCGCGAACGGTTTCGATCTGACGTACGCGGTCTTCCAGGAGAAGGGGCATGAGCGGACGCCGAGTGTGGCGGCAGAGTTTTTTGCACGTCAGTTGGGCATCACAGCCAAGACACCGCCGGAAGAGTTGAGTCAGTTGCAAGTGAAGATCATCAATGTTCCCGGTGCGAAGCCACGCACATCGGCGGAAGATTCAACGCAGAGTCGCGGTTCTTCGCGGGCAGTGCCGTCGCGGTCGTTCACGGGGTCGCGTTCAAATTACGCGAATCGTCCTTCGCGGCGGGCAGCATTGCGATCGCAGGCGGTTCCGGCTGATCGGGGCGCGGGTCTTCCGGAGCGGCGGGGGCCTGAGTCACCTTCTGAGTAATCATGCGACGCGTTTCACGGTACATGTCTGGTCTGCTGACGCACGTGCTGGTGGCAGCCATTGCGTTCTACCAGTGCACGATTCGGCTGCTGATCGGCGGGAGTTGCCGTTTTCATCCGACGTGCAGCACGTACGCGATTGAGTCCATCCGCACGCATGGACCTGTTGCGGGTTGTCGATTGGCGTTGAAGCGGTTGTCGCGCTGCCATGGCTGGTCGGTCGGCGGGTATGATCCCGTGCCGCCGCGTGACGGTGGTTGATGCGGGTTGGCGCCCGGATGCGTCAGTTGCAACGTGGTCATTTCTCCTTGCAGCGCTTAGAAGTGTTACGTCATGAGTGTGATTGAGGTCTCCGGACTGGAAAAGGTCTACCGGGTGCACGAGAAGCGGGAGGGGCTTCTCGGATCGGTGCGGGCGCTGTTTCGTCGCAAGTACAAGACGGTTCGGGCGGTGGATGGGATCGACTTTGCGATCGAGCCTGGGGAGATGGTCGGGTTTCTGGGGCCTAATGGTGCGGGCAAGACGACAACGCTCAAGATGCTCAGCGGGCTGATTTTCCCGACAGCGGGGGAGGTCACGGTGCTGGGGTTCACGCCGTGGGAGCGGAAGGACGCGTATCGGCGGCAGTTTGCGCTGTTGATGGGTCAGAAGAATCAACTGTGGTGGGACTTGCCGGCGGCGGAGTCGTTTCGCCTGCACCAGGAAATCTACGAGATCGACGAGCAGCAGTTTCAGAATGTGCGGGGGGAGCTGACGGAGTTGCTGCAGGTGGCTGACTTGGTCGATCAGCCGGTGCGGGAGTTGAGCCTCGGCGAGCGGATGAAGATGGAGCTGATCGCGGCGCTGCTGCACTCGCCGAAGATCCTGCTGCTGGATGAGCCGACGATCGGGCTTGATGTGGTGGCCCAGACGAACATCCGCGAGTGTCTGCGTGATTACAACAAGCGCAATCAGATCACGATGCTGCTGACGAGTCATTACATGCAGGACATCGAAGCCCTGTGCGACCGCGTGATGATTATCAATCGTGGAAAGATGGTGCTTGATGGCCCGCTGAGCGACGTGGTCGATCGGTACGCCACCCACAAGGTCGTGACGCTGCGTTTTCAGGATGGTCAGATTCCCAGGGGGCTTGAGCATTATGGTGACATCGTTGAGCACGCGCCGCCCATGGTGAAGCTGCGGATGGATCGCGAGACGGTTGCGACCGAAGCCAGCCGCCTGCTGAGTGAGCACGCGGTCAGCGATTTTACGGTTGAGGATCCGCCGATCGAGGAGACGGTGTCGCGCATCTTCGCCGAGAGTGGGCATGAGCAGGCCGAAGTGCCGGTGGCGGCGTCGTGATGCGGAAATACGCCTCGGTATTTCGGATCGCACTGGCGGATCGGCTGGTCTATCGCGGGGATTTCTTTCTTTCGACGTTTTTGCACTTCGTCCCGATCATCACGACCATTCTGCTTTGGGATGCGATCTTCAAGGGATCGGGAAGGGAGACGCTCGGCGACCTTGGGTACAAGGAGATGGTCTCCTATTACCTTCTGGTGATGATCGCGCGCGTGTTCGGCTCGATGCCGCGGTTGGCGTCGGGGATCGGGACCGACGTGCGCGAGGGCGGGCTTCGCAAGTACCTGCTTCAGCCGATCGATTTCGTGGGGTATCTGCTGGCGTGGCGGGTTGCGCACAAGCTGATTTTCATGATGATGGCCATCGTGCCGTACACGATCGTGTTCTGGGTTTGTCGTGATTACCTGCCCGATTGGCCTGGGATCACGACGTTCCTCTTGTACGTGGTCAGTTTGTCTTTTTCGTTTCTGCTTGGCTTTTCGATCAACTGTCTGATCGGGATGTTCTCGTTCTGGTTTCTTGAGGTGGCCAGTTTTCTGCACCTGTTCATGACGGTGCAGTATTTTCTTTCGGGACACATGTTTCCATTGAGTCTGCTGCCGGACGGTGTCCGCGATGTGATTGTCTGGCTGCCGTTTGCGTATGAGACGTATTACCCGACGACGATCTTCCTGAAGCAGTTGCCGGCGGGTGAGGCACTGCGGATCATCGCGGTGCAGGCGACGTGGGTGGGGCTGATCTGGGTGGGGATTCGGTTGGCATGGTCGCGTGGGGTGCGGCGGTACGCTGCGTTTGGTGGATGATGGTCGGGCGATACGGGCGCATTCTGGTTCGGTTCTGGAAGAACAGCCTCATCCGCGAGATGACGTTTCGCGGGCACTTCTTCGTGCAGGTGGTTGGTGAAATCCTGTGGGTTGCGATGATCCTGTTGTTCATCCGCGTCATCTACATGCAGACGTCGAGCATTCGCGGCTGGTCGGAGTATCAGTATCTGTTTCTGACCGGGACGCACCTTCTGGTGACGAGTTTGTTTGAGACGTTCTTTTTCAGTAATTGCTGGCGGGTGAGCGAGCTGGTCCGGACGGGGAATCTGGATTTCGTGCTGCTGCGACCAGCCAGTGCGCAGTTTCTGTTGAGCGTGGAGAAGGTGGACTTCACGGCGCTGGCGAATGTGCCGGTGGCGGCGGGTTTGTGCATCTGGGCGGCGACGAAGGAGGGGGTGACGGTGACGCCTGGGCGGATCGGGTTGTACGTGCTCGTCATCGGGTTCAGTGTGACGCTGCTGTACGCGCTGCTGTTCATGTTTGCCACGACAAGTGTCTGGTTCGTGCGGCAGACGGGGTTGCAGAGCATTTGGTTTTACGTGGTGAGTCTGGCTCGCTATCCGTCGGAGATTTATCAGCGGTTTGCCGGCGGTATTCTCTGGTTCGCGCTGGTGTTCGTGGTGCCGGTTCTGCTGGTGTCGAACGTGCCTGCCAATGTCGTGGTCCGCGAGCTGGACTACCGGTTCGTCGGCTACCTTGGCCTGATGGCGTGCGTCATGCTCATGTTGTCCACGGCCGTCTTCCGCTTCGCCATGAAGTGGTACCGCTCGGCGAGTAGTTAGCGCGACTCAATTGAACGCGTCCCGAGACTACTCATGCGGAGTTACGCGGTCCAGGCCGGCGGTGCGACCGGGGAGGGACTCGCGTTTGGCGATGGGGATGAAGTCGCGGGCTTGGGGACCCGTGTAAATCTGCCGTGGGCGGCCGATGCGCGTGGCTGGGTCCGTGACCATCTCGCGCCACTGGGCGATCCAGCCCGGAAGGCGGCCAATGGCGAACATCACGGTGAACATGTCCTTGGGAATGCCCAGCGCGCGGTAGAGAATGCCGCTGTAGAAATCGACGTTCGGGTAGAGCTTGCGCTCGACGAAGTATTCGTCCTCCAACGCCACCTGCTCAAGCTGCTTGGCGATGTCGAGCAGCGGATCGTGGATGCCTTCCTTGGCCAGAATCTTGTCGCACGTTTTCTTGATGATGCGGGCACGCGGATCGAAGTTCTTGTACACGCGGTGTCCGAAGCCCATCAGCCGGAAGCTGGAATCCTTGTCCTTGGCGAGGTCGACATATTTCTTGACGTTGTTGCCGTCCTTGGCGATTTGATCGAGCATTTCGATGACGGCTTGGTTTGCACCACCGTGAAGCGGTCCCCACAGGGCACAGCATGCGGCCGAGATGGCGGAGTAGAGATTGGCGAGGCTGCTGCCGACGAGGCGGACGGTCGAGGTTGAGCAGTTCTGTTCATGGTCGGCGTGCAGGATGAGCAGTTGGTCAAGAGCTTTGGCTTTGTCGGAGTCGAGCTCGAATTCCTCGCAGGGGACGGCGAAGAACATCTTGATGATGTTTTCACAGTAGTTGAGCGAGTTGTCGGGATAGACGTATGGTTGGCCAATTGACTTCTTATAGGCAAAGGCGGCGATGGTCGGGATCTTGGCCAGCAGTCGCACGACGGTGAGGTCGGTGTGGTCGGGATCGAGGGCGTTGTAGGTGTCCTGGTAGAATGCCGACAACGAGCAGACCATGCTGGAGAGGATGGCCATCGGGTGCGCCCGGAGTGGGAATCCCTGGAAGAAGTTGCGCATGTTTTCGTGCAACAGGGTGTGGCGCGTGATGTCGTCGGTGAAGGCGGCCAACTGTGACTCGCTCGGCAGTTCGCCATAGATGAGCAGGAACGCGGTCTCGAGGAACGTTGCGTTTTCGCAGAGATCTTCGATGGAGTATCCGCGATGGCGAAGGATGCCCTTCTCGCCATTGAGAAAGGTGATGCCGCTCTGGCAGGCGCCGGTGTTGGCGTATCCGTTGTCGAGGGTGATGAACCCGGAATCGGCGCGGAGGTTGCGGATGTCGACGGACTGTTCGCCTTCGGTGCCGACGATGACGTCGAGTTCGTACTGCTTGCCATTCATGCTGAGGGTGGCTTTTTCGTTCGCTGCCATGATGCTTAAGCTCCAGTTGTGTGTTGCGCAGACCATACGGTACTGCGCACATCGCGAATGACAACCCGGCGCGGGCGGCGCGGTTGATTCCCCCATCAGGGTTGTCGACCGATTTTGCGATGCGGTCTTGCTCAAACCCCGCAACCCATTATAGGAACTTGGGTTGACGCGTGGCGAGGGTTGGCGGCGTGCCTGGAAAGGTGATTGAGACGTGAATAAGCAGCGATTTGGAGCACACATGTCGGTGGCGGGTGGCTTTGCCAATGCGTTTGAGGCTGGTGTAAAGGCGGGGTGCGATTGTTTGCAGATTTTCGTCAAGAACCAGCGGCAGTGGTCGGCCAAGCCGCTCGACGATGCGGCGATCGCGGAGTATCGCGAGGCGGCGGATCGCACCGGACTGACGCCGGTCGTTGCGCACGCGTCTTACCTGCCGAACCTTGCGTCGCCGGAGAAGGCGAATCGCACGAAGAGTGAGGAGGCGCTGGTCGACGAGCTTTCGCGGAGCGCGCAGCTTGGTGTGGACGCGGTTGTGTTCCATCCGGGGGCGCACATGGGCGACGGGGTCGAGGTGGGGATCGAGCGGATTGCGGCGTCGATTGACAAGGTCGCCCAGCGCGTCGACACCGAGGCTGTGCAATTGCTGCTGGAGACGACCGCGGGGCAGGGGTCTGCCATTGGGTACGAGCTTGGGCATTTGAGCGCCATCATCGATGCCTGTGATTGTGGAGACTGGCTGGGCATTTGCATCGATACGTGCCACATCTTCGCGGCTGGCTACGACATTCGCACGGAGGATGGCTACGAGCGCTTCGTTGATGAACTGACTGAATTGTCACTGCTCGATCGCGTCGTGTGTTTCCACGTCAACGATTCGATGAAAGAGTGCGGCAGCCGCGTCGATCGCCACGACCACATCGGCAAGGGCAAGATTGGCAAGTCCGGGTTTGAATTCCTCGTCAACGACAAGCGTTTCACGCAGGTGCCGCGAATTCTGGAAACGCCGAAGGGTGTGGACGGTCGCGGGACCGATCTCGACCGCGTGAATCTCAACCGGCTGCGCAAGCTGATCCGTTCATAGGTTGGGGCTGTCCGTTGCGGTGGCGTTGATCTTCTCGCCGATTTCGGCGGCGATCTGGTCGGCCTTTCGCGGGTCGATGCGCAGGCGGGACATGGCTTCTTCGAGGTGGGGTGTGTCGGTATCGCCGTCAAAGGAGGCGATGTTGGCGCGGCGGACGAGATGCGACGAGACGTGCACGAGGCAGGCGAGCAGTTGGTGGTCGGTGTCGGCTTCGAGCGGTTCGGCATGACATCCGATGCCAAAAACCAGTTCCTTGGGCAACTGCCAGAATTCCGCCAACTGTTGGCCAATCCACGCATGGTCGTATCCGATGAAGCGTCGCTCCTGAGCGTGCAAGGGCAAGCCCGTCTTGATGGATGCGTTCACGGCGTCGCTGAATTCGCGCGGGTGCAGCTTGGCTTGCACGACGGTTCCGATGTCGTGAATGAGTCCGCAGACGAACGCCTCAGCCCCGAGCTTGTTGGTGGCCACGGAGAGTGACGACGGGAAGTGTTTGACGATGACGTCGGCAGCGAAGGCGACGGCGGTGGCGTAGTTTCGTGGTGTTTCGGACGTGATGCCGGGCGCGTCGATGTTGATGCCGTTGAAGGCCGCGTCCATCGAGCAGGATGCCGCGAGTTTTGCGATGGTCACCCCGCCGAGCAGGGCGATGGCGCGGTCGATGCGGACGACGCGATTGCGCATGCCGTAGAAGGCGGAGTTGGCGAGCTTGAGCACGCGCATGGCCATGTTGGGGTCGCGGTCGATGACGGCTTGGATGTCGCGATGTTCGACGTCTTTATCGGACGCGAGGCGCATGAGTTGGATGGCTGTTTCGGGGCGCACACCGACGGCTTGGTCGGCGGCGTGGACGTCGAATTGTGCAGCGTTGGCGGTGGTCATGGCGCACACGAATGAGTCATCGGTTGTCGTGCGGTGATGGTGTGGGTGCAAATGAACACGCGGCAGGTCCGCATAATCGCGTTGGCGAAAAGGCGTTGGCGATCAGGCGTTGTTGTTGGGCTGCGTGGCGACCTTCACCTTCCAGGGATGCGAGATTTTGGCGAGAGCCTTGGCGAGGTGGCTGGCGGCGACCGGGTTTGACTTCAGCGTTGCCTCGCGCTGGCCTTTTTGAATGATGCGGACGACTGCGTCGCGGCGGTCGGCTTTGATGTCGAGTTGACCGCCCTCGTTGATGTCGAATTGGCGGAGCGTGCTGTACTTCTTGTAGATCAGGCGGCGATCGGTGACGACCAGGCCGGCCGACCCGGTTTCCGATCGGGAGAAATCGGTATCGCGGAAGTAGGCGAGGAAATGCTCGCCTTCGCGCGGTTTGTACCAATGGGCGATGCGCGAGCGAACGGGCGATGCCAATCGTCGCCACTTGTCATCGTGCTGGCGCATGCTGGTTTCGGCCAGTTTGCCGTATCCGGGTGCGCCCTTTCCGCCGTTGTTGGCGAAGAACGCCTTGGCGATGTCGACATCGGGAATGCTGATGCGGCAGAAGTCGTGTCCCTCGCGATTGACGACCTTGGTCTGCACCTCGCCGACCGATTCGCACTTGTGGCAGACGAAGAACGGGAACGGGTTGCAGAAGGGCGGCGGCAGTACGAGCATCGGTTCGAGTTGATCGAACCAGCGATTCTTGTGGGCACGCAGCATCTGATCGAGTCGGCCATGCGCCTTGGTGCGTAGCTCATGAATGTGAAAGGCGTCGTGTCGGGGCAGTTTGTCACCCCAGATGAGCAAATGGACCGTCAGATCGCCCGAGGTGCGGCAATGTACGCATTGAAACGGAAACGACGAGCGAATGTCCGGATAGCGCATCTCGTGGGCGGGGAATTCGAACTGAGCGCCATTGTCGTCAGCGCCGAGGAATTTCACGCGCGACTGATCCGGTGCCGTACGCGGCGACCAGTGTGAGAGAGTGGGGCGTTTGTGGGGTTCGGCGGAACTGGGCGCTCCGTTGAAAATGGACGTGCCGCCAAGCACGCTGTTGTCCGGCGTGTTTTCCTCCATCACCCAGCCGAGAATCGTGTCGTCGTCGATGGGCTGGTCCTTCTGGATGCGGAATTTCTGGCCGCATTTCTTGCATTGTGCCCGATGGCCAACGCGACTGGCGCTGACGCGGTATTTCTGGGCGCAGGTTGGACATGCGATGACCAATTCGGACATGCCGCGAACTCTCCGGGATATCTCAGGCGTTACGGATGTGCATTCGTAAAGCCAGCAACCACAAAGGCTCTCGCCTCATACATTATCGTACAAATCGCCACAGGCAGGGTCAATCAAATGATCGGACCATGTCGTGCCCATTCACATCGTCGGTCGATTGAGGGCGTTCAATTCGTTCGTTGCCTGGTCCGGTAATCTGCGTAGAATTCGATGCATGGTCATCACCCTCGACGGACAGGCAGGCAGCGGCAAATCCACGGCGGCCAGGAAACTGGCTGCCCGTCTCGACGTTCCATACCTCGATACCGGCGCGATGTATCGCGCGGTCGGGTACCAGATGCTTCAGGAAGCAGTGTCGCTCGATGACACTGCCGGCATCCTCGAGGTCGCCCGTGATCTGGACATGCAGTTGGACTGCGGTCCGACGCACACACGGGTCAGCGTGTTCGGGCGGGACGTCAGTGAAGCCATCCGCAGTCTGGACGTGAGTCGGGCGGCGGCTGCGGTCGCACGGGTTCAACCGGTACGCGACCTGCTTGTTTGCAAACAACGCGAGATTGGGGCTGGTCTGGGCGCCTTCGTCTCCGAAGGACGGGACCAGGGAAGCGTTGTTTTTCCCGATGCGGATGTGAAGTTTGTCGTGACGGCGGACGCCGGCAAGCGTGCGCAGCGGCGACTCGATGACCTGCATGCCGAAGGGGAGGAAGCCACGTTCGACGAGGTATTGACCCACGTCATCGAGCGCGATGCCAACGATGCCCGGCAGTGGGAACCCTTGCTCGAACCCGGTGCAGCCATCGTGGTCGACACGTCGGACATGACATTGGCGGAGGTGGTCGACACGCTGGAGTCGTACGTGCGGGAGCGCGTGGTCGATCCCGTCGGTGCGTAAACGTTTAGTCACGTCGGAGAATCCAGACAACACGGCGCGATGTGCCCGTCGGCGTCTGGTAGTTTGATTCGATCCAATCCGGAAAATCGCCGTATTCGAAGCGTTTGTCGTTGCGCATTTGGTCGGGATCCAGCACGAGCGCCGTCGGGCGCGTTTGGCGTAATGCACCCAGAACCTCGTCAATCTTCGGTTGCGCATGGGGGCCGAGTTGCTCGATGTGGATCAGCACGTTGTGCGGGATGGCGATGGGGCGGTCGGCGTGCCAATAGATGTCCGGATGGTAGTTCCAGATGAAGATGGCGTCGGTTGGCTTGGTGTGGGTGCGGATCAAATTGATGATGTCGCTATTCCGCGGCGGGTCCGTTGACACGAACGCGTGGTAGTAACCCCGATTGGCTTGGCGGACCAGGTTCGTCACCGGATCGCCGATCATGAACGCGAACCACACGAAGGCGATGATCACGTGCATTCGCGGCTGCGGTGATGGTTCGTCCGATTCGAACAGCACCCAGACCGCATGGTTGGCCAACAGGAGCAATGGCGGCAAGGCGATCGCAAAATAGTGCATCCGGTCATGCGGGCTGATGGTGGCGAGGTACATTGCGGCAATGAGCCAGGTGATGGCGAACAGCATCGGCGATGGTGCATGGGTGTGGGGGCCGAGTTCGCGTCTTACGAAGATGGTGTAGACAATTGCTGCCGCTGCGAGAATGAGCGGAAGCGTCAGTGCATCGCGAATGTCCGGCCAACGATGAAACGATGGCAGCCACGAGGACGAAGCGGCGTCTGTGAAGAACCCGACGTTGGCTGACACGACCGCTCGCCATGCGTCGGCGGGACTGCTCGTGATCCACAGCACAACGACGATGAACAAGATCGCTGCGGCCACGCCCGTCATCAGCCAAAACATTCGGCGCCGCCACCCTTGGTCACCGCGTGTCGCACGCCAGATCACATGCGCCGCGATCGCCACGCCGACAGCAAACGACGTCTGTCGACATGCCATGGCCGCAACGACGCACGCACCGGACATCATCATGAGCCAGGTTGAGCGGTTGGCGCTTCGCAACGCACTGACGTAGCAGAGCGCGGCTGCAACTTCAAACAGCACGAAAAATGTCGCTGGTCGATTGGCACCAACGTGGAACTGGAAACTGAACAGGTAGAGTGACGCCAGCATCGCGGCCACCACAGCCGTACGCCCGCCGTACCACCGGTGCACCATGGTGGCGAATGCAACAATGGTTAGAGCACCTGCTGCGCAGCAGACAAACGCGATGCCCCACCATCCGCCGTCGCTAAGCCACATTCCGATCGCATCGGCCCAGTAGATTCCGGGCGGCTTGTTGTCCCACAAGTCGACGTAGAGGCTCTGGCCGGCGAGCATACGCTTGGCATAGTAGGCGAAGAGATAACCGTCCAACTCGTCGGGTCGCGTCTGCGCGGCGAACAATCCGATGGCTGAAAATAGAACGGACGAGACGATGGCGAGTGCCGCAAGAACGCGTGGAATAAACGCATGCCGAACCATGGTGTCGTCATGCTACCACGCCGAACGATTTGGCGGTGTCACATTTTCTCCACGGTGCGGATGCCGAGCAATCCAAGGCCGATACGCAACGTTCGTGCGGTCAGATCGCACAACCGCAGCCGCGAGCGCTTCACCGATTCTGGTTCGGCATCGATCACGCGTACGCCACGGCGACGATCGTAGAAGGTGCTGAAGGCCTTACTCAGCTCGAAGAGGTAGTCGGTGAGGATGTTGGGTCGCAACTCGCGTGCGACCACGTCGACCGTTTCCGCGAAGCGCAGCAGTGTCTTGCCGAGTTTGATTTCGCTTTCATGCTCGAGCAGGATCGGCGTGCTCGCGTCGAGCGTGGCCAGGTCGACGCCTGCTTTGCGGCCGATGCTGCGGATGCGTGCGTAGGCGTACATCATGTACGGGGCGGTGTTGCCTTCCATGGCGAGCATGTGTTCCCAGTCGAAGCGGTAGTCGCTGTTGAGGGCGTGGCAGAGATCGAAGTACTTGATCGCGCCGATGCCGACGGCTTCGGCGATCTCTTCGGCCATCGCCGCATCAAGCTCGCCGCTCTTCTCGCTTTCTGTCACGACCTTGCGGGCACGGTCGACGGCTTCATCGAGCAGGCCCTTGAGCTTCACCGTACCGCCATCGCGGGTCTTGAACGGCTTGCCGTCCGGTCCGAGCATGCTGCCGAACGCGAGGTGCTCGAGCGAGACAT
Organism: Phycisphaerae bacterium; assembly: GCA_028289375.1. Taxonomy (GTDB): domain Bacteria; phylum Planctomycetota; class Phycisphaerae; order UBA1845; family UBA1845; genus OFTM371. The sequence continues at coordinate 90,956 of JANQQK010000035.1, read as the reverse complement.
CATCACCCGCCCAGCCAATCAGGCGTGACGCAGCGAACAGCATGTCGAAGTGTTGCTTCTGCGTGATGCCGACGACGTAGACGAGTCGCTTGATGCCGAGCTTTTCGATGCGATGGTACACGGCGGCCAGGTCGGTCGTGTCGTAGTTGTATCCGCCGTCGGATTTGCGGATGATCATCGGCAGCGGATCGCCGTCGCGTGACTTGAACCGGTCGCGATCCGGGAAGACACAGATCGCACCGTCGCTTTCCTCGGCCACATCCTTCTCTTCAAGCATCCGCACGATGTCGGGCAGCATATCGCGGTAGAAGCTCTCGCCGCGATCCTCAAGCCTGACGTCCATCCGCTCGTACACTTCGTGGCAATGACGTAACGACTCGTTACAGAATGCCCGCCAGACAGCCATCACGTCCGCATCCTGCCGCTGCAGTTCGACGACCGTGTTGCGACTCTCGGTGGCGAAATTCTCATCGCTGTCGTACAGCGACTTGGCTTCGATGTAGAAACTCTCGAGATCGGGCAGATGCAGTTTGTCCGGATCGGTCAGAACGTCCGGTTGCGTGCGACGCAGGTATGCCAGCAACATGCCAAACTGTGTGCCCCAGTCGCCAACGTGATTGATGCGGTGGACCTCGTGGCCGGCGAATTCCAGCACGCGCGCGACACAATCGCCGATCACCGTGCTGCGGATGTGGCCAACGTGCAATTCCTTCGCCAGATTCGGACTGGACATGTCGACGGCGACGTGCGTCGGTTCGTTCGTCGTTGCGACGCCCACACGATCGCTCAGCGGGTCGGCGTTCTCGATGGTGTTGAGTTCGGAGGCGACGTACGCGGTCTTCAATCGCAGGTTGAGGAAACCCGGACCCGCGATATCGACATCCTCGCACAGATCGTCGACCGACAGCGCGTCGCGAATTTTCTCGGCCACGTCGCGGGGCTTCTGACCAAGCTTCTTGGCCAGTCCCATCGCGCAGTTCGACTGGTAATCGCCGAACTTCTCGTCCTGCGCGCGGCGAACCAGCGGGTTCACCTCTGCTGGATTCAGATCAAACGCACCAGCCACCGCATCCCGCACACGCTCGCTTACAAGATCAATCGTCGGTTGCATGATGATTCAGGAATCACAGGTTCAGGGAATTGGAATGTCACGCGCTGGCCGACTGCGACCACGTCACGCGCGGCGCGTCGCCCCACAACAGTTCGAGGTCGTAGTAGCGACGCTTTTCGGTCGTGAAGATGTGCACGACGACGTCGACCAGGTCCACCAGCAGCCATTCGGATTCCTTCGCATTGCTCCGGCCGAATGGGCGTACACCGAGTTTCTTCGAGTGGCTGATGATCTCGTCTGCGGCTGCGTGCATCTGTCGATCGGACGTGCCGCTGCAGACGATGAAGAAGTCCGTCACCGGCGATCGTCCGCGCAGGTCCATCACCGTCACTTCTTCGCACTTCATGTCGTCAGCCACCCTGGCCAACTCCACTGCCAATTGTTCCGCCGCGATACTCATCGATGTCATTCTACTCAACTTCCCGGTCGAATCCCAAGCCTGCCGCCGCGATTTGACCAAATGAGAAAACCATGGGCGGCGAGATCAAACGTCCGCCGCCCATGGGATCAGAACTTTTGCACTTGCACCGCCAACCGAAAATCGGGTTAGCGGCTTTGCAACCGCCTTATGGCAAACCGATCAGCGAGCCGATCTGCGGTGCAAACTTCACGATCACGCCGGCGAACACAACGCTGACCATGCTCATCAGCTTGATGAGAATGTTCAGGCTCGGGCCGGACGTGTCCTTGAACGGATCGCCCACGGTGTCGCCCACGACGCCGGCTTTGTGGTCCTCGCTGCCCTTTCCGTAGACGATGTAGTCGTCGGGCGCTTCAGCAGCACGCAGGCCGATGTCGTCGCGGATGCGGGCCGGCACCTTGTTGCGGGCTTCGGCGCTGTCGCGGAAGTCCTTGGCGGTAATCGTGCCGTACGTTTCGATCAGCTTCTTGGCGTTGTCCCACGCACCGCCCGCGTTGGCCATGAAAATCGCCACCGCGAAACCGCTCGTCAGACCACCAGCCAGCAGACCCATGACACCGCCGACGTCGAGCACGAGGCCGACGAGCACCGGCGTCGCGATCGCCAGCAGCGACGGAATCACCATTTCCTTCTGGGCACCACGCGTCGAAATGTCCACGCACAGGGCGTAGTTCGGATACTGCGTGCCTTCAAAGTCGACCGGCTTGCGAGGCCAATTGTCCGGGTCTGCCACGAAGGCGTCGTCCTTTCCGGTGCTTCGCAGATACGATCGCATCTTTCCGAACTGCCGGCGACACTCGATCATCATCGAGTTGGCCGCCCGGCCGACCGCCTCCATCGTCATGGCACAGAAGACGAACGCGAGCATCACACCGCAGAACATGCCGCAAAGCACCTTCGGGTTCATCAGCGTGATGTCGTAGAACTTCATGTACTGTGCCATCGTTGCATGATGGGCGGAGACCAGTTCGTGCGACTGTCCTTCCAGCAGGATGCGCTTTGTATGGTGATCGGCAGGCAGGACGTTGTACTTCGTACCCACCTCAAAGCCGGGGTCATGTACGGTCATCAGCATCAGGCAGTCCGTTCTGCCGCCGTCTCCGAACGACTCATTCATGCCGAACTTGCGGTGACCCATGTAGACCGCTTCGATGTCGTTCGGTTCTTTGAAGACACTCACGATTGCGCTATCCGCTTCACGGATCTGGCCGACGCGTACTTCCTCGATGTACGCAGCCAAGAGGGCCAAGGCGGTCAACGCCGCCGAGCCGATCGCGAAACCCTTGCCCGTCGCAGCCGTCGTGTTTCCGAGGGCGTCCAGTGCGTCGGTACGCTCACGCACCATCGGATCCTGCTCGGTCATCTGGGCGTTACCGCCGGCGTTGTCGGCGATGGGGCCGTAAGCGTCGGTGGCGAGCGTGATGCCCAGCGTTGCGAGCATGCCGACCGCGGCGATACCCACGCCGTACAGACCGAGCATGAACTCCTGTGCACCGCCGGCTGCAATGAACGCGATGATGATCGCCACGACGATCGTGAGCAGCGATGCCCACGTGCTCTTCATGCCCGCAGCCGTACCGGAGATGATGACGGTGGCAGGGCCGGTGATCGCCTGCTCGCTGATCAACTGCGTCGGGGCGTATTCGTAGCTCGTGTAGTACTCGGTGGACTTACCAATGATGATGCCGGCGAACAGTCCAGTGACGATACTGACCGCAGGTCCCCACCAGGCAAACGTCACGGTCGAATCTTCGGGCATTTTGAGGCCGCTGAAGAGCAGGTAGCAGACAACAAAAGAGGCAACTGCGATCAGCACTGAACTGCCGTTAACACCCTTGCCGAGGGCACCCATCAACTGGCCCATCGACGCACCTTCCTGTGTGCGGACCATGTAGATACCGACGATCGAGAGGAAGATGCCGATACCCGCCAGCACCATCGGTGCAGCCAGGAACCGCATGCCGTTGTCGACGGCGAGTTGGGCATCGCCACCGGAGATCATCACCGCAGCAGCCACACCAAGGGCAGCCGTCGCGAGAATCGAACCGCAGTAGCTTTCGTAAAGGTCCGCACCCATGCCGGCGACGTCGCCGACGTTGTCACCGACGTTGTCAGCGATCGTGGCGGGGTTGCGGGCGTCATCTTCCGGAATGCCGGCTTCAACCTTACCGACGAGGTCGGCACCGACGTCAGCGGCCTTCGTGTAGATACCACCGCCAACACGGGCGAACAGTGCCTGCGAACTGGCACCCATGCCGAACGTCAGCATGACGACGGTCACCTCGTGCAGAGGCATGTAGAAACCGTCCATGAACATGGGGGCGATTTTCGTCAGGATCAGGAACCAGAGCGTGATGTCGAGCAAGCCGAATCCGACAACGACCATGCCCATGACCGCACCCGCGCGGAAGGCAACAACCAGTCCGCGGTTGAGCGAATCGCGAGCACCGGCTGCTGTACGGTGGGCAGCGTTTGTGGCGGTCTTCATCCCGAGGAAGCCGCACAAGCCACTGAAGAACCCACCCGTCAGAAACGCGAACGGCACGATCGGGTGCTGGGCGTTGAACCCATACGCCATCAAGGCCAGCAAAGCCCCGACGATGAGGAAGAAAACAGCGACCACTTTGTATTGGCGTCGGAGATAGGCGTACGCGCCGTCCCGAACGTACCCGGCGATCTCGATCATGCTCTGATCGCCCTCATGGGCACGCATCATGTCCTTGTAGAAGACCATGGCGTAGACAAGGGCGACGATGGAGCCAATTGGAGCGGCCCACCAGAGCAGGGGAATGTTGATGGCAGGTCGCGTCACATCGGCAGCCGCTTCTTGTGCAACTGCAGCATCAGCACCAAACGCCAGCATCAGAAAACCAACGACATACATCCATAACGGGCTGACGGATCTCAGCATTGACACGGCAGGACTCTCCTTACGGCCTCAAGCCGTACTTTGCGGGCACCGCTGTCGATCGGACCTTGGACGCAGTTGGCCGGATGCGACGTTCGGGATCGGGTTCCCTTGTCGAAATTCTTTCGGGATATTCACTTACGACAGATCCGGGGTCGCGCCCAACCCCAGCGTTTCCGTGCGTCCTGATGACCGATTTCATCACTTGCAGTGACGCTGCGAAACGGCGGGCGACTATAGCAAATCCAACACACAAGTCCAGACATCGGCTGCGAACATTTCACAGCTTGCCCGTTTTTCGGCTGATGCACCAAACAGCCCCATGGACCTGTCGGTGAAACCTTCCGATGCGACTCTTGTCACGCCGGCAACCGTATGGTCCGATATCGAGGGTACCAATTCGCGCGGCGTGGACGCGGAACTGAAATCGCTGGTCGATCGGATCGTCGGTGAAGCACACAAAATTCATCAAGACTGCCATCGTCGGTATCACCGCGGTCATCGCGGCTGTCCTGATCTGGGGTCCATTGTGGCTGACCCCCGCGGAACTGCCTCCGGATCGGCCTGCCGCGGCACAGCGAGCGCTCGCTATCTTTCTTGTTTGCATGTCTTTATGGTTGACGAACTACATTCCGCTGGCGGCCACGGGGCTACTCGCGGTCGCGCTGCTGCCGGTGCTTGGCGTCATGCCGCAGGAGGACGCGTTCGCGCTGTTCGGCAATCGGGCCGTCTTTTTCATGCTCGGCGTGTTCCTGCTTGCGGCGGCGACCATCGCGACAGGTCTCTCTAAACGTTTGACACTGCTGTTCTTACAGCGATTCGACCGCACGCCGACGTCACTGATTGCAGGCGTCCTGCTCAGCTCAGCCTTTCTGTCACTTTGGATGCCGGAACATGCAGTGGCTGCGATGATGTTTCCAATCGTGGTCGAGGTGGCGGATATACTGAAGCTGAAAAAAGATAAATCAGATTATGGCAAGATGCTGTTTCTGGCACTTGCGTGGGGGTGCATGATCGGCGGGGTGGGGACGTTTCTTGGCGGAGCGCGGGCGCCGCTGGCGCTCGGATTGCTCAAGGCGCGGTTTCCGGAGGCGAAGCTTTCGTTCGGGTATTGGTTCGCCTCGGCGGCGCCGGTGGTGGTGATCATGTCGGGTGTGGCGTGGGTCATGCTGCGGCGGACGCTGACGATCGACGTGGAGTCGATTCAGCCGGCAACGCGGATGCTGGATGAGCGCGTGAAGCGTCTCGGATCGATGGCGGGGCCTGAGCGGCGGTTGGCGGTGCTGTGGTTCGTGACGATCGCGTCGTGGATCACGATGGGTCATGACGTGGGCCTTGGGGTGATCGCGATATTGTCGGCCACGCTGCTTTTTGCGTTGAAAATTGTGGATTGGCGGCAGATTCAGGATTACGTGAACTGGGGCGTGCTGATCATGTATGGTGGGGCGGTGGCGTTGGGTTCGGCGCTCAACGAGACGTATGCCTTTCACTGGATCGTGCAGCGGACGCTCAGCCCGGAGATTCCGGCGTTTCTTGTGATTGCGTTTATGGTGACGGCTGCGATCGTGCTGACGGAGGGGATCAGCAATTCGGCGGCGGTCGCGATTTTGCTGCCGATCGGTTACTCGCTGTGCGAACCGTTGGGCATTGATCCGGTGACGATGACAATGGCGGTCGGCATCACGGCGGGTTTGGCGTTCAGTCTGCCGATTAGTTCGCCGCCGAATGCGATCTGTTTCTCGGCAGGTTACTATCGCGTGCGGGAAGTTGTGCGCCGCGGAGTGGTGATGAGTGCGATTTCGCTGGTGGTGATGTTGGTGTTGATCGGGTTGTATTGGCCGGTGTTGAATCAGTTGATTGGCGGTCGTGATGGAGCGTGATGGTTTTACGGTTTGGCTTGTTGGGTTGCCGCGATCGGGCAAGTCGACGATTGCGCGGATGATCGTCGAGCGTCTGCAATCGCGCGGGCTTCATGTGGAGTTTCTCAACTCGGCCCGCATCCGCCGTGAGATCAACCGTAGCCTGGGATTCACGCGTGAGGAGATCGAGACGAACCTGCGGCGACTTGGGTACGAATGCAAGATGCTGAATCGGAACGGCGTGGTCGCGGTCGTGACGGCTGTTTCGCCGTATCGTGATGTGCGTGATGCGATTCGGGCGGACGTCGAGACGTTCGTCGAGGTGTATTGCCGGGCGACGATGGAAGTGCTGATGTCGCGCGACGAGCGCGGGTTGTTCGAGAAGGCGATGCGCGGGGAGATCGAGCACGTGGCTGGGGTGAACGCGCCGTTCGAGGAGCCGTTCAAGCCGGAGGTGCTGGTGAACACGGATGTGGAGTCGCCTGAGGCGTGTTGCGACAAGGTGATCGCGAAGTTGGAGGCGATGGGCCTGATCGGGGAGATGAATGAGTCGGCCTACACGGCGGATGAGGAAGAGATGATTAAGGAGCGGCTGCGGGATCTGGGTTACTTGTAGGCACGGAGTGTGGACGCCGGCGTTGACCGTTTCGCACTGAGATCGGTTTGAATCTCGTCACATATGAAACAACGATGTGAGGCTGTCTGGGTTGAGTGAGGCAATACCAGTCACTGTGAAAAATAAGCTCGCATTTGTACGACGAGTGTTCACACACTTCTGCGGGGATGCTCGTGTGTCGTTCGAGGGTGTACTCGATCAATGTCACTTCGCTAGTCTCCAAACGCACCATACACCTGATAACGTGTTGGCTCGCTCGACTGTGTGGCCGAAACTGGACTTTGTCATTGTCCCACTTGAGAAAGAAACAGTAGAGCCAATCCTCAACGCGGTGATTCCGGGGCAGCGCATCGTTCACGACATCATTCATGTGCAGATTGAGAAAAACGGGCAGTTGGTGCTTGGAGCTTATGACAACTTTCATCGCGACTGCTGTGTGTTCCACCCGGGCGATGTGGAAGAGTTGGTCGACGAGCTTGAAGCTGACGGAATCATTCGCAGTGTCCGAAGGACATAGCGAACCGTTCGTCCGCCGAGGCGCAATGAGGCTGCTGCGGCATGCGCCCTGTTTTTGTGTCGGAAGTTGTCGGGGGTCGTCGATGATGGTGGGCGGGGCGGGTATCGGGGGTGTAACAACGGGTGGGGTGTGGTGAGGGTCGGTAGTTTGGGTTTGGCGGCGTCGCTATGATCGCTGCGTGCGCGTTTGAGGCCAGTTAATGCGGCGTGCACGCGACGGGCTTGTCGCAGGAAACGCGCAGATGATGATGCATTTCAAGGCTAAGGCTTCCCAGCTTGCATTGGTGACACGACGCGGTGGCTGTGCGCGAGGCACGGGGTGTGTCATGCTGTGCGCGATCTTGCTGAGCGGTCTTGTGACGCATGTTCAGGCGCAGCGGCCGATGCGTCATGAGGCGGTCATCAGCAAGGGGCCTGAGCTCGAGCAGTCGCCGGTGGTGACGAATCTGTTCCGCACGGCGGAGCAGGCGATCGATCGCGAGGATTGGAAGCTGGCGATCGATTCTCTGCAGCGCGTGATCGAGGCGCCTGCCGGGTTGCTCAAGGCCACCACGTCGCGGGCTCTGGATCGGTACGAATCGCCACGGTTGAAAGCCTACCGCATGTTGGCGGACCTGCCCGATGCGGGGCGTGAAGCTTACGGGGTGTTGTATGACGGACGCGCGAAGGGTCTGCTCGAGCGGGCGCGTCTGGAGCATGATCTGACTTCGGCGAAACAGGCATTCGACGTGTACCTGTTGTCGCGTCATGGTCGCGAGGCGGCCAAGCTGCTCTCAAGCTGGCTGCTCGATGCCGGGCGTGCGGCTGAGGTGCTGCATGTGTTGCAGATGTATTGGAGCGTGTTTCCCGATGCCGGTCGCGAGGAGCCTTGGCTGATTCAGCGTCAGGCGGTGGCGTATGCGATGCTTGGTGACGATGCGATGGCCAACGAAATGTTGGGCATGGTCGAGGGCGGCAACGCCGCTCTGATGACGGGTGTTCGTGGATTTGTTTCGCATTATGACACGACGCGTCCGCCACTTGGCGATGTCGAGTGGACTGGGCCTGCAGGTGGCGGTTCCGGGCGACGGTCGATGGTCGCGGCAGTTCCGACGATGGCGGATGAGTTGCCTTGGCGTCGAACGATGCCGCAGGCGCCGGTGGTGCGCTGGACCGAACTTGATCAGTTTGGGCACGATGCGTTGCCGGTGGCAGAGCCTGTGGTGTATGACGATCGGTTGTTCGTGAAGTCGGGCAGCGAAGTGCAGGCGATTGATCTGCTGAGTTTCGGTGTCATGTGGTCGGCTGGCGGGGGAACGCTGGGGATTGCCGAACGCTTTGCTGTCGGTCCGGGGTTCACGGATCAGGATCAGCTTTTCTCGGATTACGTTGAGGGATCGTTGTCGGCTGGCGCGGGTCTGGTGTTCAGTGTCGAATCGGGTCAGGAGATCGATTCGGGGGCGGACGGCGTGACCATTCGCAGTGCGAACCGTCAGCCGGTGCGCGTTGTGGGACGTCGGTTGGTGGCGTATGACGCCCGGACCGGTGAGCGTCGGTGGCGGCGGGGTGGCACGGATGACCCTGTCGAATTGATGAGCGAGGCGTTGATCATGTCGCCGCCGCTGGTGGTGGATGGCGACATTTGGCTTCCGTTTGAATCGCGGAATGCCATTTACTTCGGCGTGCTTGATCCTGCCGACGGCACACTGGTCGATCAGATTCTGCTGTTCGCCTTGGGCGGGCGTACGATGCAGCGCGAGAAGGCGATGATGGCCGCGACCGACAGCGGGATGATCTACCTTTCGACGGGTTTCGGTTTGCTTTTGGCGATTGATGGGACGTCGCGCGAGTTGCGTTGGGCGACGCGATACCGCGAAAACGAGGGCCCTCGCAGTGGCCGGCGGCGTTTCAATCGCCAGATTCAGAAGGAACCGTTGCGTTGGTTTCCGCAGCCGCCAATGGTGGCAGGATCGCTGGTGATTTTGGCGCCCACGGATGACGATCGCGTGATTGCGTTTGATCGGATCGACGGGACGCTTGTGTGGGATTGGCCTCGCGATCAGCACAAGTATCTGATCGGGACGGATGATGAGTATGTGTGGCTGGGTGGTCAGACCATCACGTGTGTCTCGCTGAGTCAGCAGTCGATGGTGTGGTCGCAATCAGTGGAGAGGGTGACCGGTCGTGCTGCGCTGAGCGGCGGTCGTATTTATCAGCCGACCGAGACGACGGTGGTTTCATTTGATGCGACGACCGGGGAGCCGGGCCGAAGCACGGCGATTCCCGCAGGTCATCCGCCGTTGGGCAATATTGTGTTCGTGCAGGGTGCGATGATCAGCGTCGACCCGTCGGAGGCACGCTCCTATCCGGATTTGACGTCGTATGAGGTGACGCTGGCGGCACATGAGGCACAGCCGGAGGATGCGCGAACGGCGATTCGGCTTGCGTTTCTGGAGTTGTTGCGCGAACGGCCGCGCAATGCGTTGGATGTGCTGAGCGGTGTCCGCCTGCCGCCGGAGGACATGATGGCGGCGCACGTGGACCACCTTCGGGTGGATGCGATGTTGAAGCTGGCGACGCAGCCGGGGACGTCGGTCGAGGATTCGGTGCAATACTTGCGCGAGGCGTCGAAGATGGCGTCGAGCGATCGTGATCGTGTGCAGACGCAATTGGCGTTGGGCGACACGTTGCGGCGGATGGGCCGGTATCGAGAGGCGTATGAGACGCTTTGGCGGATGGGGATGGACCCGCTGGCGGACGAGTTCGTTCAGCAGGGCGAGGTGAAACGGTCGGCGCGGGCGGCGGCGGCGGACGTGCTGCTGCGGATCGAGCCGGAGCTTGGGCCGGACGAGGTCGACATTCTGGGGCGGGCAGCGCGCGAGATGTATGAGAACGCGACGTCGATGCTGGAACGGTTCGAGACGCGTACAGAGGCGACGCGCACGTTGCGACGTTTGGCCGACGTTCGCACGCTCGGCGGATGGGGGCAGGCGGCGCTGAACGGGTTGGCGCGGTTCGAGATTGATCGCGGTCGGTTCGAGCGGGCGGAGCAATATCTCAACGAAGCCATGCGTTTCGGGCGGTCGCGGGAGAAACTGGCAGAGTCGCTTGTGCTCAAGAGCGACCTGTACTTGAAGCAGTCGCCGGACATGGCTCTTTCGGCACGCCGGGCGTTGGATGAGCTTGAAGTTGATTATCCGGGTTTGTCTGTTGGCGGCGTGGGGGTTGGCGAGTTGGTGGCAGAGCGACGCCGGCAGTTGGATGAGCCTGCGGCGGATTGGCATGAGCGCGTGGAGGACATTCGCGGGTTTGAGATGGCCGGTCGCGATGCGTTTGAGCCATTTGATGACGCCAGTCAACCGCTGGTGATGGTGGATTTCCGGATGGCTGATCCGGAGGCGGTGTACGATCGTCTTGTCGCGTTCGCGGGTCCGCGGATGTTGCGATCGTACGATACGCGTGAAGGGAAGATGACGTGGGAGGCGGAACTGCTGATGACCCACGACTTCGCGTACGGGCTTGAGGATGTTGGTTCGTCGGCCACCGAGCCAGACGTCGTAACGGGTTGGTCGGATGGTCAGACGATGGTGGTCAACGGTCCGAAGGGTCTGTACGCCATCGGGGTGATTTCGGGATTGCGGCTGTGGGCGGTCCCCTTGGATGGTCGCCCCTATCTGCGTGAATATCGCACCGATGCTGCGGATGGCCGACTGGCGTGCATGATTGCGCCGACGGAGTTGGCGGTGCTGTCGATGTTGGATGGCTCGGTGTTGTGGCGTCGCGATCTGGGATCGGAGCCTGGCGGAGTGTATGTTCGCGACGGGTACGTCATGGTCATCGATGCGGAGACGGAGCACATTCGCGCGTTTCGACTGTCCAATGGCGCGGGGCTTGGCGAGATCACGTTCGATCAGCCGGACAGTCTGCAGGAGGGCGGCGAATTCATCGCCATGACCTATCACGATGGCGTGGTGTGCGGTCCGGTTGATCGCGGGCTGGCGGCGTATCGCGTGAGCACCGGTCTTGAAGAATGGTCCCGCTCGTTTGACAACCAGCCAGCCAGTGCGTTCGAACCGACACCTGGGAAGGTGCTGGTGGCGTCGCGGAGCGGGGCGTACGAACTGCTGGACGTCGTCACGGGTCATGTGGACGCGGAAGGTCAGATGGTTGAAGAGGCTGGTCTGATCGTGGACGGTGGCGTGTTTGAGAACCAATTGATTCTGGCGACGCACACGGAAGCGGTGAATGGTGATCGCTGGACCTTGGCGGCGATGGACATGGGGACGGGCAGCGTTGCGTGGACGTATGAGTTTCCGGGCCTGCTGCATCGGCCATCGTTGCGGAGCGAGGGCGACCTGCTCGTTTTGATGGAGTATCTGCCGACGGACTTCCGTGCGGCGCCGGATAAGAGCCGGTTGTATATGGATGAACAGGCGATCGTGTTGCTGGATAAGCGAACTGGCAGCCGAGTGGGGTCGCCATCGCCCTGGTCGGGTTACATCAACAGCAATCCGCTGCGGGGACACATCGCGTTGAAATCGGGTAGGATCGTTGTGCAGGCATCCCGCGGGGTCGGGGCGCTGGTCACGCGGGCAACGTCGGGCGATAGCGGAGGAGTGGATTGAAGCTGCGACAATACCCATGGTTGTATTTGCTGATGGTGGTGCTGATGGTGGCCGGAATGGGTCGCACTGCGCTGGCAGCGAAGCGTTTGCCCAAGCACATCACGCCCGAAACGGAAGCGGCGATCGAGAAGGGTCTGCAGTTTCTCGCCCGGCAACAGGGGCGTGACGGGGCATGGCGTGCCAAAGGCAACATGGGTTCCTATCCGGTGTCGATGACGTCGTTGGCGGGGTTGGCGTTTCTCGCGCATGGCGACACGACCACGCAGGGCAAGTATGCCCCGAACATCGATCGGGCGACGCGTTACCTGATGGCCAGTGCGACGAATTCCGGTCTGATTGCACGTGGTGGCAGCGAATCGAGACCGATGTATGGCCACGGATTCAGCATGTTGTTCCTTGGTCAGCTCTACGGCATGACGGAGAACCCGCGCCGACAGGATGAATTGAAGCAGATCCTGTCGCGCGGCATTCAGTTGACCGGGCAGGCACAGAGTCGGCTGGGCGGTTGGATCTACACGCCGAACTCCGCGAGCGACGAGGGGTCGGTGACGATCACGCAGGTGCAGGCGCTGCGGGCTTGTCGCAACGCGGGCATTTTTGTGCCGAAGGGCGTGATCGATCAGGCGATGGAGTACCTGAAGATTTCGACCAACAGCGATGGGGGTATTGCCTATCGCGCTGGTCAACCGGGTCCGTCGCGTGCCCCGATCACGGCGGCTGCGGTCTGCTGCTGGTTCAACGCGGGTCAGTACACCAATCCGATGGCGCTGAAGGCGTTGGAATACAGCAAGCAGCACATCCGCATGGAATACAACCGTATGGGCCACTGGTTCTACGCCCATTTCTACATGGCGCAGGCGATGTACCTGGCCGGTGACAAGGAATGGGATGGTTATTATCCGAAATTGCGTGACACGCTGCTTGCACGTCAGGCAGATGACGGATCGTGGGAAGACCGCAGCGTGGGCAAGGTGTATGGGACAGCTTTGACGCTTGTGATTCTGCAGTTGCCATATGACACGCTGCCGATCATGCAACGATAAGAATGAGTGACAGGATACGCACGAAACGTGAGATCGAAAGATGAATGATGTAATGGGCAACGATGCAACATCAACGCCACTGGGCGACTCGGATATTCAAGCCGTCGCGAAATTGAAGGATGGTTACGATCGTCTTCGCGCAGAGTTGGGCAAGGTGATCGTCGGGCAGGAGGACGTGATCGATCAGCTCTTCGTGGCGCTGCTGTCCAATGGCCACGTGATTCTGGAGGGCGTTCCGGGGTTGGCCAAGACGTTGATGATCGCGACGCTGGCCAAGTGCATGAAGCTGTCGTTCAACCGCATTCAGTTCACGCCCGACCTAATGCCGTCGGATATCACGGGTACCGACGTGATTCAGGAAGACAAGTCGACCGGCCAGCGTGCGTTGAAGTTCATCTCCGGGCCGATCTTTGCCAACGTCATTCTGGCTGATGAGATCAACCGTACGCCGCCGAAGACACAGTCGGCCCTTCTGGAGGCGATGCAGGAGCGGCAGGTGACGGTTGGAACGGAGCGTCACACGTTGTCGCAGCCGTTCTACGTACTCGCGACGCAGAATCCGATCGAGCAGGAAGGCACGTACCCACTGCCCGAGGCGCAGCAGGACCGGTTCATGTTCAAGGTGTTCGTGGCCTATCCGTCCTACGACGAAGAGGTGCAGATCATCGAGCGGACGACGGTGGACGTGCAGCATGAAGTGGAGCCGATCTTCACCGGTGACGAGATCCTCGGGTTCCAGCATCTGGTGCGTCGCGTGCCGATCGCGCAGGACGTTTTGCGGCATGCGTTGGACATCGTGCGGGCGACACGGGCGCGGGAGGAGTATGCACCGGAGTTCACGCGGAAGATGCTGACGTGGGGTGCGGGGCCTCGGGCGGTGCAGTCGCTGGTGCTGGGGGGCAAGGCGTTGGCGGTCATTCGCGGTCGACATCATGTTGCGGCTGAGGACGTACGCGATTTGTGTCGTCCGGTGCTGCGTCATCGCATCGTGACGAATTATTCCGCCGAGGCGGAAGGCTACACGCCTGATCGGATCATCACGGAAATCCTGGAAGCGGTTCAACCGAACGAAACGGAAGTGGCAAGGAATGAGCGATTCAGCAAGCTACTTTCGGCCTGAGGTTCTATCGAAGATTTCGCGTCTTGAGCTTCGCGCCCGGCGGGTTGTCGAGGGGTTCGTGAGCGGCATGCATGAAAGCCCGTACAAGGGCTTCAGTGTCGAATTCGCGGATTACCGACAGTATGTGCCCGGTGACGATGTGCGGCACCTCGATTGGCGTGCGTATGCGAAGACGGATCGTCTGCTGCTCAAGGAATACGAAGTTGAAACCAATCTGCGGGCGCACCTGCTGGTCGATTGCTCGCATTCGATGGCCTATCCCGAGCATGGCGGTACGGATCGGATGACCAAGTGGGATTATGCAGCCACGCTGGCGGCGTCGCTGGCGCACATGCTCGTGGGTCAGCAGGACGGTGTCGGTCTGACGTTGTTCGATCACGACATTCGCCGGCAGTTGCCGAACTCGACAAGTCGGGCATCGCTGACGGGTCTGGTTCAGTCATTGGAGGATGCGACACCGGACCGCGAAACGGATGTGAAGGTTCTGTTTCATCACCTGGCGGAGCAGATGCCGCGACGCGGGCTGGTGATTCTGATTTCGGATCTGCTGACGGATTTTGATGACATCGTGAACGGGCTGCAGCGATTTCAGTTCAGCCAGCATGAGATCATGGTGATGCACATTCTGGATCATGACGAGCTGGAGTTTCCGTTCACCGATCAGACGCTGTTTGAAGGCATGGAAGCGTCGGACCAGCAGGTGCAAACCGATCCGCAGACGCTGCGCGAAAGCTATCTCGAAGCAATGAAGTCGTTTGTCAGCCGTGTGCGGGCGAGCTGTCTGGATCACAGCATCGATTACGTGTTGCTGAGTACGGACGATCCCCTTGATGTGGCGTTGACGAGTTTCCTGGCCAATCGGATGCACCGCTTGCGATCGAGGGCGTGATGGATTTTGGTGTGAACATGTTGGCAGCTTTGGTTTGGCCGACGCTCTTCTGGGGCGGTGCGGCGGCGATGAGCGTGCCGATCATCATTCACATTCTGGCGCGTCGGCGGTTCAAGCGGATTCGCTGGGCGGCGATGGAGTTCCTGTTGCAGGCCGAGCAGCAAAATCGCCGGCGTGTGCAGCTTGAAGATCTGATTCTGATGTTGCTTCGATGTTTGGCCGTCTTGCTTCTCGCATTGTTGGTGGCCCGACCGTTTCTGCAGCCACAGGGGTTGGCGGCGATGCTCGGTGGATCGGAGCGCACCGAGCGCATCTTCGTGCTCGATGATTCGTTCAGCATGGGATACGAGGTCGGCGAGGGCGACGTGTTTGAACGCGGCAAGGAGGCGGTCACGCGGCTGGTCAAAGTGCTGCGGGAGCAGTCGCCGAACGACACGGTCACGCTGCTGCGGACGTCGGCCATGCAGACGCCCGTCGCCCGCAGCGTGTTTCTCAACGATGAGCAGACCGCCGATTTGTTCGAGCGGATCGAAGGTTTGACCGTGTCCGAGTCGGCGATGGCCAGTCGCGATGTGGTTGGTGCGGTTCGTAAACTGCTTGACGAGCAGGCAGACGCCATCAACGCGTCGGTCTACGTCGTCAGTGATTTTCAGCGGAAGGATTGGATCGACGCGCCGGGTGAAGGCGAGACTGCGACGGCGAGTCCGATGGCTGAGCTTGCGGAATGGGGCGGTGAGGATCGCGATCTGAGCGTCGTGTTGGTCGATGTCGGCGAGTCGCGGGCGAGCAATGTGGCTGTCAACGGTTTGCGGTCGTTGCAGTCGCGGTTCGTGGCGGGCGTTTCGGGTGACGTTGAGGTGACGCTGGTCAATCACGCGGAGCAGGCAACCGACAAGCTGGATCTCGATGTGACGATCGGCGCTGCGGGTCAGCCAACGGTGGCGGTCGAAGCGATTGAGCCTGCTGGTGAGACCAAGTCGGCTATTCCGGTGGTGTTCACGCAGGCCGGTTACGACTCGGTGACGGTGTCCACGGCGGCCGACGCGTTGCCGGCGGACGATGCGCGAACGCTGGTCGTGGAAGCGGTCGAGGCGGTTCGCATTCTGATCGTCAACGGCGAGCCATCGTCGGATTCTTATCGTGACGAGGTGGCGTTGTTGCGGACGGCGATTCGGCCGGCGGGCGAGGTGTTCAGCGGCAACGAGGTCGAGGTCATCGACGAGACGCAGTTGGATACCGCCGACCTGTCGAACTTCGACGTGATCTATCTGACGAACGTATACCGTGTCAGCGAGCCGACGGCGGAAGTGTTGAGTGCGTTCGTCGGTGCTGGTGGCGGATTGGCGATCTTCCTTGGCGACCAGGTGGATCCGGATTTCTACAACGACACGCTTTATCGCGATGGGAAGGGCCTGTTGCCATTGCCGTTGGGCGAGCGTCGGACGGCGCCGTCAACGGGGACGCGTTTCTCGGCTGTCGATCGACTGCATCCGATCGTGCGTGTGTTTGGCGGGCGAAACAACCCATTCGTGGGCCGCATTCGCTTTGATCAGTATTTCACGAGCGTGATGCCGGATGATGAGGACGCAGCCGACGGGTCGTTCGCACCGAAGGCGAAGATCATTGCGCGCTACGACGATGGCGATGCGATGCCCGCGATCGTTGAGCGGCGTTTTGGTGAAGGCCGCGTCATCGTGGTGACGTCGACCGTGGATCAGGAGTGGAATGATTGGGCCAGGGACGCGAGCTACGTGGTGACGATGCTGGAAATGACGCAGTATCTCGCGCGCGGTGAAGGGGCGGACAGCGACTTGCTTGTTGGCGACCCGGTGCGGTTCGGGCTTGATCCAGCGAGATTTGAGCGTGATGTGCTGGTGCGCACGCCGCAGTACCCGGCTGAGCAGGAAGTGCCGGTGACGGCGCAGGCGGCAGAGGATGGACAAGGGTTTGAACTGATCTGGGACGAGACGTCGCGCAGTGGTGTGTACCGCTTCGTGCTGACCGGCATGACGGGCGAACAAACGATCCGCGCCGTCGCGGTCAATCTTGATCCACAGGAAAGCGATCTGGTCAAAGCCACGCAGGCGGAACTGGAGGAGCGGATCACCGAGTTGCCGTTCACTTATCTCGATGGCGTGGAAGCGATCGGCGAAGTGGACGAAGCCGCGCGGAGTGAATTATGGCGAAGTGTGCTGGTGGCGGCGATGGTCGTGCTGATGGGTGAGCAGTTCTTGGCGTGGTGGTTTGGCCGGCGGTCGTAGCCGGTGTGAATGACGATGGGATTTGACGCAACACAACCAATCGCTCAGGTGCAACGGACGATCACCGAGCAGCGTTTCGAGTTTGCATCGCTGCCGTCGGGGTGGTTGGCGGTTGGCGGGTTGGTGCTGTTGCTCGCATTGGTCTGGTCGATCTTCTCGATGTACCGCAGCGAAGGGCGTCGTGGGGCATCGCTCGGAATGCGGATGTTCCTGGCGTCGCTGCGTGGCGTCGTCGTGCTGGCGCTGGCGGCGGTGTTGATCGAACCGGTGCTGGCCACCTACATCCACCGCTGGATTGACTCCTACTGCATCGTGCTCATCGACGATTCATCAAGCATGGATCTGCGTGATCGCTATCCGAATACGGAAGACGCAGCCCGCGTGAAATCGGTGCTTGCCGGTGGCGAGACGTTGCCGGTGCGTCGGGCGGATGTGCTCACGTCTGTCTTGAAACGCGACGACAACGCGCTGCTCAACGGATTGGCTGAGAACAACCGTGTCAAAGTCTTCACGTTCAGCGACACGCCGAAGTTGATTGCCACGCTGGCAGGCCCGGGTGACGAACCGGGCAGCGTGGTTGAAGAAGACGACAATGCTCCGGTTGCAGTGGACCGATTCGAGCCGACCCTCACCGCGCAGGGCCCGGGGACCAATGTCGCCCGCGCGTTGCGACGTTCCATCGAATCGCTCAACGGTGCGCCGTTGGCCGGCGTGGTGCTGTTGACCGATGGTGGTTTGAATCAGGGCGATCCGGTCGAGGTGGTTGCGCGCTACGTCGAGGAGCAGGGCGTGCCGATGCACGTTGTCGGCGTCGGCGATGATTCGCCCGTTCAGAACATTCGCGTGGCTGAGGTGATCGCACCGGAGAACGTCTTCACGCAGGATCCCTTCACCGTCACCGCCAACATTCGGACGCAGGGTTTGGATACCGGGACGATCACGGTCAGGCTGTTCGAGCGCGGCGGCGAGGAGTCCGACTCATCGATTCCGATCAAGACCCGCGTCGTACCCGTCAAGCGCGACGGCGCGGTTGATCCGGTCGTGTTTGAAATCACGCGTGAGAAGTTGGGCCAAGCTGTCTACCGCGTCGAGGTCCCGGAGCAGGCAGCGGAAAGCGTCCCCGACGACAACGTCAAGCAGGTGCTCGTCAACGTCATCGACGACAAGATGCGTGTGCTGCTGGTGGCTGGTTATCCGAACTGGGACTACCGATTCCTGTCGCGACTATTGATTCGCGATGAGACGTTCGATGTCTCCTGTTGGTTGCAATCTGCAGACACGAATGCTGTGCGCGACGGCAACACGATCATCGATCACCTGCCGAGCACGCCCGAGGAACTGTACGAATACGACGCCATCATCCTGATCGATCCCGATCCGTCGGAATTCGGTCCCGGATGGGCGCGTGCGGTCGACACGCTCGTGTCGGACTACGGTGGCGGATTGATGTACCTGGCGTCGCGTGCGTGGACGCCGCAGTTCATGCGCGACCCTGCGCTCCGCCGGCTGGTCGACCTGTTGCCCGTCACGCCCGACGCCGAGGCAGACCTGATTCTCAATCGCATTGGCTACTATCAGACGCGCAAGTGGGAACTCGATATTCCCGATGACGCGTTCGCGCACTCGATCATGCGCCTTGGCATGGATGTGACGGAAGCGAAGCAGCGCTGGTCGGACATCGAAGGCATGTACTGGCATTACCCGGTCATGCGCGAAAAACCCGTCGCCACCGTTCTGATTCGCCACAGTAATCCGCAGATGCGCAATTCGTACGGCGGTCACGTCCTGGCAGCGACGCAGTTCGTCGGCTCGGGGCGGTCTGCGTTCGTGTCGTTTGATGGCACGTGGCGATGGCGACGATATGCAACCGATCTGTACAACCAGTTCTGGGTGCAGACGATGCGCTACCTCGTCGAGGGCAAGCTGCTGGGCGGCAAGAAACGCGCGACGATCTACACCGAAGGCGAGTCGTTCCAACTGGGGTCCACGGTCAATGTCACTGCTAGACTTTTCGACGCACGCTTTGAACCATTGCAGGCCGATCGGGTCGACGTGACGCAGACAGTCGGCAATCGCACCAAGACGTTCAAACTCAAGCGTCAACTCGACCGCCCCGGCTGGTATGAGGGGCGATTCACGCCGGTCCAGACAGGAAGCTATCGCATCTTGCTGACGTTGCCGGGCAGTGGTGGCGGTGAGCCGATCACAGCCACGCACGATGTGCAGGTCGTTCGCCCCAACATCGAGATCGTCAATCCGCGGATGGACCGCGACGCGCTCGAAGAGATCGCACTGCGATCACCGGAAGGACGCTTCTACGACATCGATGAAATCGATCAGGTGGTGTCGGCCATTCCCGATCGCCACGAATCAACGACGATCAAGTCGCGTCCGATTCCGCTGTGGGATCGCTGGTGGACGCTGGTGCTGGTGGTCGGGTTGCTCTCGACCGAATGGGCGATCCGCAAATGGGTGAGGCTGTTGTGATGAGCAACCGCGAGTTCGAGCAGAAGGTGTTGCGTCCGCTATCGGCGATCGGTACGCGGTTGCGCGCGTACGTCGTGGCCAATGGCATTGCGACGGTGCTCGGATTCGTTGCGTTGGCGATCGCGGTGCAACTGCTGCTGGATTACACGTTCCGCCTGCCGCGCGACATGCGTGCGGTTCTGCTCGGCATCCTCGTGATCGCCGTGGTGCTCGTTTTCCACAAACGACTGTGGCTGCCTTGGCGATTCAAGTATGGCCCGCTTGAGCTTGCAAAGCTGATTGAGCACAAGCACCCGGACATGAAGTCGTCGCTGGTGACGTCGGTGGAATTTGCGACTGTTGGAACCGGTCGACCGGAGAGCAATTCGCCGGAACTGGCTGCGGCCGTGGTGCAGCGAGCGATCGGTGATATTCGCACCGATCTGTTTCGGACCGTGTTGAACCATGGCAAGGCGCGAACGGCTTTTGTCGGGATTCTGGCGGTGCTCGGGATCAGCGTTACCGCTGTCGCTGCCAAGCCCGAGGTCATGGGCCTGTGGTTCGAGCGCAACGTGCTGCTTCGCGAGGCAGCATGGCCAAGACAAACCACCCTCGTGCCGCAATTGGATGACGGCGTGCTGGCTGGCGCACGTGGCGATGACCTGGAACTGCGCGTGATCGCCGAAGGCGTCGTCCCGCGCGATGTCGAGCTGGTCTTTGAATACGAATCGGGCAAGACTGGCCGCGAGACGATGGTCTCGGTTGGCGATCGTGGTTTCCGGTACACATTCGTCCGCGTTCAGGAGCCGTTCCGTTTTCGACTGAGCGGCGGTGATCACGATACCGACTGGTTCGACGCCCAATTGGCGGAGCGACCCAAGGTCGAGCAGTTGACGATCACCGTGACGCCGCCGTCCTACACGGGCGTCGAGATGTTCACCCTGCCCGCTGGTCAACGTGCGGCTGAAACGCTGTTGGGCAGCGTGGTCAAGGTCGATGCGACGCTCAACAAGCCCGCCGCGACCATATCGTTGCAGGCCGGCCAGGAATCGGTGGCTGATTGTAAGGGTGTCGGAACAACATGGACCGCGTCGTTCTCCCCGGAGAGCACACGGACGTACCAGTTCGACATCGCCGACGAAATGGGCCTGCGGAACAAGCGACCTGTTCGCTTCTCGATCCGCATCGCCAAGGACAACGCCCCGCGCGTCCGGCTCAAGGCCGTCGGCGCCAGCGACATGATCACGGCGAAAGCGCGCCTGCCGCTCGATGTCTCGGTGTCTGATGAGTTTGGGTTGGCCGACGTGCAACTCGTCTACCGCATCACCGGCCCTGATGGCACATCCGGCAGCAGCGAGCTTCGCGACTTCACGCCCGGCATGGCCAAGTACGACGTGAAGACCACATGGGACGTGGCCCTTGTGTCGGTCGTTCCGGGCGATCAACTGACGCTCCTCGTCCGCGCGTCGGATCACGATGACGTCAGCGGTCCCAACGAAGGACAATCAACTGAGTTGAATTTCCGCGTGGTGACGGCAGAGGAGTTGCAGGCCGAACTCGCCCGCCGCGAACACGAGTTCCGCCAGGAGTTTGAGCGCGTCATCGAGCAGCAGGAGGAACTTCGTGGTGATCTGCTGACCTTGATACGCCAGATTGACAGCGATGAAGTGGCAGCCGATCTCGCCAACCGCGTCGTTCCGCTCGAACGCCGGCAGCGACAGATCACCGGCCAGGTCAACCTGATCCGCCAGCAGTTCGAGCAGATCATCGCCGAATTCGAGATCAATGGTTTGGATTCGGCCACTGTTCGCGAGCGTCTGGGTGAGGGTGTGGTCGACCTGCTGAACGAGCTTGGCAAGCGTGATCTTGTCGACGCAGCCGACCTGCTCCGCAGCGTCGGGCGATCCGACGACCCGGAGACCGCCGCCCAGATCGCCGATCGCCGCCAATCCGAGGTGCTGGCCAAGATGCGCCGCGTCCTCAACAACATGCTAAAATGGGAAGGGTTCCACGAAGCCGTCACCATGCTCCGCGAGATCCTGCGTTTGCAGGAGGAGCTGAATCGCGAAACATCCGAGGAGATGGAGCGACAGGCTTCCGATATTCTGGGACCGGGCTAACACATCGATTCGACGGGGGTGTCACCATGCGTGCGACACGAGACATTCTGGTGCTGACGGCGTTGATGGCGGCGATGTCGTGCGTGACCGCCACGCAGGCACAGTCGCCACCGTCTGATGCGGACGGCACTGTCAATCCGCTCGTGGCCAAGCAGCAGATGATCCGCGACCGCATCGCCCGCCTGGAAGATCGCATGTTCCGCCTGCGCGAGAAACTGCAGGAAGAGGAGCCGGAAAACGCTGCCCGCCTCGACAACGCGCTCGAGCGCTCGGGTGAACTCGGCATCAATGACGACGTTGCCCGCATTATTGCACTGCTGAAGATGAGCAACCAGCTCGATCAAGCCTCCGATCAGCAGCAGTCGCTGATGGAGGATCTGAATTCGATGCTCAAGTCGCTAACCAGGCGATCGTCGGATCAGGATGAGCGCGAGGAGGAGATCAAACGCCTAGAGGAGATGAAAAAGCGCGTCGAGGAATTGCTTCAACAGCAGGAGCAGCTTCGCAACAAGACCGGCAACGCCGGCGACAAGGGTAGCAAAAGCAAACGACTGGGCGACGCCATCCGCCGTCTCGATGCGGTTATTCAGCAGCAGCAGCAATTGAATCAGCAAGGGCAGGGTGCACAGGGCCAAGGAGCAAAGGGACAAAGCGGCGAACAGTCGGAGGTGGCGGAGGCGACGCGCCGGCTGAGCGAAGACGTCAAGAAGCTCAGCGACGAGCCGGCAGGTGCAGGGACGGACAAGTCGTCTGATGGCGAAGGGGCGCCCGGCGGGCAACCCCAGGATCAGCAGGGCAGCGGACAGTCGGGTGAGGGGCAGCAGCAAGGTCAACAGGGCGGCCAGCAAGGTGGACAAGAGGGGGGCCAGCAGTCTGGCCAGCAGGGTGGTGAACAGTCCGGACAGCAAGGAGGCCAACAGTCAGGTCAACAAGGCGGTCAGCAGTCAGGTCAGCAAGGTGGTCAATCCGGACAGAGCGGGGATCAGCAGATCAACGAAGCGGCTAAGTCGCTCGATCAGGCCCATCAGCAAATGTCCGAAGCTGCCGACGAACTGAGCGAGGGCAACGCATCGCCGCAGGAGCAGAAGGAGGCGCTCGACAAGCTTCGCGACGCCCGCGAGAAACTGGCAGAAGCCAAGAAGAAACTCGAGAAGGAAGAAGACCCGCAGATCCTCGCCGACGCCCAACGTGAACTGGCTGAGAAAACCAAAGCGCTCAGCGAGCAGGCACAATCCGGCGGACAGCAAGGTGGTCAACAAGGAGGCCAACAGGGCGGTCAGCAAGGAGGCCAACAAGGCGGTCAGCAGGGAGGACAACAGGGCGGACAACAAGGTGGTCAGCAGGGCGGCCAACAAGGAGGCCAGCAGGGTGGTCAACAAGGTGGCCAGCAAGGCCAGCAGCAGCAGACGCCGGGCCAGCAGCAAATGGATCAGGCCCAGCAGCACATGGAGAAAGCCACCGAAGACCTCGACGACAACAACCCGCGCGACGCCACGCAGGATCAGGATCAGGCGCTCCAGCAACTGCAGGACGCGTTGGCCGAGCTTGAAGAAGCGCTGAAACAGCTGCGCGAAGAGGAGCAGGAGGAAATCCTCCGCGACCTCGAAGATCGATTCCGCATCATGCTCGCCCTGCAAATCGAGATCAACGACGGCACCCTTGAAGTCGCCAAGACTGAGAAGGGCAAGTTTGGCCGGGCCGAGAAACTGCAGTCCGCGGAACTCGCGTCAAAGCAATCCGACCTGGCCGGTAAAGCTGCGAAGTGCCTTCACATTCTCGAAGAGGAAGGCACGACGGTCGTCTTCCCAACCATCCTCGAACAACTCGAAGAGGACATGAACGTCGTCAGCAAACGACTCGGCGAGCTCAAGGTCTACGCTGTCACGCAAAGCCTGCAGGACGCAATTCGCCAGACGCTCGAAGACCTCGTTGAAGCCATCGAAAAGAAGCGTCAGGAAATGGAGCAGCAGCAAGGCTCGCAGCAGTCTGCCAGTGCACCGCAGGAGCAACCGCTTCTGCCAACGTCGGCTGAGTTGAAACTTCTCAAGGCCCAGCAGGTTCGCGTCTACAACCGCACCGGCGTCATCGAAGCCGAACGCACCGAGCCCGATGCGAACCAGGAAGACCTCAAGGAAGCCACCCAAGCGGTGGCCAAGAGGCAGAAGGAAGTGGCAGACATCGCCGTCGAAATGCGCGATCTGGAGCGAGGTGAATGATGAACAGGATTCTCCAATCGATCGTCGTTGCAGTCATGACGTTCGTCGCACCGATGGCGGCCTATGGACAACAGGTACCTGCGGAAGATGCGCCCTTCGTCATTGGCGAAACGTTGCGTTCATTCAAGTCCCACGTGGAATCGAGTGACGACTATGACAACAAGGCCAAGTCTTTCATCGGAAAGACATGGGACGAGCGCGTGGCCGAGGAAGACCTTGATGGCTTCATCGTGGAAGCGCTGGCCGTGCTGTCGCCGGCATTCTTGGAAGGTCTCGAACAATACGAAGACGGTGAATACGACAAGTCATTCGAGCGCATGTCCGGCCTCGGGGAGAACAAAGATCCCTACATCGCCGCCAACGCCAACGTTTTTGCCATCAAGTCGCTCATCGAACAGGACAAGTTCGTCATCGCCGGCGAACGCCTCGATGCATTCCTGGCCGACACCACCGCCGTCGATCTGTACACGCAGTTCGCTGCCGAGATGGCTTATACACGTGCGTACGTCGCCCTGCAGGAACTCGAGTTCGACCGCGCCGAGGACCTGTTCAAGAAAATGCTCGCCCAGTTTCCCGACGCATCCGGTCGACTGCGTTTCAGTGCCCAGCAGATTTTGATCGAACTCAAGGGCCGCGAACCGGAGAGCATCGACGAAGTCGCCGACCTGATGGCCTACGCAGGTCGACGTCTGTCGCAGTATGAGACAGGCCCTCCAGTCAAAACGCGCCAGGAGCGTGCCATCGAACTGCTCGACAAGCTCATCGAAGAAGCGGAGCAGCGCGAACAAAGCGGGAGCTCCGGCGGTGCCGGCGGGGCGGGAGGTTCGCCGGGCGGTCAGAGTCAAGGCCCTTCAACGCCCATGGAAGACTCCGCTCTGCCCGGTGGTCAGGCAGGTGAAGCGTACCTGCGCTCCAAGAAGACGGCCAAACCAGGTGAGCAATGGGGTGCGATGCCACCCGCCGAACGTGAGAAGATTCTCCAGGCGTTGCGCGACAGTTTCCCCTCGCGCTATCGCCAACTCGTCGAACAATACTATCAGGAGCTTTCCAAGCAGCCGTGAAACGCAGCAAGATCACCATCTGCAGTCTCTTGGTGACCGCCGCCTTGACCAACATGGTCGTCGCGGAACGGGTGACGATCACGCGCATCGACGGAACCACGCTTCGATGTGAATGGCAATCGGCAGAGGCAACCTCACTTGTGTGCGTGAAGGACGGCGCGTCGCAATCGATCGCGCTCGATGATGTTCAGCAGGTCCGGTTCACCCGTCGCCCTGCACCAGGTCGCGATGAACACGTTACCGAGTTCTTCCCGGCAGCTGGTGGGCAACTGCTTGGCCTCATCACCGAATCCGCCGACGTCGCCGTCGTCGCCGACACCGCCCTCGGCGACAACGTCACCATCCCCTTCGACAAGCTCGCTGCCGTCTGGTTCAACCGCGATACCGTTCAGCGATCCGTCCGGCAACAGTTCGACCAGCTTCGCCGCGACCGCCTGCCGGGCAAGGACGTCCTCGTGGCCATCCGCGACGATAACGCCACGACCATCAAGGGCGGCATTCTATCACTCAACGCCGACGGCGGTCGTCTCATCTTCAACAGCAAGGAACGCACCTTCAACACCGAAACGGTCCCCGCCGTCGTGTTCGCCATTGGACTAGCCGAGCAACCATCCTGGCCCATGACCGCGACGCTGACGGATGGCACCGTCATGCCCGGTCGCCTGACCAGCGCAGATGCTGACAATCTCGCCTTCGAAACCGCCATAGGCCCGACCGTCACGCTTCCGCTCTATCGCGTTCGTACCCTCCGATTCACCAGCCCGCGCGTCGTCTATCTTTCCGATCTGTCACCTTCCGATATCGAGATGGACGCAATGCTTCTCGAAATGGTCCCGCCACGGTTCGACCGCTCTGCCGCCAACACGCCGATCACGCTCGACGATCAGGTCTACGAGAAGGGCATCGGCACCCACGCCAGAACCGAACTCCGCTACGCGCTTGATCAGCCATACGACACCTTCGCAGCCGTCATCGGCATCGACGACTCAGTCAAACCCAATGGCCACGTGCAATACCGTCTCCTTGGCGACGGCAAGACGCTCTACGAATCCGCATCGATCACCGGCAGTGACCAGGCCCTGTCCATCGCCGTCGACATCAAGGGCGTCAAGGAACTGACCCTCGTCACCGATTTCGGCGAACTGCTCGACGTCAGCGACCTTGCCAATTGGGCCGACGCCCGACTCATCAAACCCACAGAGGTGACGCCATGACCGCGACACTCCTGTCCATGATCTTCGCCATCGCCGCGTCTCCCGCAGACAAGGATCTTGGCCGCGTGCTCGACTGGCAGTCGCGACGCATCGAGGTGGTCAACCGCGTCGCACCGACAGTCGTCTCGGTCTTCGACGAGCAGAGACTCGGCGGCGGATCGGGTGTCATCTTCGACGAGCGTGGCTACGGTCTGACCAATTACCACGTCGTCATGAAGTTCATGGATTCGCGACAGGGCGTTGGCGGACTCTCCGACGGCAAGCTCTACCCGCTCGAGGTTCTTGGCGTCGACATCACCGGCGACGTCGCCATCTTCAAGCTCACCGGCAAGGAAACTTACGCCGCCGCCGAACTGGGTAATTCCGACACCCTTCGCGTCGGCCAGGACGTCATCGCCATGGGCAATCCTTTCACCCTTGCCGAAGACTACACGCCCACGGTCTCCACAGGTCTTGTGACCGGCGTCCACCGCTGGCAGGGCGAGGGCGAAACGCTTGTTTACACGGACTGCATTCAGACCGACGCCGCCATCAATCCCGGCAATTCCGGCGGACCGCTCTTCAACATGGACGGCGAGGTCATCGGTATCAATGGCCGGATCTCCGCCGAGATGCACAAGTACGCCCGCGGACGCTTCAATGTCGGTCTTGGCTACGCCATCTCGATCAACCAGATCAAACGCTTTATTCCGACGTTGATGGCCGGCAACCTCGGCGTCCACGGCACCATGCATGCCACCACGACGGATTACGTCGACGACGTGGTCTTCAATCGTGTTGAGGAAGGCCCCGCCTACAATGTGGGCATTCGTGAGTATGACCGCCTACTGCGCTTTGGCGATGTTGATATTCACAGCGCCAACCAGTTCGCCAGCCTTCTTGGCACTTACCCGACCGGCTGGCCCGTGCCGATCACGTATCAATCCGGCAGCCGCGTCTTTCACAAAGTACTCCGACTCGACCCCGCCCCGCCGCCGCTGCGTGGCGAGTACATCGCTCCGGAAGAACAGAACCGAGCAGCCGTTGAGGATGCGCTCAACGCTTTTCGCGCCGCAGCCAACGCATCCGGGAGCGATCCCGACGAATGGTCATGGTCGGCGAAGCGCGTCGACGACAACGGCAACACGACCACCTTCACCATCAAAGACACGAACCGCGAACTGACCCGCGTCGAGAAGAACGCGCAAGGCGACACCCAGCGCACGGTCCATGTCACCCGTGACGATGCATACTGGACCGAGAAGGAACGCCAGTTCACCCTCTCCACCGATCAGCGGTTGCTCTACCGCGCCATGCGTGCACTGCGCTGGGACTACCTGACGCGCAACAATTTCCACGAAGATGAGAACATCCGCCACGACGGGTCTAATGCGTTGATCACCATCGACGACAATGGCCGGATCGCCAATGAGCGGCGTCTGCAAACGATCGCATGGCAGCCCGACGAAGACGTCACCATCCAGGTGGGCTTTGAACTCGATTTAGCGCTGCCGGCGCGCATGGTCGTGTTTGATCGTCTCACGCAGAAACGCCTCGAAGTGACATTCGACGACTACCGCGAAGCATCCGACGTCGTTTGGCCTCACGCGATGACCGTCCAGTCCGAAAGCCTGAACTTTACCGAGTCGATCGAACAGCTGGAGGTGGCGCGGTGATGCTGATCCGCTCTATCCTGCTGGCTTGTGTGATCGCAGGACCGCTGTTCGCAGACGGATTCGAACAGGCCATTGACAACGTCGGTACGCGAACCGTACGTCTATATGGTCTCAAAGCCGGCCTCTCCGCCGGGTACGGCAGCGGCACAATTGTCTCCGATGATGGCATGGTCGTTACCGTCATGTCGCTCCTTCTCGATTCCGAACGGCTCCGCGCCGTCACACACGATGGCAACGTCTACGGAGCCAAACTGCTCACCGCCGACGACGACCTGCAACTGGCCCTTCTGCAGCTCAATCCGCTTCCGAGGTACAACGCGCGCGGCGAACGTGCTCCCGACCCGCCTTCGGGTCCGGGCGCGTTCCAATACTTCAAACCTGGCGATTCCAAGCGACTCTTCCCCGGCGAATGGGTCATCGCCGCCGGCAACCCCTTCAAGGTGGCTGAGGGGCTTGAACAGGTATCCGTCACGCGCGGCGTCTTCAGTGCCCGCACCGATCTCGACGCCAAGCGCAAAGCCCGCGACTTTCCCTATCAGGGCGAGGTTCTCGTCATCGACGCCATCACCAGCACCCCCGGGACACCCGGCGGTCCACTCGTCGATCTCGAAGGCAACTGGGTCGGCATCGTTGGCCGACTGGTGATCTCCAACCGCACACACACGAATTTCAACTACGCCATCCCCGTCGAGGTTGTCCAGCAGTTCATCGACCGCTACCGCAACCCGGATTCCGCCGCCACAGACCTCATTGCCGAAAACAACGTTGAGCCATACCACGGCATCAAGCTTTTCGAGATGGGCTATCAGAAAGACCTCGTCTACGTCGAACGCGTCAAGCGTGGCTCACCCGCCCACCAAGCCCGCATCCGAAAGGACGACCTCATCGTCTCGATCAATGGGCGGAAGATCGCCGACATCGACGCGTTCCATCGGGTGATGCGCACCAAGTCCCCTGGTGACATGATCGACGTCAGTGTGATTCGCAAGAACAAGCTCGTGAACACCACCATCACGCTCGAGGAACCACGATGACAAAGACGATTCGCACCATCCTGCTGGCGATCGTCGTCACCGGTCCGACGTTGGCTGGCGACGAAGGTCTCGAACTGCAGCGTGCCCACCAGCGCGTCTTCCGATCAGCCATCGAGCACGCTGCCCGCTACACCGTGCAGATTGAAACCGTCGGCGGCGCTGTCCCGCGCGGCGTCATCTCCGACCTCGACTTCGGTCCCACGTCCGAAGTGCCACTCGATGATGGTATGCCGAACATGGAGGAAGAAGACGGCATGCCCAAAGAAGCCGATCAACCCAATCCGTTCCAGGACACGCTCGGATCCGACTTCGTCGTCGCCGACGGTCCGACCACTGGCATCATTCTCTCTGCCGATGGATACATCATCACCAGCAGTTTCAACTTCGTACGCAATCCCACCCACATCACGGTGCGTCTCAGCGATGACCGGCGATACGTGGCTGATCTGATCGCCAGCGACAAAGTCCGAAAACTCGCGCTGCTTCGCATCGACGCCGACAACCTCGAGCCCGCAGAGTGGGTGGCGCCCGGCAGCATACAGATTGGCCAATGGGCGATCGCGCTGGGGCGCGGATTCGGTGGCAGCCAGCCATCCGTCACGATCGGTGTCGTGTCCGCGCGAAACCGCATGATGGGCAATGCCGTGCAAACCGACGCCAAGCTCTCTCCCGCCAACTACGGCGGACCGCTGATCGACGTGGAAGGCCGCGTCCTCGGTATCTGCGTGCCGATGGCCCAGCGTCCCGGGGAGTTGGCCGGCGTTGAGTTCTACGATGCGGGCATCGGATTCGCGCTGCCCAAGAACCGTGTGGACGCCATCACCGACGAACTGAAATATGGCGAATCGATCTACCGAGGTTGGCTGGGAATCCGCTTCAGCCGTCGCCCGATGGATGGACTGCTGATTGTCGGCGTGGCAAACCCGTCGCCGATGTTTGAACTTGGCATTCGCCCGGGCGACAAAATCATCAGTGCCAACGGAAAGGAACTCAATTCCGCCCAGCACCTCGTCCAGTCACTGTACATGGTTCCCGCGGGCGAACCGGTTCAAGTCGTCGTTCGCAAGGGGCGGTTTGAATATGGCTTTGAGCCGTTGCTCGCCCGCGCTGTCGATTTGGGCCCACTCGTCACCCAGCCCGACCCCGATCCCTGGAAGCCGTTTCCGGTCAATCGCAGCAACAAGTGGCCCAAGTGAGACTGAGCATTCCAAAACATCGCACGAGTGCTAACGCGTCTTGCTGGGGCAACACTGGTGTGTTTTCGGTTTGATCCCGCTTCTCGGTGACGTTTCACCACATCAGCGAAATGAAGAAAAGGGCCAGCGCAGCGATGGCAAGCGTGGTGCCGACGACCCAGCCGGCCCAATGATGATCGGGCTTCCAGCGCACGCCGTGCGAGTGTTGGCGGTCATCGCGTTGGCGGTGGTCCGGCTGTGACTGCGCGGTATCCATGATGGTCGCACCCATTGAGAATCTGCTCACCTGAATCGGACATCGGGTATTGGCCAATGCGACTGAACTGGGTTTTCAGATTTTCCGCAGCCATCTCAATTGTCAGGCGAAAATGCTCAATTGAGCGACAATGGACGGGTTTTCGCGTTAAGGTAAAAGCAGTGGTCGCAGTGCATTCGCGCAACATGGTCATGCCTGCGACGCGGGATGATTCCGGGTGTATCAGCCAATAATTGGCCGCCATCAACGAACAACAGGTTGGCGGATTGGGATACGACGACTGACCCTTTTTTACATGGTGCGCGTCGCATCCAGATGGTGACCCGGTTAATCTCAGGAGACATGTCACGGTGCGTGCGTCAGCAGCAATCAGCCACCTCGCAGCACCGAGCAATGTCGTAGGAGTAGTGTCATGTCCGGAATGAAGAGTACGAATCGTGTGGTGGTCTGGTGTCTGTCGGCCACGCTTGTCGTTGCGTTGGCGTTGCCTGTACTGGCGGGCGCTCGTGATCAAAAACCACCAACCCCGCCCAAGCCGCAGGCTGCACCAGCGTCACCGAGCGCAGAATCGATGGCCCGGCTGGAGGCGCGTCTTGCGTCGATGGAAGCGCGGTTGGCCCAGCTGACCGAAACCCTGGAGCGCATGGAGCGGCGCATGCATTCGCGTCCGATGGCATTGCCCGAGCCGCCGCGTCCCCCCAGACCCGATGCGCTGCCGTATCAGGAAATGCAGCGATATGCCGAGGCGTGGCGCGATCGCTGGCAGACATGGGAGGAAGACGCGCGTGACCGCTATGAGGAACTCGAAAAAGATCTGAAGCAACACGCTGACGCATGGCGGGATTGGCAGCGCGAAATTGAGCGCCATTGGCATGGCGAAACCGACCCACGCCCCGAGACCCCGCCCGCCCGCGAATATCAGGCTGTCAACCAATATCGCCTTTCGGACCGTCAGGCTGACCTCTTGTACGAGCAGTTGGCGCCATCCTATGTGACGGTCGTTGTTTCGCGTCAGGGCAACCGTGTGACCGTTCGTGGCACCAAGGCCGAGATCGACGCGCTCGATGCGGCCATGGAATTGCTCAACTGGACTCGGCGTGGTGCGTTGTTTGAGGAGATGATTCAGGGCGAGCGCGTGCGCAAGTTGTACACGTCTCGCGAGGAGCACATTAATACGTTGTATGCCATGCTCGCGCCGAACGACGTACGCGTGGTGATTTCCCGTCGCGATGCCGACACCGTCAGCATTCTCGGGACGGAAGCTGAGCACGATGTGCTCAAGAGCATGATCGACGTCTTCGCGTGGTAGAAACGCCAGGCGACGGACCATACCCCGCACATCCCGCGGGTGGGGCCGTTCTTGATTGAGCGGTAACGTGTCGCGACCACACGGTTCGCTGCGGCGAACCGGGACACCCCACCCGTCTTTTTTTTTCGCTGATTCCGAAAAAAACGGCGATTCCAGCACCACGCCATCGTGCGACCCCTACCATTGTCCGATGTATCGGATGGGGTGTGTCACGACTTTTTCGCCCGTTGGTGGATATGTGTCGAGAGCGACCGGCCCGCGGAGATGAATTGCGATGCGTAAGTGGAACTGGCTTGCCGGCATGTGCATGTTGATGGCGATGTCGTCGTATCTCGGGTGTATTGGCATTGGCGGCGGAGGGACGGGCACGCTTGTCGACTCCGATGGCGATGGGTTCTCTGATATCGAGGAGCGCAACGGCATCCCCGGGTCCGACCCCAACAATGCCAACGACACGCCCGCCAATCCCATCGACACCGACGGCGATGGCTGCTCGGATTACGACGAATTGAATTTCATCAACTTCTGCGACAACAATCCGCAATCGCCCGGCAGTTCACCGGCTGATCCTGACGCGGACAATCTCTTCAATCTGACCGTTGCTCGGCATGTGGGGCAGCCGTTTACCGAATCCGGGGTCGATGAGGTATTCGCGTCGGCCACCTCGTTGCTGACGCAGCAGGACAACGACTGTCCTGATGTGGTTGCGTCGGTGACGTTTCAACGTGATGGCAGTTTGTCGACGTTTGACATCGGTGACCCGGTGATCACGCGCGAATCCGATCTTGATGCCATCTTCGACGAACCGCAGGACATCAAGATCGTCGAACTCCTCGTGGGTGTGTGCGGCGTGACCGATCCGTCGGACATGACCGTCGTGATTGGCTGTGCCGCCACGGGTGGGACAGCAGTGGTGGCTGCGCTGGCCGATCCGGATGTGTGGGCGCACGAATGGGGTCACGTGCAGGGACTTGGTCATCGCGACGATTGCCCGCGCAACCTGATGCACACCTTCGAGGCGAACACGAACGCGCTCAACGAATTCGAGCGGAATGCGTTTCTATCACCGACGCCGGGCGGCCTTGCGAAGGCCTTGGTCATTGGTGGTGAAGCGAAGGCACCCATGCATGATCTGCATCGGGGGGCGGATGAGTCTGTGCAGGATTGGCTGGAGCGGATCATTCGTCGCCAATACCTGTCCGGCATTCCGCGCGATGTGTTTGCCAACGC
Organism: Phycisphaerae bacterium; assembly: GCA_028289375.1. Lineage (GTDB taxonomy): Bacteria > Planctomycetota > Phycisphaerae > UBA1845 > UBA1845 > OFTM371. Next base: position 57,851 of record JANQQK010000035.1, on the reverse strand, counting down.
CGATGCCGCCACGACCACGATGTTGGCGGACATGCTCGATGATCCGCGTCATCAGCCATACGCGTTCAACGTCGCCCGCGCGCTGGGCCTGTGCGGCGACGCGTCCCGATGCAGCAATCTCACCGCATGTGTCACGTCACCGACGGGCAAGGCCGCACCTGCCAAGCTGGCTGAGATCTCAGAAGCGATGCTCGCCCTTGGACGACTGTCCGCGCATGACGAGAGTGGCCAAACGCTGCAGTGGCTGATCGACGGGGTTGATCCTGCTGCTTGGCCAGCGCTGGGTATCGCCTGGACGTACGCTGATGGCCGAAATCCATCGACGTTGCTCGCCCGCCTGTCGATCAAAGCCCTCACCGTTGCCGGTCCAAATGGGTTGAGTGCACTGGAGGAAATCGACCGCGCCATCACCAGTGGCCAGCTTCCCGCAAGTCTCGCCACCGACGTCCGAGAGGCTATTGCGATGTTCAGAACCGCAGATCGCGGTATTGGCGAGCTTAAGAAGCGATATCGCTAGGCGGGCGAATTCTGCGACAAGCTCAATGGCTGAACAGACGTATCAACGGCTCTTCGAAGATCAGCACCGTGACACCGCCGACAGCCACGAACGCGCCGATGACCGCACGCAGGCTGACGTGCTCCTTGTAAATGTACCGCACGAACGGCAGCACGAAGACGGGCGATAGCGAGCAGAGCGTCTGGGCCACGCCCACCGGTGCGTTCTTCACCGCGATCAGTGAAAACCACACGCCCAGATAAGGCCCCACGATTGCACCGCCCGTCGCGAAAAGATACCCCGCCGTTGGTGAACCGATCCGTTCCGGCAGTCGCCCAGCCTGACGCCGACGCTGCTCTCGGTAGCGATACACCGCCAGCACCGGCGCCATCCCCAACAGGGCGAATACCATCCGCACAAAAGTCGCCGCCTGCGGTTTAATCTCGGTGGCCACCTCGATCCCCTCGCCCATGCCCTGTTTACTCAGCAGCATGCCCGCGGCTTGGCAGGCTGCACCCACGAAGGCGAGGAAGACCCCGCGACCGTACAGCGGCGACTTCGGCTTGACCGCCGATGTCTGCTTCTCGAGCACCACCCATCCGATGCCGCCAATGGTGATGGCCATCCCGATTGTCGCCACCGAAGTCAACCGTTCCCCCAGCACGACCCATCCAAACAGCGCCGCGAACAGCGGTGACGTTGTCATGATCAGCGTCGACAGCCGTGGGCCTATGTCGACGAACGCGGTGAACAACGCCTGGTCCCCAATGGTCAAACCAACAAGTCCGGACGCGGCGAGATAGGCGATCTGCTCGCCTGTCGCCTCAGGCCACCACGTACCGGACAAGACTTTGTGCGTGATACCGCAGAACATGACGGCCAACACAAGCCGATACGTGTTCACATTGGTCGTACCGATTCGCCGACCCGCGGCTGCGAAGAAAAGAGACGTGCCGGTCCAGCCAAGTGATGTCCCGATGCCGGCTGCCTGTCCGACGTACGTGGACCAGTCGATGACCATCAGAATCGCGGCAAGCATGGGTTCGTTCGGGGGTTCAAGGTGCGGAAACGTAGGACGGTTGTGGGGCGGTCGCGGCCACGGCGCGCAGGAAGCGCGTGATGTCCTTCGGGCGGATCATCGCCTGCGACTGCAGGGAACGGATTTCGGCATCGACGAGTTTCTCGAACTGCTCATCGCGGTAGCGGTTCAGCAGCTTCGGTTGGAGGCTCTCGAACGTCGGCCCACCACCCGGATCGATTTCGGCAGCCATGACCAGGAACATGGCTTGATCGGTTTCGATTGGTTCGCTGACGACGTTGGTCTGATCCAAGGCAAACATCGCTTCGACAGCCGGCTCGTATCGCTCGCGCAGACTGCCCTTGGTCACCCAGCCCCATTCGCCCCCGAGTGTGGCATTCAAGCCGGTGGAGTGCTCCTTGGCGACTGCGGAGAAGTCAGCCCCGGCGAGCAGGTCCTTGCGTGCTTGCGATATTCTGTCGCGCGCGGCCTCGCGTGCTTCCGGCGAGGGTGAATCGATCGCCACCTCAATCAGGCGCATCTTCCGCCGCTCGGGTTTTTCCAGCTCCGCCCGCTCGCGCTCGTACAAGGCCCACAGCTCCTCGCGCGTCGGGTCGGCCACGCGCGGTCGAATGTTCATCTGCAGGTAGCGAATGATCATGATCTCACGACGTACCAGCGAACGCGCGTCGTCCATCGTCATCCCCAAGTCCGACAGCATCTTCTCAAATCGTGACTGCCGACCGCCGAACTCCTTGTTGATTCGCTCCTTGATTCGGTCATCGACGATGCCGTCGAGAAAGGCTGACTCCTGATCTGTCAGGCTCTTGATCGCCTCCTGATGGACCAGCGCTTCGCGGGCCAGTTGTCGCACGCGGGCTTCGATCGCCTGCCCGAGAAACGCCGAGTACACGTCGGGCGGCATCTTCTTCGACCGCTCGATCAGATCCGGCATGATCGGTTCGAGCACTTCGCCCGCCGTGATCCGTTCGTTGTTGATGGTCATCACGTCGACAGCGTCGGACGACTTGGGATCAGCCTCGGCGTAAGAGACATCCTCCGCCTGCTTGACCGGTCGCATGTTGGCCCGCCGCTCGCGTCGCTCGCGTTTCGCCCCGGACTTCTGGCCGAGACTCGTGCAACCGACCAGCGAACTTGTGATCGCGATCAATGCGCAAAACATGGCGACATGCCATGCTGGCGAATGAACAGTTCTGGTGATGATGCGGATCAAACCCATGGCGAGAGAATAACGACCCGGCCTGCATCCTCCAAGCGTTCAGTGATGACACTTTCGCACCCGTGCACGACCACGTATCATTCCCCCGATGGGCAGACTTACCTACAAAACCGCCGGAGAATCGCATGGTCAGCGGCTGATCGCCTTCGTCGAGGGCATGCCGAAGGGCCTCCCGCTCGACCTCGACATGATGAACCACGAAATGCGCCGTCGGCAGGGTGGATATGGTCGTGGCGGGCGGATGGCCATCGAGAAGGATGGCGTGAACATCCTCTCGGGCATCCGCAACAACACGACCATCGGCTCGCCCATCGCCATCGAAATCGTCAATCGTGACTGGCGCATCGATTCCGCCCCTGTCATCCAGCGACCACGTCCGGGACACGCCGACCTCGCCGGCAGCCTCAAATACCTCACCGATGACTGCCGCGAAACACTCGAACGCGCCAGCGCCCGCGAAACAGCTTCGCGCGTCGCAGCCGGTGCTCTTGCCCGATGCCTGCTGCACGCGTTCGACATCAAGGTCGTTGGCTACGTTCGAACGATTCTCAACGTGAATGCGACGATAGACCCGGCGTGGACCCCCGATGAACTCGTCGCTCGCCGCGATGCCAACGAAGCCTACTGCCCCGATCCGCAAGCCGCCGACGAGATGATCGCCGTAATCAAGCAGGCCAAGCGCGACAAGGACACCCTCGGCGGTATTGTCGAAGTGCAGGTCCACAACCATCCGCCGGGACTGGGCACGTCTGTCCAATGGTCCGACAAATTGGATGGCAAGCTCATGCAAGCCGTTGGCGCGATCCAGGCCTTCAAGGGCGTCGAGATCGGCATGGGTTTCGACGTCGCCCGCAACCTCGGCAGCGACGTACATGACGAAATCGGCTATGAACCCGCCAACCGCGACACGCCGTCGCTCGGGTTCACCCGCGCACGCAACAACGCCGGCGGTATCGAAGGGGGCATGACCAATGGCCAACCCATCGTCATCCGCGGCGCCATGAAGCCCATCAGCACGCTCATGAAGGGCATGGCCAGCGTCAACCTCGACACCAAACAACCAGAACGCAGCGACTACGAACGCAGTGACGTCTGCAGCGTGCCAGCCGCCAGCGTCGTCGCCGAGAACGTCGTCGCCTTCGAAATCGCAGCCGCCTTCCTCGACAAGTTCGCCGGCGACACGATGACCGAGATTCGTAACAGCTTCGACCACTACCTCACCGCCGCCCGCAACATCGGTCAGTCACCCTAGCGACGCTGCCACCGATCCATGACCCGCCAACGATCCACCATCATCGCCGCCGGCACCCTCGCCGTGATCCTCGTAGCGTGGCTGGTCGTCCGTATCTACCCGACCACCGGTTACTATCGCGCCCGCCTCGAACAGAAACTCTCGACCCAACTCAATCTCGACGTTTCCATCGGAAAAGTATCGCAATCATCCCGAACGCGCACGCTGCGCGACGTGTTGGTCGTCTCAACACAGCGCGACGTCGAGATCTTCCGCTGCGACACCGTCGAATGGACCCGCATCGCCAACCGACCCAAACCCGTGCGCACGCTCAAGCTGATCGATGGCCAAATCCTCGTCGGCGAAGACCAGTGGCAGCGCGGCGACTACGAGCAGGTGCTCGAAAGCGGACTCGGACACGACTTCGCCGAAATGGGCCTGACCGACATCGATCTGCAGAACATCGACCTCGAATGGCGACACCCTCAGTTCACCTTCTCTGCCTGCGAGACCCAGGGACGCATCGATTTTGACGACACCAACACAGGCCACGCCATCCTCACCGCTCCCAACCTGAACGGCTCAACCGTCCCCGACCCGATTCGCATCACCGCCGAATTCACGCCCGGTCAGTCCGTGCGCTTCCACCACGTCACGCTCGACATCGTGCGCTGCCCGCTCACCGCGCTGGCCATTGAACCCCTTGTCGGCGGAGCAGTCTCCAGTGGCGCCTTTCGCGGAAGCGTCATCTACCGCGACGGCGATGGCCAATCCGTTCAAATTCAGGGTGCGATCGAAAATGCCCAACTCCTGGAACTCACGCGCACCTTGCCCAACGGTCCATACGAAGGGCGCGTCGATCTCGCCGTCGACCTGGCCGACATCCGCAACCAACAACTCGACATCCTTCGCCTCAACGGCAGCATCCACGACCTGCATCTCAAGCAGGTGACCGCCGCGTTGAATCTCCCGACCATTGATGGCACCATCGACCTCCGCGTCCACAACGCCGTCCTCGAACAGAAGCAACTCGCCTACCTTTCCGCCACCGGCCAAGCCGACCGCCTCCCCCTCGACACGCTCACCGAACTCCTCGGCAAGGGCACCGTCACCGGTTCGCTCGACGTGACGGTCAACGCCTTCCAGATCGTCGACGGCGACATTGCCGACGCCAACATCGTGCTGACAGCCGTTCCACCCGCAGACGCTCCCGGCACCATCGATCGCGACGTCCTCAAGCACCTGTCCGAACTCGCCCTTGGCTTCGACGCCACGCAGGTCATCCCCGACGCCGTCGAGTCGGTCGAATACACGAAACTCGGCGTCGAACTCGAACTCATCGGCGACCGTCTTCACGTCCGCGGCACCCATGGCCCCAAGGGCAACCGCATCCTCACGATCAACCTCTTCGGCGCGTCATTGCCCGTCATCACCGCTCCCGACGAATCCTACAACGTTCACGACCTCCTCGAACGCATCCGCCAACGCATCGCCGACACCGACCGCGAGAGAATCGAACAGTGGTGGCGACAACACTCCCAGGATGTTCGGTAGCGATGTTTGCTGTATCGTCGCCCCTTGCGGGTGACGAACAGGCAAATCTGCGATTGGATTCACCAAACTGTGATACAGCAATCCACCGCCCAGCGAAACGAAACAAATTGACCCCCATTTCCCCCATCCCTACCATAACCCGATGCTCAATCAGCTAAGCCCCATCATCGACGCCTTCCCGAAGAAGCGCGTCCTGCTCGTCGGCGACCTGATCCTCGACCGCTACATTTACGGCGACGCCGAACGCATCAGCCCCGAAGCCCCCGTCCCCGTCCTCCGCGCTGTCGAAACGCAGGAACGCGTCGGTGGGTCGGCCAACGTGGCTGCCTGTTTGCGAGCGCTGAATGTCGATGTCCACTGCTGCGGGGCCATTGCCGACGACGCCGCCGGTCGACGACTTCGATCCCTGATGGCCGACTCCGGCGTCGACGTCTCAGGCTGCGTCGCACCAGACGATCGCACCACCACGACCAAGACCCGCCTGGTTGGCCTCGCCCAGCATCGCCACAGGCAACAACTGCTCCGCCTCGACGAGGAATCCACCGCACCGTTGCCCGCTGCTACCGCCAAAGAGTTGATCGACAACGTCACCACCCGCATTGCGAATGTCGATGTCGTCTGCATCGAGGACTACGCCAAGGGCATCATCACGCCCGACCTTGTGGCCGCGATCACCGCCGCCGCCAACAAAGCCAACATCCCCATCATCGTCGACCCTGCGAAGGTTCACGATTTCGTCATGTACAGCGGCGTCACCGCCATGACCCCCAACCGCTCCGAACTCGAACACGCCGCCGGCCAACGCTTCCCAACACCGGAATCTGTCATCACCGCAGGCCCGGCTCTGCTCGATAAGTGGAACCTCCAGTGCCTCGTCGTGACACTCGACCGCGACGGCGCCGTCGTCATCCAAAAGGGTAGTGACCCCGTCCATCTGCCAACACGACCGCGCAGCGTCTACGACAACACCGGCGCCGGTGACGCCGTCCTCGCCTGCCTCGCCGCCGCCGTCGCAACCGGTGCATCATGGTCCGACGCAACGCGATTGGCCAACATCGCAGGGGGGCTTGAGGTCGAAAAATTCGGCTGCGTCCCGATCGCCGCCGACGAAATGCTGGCCGACCTCCGCATCGAGCATCGCCAGAAGAATGGCAAGCTCCGTACGTGCGACGAACTCATCCCCGAGATCACCCTCCGCAAGGATCGCGGCGAAACCGTTGTTTTCACCAACGGCGTCTTCGACATCCTCCACCCAGGCCACATTCACTACCTCACCCAGGCCCGCGAGTTGGGCAGCTTCCTGGTTGTCGCCATCAACACCGACGTCTCCGTACGCCGCCTCGACAAGGGCACCGACCGCCCGATCAACAACGAGTCCTTCCGGGCAGCCATGCTCGGCGCCCTCGAGTGCGTCGACTACGTCACGATTTTCGACGAGGACACCCCCCAGGCCCTGATCGAAAAGGTCCGCCCCGACGTCCTCGTCAAAGGCGGCGACTACACCCCCGACACCGTTGTCGGCGCCGAGTTCGTCCAATCCACCGGCGGCACGGTCAAGGTTCTACCCTTCCTCGAAGGCTACAGCACCACCACCATCCTCCAAAAGATCCGCGACAGCCAACTACCGCGTTGAGCTAGCTATAAGGAGGCGGTTGAACACGGGTTAATTGATGTCGATGGGTTTGTGGCGATTCTCTATACACCCGCGTCGCCGCACTACTGGCCGCCTTCAACCTCCCAACTGCATTGCCGCCCGACATCGATTCCGATCAGATCATCGCCTTCCTCCCGCAGGAAAAAAGCCCCCGCCGGCGCCATTCGATTCGTCCTGGTCAATCATCCGGGAGCGATGTATTTGTCAGAAGACGCGAATCAACACACAATACGATTGTCCATTGAACCTCTGCTCCGGTAGTCGACGAATTCCCGCATGCAAGTCTATTCAATAAATAAGTTGCCTACTTCTCCGCCTTGCGACATGCGATAGTTCAGTCTACAGTTGCCCCAGTAATGTTCTCCAATCAAAGGGAACATGCCATGCAGGACAGCCATCCACGCGTCTGGATCGATCCGGATTCTCTGTTTGATCGCATCGTCGTTCTTGTCGACGGTGCGTTGATAGTCGCAAACCCGTCTGGCGATGGCGAGCCTGAGGCTGCCAAGCAGAAGATCGAGGCTGGCCAACCCGTGCTTGAAGCGCTCGGCAGCAAGGCCAAGACGATACGGTTTGACAAAATCAAGAAGCTCTCGTCGAACAAGCATTCGGACATGGTGGACTATCAGCACGATTCCGACGGGAAACTCGAAGCCGACAACATTTCCATGGCATCACAGGAAGCGCGCGATCAATTATTTGAGGCACTTCGCGGAAAGCTGGATTCGACGCACACCTACGATTGCCGCGAATTCAGCCGTGCTCGTGGCGCATTCGCACCAATCATCTGGATAGCCATAGTAGTCGGCGCGACCGCATTGCTTTCGGGCGCGGCGAGTGAAATCGCTGAAGGTAAAACGCCCGACATTGAGGGGCGAAGGGCACTTCTCAAGCGACTCCTCGCGTGGGTCCTCGAATTCCTTGGCTCGACCGGTGTACTCATCGTTGGCGGCATCATCACAGTGGCATGCATTTTTTGGCTGATCAAGCGCATCCAACTTCCACCGATCATGATGACGTTCAAGCGCAAGGCGTGACATCACCCTGAACAATGGTGGCCCCGCGGACGGCGAAGGCCCGCCCGTCACCAACAAGGGGGGACGTTACATGAGGCGATACGCTGAACGCGTTACTTACTCTCCAACCAGTTCCGCCCCTGGGCGATGTCGATGACGACTGGGACGTCGAGGGGGATGGCGTTGCACATCTTTTCGGTGATCATCTGCATTTCAGTGTCGACTTCGCTCCGGGGGACCTCGAAGACCAATTCGTCGTGCACCTGAATCAGCAGGCGTGACGGACGGTCTTCGTCGCGGATTGACCGGTGAATGTCGATCATGGCCTTCTTGATCAAGTCGGCAGCGCTGCCTTGCACGACGGAGTTGACGGCCAACCGCTCGCCGAGGGCGACCTGCTGCTTGTTGCGCGAGTGCAGTTCGGGGATGTTGCGACGTCGGCCCATGATCGTCTCGACGTGGCCTTGCGTGCGCGCGGCAGCGATGGTCTGGTCGATGAAGTGGCGGATGCCGGGGTAACGCAGGAAGTACTTGTCGATGAAGTCCCGGGCTTCGGGAACCGGAATGCCGAGTCCGCGAGCCAATCCGAACGCGGTCTGGCCATAAACGATGCCGAAGTTGACGGCTTTGGCGGCGGAGCGTTGCTCTTTGGTGACGTCCGCGATGTCGACGTTGTTGACTTGGGCAGCCACAAAGGCGTGGATGTCCTGATTGTCGACAAAGGCTTGTGTGAGCGCTTCGTCCTTGCAGAAATGGGCCAAAACCCGGAGTTCGATCTGCGAATAGTCGGCTACGACGAGCACGCTGCTCTCGTCACCGGCGACGAAGGCTTTGCGTATCTGGCGGCCTGTTTCCGTGCGAATCGGGATGTTCTGCAGGTTGGGATCGCTCGACGACAGTCTGCCCGTGACGGCACCGGTCTGGTGGAAGGACGCATGAATGCGGCTGGTGCGGGGGCTGACCATCTTCGGCAGCGTTTCGATGTAGGTACTTCGGAGCTTGGTCAATTCACGGTATTCGAGCACGAGCGGCGGGATGGGGCAATCGGTCGTCGAGGCTAGCGTCTGCAACGTGTCGGCGTCGGTCGATCGACCGGTCTTGGTTTTGCGGACCACGGGCAGTTCAAACTCGTCGAACAACACCTCGGCAAGTTGCTTGGTCGAGTCGATGTTGAACGGATGGCCCGCCGCATCGTGGATATCGTGCGACAGTTGCTCGATGCGGTCGCCGATGCGTTCATTGATCTCCTCGAGAACGGAGACGTCCAGTGCAACACCGGCATGCTCCATGTCAGCCAACACCTCAACGAGCGGCATCTCAAGATGCTCGAACAGTGGTGCAAAGGACGAAGCAGCCATTTGCGGCTCGAAGTGTTCGACCAGCCGCCAGGTAAAGTCCGCATCCTGCGCGGCGTAGCGACCGGCCTTGTCGATCTCAACCTTGTCGATGGTAATCTGACTCTTGCCGCGGCCGATGAGATCGGTGATCGGCGTCATTCGGTGGCCGAGGATGTCGAAAGCCAGCGCCTTGAGGCCATGGGAAGGCCGATCCGATTGCAGCACGAAACTGGCGACAAGCGTGTCGAACCAGATGCCTCGTGTACGGATGCCGGCTGTTCGCATGACGCCGATGTCAAACTTGAGGTTGTGCCCCGCCTTTTGGATGTCGGCGTCTTCGAAGATGGGTCGCAGCTCGTCAATGACATTTTCTTCGGGCAACGTCTTGCCGACCCCGCGCACCGGAATGTAGTAACCCTCGCCCGCCTGCCACGAGATCGCGACGCCGACCAGATCAGTATCGACGGGGTTGAGCGATGTGGTCTCGGTGTCGAAAGCGAAGCGCTTCTGCTTGGCCAGCTTCTTCGCAAACGCGGTGAGCTCTTTCTTCGTGTCGATGATGTGGTAGTCACCGGTCAGATCGGCCGGACTGTCGTCGTCAGACGATGACGGATCGCCAAAGAGCATGCCGGGCGGCGTGGATGCTGCCTTCTTGCGATTCTCCTCCGTCGGCTTGCGGCCTGTGATCGCATCGAGTTGTTCGACCATGCGCGTAAAGGCCAGATCCTTGAAGATTGCGCGGGCCGGCTCGAGTTGCGTCGGGTCAAACAGTGACGCCTCAAGGTCAAGCTCGATGGGCACATCGTCGCGAAGTGTGACGAGTTGCCGCGTGATGGGCAGCTGATCGGCGAAGGCAAGGACGCGTTCCTTCTGCTTCGGAGTCAGCTCGGATGCGTGCTCAAGAACAGACTGTGCCGTCCCATACTTGTTTATCAGCTTGGCCGCCGTCTTCGGACCAATCCCGTGCACGCCGGGAATGTTGTCGGTCGAATCGCCGACGAGCGTCTGCACTTCGACCGCTTGCGATGGTGTGAAGCCCTTCTTCTCCAACACTGCGTCGGCGTCGATCACTTCATCCTTGACCGGGTCATACATCCGAACGCGATCGGTGATGAGCTGATCGAGGTCCTTATCACGGCTGACGATGTAGATGTCGAGATCGTCGTCTTCAAACTGCCGCGCGACGGTCGCGAAGATGTCATCCGCTTCGTAGCCCCTCAGAATCAGAATCGGAATCTGCATGGCTTCGATAATGCTGACGATGCGGTCCGCCTGCGGTGCGAAATCTTCGGGCGGTGGTTCGCGATTGGCTTTGTAGTTCGGGTCGATCTCCTTGCGGAAGACCGTGTCGTCGCCGGCATCGAGCGCCATCGCAAGGTAGTCGGGTTTGCGCTTACGGATCAGATTGAACAGGATGCCGCAGAACGCATGCGTCGCCTTGGTCGGCTCGCCGGTTGGACTTGTCAGCCGCGCGTAGGGAGCGTGGTACGCCCGAAAGATCTGGTAGTGTCCGTCAACGATGTAGAGCGTTTTGGCCATGGAGCATGAAGCGTGGCGACGTGCGTGCGGTCGGTCGAACGCGATCGCGACGGGGGTCACTTTAGGAATGCGTGACAAGCGTGTCAACGTGCGCAAAGTTTGTCGATGGCAAGCCTGTGAATTGACGCAAGATTCGCTGCCTGCGCAACCTGTTGCGATCAGTGCGACTGGCTGATCTGCACATGAAAACAAGGGAAAATACGGACGTTACACCAACTGGATACGAGTCAATGGGGCGTCTTTTCCTGAAAAATTCACAGGTTTTCGATCGCAGTTTCGACGTGGCCGTGGTATGTTTCCCATCGAGCGACGTCCCTCCGATTGGTTGTCAGGCCTTGGGGTTGCAGGGCGGCGCGGGTACGGATGCCCCGCCGCGTCGGCCGCACATCGAGTCAGCCCCCGACCAATGTCCGCAAAGGTGCTCGCCCATGATTGCCCCATCCACCGATCTCACCTGGTCATGCCCACACTGCGAGAGCCATACCGAGTCTGCCACGATTCACGGAGACAGTTTCTGGCGATGCACCTCATGCGGATTCGCCTATCCTCTGCCCGACCATCAGGAAAACCTGGCCGAGCTGCGTCCAATCGATGACGATGACAGCTGGACGGGCAAATGGGGGCCGATTCGATCAGATCGCTACCACGTCGTCCGCGCCCTGGCCACTGGCGCTCAAGGCCGCATCCTCCTCGCCCATCATCGCCATCTCGATCAACCGTGCGTTATCAAGATCGTCACCAACGCCGACGCGCTGTGGGCGGACCTGGCCAATGCACGACTGCGCAACGAAGCCCATGCCGGCATACGCGTGAACCATGTCAACGTCGCCCGCGTACTCGACTGCGACTGCGTGGATCAAACGTGGTACTTCGTCATGGAGTACATCCGTGGCGATAACCTGCGACGCCTGCTCCAGCAATTACACCATCTGTCGCCCGAGCAAACGACCGACGCGTTTGTTCAGGCATCGCGCGGTCTGGCTGCCATCCACCGCGGCGACATGGTCCACCGCGACATCAAGCCATCAAACCTCATGCTCTCGACCGATGGCGTTATCAAGATCATGGACCTCGGGTTGGCCAAGTTCTGTCAGCGCGATCCGTCGATGTCGATCACGCATGCCGGTCAGATCGTCGGTACCCCGTTCTACATGCCCCCCGAACAGTTCAACGTCTCCGAACATGTCGACAACCGCGCCGACATCTACGCCCTTGGTGCCACCATGTACAACCTGCTCACCGGCTGCACGCCGTTCGAAGCCGCCGACCTTCGTGAAATCGCCCAAAAGCACCGACACGATCCAGTGACATGGAACGATGAACAGATCAAACGCATCCCGCGACGCCTCCGACACGTCGTCGAACAATGCCTCGCCAAGAGACCCGAACACCGCTTCGCCTCCGCCGACGAAATCATCAGCGAACTGACCGGCGGACGACGCCCCATGCGTGAACCGCTCTCCATCGAGAAACCGGCGACACGCGGCGTGGCTGTCCTGCCGTTCCGCAATCTCTCGCGGCAGCAGGAAGACGCATGGATCGGCGATGCGATCGCGGAATACCTCAACAGCGGCCTGATGGCATGCGACAGAGTGCATGTGGCCGACCGCGCCGCCGTGAGCAAAGTGCTATCGATCGACAGCGACGAAACCCTGTCCATGATGGAAACGCAACTCTCTGAAGCCGGGCGACTTGTCGGCGTCGACGTTATCGTCACCGGCAACTATCAGTGCCAGGGCGACGACATCCGCGTGGTGGCCAACATGCTCGACCGTGACAGTGGCGAAACGACACTTATCGGGAGGGTGCAGGGCAAGCGCACCGATCTGTTCGATCTCGAAGATCAACTCGTCGGCATGCTTGTGTCGACCATTCAGCCGGAATCGAAACAGCCTGACCGCGCCGACATGCAGGGCGGCACCGCCAACTTGCAAGCCAATGAGCAGTACATCCACGCACAACGGGCGTTCGCAGAGGGAGACTACGAATCCGCCATCAAACACGCCGTCAATGCCCAACAACTCGATACCGCCTATGAGGAGCCCATCAGCCTCGAAGGCGCCTGCAACGCGCGTATGGGAAAGTACGAACGCGCCGTCGAATGTCACCACCGCCAGGAGAAACTCGCCCGAGACCGCGAACACATCGTCGGCATCGCCACCGCCCTCAGCAATCTCGGTGCAACCTACTACTACAAAGGCGAATACGCCGTCGCCTTCGAATTTCTCGACCGCGCAGCCGCACTCAGCCGCGAAATCGACTCCACCCACGACACCGGCAAACTCTACGGCAACCTCGGCATGGTCCTGTCGCGACTCAACAAGTTCAAGGAAGCGGAAGCAGCCTTCGAACGCGCCATCGACATTGCCAAACAGTTCAACGACCTCGTCGCGATGGTCTGGCCTTACAATGGCATGGGTTCCGTGCTTCTCAAGCTGCAACGATTGGCCGAGGCACGCGAGTTTCATCAACGTGCCCTTCGACTCGCGGAGGAAGTCGGCGACCGCGTCATGGTCGGCGTTTCCCAGATGAACCTCGGACGCTGCGCCTGCCTGCAACGAAACTTCGACGAAGCCCGCGTCTGGTTCAACGCCGCCCTCGGAACCCTTGAACGCACCAGCTTCTGGAACGGACTCACCCTCGTGTATGAACACATGGCCGAGATGTATCTGCAGGCAGGCCAACCCGAAAATGCCTTGCCGGCGATCCAAAAACGCATCGAACTGGCCCAGCGGCACGGCAATCGCCGCATGGAAGCCGACGCATGGGAACAGAAAGCGCGCGCGTTGGAAACGCTGGACAACACCGCCGAAGCCCTTGCCGCCTTGCGCAAGTCCGTTGCCATCGCACGTCAACCCGCGCCCTACGAATCACTTCATCGCTACCTGAATGACGTCGACGACACGGGCAGGACACACTGACGCAATCGACATTTTCCTTGCGTTTGCAAATCGCGTGTAGTAGACTTTTACAAGGTTGCGAGGAGCCGTGTTGGTTTTTCGCGACGACCATTTCTGACGTTCGCGAATGCAAGAAATGAGCTTGACCCGGTGGGTTGGCTGTCCGATGGCGGTTCAACCGCAGATGCGGTGTTGCCCTCTCGTTACGGCACGCCAATGCCCGCAATGTGTCGAGCAACAAGTCAGTAAGAAGATGAGTCAGGAGAGGATGCTGCTTCTCTGTCGGCAGGTAACGATGGGAGGCGAACAACCCGAACGACCATGACGGCGTAGCCTGAACGTTTGCTCGTTTCAATGTGCACCATTCGCACCGGACCGTTGACGTCCCAATGCAACGCACCGGACCGCGAAACGCACGACTCGGACGCCGAATCAACGTTCGTATGATCGCCCCGCCCGGCACCCGCTTGGACCCGTGCCAAAATGCCGTGTCGAGGAGCATCCAAACTCACTTCGGGAATCACAACCGTTGCGACGCTGCCCCCATACGCGCGGGGCGCGTCGCAACGACGTTTCCCCACCGCCAACCGTTGTCCCCGTCGCTCACCGCCGTCATGTCAATCGCCTTACGCCGCAGAACACGACCGCACACGCGCACACACAATTCGCCCTGTGTCGCAAACTCGCGACCACGTGGAACCACGACGGCATCGTAAATCTCCGCCGACACCGTCACACCAACCACGCGCATGACCCGACGCGCCACGAACAGCAACCAACTCAGCCGCCTGAACCAGTCGCCACCAAGTCGCCATCGACCGATCTTGTAACGTGTCTGCGACGTGTTGTGACGCATGTACGAAGTCAGATCGATCTCGGCGAAGCCGGCAAGCCGCGTCCGCCACATCGCGCGGATCACCTCGCGTGTCTCCGAATCGATCGCCGCGTCAAACGCCATCTCGCCGCGCGACGCCCTCGTTCGCTCATCACTCATCGTCGTCTTCGGGGGGGATTTTGGAGATGCCGATCACCCGCACAAGCACAATGCCGCCGACGCAAATCGCCGCAAGCAGGAAATGCCCCATCAACATCGCGTACGCCGTCGGCAGCAACAGAATCGCCAAGGCAGCCGTCGCGAGGTCACGTTTTCGACGTGCATCCATGCATCGATGATAGTCGACCGGGCACCACTGTCACGCCGTCCATCAATCAGGACGCCGGTGCGCACACGTCGCGATACCACGCAACATAACGCTCAATGCCCTCCGCAAACGGCATCGTTGGATCGTAGCCAAGCTCTTCACGCGCACGGCTGACATCGGCATACGTGATTTTCACGTCACCCGGCTGCTCGGGTTGCGGATCAATCTCCGGCGTCTTGCCCATCGCTTTGCCGATCGTATCGATCATGTCTTTCAGCACGACCGGCTTCGACTCGCCGAGGTTGTACACATGGTAATCGCTGCAGTTCTCCATCGACCTCACCACGCCGTCGATGATGTCATCGATGTACGTGAAGTCGCGCTGCATCGTGCCGTCACCGAACATCGGGATCGGCTTGTCCTCGTCGATCAGCCGCGTGAATTTCGACACCGCCAGATCCGGCCTGCAACGTGGTCCATACACCGTGAAGAACCGCAGACACGTGATCGGCATGTCATACAGCTTGTGGTAGGTGTGGCAAATCTCTTCGCCGGCTTTCTTGGTGGCCGCATACGGCGATATCGGGTGGTCGACGCGATCATCCTCGTGGAAAGGCGTCTTCGTGTTGTTGCCATAGACGCTGGAGCTGCTTGCGAAGATGAACTTGTCGCAACCATACTTTCGCGCCGCCTCAAGCATTCGCACGGTGCCCGTGATGTTCACCTCGCAGTACAGCTCCGGCTCAGCAATCGACGGACGGACGCCCGCACGCGCCGCCAGATGCACCACGATATCCACCGGCTCCCGAGTCCACACCGACTGCAGCGCCGACGCATCGCAAATACTGGCCTCGTAAAGTCGGCACCCCGAGTGCGTCAACGCCGTCTCGATGTTCCGCCGCTTGATGGCTGGATCGTAAAAGTCATTGAAGTCGTCGATGATCGACACTTTCTCGCCCATCGCGAGCAGCCGCTCGACCAGATGCGACCCGATGAATCCCGCCCCGCCTGTCACCAGCACATGCGCCATGGTTGCTTCCCTTCAGATGCCGTTCCCGCGACAAACCATCCTGTCACGCTGGATCATCTATCGGCTCAATCGCTTCAACAGCACCGCGTTTCAATGGCGATCGGACCACAGACCAACCCGCCGCCCGATAATCACGCCGATATCGTAGAGGTGCGCGGTCACGAATCAAACAGAACCGCCAAACCGAATTCGAGGAATGTCCTCAACCATCGCAACGACAAGACGTTGTGGGCACGAAGAATTCGGACGTGGCCCGCCCGGCCTAAAGCATGACTGAATCGAACTCTGCCAGCCGCAACACACGGTTGCCCAACTAGAACCCATACTCCGCCCACCGCTCCGTCACCTTCGCCTTGATCGCGTCCGACATCTCGATGATCGGAGGATACTCACGCACCTCACCCTCGCCCGGCATCTTCCGAGTCGCGTCGATGCCGATCTTCGATCCCGCCCCCTCAAACGGCGACGCATGATCCAGAATGTCCACAGGCCCATCCACGATCACCGTGTCCCGCCGCCAATCGACGTTCGCACAAAGATGGAACATCACCTCCTGCTCATCATGCACGTCGATGTCGTCGTCCACCACGATCACCACCTTCGTGAACATCATCTGCCCCGCACCCCACACACTGCTGATCACCTTGCGGGCCTGATACGGATAGTACTTCTTGATCTTGATGAAGATGCAATTGTGAAACGCCCCCCACATCGGCAACGAATAATCAACAATGTCCGGAATCAATATCTTCAACAGCGGCAGGAAGATTCGCTCCGTCACCTTGCCCAGATAGTAATCCTCCTGCGGCGGCAACCCGACGATCGTCGTCAGATAGACCGGGTTCTTCCGATGCGTGATGGCTGTCACGTTAAACGTCGGATACGGACCCGCCGCCGAGTAGAACCCCGTATGGTCCCCGAAAGGCCCCTCGATGATCGTCCGATCGATATCCACATACCCCTCGATCACGATCTCCGCATTCGCAGGAACCTCGATCGGAATCGTCTTGCACGGCACCAGTTCAATCCCGCCATTGTTCAGGAACCCGGCAAACAGCAACTCGCTCACATCCGGCGGTAACGGACAAGTCGCCGCATACGGCAACACCGACTCACCACCCAGCACAATCGCCAGCGGCATCTTCTCGCCCCGCGCCTTGTACTTGCGATAGTGACGCGCCCCATCATGATGCATATGCCAATGCATCGCCGTCATCTTCGGCTCGAACAACTGCACCCGATACATCCCGACGTTCCGCTCGCCGTTCTCCGGATCCTTCGTATAGATACCCGCGAACGTGATGTACTTCCCGCCATCATCAGGCCAACACTGAATCACGGGCAGATCGAACAGATTCGCACCATCCGTCTTCACCACCTCCTGGCACATGCCCCGCTTGACCACCTTCGGACCAAACCCCGCCAGCTTCACCAGATCGGGCAGCTTCTTCATCTTGGCCATCAGCGTCGTCGGAATCTCCGGCTTGACCAGCTGCTGCACGCGGTCGGCCAACTGCTCGAACGACTCGCATCCCAGCGCGATCCGCATCCGCTCGTAACTGCCGAACAGGTTGATCGCCACCGGCATATCCGAACCGGTCACGTTTTCAAAAAGCAACCCATGACCGCCGCGCGTCCCATGCACCGGATCGGTCGTCGGCGGCGGAACGTCACCAGCCGCCGGCGCTTTGCTCACCCGATCGGCGATCTCGGTGATCTCCAGCACCGGATCGACCTGAGTCGACACCCGCTTCAACTGTCCCCGCTCGTCCAATGCACTGATAAACGACTGCAAATCCGCAAATGGCACGTCTCTGATGCTCCTCTTGATTCCGTCACTCAACCCGACGACACGAAAGCCCCGCCGTTTCGATCATCATAGCCTGCATACCCCCGTTCGTCGGGCCTGGGAAGAGGGAGGTTGCGCTTGTGGCGTCCCAAGTTCGCTAGCGACCACGGAATAACTCAGACGTGAACGACGCGATCAGGACCAAAACGACTTGCACCAAGAACAGCACGACCGCCAGGAACATCGCAGACAGTGTTCCACGACGATCATACACGACGTGCAAACTCAGAAGCCACAACCGCTACGATAATGACCACGAGCATCATAATGCTTGCCTGAACGGCGATCGCCACGAAAAAGTCCAGAGCGAATCGCACCCGACCACGCTGTGCGTACGGATTCACGCCAGCCTGCGCGTGGCGACGAATCCGCATCCGCCAAGCCACATAGTAAGCCGCAACAAGGCCATAAGGCAGCATCAACATGAGCATCGCGCCCACAAAAGCCCCCGCAACTTCCCATTCAAGCGCAAGGCAACCGAGCATGACAGCAAGCGTCAGCGCCGGAACGCTCAACAGCAGGACCCTCGTCGACTCGCTCAGCCCCCGCAACGCGTAGTCCGTCCCGGCCCGAATCGCGTCGCGATCAATCTCCGCACCGCATTCCGGACAGCGATCCGCCTCAATCCCCGTCAGGTTGTAATCACAGTCAAAGCAAAAGAACGTGATGTCGTCCGTCGATGTGGGAGGGCGGGCTGCCATGAAGGACATCTTGCTATCAGCGTTTCGAATACGCAACGACCGGTCGTGGTCGATCGTCGCGACGGCGTTACCAACGCCACCGGAGCAGCCTGAGTGTGTGAATCGGCAAGCCTCCTGCGCTCTGTGCGCCCCCGGCGATCATCCATCCCCCGAAAAGCCGATTCACTGACATACTGGTGGCGAAAAGATATCCACCTTGTATGTCCAACGTGATGCAATCACGACGAGCAACTCAATGACCAAGAAGGCGATGATCAACCCCGCAATGGCAAGATAATGTCGCACACCACGATTCATCCGTCCGGAACGCGCACTACGCCCAATCAGAATGCGACGTGACAGAATGATCGCCGAACACAGTCCGGCAGCGAGCGCGGCGCAAAGCCAAATGCGAAACTGGTGATGGTTCGTGCACAACCAGGTGGCAAGTGACACAATGAACGCAGGATTGCCCAACGCAAACGCAACGGTCAAGAATGGAACAAGAGGCCGAGGGTTGCGCAACACCTCAATCATCGCAGCCCGGTCAAACCCATCGCCACATTCGGGGCATCGCTCTTGTACAAGCCCCGTCAGGTTGTACCCACAGCATGAACAGTGCAGCGTCGGATCTTGATCCTGACGACCGAGCTCGCCTTCGGCTTCCGCGGTCTCCGTGACGTCCGAGATCTGCATGACGTGATTCCCTAACGAGCCGCCCCCGTGGAAGCAGAACCCGACGGCAGTATGGCCCGCATGGGACTCTGCACCCATCGTGATGCCAACGCACACCACGTCCACCCTGGATGACGCCCGCGATAGCCCTCGGCCAGATGACCCGCATCCGGAACCGTCACCGCGTGCAGATAACCAAGCTTGAATCGCCACCCCGGCGTGCACAACATGTCCACCGCCGTCCGACGAACCGGATGCTCCGCATCATGCGGCGACTGCAGCACCGCCCACCGATCCCGCCACGATACACGCGTCGCACGCAGCGTCTCCCGAACACGCTCCGGCAACACCTCCCCCGAAACAGATTCCACCCAATCCGCCCCAACCCGCGCCGCAAACGTCAGCCGCCAAACCCGCAGCCGCAACAGAAGCAGCGACCAGTCAATGTCTCCTTCGTACCGATCAACAAACCGCCGCACATCCTCCGCCCAAACCAGTCGCCCGCCACCATGAAACGCCGCATGACACAACAGGTGAATCACCATGTTCGTCGGACAAGGTACGTGCATATTGGTGCCACCCAATGGCACTAAAACCGTATCCAGCATCATCGCCCCGTCCGGAACCGTCCGGGCATATCTCAGCGGCCTCCAGGGTCGCACGTGCACATCCAGTCGCACGCCGTTCGAACCGCGTCCGACGTAGTCCCGCTCATAGTGAAACCGCGGATAGAAATCCGACCGCAACAGATTCCGCCCCGGCTCATACCCCAACCGACCAAGCACCACGTCCGCACGATCCGCATCCCGCGGGTGAATCAACAGATCAATGTCCGTCATCGGCCGAAGTGACAGGTCGTCATACAACGTCCGCAAAAGCGCCGCCCCCTTCAGCGCCACCAGCCGCACATTGGCTTCGTCAAACGCCGCGACAATCCGCTCAAGTCGCGACAGCCGAAATCGGTTCAGCTTCGACACCTGCTCCGCCGCCGTCGCCAACTCCCGGCCAGCATCGTTTGGCACCGCAACCCCGCGCTCACGCACCGCTGCCCACAACATCCCAGCCACGCCTTCGCGACCGGCGATACAGGCAAATCGCGCCCAACGACGACCATCCTGCGCGTCCGGAAACGCGTCATCGCCGCGCACCATCCGCGATAATTCGAGTACCTGCTCCATCGAATCCCCACCTTGAACGATCGTCGATCTCACCCACGCACCACCGATCGCACCAGCTCCACCGTCTCGTCCACCGGCCCCGCATCCAGCTCGAACACCCGCGCCTCGCGCACAATGTCCGCCATGATCTGCACGCCCGCCGCCCGATACTTCGTGAAATTGAACGACACCTCATTCAACCGCAGCACCGCCTCCGCCCGCGACATCTCCCGTACACGCGGCGATCGGGCAGCCTCAAACTTGGGAAACATCACAAACCGAACCGGACAACGCCCGCCAATCGCCGACGGATTCAACTCGCTCGGTTTCACAAACGTGACGCGGCCCTTCTGCCCCTTCTGATAATCCCGTCGCCGCGCAGCCCGCAGTCCCATCGCGTCCAGCACCGCAAACGAACCTTCCTTCACGCACAACGCCTTCGGGTACGCCCGCAATCGCAGATCATCAGGATCAATCAACGCGAACTCGTCCGACAGGTAACGCCAACCGCTTCGCACCAGCCCAGCCGTCAGCGTTGTCTTTCCGCAACCCGGACCCGCCGGCAGGATCACGCCCTGACCATCACACTCGACCACGCCGGCATGAATCTGGTAGTACCGGGGCTGATACAACATGATGTGCCAATTGATCGCCCACTCGATGTGCGGCAGCACCGACGGGTTGTTCCACACCGTGAACCGGTGCTCGTCGTCCGCCCACACTTCGTACCGCCGACGCTTCATCCGCCCCAGCCGCGTCGGCTTCACGTCAACCCTGATCGCATCCGGCGGCGGCACCTCGACCCGGCAGTCGTCATACAGCGAACAGAAATCCCGCAATGCAGGACCATACGGACAATGCAGCGAAACCCCGATCACCCCGATTTGGAAGTGCGCGACCTCCGCAGCCTCGGCAAATGCCGCCAGCCGATCCGCCGGCAACCGACGATCCTCCAGCCGCGACCAGAGTGTCTTCACGCCACCACCCCATCATCCATCCGCTCGACCAGCCCTGATTCCCAGAACGCGCTGACCGCCATCCGCACGTCGCGACGGGCCACAGCCCCGCCGACATCGAACCGGCTCAGTATCGCCGCACAAATGTCATCCACGCTCATCTTCCCGTCGCAGCACTGCCAAACGAAGTAAGCCGTCCCATTCAGCCGACAGGTCGTGTTCAAGACGAGGTCATAGAGCACTGCCTCGCCGTCGAGTTCGTGCACATCGACGTCACCGCGACGCACAAATCGGTCCGCGCCGTCGACTGGAACACCCACTTGGCTACCAACCGTCGAAATCATGATGTGGAACTCACACCACTGGCCGCCAATGCCTCCGAGGGCCTGAACAGTTGGATCAGCGGCGCCGAGTAAACCAGCAGCCTGGTCGCCCCGCCCATGACCGCACGACGCGAGTGGGTCGTTTGCGCATGGTCGTGGCCAGGTGTATCCTCATTTTCTGCAGCAGGTTGCGCGCAGTCGTTGATCTGTCCCGGTTCGTCGGGCATGGTGCATCCCTCGATCATGGGGCCGTCCATTAAGCCCACACGGGTTTATCGGTCGCGGCAGGGGGAAAGTTGATGTCGGTTTGGCAGGACTGAAAACGGGGTATGTCTCGGGGTATGAGCGTCGGCGGTCACGCTGAGGAGGTAGCGGAAGCGCAGGGATTCACCCCGGTCAAAAACGCGGATCAAACCCGCGTCAGTGCGCTCGCCGTCGGCCGTGATGGTGCACGTGGTGCATGATCAAAACGGCGAACGCCGGCAGGAACAGCAGGTTGCCCACCGGGTCGGCCCGGACCAGCCCCAGTTCACCCGACGCCTGTGTCGGAACGGCCAGAACGCAAAGCAGGAACACCACAATGCTCAGCGTGATGCGTAGCATCGCAACACCTCCGGAAGCGTCTCTGTGACTCCCTCTACCTCTAACATGACACACCCCCGGCCCAAGTCAATCGGAATCGATGGACTTGCTCTTGGCATCTCCCGCTAGGCAAGTCGCGGCATCCGACGACGTCCGATCACCACGGCTACCCACGATCCGCACACGTCGATAGGATGCCCGGATGCCACGCAAGGCCAATATTCTGGCGCGCATCCCGAAGCCGGCGGCGAGTTGGTCGCGTCTTTTTGGAATGGGCATTCTGGTCGGCCTGCTTGGTGGGTTGGCGGCGGCGGGGCTGGAATGGGCACTCCACGAGGGCGTCAAGCATCTGGTCGGGCAGTTCACGCACGTCGCCGGCGAGGACATCGGGCGATTTCATCTCGGCGTGCTGCTGTTGCCGGCTGCCGGCGGACTCGTGTCCGGACTCGTCGTCTGGTGGTTCTGCCCGACCGCGTTTGGCCACGGCACCGATGCGCTGACCCGCGCCTTCCACCACAACATGGGTAAGTTCCCACTCAAGGGGCCGGCCATCAAGGGGGCGGCTGCCGCCGGCGTGATCTCCTGCGGCGGGTCAGCCGGTCCGGAGGGTCCGATCGCCGCGCTCGGAGCCGCGATCGGATCAACCATGGGCAGCCTGTTCGGCATGACCCCGCGCGAACGACGCGTGCTGCTCGTGGCGGGTTGCGCTGCCGGTGTCGGCGCGATCTTCCAGTGCCCGCTGGGCGGCGCGCTCTTCGCAGCTGGCGTGTTGTATAAGGAACCGGAATTCGAAACCGACGCCATCGTGCCCGCCTTCGTCGCATCCGTGATCGGATACTCGACGTTCATGGCCTTCTACGGATTCGGCGAATTCCTGCTGCCGCACGCGAGCACGCTTGCCTTCACAACCGTCTGGCATCTCGTGCCCTATCTCGTGCTCGGCCCGCTTTGCGGTTTGGTCAGCATATTGCTCAGCCTGTGCATGTGGACGGTTGAAAAGAAACTGCTGCCGTGGTCACGATTGCCCCGATGGTTCGCCCCAGCCATCGGCGGACTTGCGACAGGCGGGTTGGCGTGCGTGCTGCCACAGGTCATGGATGGCCAATACGATTTCATTCGCAACGCGATGTCCGCACCCGGCAACCCGACCGCCTTTGTCTACACAGAGCACGATTGGTGGACCTGGGCCGGCCTGTTTGGCGCGGTGGCCGTCGTCAAGTGCATCGCGACCGCGTTGACCGTCGGCAGCGGCGCATCGGGCGGCGTGCTGGGCCCGAGCGTGTTCGTGGGTGGGGCAGTCGGAGCGTTTCTCGGGGCTGCGATGGAAGCCCTTTACCCGGGGCAGGTTCCTGACGAATTGCGGCTGGCGTTGATCCCGGTCGGCATGGGCGGCGTGTTGGCTGCGTCGATGCGCGTGCCGCTTGCGTCCATCGTGATGGTCATGGAGATGACCGGCAGCTACGGGCTGATCGTTCCGCTCATGCTCGTCTGCATGACCTCGTACGTCGTCGGGCGGCGGTTTGGCCTGAATCACGAGCAGCTCCGCTCCGCCGCCGAGTCCCCCGCACACGCGGCCGACGCCGTCATTCACATTCTCGAAGCCAACCGCGTCGAACAGATCATGGAGCGCGATTGGCCGCTGGTCGCCACGCGTGACATGAGCATGTCGCAACTCGTCGAACGCATTCAACCCGGTACGCGACCCGTGTTCGCCGTCGTCGACGATAGCAAATTATCTGGTCTGATCTCAGTGCCCGACCTTGAAGGCATCATGGCCGAACCGGGATTGGCCGACGCGTTGATCGCAGACGACATCATGACCGAGGAACTCGCCACGGTTTTCGCCGACGACGACCTATACTCGGCCCTCAACGTGTTCCGCATCGAGAACCATGACGTGCTCCCGGTCGTCTCGCGTGATCGTCGCAGGCGTTGGGTCGGCATGCTCACGCGCGAACGCGTCTTTGAAGCCGTCCGCCAACGCGTTCAGGAGACCCAACAAGCCGTCATGAAGGAGCATGCGGGATTGGCCGCCATCGAGCAGGAAGGCCAACTGCAGCAGCTTGTCATGGGCGTCAACCCGATGCGGACCGATCAGATCCAGCGTCTCATCGTGCCGATGCAGGCACTTGGCAAATCCCTCCGTGATGCCGACTTCCGCCGCAATTTCGGCGCGCAGGTCATCGCCATCGAGAAGCCTGACGGCTCGATCCAATGCCCGCCCGACATCGACGCCCCGTTGACCATGAGCGACCGCCTCGTCGCCGTCGTGTGGCAGAACGACGCTCAATCCGGCGCCACGACGGAACATGCGGATGCGACACCCGACGGCGAGTTGCCGAATCAGCCATGACGCACATCGGTTGGCCGGTTGGACCGACACCTCCAGACCGCTACAATCCCGGCGCTGCCGGGGCATGGCCTCACCTTCACGAGCAAGGATGGACTGAGCATGGCATTGGCTGTCAGTTGTCGCGACCTCTATAAGCGGTACGACGCGAAGAAGAAGAAACCGGTCGACGCGCTCAATGGCCTCAACCTTGAAATCGAGGTCGGCGAGTGCTTCGGGCTGCTGGGGCCCAACGGCGCCGGCAAGACGACCACCGTCGAAATCCTCGAAGGCATGCTCAAGGAAACATCGGGCTACGTTGAAGTCCTGGGCCGACAGTGGAACGGCAAGGATGATGATGCCATCCGCCAACGCCTCGGCATCAGCCTGCAGGAAACCCGCCTCAACGAGAAGCTGACCGTCCGCGAGACAGCCACGCTGTTTCGCAGCTTTTACCGCGAGGGACGCGAACCCGACGAGGTCATCGCCATGGTCGCCCTCGAGGAGAAGGCGGATGCGTGGGTCGGAAAGCTCTCAGGCGGGCAGAAGCAGAGGTTGGCCGTCGCGTGCGCATTGGCGGGGGATCCGGAGCTGCTGTGTCTCGATGAACCGACAACCGGTCTCGATCCGCAGTCGCGCCGCGAGCTGTGGGACATCATCCGCGAGCAGAAATCGCGATCACGCACGACCCTGCTGACCACACATTACATGGACGAAGCCCAACGATTGTGTGACCGGGTGGCTGTCGTCGATCACGGCAAGGTGATCGCCCTCGGCTCACCGTCTGAATTGATTCACCAGCTCGGCGGCGAGCACATCATCGAGTTCGCCCTGGCGGAATCCAATGGCCAAACCAGTGCGGATGCGTTTACGTCCCTGCCGGCGGTCTCCACGGCGCGGTTTGAGAACGACGGCTACTGCCTGACCGTGACGGAGCCGCACGTGGCGTTGCCCGCCCTGATCAACAAGCTTGAATCGGACCAACTTTCGCTGGCCCGGATCACCACGCGTCACGTCAGCCTCGAAGACGTGTTTGTGACGCTGACCGGTCGGCATCTCGCGGCTGAGGAACTCGATGACACGCTATAACCCGCTCAAGGAACTGTTTCTCTACCGCATGCGGACGTTCTATCGCGAGCCGGAAGCGATGTTCTGGACGTATGGCTTTCCGATCCTGTTGACGCTGGCGCTGGGTCTCGCGTTTCGCAGCAAGCCGGTGGAAGTGATCGCGGTCGACATCGTTGCATCGGAAACCGCCGAATCGATCAAGGCCAAGCTCTCCGAGAGCGAGACGGTGTTTGACATTCAGATCAACGAGCCTGACGCCTGCGCGGATCGTCTCCGCTACGGCAAGACGTCGATTATCGTCAAACCCGGCGACGACGGCACCGTCGAATACCAGTTCGACCCGACGCGGCCCGAAAGCACGCTCGCGCGTGCCAAGATTGACGATGCCTTCCAGCGCGCCGTCGGCGGCAGAACGGATCCCATCGCCGTCACCGACAACGAAATCACCAAGCCCGGCGCCCGCTACATTGATTTTCTGGTGCCCGGGCTTCTGGGCATGAACCTGATGGGCGGCGGGTTGTGGGGCTGCGGGTTTGTCCTGACGGACATGCGGGTCAAGAAACTGCTCAAGCGACTGATCGCCACGCCGATGAGCAAGACCGATTTTCTGCTCTCGCTGATCGGTGGACGGCTTGTGTTTACCATTCCGGAGATGATCGCTTTGCTCGGGGCTGGCTGGATGGTCTTCAGCGTCTCGGTTGAGGGAGGCCTGCTGAACATCATCGCGATGGCGCTGATCGGTGCCCTCAGCTTCGCCGGGATAGGCCTGCTCGTCGCCAGCCGAGCCGAGAAAATCGAGACGATTTCGGGCCTTATGAACCTCGTCATGCTGCCGATGTGGTTGTGCTCGGGTGTGTTTTTCTCCTATGAACGCTTCCCGGACGTGCTGATGCCGTTCATCAAGGCCCTGCCGCTGACCCAGCTCAACGACGCCCTCCGCTCGATCATCCTCGAGGGCGCCACCGTCTTCGATCAGGGCATCCCCATCCTCATTCTCGCTGCCTGGGGCGTGGTTTCCTTCGTTCTCGCGATCCGCTGGTTCCGCTGGACCTAAGCGGCGGGGTCGGCTTGACCGATCCGGGGGGATTTTGCACAATACGCGGCTCGAAGGATTTCACAGCCAGGAGAGTCCACCATGCGTCGCAGCGTTCGTTTCAAACTTCGTGCCATCGATCACGCCCACGCCAAGGCCGTCAACCACAAGGCCAAGTCCAGGGAGCGTATCCGCCGCGACGCCCGCATGCTCGCAACCGTCAAGTCGGGCAGCCTGCCTTTCACCCCGGACGTCATGAGCTGGCTGAGTCGCAAACTCGAAAAAGCCGCCAGCAAGATCACCGACGCCGACCTGAAAACCCTGACCGCGTAGATTGGCTTATCACTGGCGAGCCTGAGTACCCACTCGACTGCGCTGCGCTAATCGTCCCCTTGGGAGAATAGTCCGACGGTCACTGGGCGTGGCTGTCAAAGTCGTTCCGATATCCGCGCAATCAGGTCCATATTCTCGTGGAGAACGGCGAGAATGAGCGGGCAGGCGTCGTCGCGCGTCATGAAGAACACGTAGTGGTGTTCGCACCGGCTGTACATCAACTCAGGGCGATGTTCGAGAGGTGCTTTGGTTCGGACTTCGCCCCGACCGATGCCATGAAAATGTTTCGCAAGGGCTGCCTCATATCGGGCCGCTTGTTCCATTCCCCGACTTTTCAATGGTGTAGCGAGCGATGTGCAGCAGGTCACGTTCCGCGGCGGGGGCAAGTTCATACTCAGCCATTTGGCTTCGGGCCTAGCTCATCAGGGGCCTGCTTGAACACGCTTTCCACCGTTTGCGTGCTTCTTCGAGCAGCGTTTGCTTCACTGATGCGCGCGTCGAGAACAGCCTCAAGCTCAGAGAGGGCATGATCTGCGACACCAAGGGTGCCGAGCGTGCTGGCCAGCACAAACTCCTTAATGGACTTACCCTGCAAGGCAGCCAGCGCTTTCAATCGCTGATGCTGCTCGGGTGTCACGTCGATCGAAATGCGGCTCATGAGCATTACCCCCAACTTGAACACTCACAAGTCTACGTCCGCACCCACATTTTGTCAATTTTTTCAAAATGTTCACCAAGGGGTGCTCTTCGGAAATCGCTACGAGCGACCGTCCGATATCGACGAAGCGAAATCGCGGGGAGTCCAGGACTCGTCGTCGCCGGCGATGCTTGTCAACGCCGAAGGACTTCGTCCAAACGGTCATACGGCATCCACTGCGTCCGGATGGGTTTGATCTCGGTGATGTGGCAGGTGTCATCGGTGAGTTGCCAGCCCAGTTCCCAGCGTGACGGAAACGTCGGGATGGAGGCGTCCATCGACGACATGCGGCAGGTGACCTGAAACGACGACCGCACCCCACGATCATCCTCGGTCACCTCGAACTGCGACACGCTGCAGTTGCTCACGTCCCATCGTGTGAGCGCCTGCTCGATGCGGTCCACCAGTGCGGCCTTGTCCCAGGTGTCGCCGCGATTTTCGTACCGAAAGTCACCGGCGATGTGGTTGGCCACGCTTCGCACGTCCCCCTCGACGACCGCCCGCACGACGCGATCGCAGGTTGCCCGAACGCGCTCCGCATCCGTCACGACGATTGTCTGCACCAGTACCATCAGCGGGAAAAGAATCAACCCCGCCACCGCCAACCGCCCGGTCAGCCGCGTCCGCCGCAGGTTCCACGCAGCCACGAAGATGAACTCGATCCCGAACAGAATCGGGACCAGCATGTAGGGATTCTCAAACAGGATCGTCTTGATCGACATCGGTCAATTCGAAGTCTGGGACGCCTTTCGTTGCCCGCCGCGACCACGACGATAACGGCGACGTGTGTTCTTGCGGCCGCTGTTCCGCGACGTCGATCGCTTCCTTCCGCTGCCGTTGCCCGACGGTTTTGCCGCCTTTGGCGCTGGTGCATGCACCGCAACTTCCGGTGCGGTGTAGCCCGGCATGTCATCGGCTGGCTGCAGTTGGTTCTTCGTCAACCGCTCGATCGCCCGCAGCGTGCCGTGATCGTCGCGACTGACGAACGACAACGCGGTGCCTGTCGCACCGGCCCGTCCGGTTCGACCGATGCGGTGGACATACGTCTCGGGCTCGTTGGTGAGATCGTAGTTGATCACGTGTGAAATATCATCGACATCCAGACCGCGCGCGGCAATGTCCGTGGCCACCAGCACAGGGATCTTGCCGGACTTGAACCCCGCAAGCGCCCGAGTGCGCGCGTTCTGACTCTTGTTTCCATGAATGGCAGCCGCCTCGACGCCGCCGCGCGTCAGATGTCGAACCACCTTGTCCGCGCCATACTTGGTCCGCGTGAACACCAGCGCTCGCGAATAGGCGGTGTTGTCGAGGACGCTCGCCAACAATGCGGGCTTGTCGTTCTTCTCAACGTGGAAGGCGAATTGCTCGACCGTTTCCGCCGCGGACGACACGGGCGTCACTTCGACCGAGACCGGGCGGTTCAAAATCTGATGGGCCAACTCGCGAATCGGGGCCGGCATCGTGGCGGACAGAAGCAGCGTCTGCCGGCGTTTTGGCACGTGTTTCATAATCCGCCGAATGTCGGGCATAAAGCCCATGTCGAGCATGCGATCGGCTTCGTCGAGCACCAGAATTTCGATCGTATCGATCTTCACCACGCCATCGGCCATGTGGTCAAGCAGGCGACCGGGCGTGGCCACCAGAATGTCGACGCCTGCCCGCAAGGATCGCGCTTGCGGGTTCTTGTTGACGCCACCGAATACCGCAAGGTGTCGCAGTTTGCTGAATTGGCCGTAGGTGGAAAAGCTCTCGGAAATCTGGATCGCCAGTTCGCGTGTTGGCGCCAGCACGAGTGTGCGGATCGGTCGCCTTCGCGATCGCTGTCCGTCCTTGCGGCGTGGTGGACGAGACTCAGCCAACCGCTGCAAAATCGGCAGCGCAAAGGCCGCCGTCTTGCCGGTACCGGTCTGGGCGCACGCCAATACGTCACGCTCGTCGAGCACGGTCGGGATTACGCGTTGCTGGATGGGCGTGGGGGTTTTGTAGCCCGCGTCGCGAACCGCATCCAGAAGCGGCTTGACCAGCCGCAGTTCTTCAAATGTCATCAAGTTGCTTTCTGTGTATTCAGGCGGGAAATGTCAGTTGCCTGGGGCGGGTATCAAACGCATCAATGCCTGGTTGTTGAAATCTGTGGTGGTTCTGCCCCTGAACCTCAGGTTGCAGGAGGATATCGCCTAACCGCTTGCAAGTCAATCAGATAAACAAAATATCACAAACCGGCGACGTCTGGTCAGCCCGCCTCGCACGACGTCGCACCAGCCGCGACAAGATCGCCATGCCCGCTGCGACGCACCACCGGCGGCCAATCGACCGACGCGTCGTACCATCGCCCCATCACGTCGTCGAACTGGTCCGGTGACGACACGGCCACGAACGCGTCGCGAACCTCGCGGGCATGCGGATGATGCTCGCTGTACTTAATGCCGAACTTGCGCATCATGCGGCCGGCCAACTGCTCGCCGTAGTGTTCGATCGAATAACGGAAGTGCTTGGAGATGGCAGCACCCTGTTCGGCCACCGATGGCGGATCGGGCAGCGGCTGGCCATTCCACAGCGCTCGACACTCCTGGAAGATCCACGGATTGCCGATGCAGCCACGCGCGACCGTCACGCCGTCGACGCCCGTCTCGCGAATCATACGCACGCAAGCTTCTGCGCTGAACAGGTCGCCACTGCCCAGCACAACATGATCGCGGACGTGTTCCTTCACCTTGGCCAGGAACTCCCATCGACTCGGCCCCACGTACCGCTGCGTCACCGTTCGACCATGCACTGTCACAGCCGACACCCCCATATCAAAGGCACCGTCGAGAATGCGGAAGAAGTTGGCTTCGCTCTCGGGCGAGTCGTCCATGCCGCGTCGCATCTTGACCGTCACCGGTCGATCGGATGCCACGGCGTCAACCACGCGTCGCACGATGTCGAGCGCGATCTCCGGTTGTGACAGATGAAAACCGCCTCGGCAGCGCCCCAGCACCTTCCGCACGGGACAGCCGAAGTTGATGTCGATGACGTCGTAACTCGCCTCAGCCATCATCTCCGCCGCCGGGCCGAACACTTCCGGGTCCGCCCCCATCAACTGCCCGCCAACGGGATGATCATCATCGGCGATGGACAATATCTCGCGCTGTTTGCGACCCTTGGTGACGACGATCTTGTCGAGCACGACTTCGTTCAGCGTGTAGGGCGCGCCAAATCGGCGAGCGATCCGCCGCATCGGAAGATCGCTGTATCCGCTCAAGGCCGCCTGCACGAACGGCATGTCCAATTCGATTGATCCCAATTGCATGATGGGGATGTTACTCGCTTGCCGGTTTCAAGCCGCGCCGCGTCGCCTCGTCGGCTGATGAGAACCAGATCACCCGATCGGATCGCATGGCCTTGTGCGATTCGCTATTGGCGGGAACGAATGACTTCTTGCCATAGTGGGCGACGACCGGTTTGTCCGCCGGACCGCCGAGATGCCGCTCGAGATAGGCCACGATGTCCTCTTCGACGCCCTCGACCTTGCCGAACATTCGCGTGCCATGCGCCCGCTCGCCTGGGTAAATGCGCGCTTTGGCGTCGGTGTTCAGCTTGGCGAGAATATCCGTCGCGCGGCGCTCGTCCTCTCTGGTCATCAGCAGTATCGGTTGGCCCTTGCATTGCTTGATATGGTCGACCGATGGCACGCCGAGGTAGTTGTCGCCAGCCGTCATGCACACGACCGCATCGATCGCGGGATTCTTAGATGCCGCCATGATCGCCACGCTCGTCCCGATGCTTGCTCCGACAAGGCCGACGCGCGTCATGTCCACGCCCGGCTCATTCGCAAGAAACGCATACGCCGCTTCCACATCCCAGTACATCGAGTTGAAAAGCGACGGGTCACGGTTGAAGGCCCGCTCGCGAAGCTGGAACTTGTCGGGCTTGAGACTGTTGCCATGCCCACGCATATCGACCGCGAGCACCGCAAAGCCAGCCTCATGCAGATGCGGCACCAAGGGCGCCCACGCGGACCTGTCCGATTTGAACATGTGCAACAAGATCACCGCGGGAGCTTTCTCCTCGGCTGCGGGAAAGTAGTCCGCCTCCAACTGCACGCTGTCCGTTGCCTTGAACGAGACCACGATCGGCTTTTGCGCCGCCGCACACGTCGCCAGCGTCAGCACGAACAGGCCCGTCACCCGATTTGTCGTTTGCTTCATCAACGTAATGGCCTCACTGATCTCGAATACCCGCCGAAGAAGATATCACAGCCATTCGTGACAATCAAACGAGCACCGCGCACATCTTGTCTGGCGAGCGAGAGTGGGCTACGGTACGAACATGCCCGACAAGTTCCGCGAATATCTCAAGACCATGCCCGACGCCAAGAAAATCGCCGTCGCCATCTACGGCGAACAGGTGGCGGCCTATCGCTACGGCGTGCTCGCCGAAAAGGCGCTCAACGAGCGTCACCGTGAGATTTTCCTCGGAATGCAGGAGGAGGAAAACGAGCACGAGGAGCGATTGCGCGATCTCGCCCAAAAGCGCTTCCCCGACGCCGACTTCGTCCTCAGCGACAAGGACAAGGAGATGGTTATCGTCGGCACCCGCATGCTCGAAGTGACCGATACCGAATCGTTCAATCGGGCCATGCAGTTTCTCCACGACACCGAGAAACGCACCGGCCTGTTCTACCAGGTCATGCACGAGCTCATGCCCGACGGTGCCCTTGGCGACTTCTATCAGGAGATGGCCGAGGAATGCGAGGAACACGCCGAATCGCTTCTCGCCATCAAGCCTTAGCGGATCGTTGGCATCCTCCAGTCAGGGGCCGGCATCGTCGGCACATTCCAAACTGTTATCGGCCCGAAGGTTGCGCGATCGCGCGGTCATGATCGAATCGGATGGGCGGCCATCCGCAACAACTCACAGCCCGATATCCGGGGCTTTCCGGAGCGATCGGCCGAATAAAGTGGG
Source organism: Phycisphaerae bacterium (assembly GCA_028289375.1). Taxonomy (GTDB): domain Bacteria; phylum Planctomycetota; class Phycisphaerae; order UBA1845; family UBA1845; genus OFTM371. The sequence continues at coordinate 25,068 of JANQQK010000035.1, read as the reverse complement.
ACACAACCTTTTGAAGACAAATAATTTGTGAAAAACACTCAGCCCCAAAGTCGCCATCGGCCTGACCGGGTGATACGATTGCTCATGTTCACCAGCAGCCTGTCAGTTCTTTGCGGTTGGTGAGCAGCTCGGCTTGAAGCATCGGGCTTGCGCGCGGGGTTCTTTGAATTGCCAAGCGTCGCCAATCACGTGGGCTAAGTGGGGAAAGAGGCACATGCTGAACGGCAAGAAGATTACGCCATTCACGTTTCCGTTCGCTTTGATCGATTTGAACACTCAGCACGATTTCTTCGATCCTGCTGGGGCGACACCGGTCGTTTATGCGGAGGGGTTGCGAACACCGCTCAGACGCGTGGTCGCATGGATGAAGCGGAATCACATTCCCGTGGTCTCGACCATGCAGACACACCGGCATCGCGACACACAGCCCGAACGCTGTATCGCCGGCACGCCGGGGCACACCAAGATCGACTACACGCTGCTGCCAAGCCGAATTTTTGTCGCCGGCGACAACACGCTCGCCATCGCAACCGACCTTTTCCGCCGTTATCAGCAAGTGATTTTCCCGAAGCGGTCGCTCGATTTGTTTGCCAATCCCAAGGCAGATCGTTTCCTGACGCAGGTCCGCGTGGATGAGTTCATCGTTTTTGGCGCGCTCTGCGAGCAGGACGTCAAAGCGGTCACGCTCGGCCTGCTTGCACGCAACAAGAAAGTCAGCGTCATCAGCGATGCGTGCGGCTGCTGGAACCAGATGGAAGCGGACCTGTCGCTGCGGCAGGTGGAAGCGAAGGGGGCGACGCTGCTGACGATCGACGAATTAACGGAGCGGAAGGTACGGCGTCGCTGGTACGACGGTGAGGCCCGTTTCATTGCCGAGAACCGCCCTGCGACGCGAATCGATCCGCAGCTTCTTCAGTCGGACATCAACCGTCCCGGTTCGTCCGAATCGCTGCGACAATTCGGTTGATGACGCCGGACCAGCTTGCCGATCCAGAGGGAGTTTCATAGACTACCGCAAGGAAACAATGGCTCGCAGGCAAGTGTCGGAACATGGCCAAGAAAAAGAGACTTCCCAAGCAACTCGCCATCCTCGATGAGGATCTGTGCACCGGCTGCGATGCGTGTGTGACTGTCTGCCCGGTCGATTGCATCGATAAGGTTTCCGACCCGAAGCACCCCGGTTACGCCATGGGGATTTGCACGATTGACCTGCCCGTTTGCATTGGTTGCAAGCTGTGTGCCCAGGTTTGCCCGTGGGATGTGATCACGATGGTGCCGACCGATCAGGTTCTGATGGTGCCGGACCTTGCTCGTCAGATCCAGTAGCCTCCCTCTCCCGTCCTGACTCCAAAGAATTTCGTGATCAGATGATTGGTTGTATTCGCCCGGCGTGCACCCCTGAAAAGCACATTGGCCAAACCGGTGAATGATCACCTGCTTGGCCAACAGCTTCCCTTGCCCCACCGGAAAGCGACCGTTTGCACCGTTGAGGTGCCTCGATCCCGCGAAACGATGGATGAACCATCGCAAGCGCCGGTTTGACCGACGCGGCAAGTCATGCCCACCGCATGGGTCAGTTGGGAAGGTAGAATAATTCAAAAATGGCGTCAATGGGTAAATTGGGAAAGAAAATCGGCATGCAACGTCAACGCTGCATTTTACGCATCTACCCGATTTTACCGGACTCTAGCTGTTCACGGCTGATGCACTTTCAGCGTCGTACATTGTCTTGACGTCGACGCGGGCGTTGAGGCGATAGAGAATCGCGCGGAGGCCGACGAAGGTGCGGTTCAGCCAGTTCTGCAACGGGATACCGCGGATGTAGCGGCGGCGGGTGAACTCCGCATACTTTTCGATGCCCTCGGGAAAGTATTCGTCGCCTGCGAAGTCGAACTTGCCCTCGGTCATCAGTGGTCGCCACAACCACTCGGCCAAATCCAGCAGCATGCGGAGGTACTCCGGATTCTTTCGGGCGAGATCTTCGCACGCGACGCTGCGTTCCATCACGGGGACCCAATCCTCTTGCGGTCCTTTGACGACTTCATCGCAATCGAGCAGGAATTGCCACTCCTCTTCGGTGAAGGGACGTGCGCATCCGAAGTCGATCAGGCCCAGTCGGCCATCGGGCATGAAGAGGAAGTTGCCGACGTTTGGATCGGCTTGGAGCATTTGGCCTCGGTAGTAGAAGATGAACGACTGGTGCATAAGCAGGGTACCGAAGTGGTCGCGATCCTGCTGTGACGGATTGGTCTTGAGGTAGTCATCGAGGTGCAGGCCATCCAAGAAGTCGACCGTGAGCACGCGACCGGTCGAGAAGTCGTCGTGGACCTTCGGCACGACGTAGCTGGTTTCATTGGCGAAGATGTTGCGGGCTTTGCGGAGCATCTGTGCCTCAAACACATAGTCGGTTTCGCGTTCGAGCACATCGCGCAGTTCTTCCAATTGTTCGCGGAGATTTTCCCAATCGCCCGACAGGCGCATGGGGGTGAGAAATGCCCACATGTTGCGGAAATCATCGCGGATGGTGCGGGCAATGTTGGGATATTGCACTTTTACCGCAACCTGTTCGCCAGTTTTGAGCCGTGCTCGGTGCACCTGGCCCAGTGACGCTGCTGCAAACGCTTCTGTTTCGAATTCTGCGAACACCTCCTGCGGGTCGCCGCCGAGTTCGTTGGTAAGCAGTTCACGCAGCAACGAATAGTGCATCGGTGGTGCGTTGAAGTTCAGCGCGCCCAGCATGTCGGCGTACTGGTCGGGCATGACTTTGGGGTAGGCGGCCAACAGTTGTCCGATTTTCATGATGGCGCCGCGCATGTAGCCCATGCCGGAGAGGAGTTTCAGGGCGGCGGTCAGGTGTGCTTCGTTGCGCTGGCGGTCGCGTTCATCCCTGGCGGTGTAGGTGCTGCGAATGAAGTAAGCGACGTAGGCGAGGACGATTCGGGCCTGCATGCCGCCGAGCGACCAGAGGCGATTGAGTGATCCGACCGGGACGGATTTGTGCGAGAGCTTGAGCAGCAGATCGCGTAACGCGTCCTGATTCGTGGTGGGTTCGTCGAGTTCGCTTGGCAGTTGTGCGACGAGATCTCCCATGTCAGGCGACATGATTCACCTCCGTTGATGCTGGGGTAGACAATTGCATGGGACGCTTTTGGATCATGACAGGCCTCCCTTGTCGGCGGGGGCCGATTTCGTGTGGTTGTCGAAGACAGAGGCCACGAAGAGTCTCGTGGCCTGGTCGAGCAGGACGAGGGTGTCCTCCTGGTTCTCGGATTCGTCGGTGGACCAGAACGCGAGCACGCCGAGGTAGAGCGACCAGTAAAGATGGGCGGTCACGAATGATGGCTGCGGAGCGGTCGGATGGTTGGCGAGGATGTCGGCCACCGCTTCCAGATGCCGGACTCGGATGTCCTCTGCCGCTTCACATTGGGGACTTCGTGCGAAGGGGCTTAGGGTGGTTTCGACGACGGCGCCGACGTAATGGCGGACGGGGGTGAGCGATTTCAGGCTGTCCAGGATGAAGGCGAAGAGCCGTTCTTCGATGGCCGTTGCGTTGGCGTTGGTGGAGTTTCCAGTTTGTGCGTGATTGAGCAGATCGGCGACGATCGTGGTGGCGACCGCCTCTTTGGTTGGGAAGTAGTTGAACAGGGTGCCGGTGGCGATCTTGGCGGTGGAGGCGATGTCGCGTGTCGTCGTTTGATCGAACCCTTTTTCGGAAAAGAGGTTACGGGCGGCATCGAGGATGCGGTCGCGGGTGGCGATCTTGGTTTCGGCTGTGACTCTCACGGCATTCTCCATATTATGAACACGCTCATAATATACACCATGATCGGATTGAGGCAAGCCAAAAATGAGCATGATCACAAAAATTCCGGATTCGGCGTTTGGGGACGCCTTACCGGTGGTGGGTCGTCGGTGTTCTCGAACTGCGGAGCCGGTTCCTGTGGTTCTCGACAATCGGGGGCGATTCGCTAGTTTGGCGGCGGCATTGAGGCGTGACAGGGCGGTTGCGGGCTGGAAATTGGCTGGCACCTGATTCGGGCACATCGCATCACAGGGAGGCGTGCGACAGGATGAAATTGCTTGCCAAGGCGATCGATGACAAGCAGTTCATCCTCGATCTGGACGCCCGGGATATCCACTCGATCATTGAGCAGACGGTCCGGCGGATCGTGGCGCATGGTGCCCTGCCGCCAGATTCAGGGGACGATGTTGAGGCTGCCCTGCTCGCACGCGAGGAGCTGAACTCCACGGCCATCGGTAACTCGGTGGCGATTCCGCACGCATATCTCGAAGCGGTGCCGGAGCCGGTGATTGTATTTGTTCGGCTTGCGAAACCGACGAACCTGGGCGCGCCGGACGGTCGGCCGACGCGGTTTCTGTTCTTCTTGATGGGGCCGCCGGACTCTGCGTCACTCCATCTTGATTTGCTGGCCAACATTGCGCGTCTGATGTCGGACGAGACGTTTCGGTATGACGCGCGACAGGCGAAGAGCGGTCCGGATCTGCTGTCGGCCATGCAGCGGTTCATTCAGCGGACCAGCGTGGCGGAGAAGGAGGAGGCGAAGCCGGATGCGAGCCTGACTTATTCGGGCAAGTTGTTCGGCGGACTGAAGGCGGACATCCGCCGCCGGTGGCCGCAGTATGTGTCGGACTTTCGAGACGGGCTTAATGCGAAGTGTCTGGGTGCGACGCTGTTTCTGTTTTTTGCGTGCCTGGCACCGACGATCACGTTCGGTGGTGTGATGGCTGAGAAGACGGGCGGGCAGATCGGTGTCGTCGAGATGCTGGTGGCGTGCTCGTTTTGCGGCATTGTGTATTCGTTTTTTGCCGGCCAACCGCTGATCATTCTTGGCGGTACGGGGCCTATGTTGATCTTCACGTACACTCTTTATCGACTGTGTCAGCCTGAGAATTTCGATCTGCCGTTTCTGCCGGTATTCGCGTGGGTGGGGATATGGGCATCGGTCATGACGCTGATTCTGGCGTTTACGGATGCTTGCGCGTTGATGCGCTACTTCACGCGTTTTACCGATGAGATGTTCGCAGCGCTCATCTCGATGATTTTCATTTTTGAGGCCATTCGCGCGTTGGCGGGCATGTTCACGGATCTTGAGGGGAACAAGGATCATGCGACGGCGTTGCTGACGTTGCTGTTGGCGTTGGGGACGTTTTACATTGCGATGAATCTGTCGGGGATGCGGAAGAGTCGCTACCTGTTGCCGAAGCTGCGTGAATTGCTGGCGGACTTTGGTCCGACGATTGCGCTGGCAGCGATGTCGTTGGTGGCGGTATGGCTTCATGAGGTGAATCTCGATGTGATGGCGGTGCCGGAGTCTTTGGGTACGACAAGCGGCCGCTCTTGGCTTGTGGACTTGTTCAGTCTTCCGACTTGGGCGTACTTCGGTGCGATTGCGCCAGCGGCGCTGTTGACCGTGCTGATGTACCTGGATCAGAACATCACGTCGCGCCTTGTGAATAACGCGGACAACAAGTTGAAGAAGGGTTCCGGTTATCACCTTGATCTGGCGGTGGTCGGGACACTGATGGGCATCTGTTCGGTATTCGGGCTGCCTTGGCATGTGGCGGCGACGGTGCGGTCGTTGAATCACATGCGAAGTTTGGCCACGACCGAGGAAGTGACGACCGGCGGGGAGACGCGGGATCGGATTCTGCACGTGCGTGAGACGCGGCTGACGGGATTGGCGATTCACCTCTTGCTTGGGTTATCGCTGTTCTTGTTGCCTCTGTTGAAGTCGGTGCCGATGGCTGTGCTTTATGGGCTGTTTTTGTTCATGGGCGTTGTGTCGATGTCGGGCAATCAGTTCTTCGAGCGGTTGCGGTTGTGGGCGATGGAATCGTCGGCCTATCCTGCGACGCACTACATTCGTCGCGTTCCGAAGCGGGCGGTGCACAAGTTCACGCTGGTGCAGCTGGCGTGTTTGGTGGCGTTGTGGGTCGTGAAGGCCAGTGCGTTCGCGATTGTGTTTCCGCTGGTGATTGCGTTGACGGTGCCGGTACGATTGATGCTGAATCGTTTCTTCGATCGGGCGCACCTGGAAGCACTGGATGCGGAAGAGGAACCTGACGAGGAATGGACGCACTGGGTGTGAACCGGCGTGGCGGATCGTTTACGCGGACAAGGCTCCCGTTTCACGCTGCCATGCGATGGCGCGTTTCAATCCCTCCTGCAGCGACGTCTGGGGGCCATAGTCGAGCAGTTCGCGGGCCTTGGTGATGTCGGCGACGTAGCGTGTGACCTCGCCGGGTCGGGCATCTTCAAACGACACGTTCGGTGTCTTGCCGAGGTTGGTTGAGATCATGTTTACGAGGTCATCGAGCGAATTGCCGCTGCCGTAGGCGAGGTTGATGGTCTGATTCTGCACGCGTTCTTCGACGAGGGCGGTGAGTCCCTGGATAATGCCGCTGACGCAGTCGTCGACATAGGTGAAGTCGAGCACCTTTTGTCGGCCAAAGACGGTGATGGGTTCGTCGCGGGCGATGCGGTCGATGAAGAGTGGGATGACGCGTTCCATGCGGTCGAGGTCGTTGTCGAATCGTCCATAGACGTTGCTGAAGCGGAAGACGAGGTAGGGGAGCCAGTAGCATTCTGCGTAGGAGTAGATGAACGCTTCGGCGGCGATCTTGCTGGCGGAGTATGGGCTTTCGGCCACGACGAAGTCGGCGGTGGATTCGTCGGTGACGTGGCGGTGGATGTCGCCATAGACCTCGCGCGAGCTGGCGAAGACGATGGGTGTTTCGGTTCGACGGCAGAAGTCGAGGACATTGAAGGCGGTGGTGACGTTGTCGAGGGCGCGGTCGGGGTGGACGACGAGTTCATGAACCTTGGCGTTGGCGGCGAGGTGAAGCACGACGTCGAACTTGCGATCGGGCAAGTCGGTTGGGGTTGCGGTTCGGAGGTCGAGAATTTGGGTGTCGATGCGATCGGTCCAGGCGTTCGGACGGCGATCGATGCCGACGACGCGGTGGCCTTGATCGAGAAGGGCGATGCCGGTGTTGGTGCCGATCTGTCCGCTTGATCCGGTGATGAGAACGTTCATGGGCATGGGCGTATCTTACGACGTTGGTTGGGCGAAAGTTTGCTCGACGAGGTCACAAATGATGTGGTAGCAGAGTTCGTGGGCTTCCTGGACGCGGTCGCTGCTGGTGGCGGGGACCTGCAGACAGTGGTCGCACAGTTCGGCCATTGTCGTTCCTTTTGTGGATGTGAAGCCGACGATGGTTGCGTTCAATTGACGGGCGCGTTTGAGTGCGGCGATGACGTTGGGGGAGGAACCAGAGACGGAAAGTGCCCAGACGAGGTCTTTTTCGGTGACGAGGCCTTCAACCTGCCGGCGGAAGATGTCGTCTGATCCGAGGTCGTTTCCGACGGCGGTGAGGACGGACGTGTCGGTGGTGAGTGCGACGGCGGGGAGGGCATTGCGATCGCGTTTGAATCGCCCGAGGAGTTCGGCTGCGATGTGCTGGGCGTCCGCGGCTGACCCGCCGTTGCCGAGGGTGTAGACGCGTCCGCCGTTGCGGAGCGTGTGGATGATGGTGTCGGTGATCTGGTGAATGACCAGCGTTTGCTCGCGCAGTGCGGTCATCACTTGTGCATGATCGTCGAAGGCGGCGGTGATGGCATCCAGCATTGGTGAGGTCCCTGTGTCAACCGGCGACAGTTGCCTCGGTTGACTGCTCGGACTTTACACGCGCGTGGCGCGAACGCAACTGGGCGCGGTGTTGTGCAACGCCAGTGACAGGATTCGAATCGGCGACGCTCCACTCGGGAGTACCAATCCGGATGTCGCTCGAGACGCTATCCGAGTTGCGTTCCATCATCAGCAGGTTACTCGTTTTGCTGTCGTGTCTCTGCGAGCTTGTGCTGGAATTCCCGTGTCCTGTTTTCGTTTCCGAGCGATTCGTGCAACTCAATGTTGTACCCGACGACTTTCTGTGTCCGAAAATGGTCAGGACCGAATAGTGCTGCCATGTCGTTGTAGCTCCGCGTGAGCTGTGCCTCTGCCGATTCAAGTTGGCCTGTCTTCATCAGGCATTGCCCCCATGCGGCGCGAAAGATGACCGTGTAGGCATGATCAGTGCCGAGTGTTCTCTCTGCCATCGACGTGGCCCCCGCGAGGAGCTTCTCCGCTTCTGTCCATTTCTGCTGGTCTCTCAAGGCGCCTGCGAGATTGTTCATGGAGATGAGCGTGTCGGGATGCTGACGGCCCAGGACACGTTGACGGGCTTTGAGAACTTCTGTGTAGAGCGACTCCGACTCCGAGAATCGTCCAACCCTGCCTTGCAGGTAACCGAGGTTGCCAATCGTGTTTAATGTGAGTGGATGTTCGGGGCCAAGGACCGCGCGCTGCAACTCGAGCGTTCTTTGATACAGCTGTTCTGCGTCCTCGAATTGGTCAAGACTCTCGTAGATGCTGGCCAGATTGTGCATGGCACTCAGGGTATCGGGGTGCTGCTCTCCCAACAGGGACGTCAGATTCGCAACGGCTTCCTGAGCGAGTGGACGTGCTATTGCGGGCTTGCCCTGGTCGCGATAGAGCGCTGCCAGGTTGCTCGCGGCGATGATGGTGCTCCTGTCCTGTTCTCCGGCCACGCGTCGAAGCCCGTCCAGCGCGGCCATGAGTTGGGGCTCAGCCCGAACATAGTCCATTTGCTGGTATCGCAGGTGACCGAGATCCGACAGGGTCAAGAGATACCGGAGGTCTTGCTCACCGAACTCACGGCGGAGAAGCTCGGCATTTTCCACGAGCAGCGCCTCTGCTTCAGCAACACGACCTGACTGGAGATACAGAATGGCGAGGTCGTTTCTGACATCGCTCGCGGTTGCGAGGTCGTTGGCGTTGTGCGAGACGATGAGATTCAGCGACCGCCGAAGATGTTGATCGGCCTCGGTGTACTCGCCAAGGTTCTTGTATGCCAGACCGATTGCTCGTCGAATCCCGGCTTCTACCAACGGTGAATCAGCGAACTTCTGATCGATTCTTGCTGCAGCCTGGTCCATGATCTCACGGACTGTGACATCCCGATCGGGTTGGTTCATCGGATTGCCGGCAGAGAGTAGATCAACCTGCAGAAAGTCATTGATCGCCGTGGCCGTCTTGAATTGCCTGAGCGCCTCTTCGGCGTTCCTGGCTGCAAGTGACTGTTGTTCCTCTGCTTGGCTTTGCGCACGCTCTGCGACGATTCTCTGCCGTTTCTCGCTGACCGCGAAACGCACGGAGATCGCCGTAGCCGAGAGCATTGACGCTGCCGCCAACATGACAGCCACGCTTGCAACACGATTCCGACGTGCAAACATGCGTGCCTGATACCAGAGACTCGTGGGGCGGGCTGAAATGGGTTCCTTGCTCAGGAAGCGCCGGACATCATCAGCCAACGACGCCGCAGACGCGTATCGCCGCTCGCGGTCTTTCAGCAGAGCTTTGAGGATGATGGTCTCAAGATCAGCATCGAGACTTCGGATCAGTGTTCGTGGGCGTGGCGGGTCGCTTTGACTGATCGTCATGATGGCAGCGGGAAGCGGTGTCCGCGACAGGTCGAAGGGAAGCCGACCCAGTACCAACTCATACAGGATCACTCCGAGGGCGTAGATGTCACTGCGGGTATCAATGCTCGTTGGATCCCCGGAGCACTGCTCGGGGCTCATGTACTGCAGAGTGCCGACGAGGGTGCCGTCGCTGGTCTTTGTCAATGCGTGTGCGGCGTCAGAGTCTGCTGCCCGCGCAACGCCGAAGTCGATGATCTTCGGTTGTCCTTCGCTGTCCAGCAGGATGTTCGCTGGTTTGAGATCGCGGTGAATGATGCCGCGTTGATGGCCATGGTGGACGGCGTCGCAGACCTTGACGACTATCTCCAGTCTTTCGTCGATCGTGAGCTTGTTGATCCTTGCGTGTTCTGTAATCGGGCATCCGTCGGGGACGTACTCCAGTGCAAAATATGGCACACTCTGGCCATCTTCCTCGTGGGTACCGGCAGCGTGAATCTGCGCGACGTTGGCGTGGCGCAATTGCCCGAGGACCTGGGCTTCAAACTCGAATCGACGCAACGAATCACCCGTGACAAAGCCGCGTTTCATGACCTTTAGTGCAACAACACGGTCCGGATTGGACTGACGGGCTTCGTAGACCCGTCCCATTCCGCCTTCGCCAATCAGTCGTATGATCCGAAAATCCCCGATGTGGTCCGGTGTCGAATGGCCGACGTAGTCATCGGCGGCTGCCTGTGTGCCCACAGATGGCGGTTCAAGAAAAGTCCCGGCGCTTGCATCAGCGGCGAGGAGCGATTCAACCTCGCTGCGCAACGCGACATCATCAGCGCAGGACTCGTTGAGAAACGACTGTCGCTCGACTTCGGGCAAGTCCAATGCCTGTTCGAGCAATGCGTAGACCCGTGATGTGCGATCATCTGTCATGGGTCAGGTGTTCTGTGGGCCTTGGCATTCACTCAACGCGCGGAACAGCCATGCCTTGGCCGTTCGCCAGCCGCGTTCGACGCTGCTTACGGAAATACCCATGGCTGATGCTGTTTCTTCGACGGACAACCCGGCGAAGAAGCGTAACTCCACGATGCGAACATGGTCTGCGTTGATGGCGGCGAGTTTGTCGAGCGCTTCATCCAAACCGATCAGATCGAGTTGCTGTTCCCAGTCAACACCGGTCAACGCGAGTATGTCCTGCAACGGTACCCGCTCATGACCACCTCCGCGCTTGTCGCGCCCTTTGCTTCGGGCGTGATCGACAAGCAATCGGCGCATTGCCTGAGCGGCTGCCGCGAAGAAGCTCCGCCGGTCAGACCAGTCGACGTCATCTCGATCGCTGATCCGCAGGAATGCCTCGTTTATCAGAGCCGTTGGTTGCAGGGTGTGGTTGGGTCGTTCCTGCCGCATGTAGCCGGCGGCAAGGGCACGCAACTCCTTGTAAATGAGTGGCAGAACATCGCCCAGTTGGGGGCGATTCTGTTCCGGCTGCGGGCCTTCAGGGGTTGATGGCTGGGTATTGTCGGTCATCCGTAAGATGTTGTCCTGAAAACAATTAGCGCCGGCGAGGCGCGTCTGCTCCGCGTCTCCAATGTGCTTGCGCGGGGGCCAATTATCGGCCATTGAACCGAAGCGGGGCCACATCGTTGATCGGCAGGGATCTTCGCTCAGATCCTCGCGACCATCCACCTGCCAGAAACTAGCAAAAAAATCTGAAGGGTGCACTCACCGAACGACGCCTGTTTCCTGAGAAGGGTCAATTGAACCCTCGCCGACCGGCGAGGAGAGGCGGACCGTCGCAGAGGAGTGATAGCCATGAACGCGTACACACTGATCAACAAGCGGAACAGCATCGTCGAGCAGGGTGGTCCTTTGAGTCGATCGGGAAGCAGTTTCATTCGTTGGAATATGAGGGGTTGGACGGCAGCGCGATTCATCGTGGTCTTGGCGATCACGCTTGTGGCGTCGATGGGCTGTGGTTCTTTGCCTGTCGTGGATGACGATGTGCTGCCCATGGATGACGACATGATGTCCATGGATGACGGGATGAATGCGGAAACCACTGACAGTGACTCCGCGGAGTCCGGCGATGTCGCAGAGCAGGCCGCCCTCTTTCGGGGTGGTTTCCGCGGTATCGACCTTCCGGCTGGCCGCGAGGACTGGTTGAATCGCTTCTTCGCTCAGCCAAAGGCGCCAACGGAGTTCACGGTCGTTTCGGCTCAGGAAATTCATCCTGATGTTGGCTTGCAGGTTGTTCTGCGGTTCCGAAACAACGCTGAAGACGTTGACCGCTTTATCGTTGAACGATCACTCGACGGGCCGAACGGCAACTACGCAGTGTTTCATAACCTGCCCAACAGCCTCGACTCCGATCCCGAATTGGATCCACGTTTCGGTGACCACCGCATACACACGATTGGCTATGCAGAGCCGCAGACAGAGTACTGTTATCGTGTTCGCGTACGGAATGAGCGGGGAACATCAGAACCCAGCGTCGTCGGGTGTACGACGACGCCGACCACTTGCGTGACAGATGTAGATTGTGGACCGACAGAATTCTGCTGGTTCACATCCGGGCACTGTGATGCAACCTCGGCGGACGGCGTCTGCAAGCGCGCTCCGCAACAATGCGGCGGAGCATTCGATCCGGTTTGCGGCTGCGATGGCACGACCTATCCCAGTCGGTGTCATGCGGAGATGGTACGGTCTTCAGTCGCGCACGCCGGCAGCTGTCCGGTCACGTTTGACTTCGACTTGACGACGACCGATTGGATCGTATCCGGGCAGGATGGGTCCGACTGGACGGGTTCTGAACTCGTCTTCACGTCACAGGAGCTCGGCAACACCGGCCTCGTGCTGGAAGGGTACTTCGATTGGAAGAGCAACGGTGAATTCCGAGGACGCGAACTGTTCGCCGGAACGTTGTCAGAGGATCTCGACCTGCAGATCGAGGGTTATCAATTGGTCAACGCGGACAACATCGCCTTGGCCACTTATCAGGCTCGGGTCAGTGCATCTGGAGACCTGATCAGCAACGGCACTTGGTCGGGCCCCAGCGCTGCCCTGGGATCCTGGTCTGCAGCGCCTGCGCAACTGTGTGACTCGGATTCCGACTGCAACGACGGTAACCCGTGCACCATCGATGCCTGTGACACGAATCAGATGTGTACGAGCCTGCCGGGTGGCTGCGTGGAAGACGACGACGCGTTTGAGCCGAATGACTCGATCGCAACCGCGACCAATATTGAACCGGGCACCTATTCACTTCAGGGCTGGAACGATGACTGGTTCCGCATTGAGTTGGCCGGCCAGGGCACGCTGAACATTGCGGTGAGTGGATGGGAGGGGGACCTCGATCTCAGGCTATTCGCGGCTCCGAACACGCTGAACGCCGTCGCCGTTTCCGAGACACCCACGTCCAATGAGCAACTAAGCCTCCAGGTCGATGCCGGTGCTTACTATGTAAAGGTATATCCATGGTGGAACCCCAATACCCAGGAAGCCATCGGCAGTCCGTACGTCCTTGACATTGCGTTTACGCAACAGCAGGTTCCGGCACAGGGCGACCGTGGAACTGTGATGGTGTCATCAACGACATCGAATGTGCTTCCCATTGGTACGCATCACGTCTCGGAGTCAGACGACACGATCATTGCCCTGTTCGACAACGAGGGAAACCGTGTGCTAGAGAATGAACCGGGCAGCAGCCAGTACAACTACCCATTCGATGACGCCAACAACGACGGCAACGTGGTGGCTGGGAACGCCTACAGTGGTGGGGCGAACATCGTGATTCGCGCTGATCTGGGTGGTGGGACGGACTTCGTCGCACTGCATCTGCAAGTGTGGCAGGAGTACGCTGGTGGACCCATTCACTATTATCCTGTCCGTCTGCTGGCTGGAGATGCGGGCTTTGGTGGCGTTGTCATGTCTGCTGACGGCCCCATTCCCGGCGATCCGGGTCAAATCACCGGCTTCGAGCTCTACGAGGACTCTGGTTTCCCATTCCTGCATGGAAAGGTGACAGCCGTACCGCGATTCGCGTCGCTCGATCCATTCAATCCTGTTCTCTATTCCAACGGAATTGAGTTTGAATTCGAGGTCACGCTCTACAACGACTAATTCTAGATCCTCGTGCGAGGATGAGTCTTCAACACTCCGATGCGAAGGGGCTGGGCAGTCGTGGTTCAATCACCCGACTGCTCAGTCCCACTTTTTGCGTTAATCCCGTTCGTAGCCCTGAGGTGCTTAATGGTAGGCATGTATGATTGATCGTATTGACGCAGCCTGCCGAATGCTCGCTTTGGCACTGCATCGGTCGATGCGAGGTTTGTCAATCGGCGCACGTCTTGTCGCGTTTCGGGTGATGAGTTTGGTTTTGTATGGATTCGGGCTTGGCGAGAAGGTTGACTGGAGGCCCGTTGGCCGTTGCGCTTCAGAACGGATTGCCTGCATCATCGGCATATACCCCGTGCCATTGTCTGTTCGATTCCTGGGCGGGGGAATTCGGGCTTTGGCAGCGACGCATGCTGTTGCCAAAGCCAAGAGGTGGCGTGATCGGCTTGGGTGGGCTGTTCGAGTCCGCTTCAGGTTTCATCGCCCGATCACTTCTCTCTCGTTAGTCCCATTCGCTTGATGCGTGAGGCGAGAGTGGTTGGTCGAAGGCCCAGGAGTTCGGCTGCTCCGCCCGGGCCGTGGACCTGCCAGTTTGTCTGGCGTAGAGCGGCAAGGATGTTCTCACGCTCAAGGCGTTTCATCTCGGTATCAGGCAGAACGGTGCCTTGGCTCGACTGAGAGGGTGGCGTGGTCGAGCGTTTCGGGCCGGACGGTGTTTGTTTCAGATCAAGGCGTATCGTGCCGGAGCGCGATGTGATGACCGCGCGTTCGATGACGTTCTGCAATTCGCGTACGTTTCCTGGCCAGTCATACGATTGCATTGCCGCAATGTTGCCCTGGCTGAGCGACCTTGTGTCTCGGTTGAGGCGACGGCCCGCCAGTGCCAGGAAGGTCTTCGCAAGCAACGGTATGTCTTCTTTTCGTTCACGAAGAGGAGGGACCTCGATCGGAAACACATTGAGACGGTAGAATAGGTCTTCCCGAAATCGGCCCGCGTCAACCTCCATCTTCAGATCGCGGTTCGTCGATGCGATCACGCGCACGTCTGCTTCGCGTGTTTTGTCTTCCCCGATTCGTTCGTAAGTGCCCTCCTGCAAGACGCGAAGAAGTTTTGCTTGAAGCTCCAGGGGTATCTCACCAACCTCGTCCAGTAAGAGCGTTCCGTTGTGGGCCAGTTCGAATCGACCAGCGCGGTCACGCACGGCACCAGTGAAAGCGCCCTTGGCGTGTCCGAAGAACTCGCTCTCGTACAGTTCTCGGGGTATCGAAGCGCAGTTGACGCGAACCATTGCGCGGCTTCGTCGTTGACTTCGCCGGTGGATCTCCTGTGCGACAAGTTCCTTGCCTGTCCCCGATTCTCCGAGAATCAAAACGTTTGCATCTGTGGGGGCGACCAGTTCGATCTGCTGAATGATGTTGCGCAACGCCGGGCTTTGCCCCACGATTTCGCCGAATGCCCGCGCGTCAGACACCTCTTGTTTGAGGTACGCATTTTCCAGCTCAAGTTGCGTGCGGAGCGATTTGATCTCGTCAAAAGCGCGTGCATTGGCGATTGATGCTGCCACGAGATCGGCGATCATCCGAAGCCAGTCCATGCTCTGCTGACTTAGTGTCACGCGTGTGAAGATCGCGAGGACGCCGAGAATCTCACCCTTGAACACAAGCGGTTGACCAACAAAGCCGTGGATCGATTCTTCTCGAGCCCATTCGGGTCGGGCGATCCACTTGGTGTCGCTCTGGACGTCGGGTACCGCGACATGCTCGCCGGTCGCCGCAACATGTCCCACCTTCCGAACGCCAATGGGAAAACGTCGAAAGGACCCCGCGATGCCATTCCATGCTTCCTGATCGCCCTTGGACGCTCGGCCCGCACTCGCCACGAGATGGAGGCACTGTGACTGATCGGGGCATTCACGGGCCATCGGGCAGCTCGCGCAGATGTCGCCTCGTCGCATGAGCCAGATGCGGGCAAGCGCAACGTGTTCCTCGCCGGCGAGGCGTTTGACGACGACGCGCAAGGCGGACTCGAGTGATCGCTGCTGTCCCACGTCCAGAAGAAGGTTCTTCAGTGCGTCGGAGACGGACATTCGTTCTCCCAGTGATTGCATGGTTGAGAATTCTAGCTCGATTACGCAATATCGCAACGATATTTCGTTAACTACGAAATATCGTTGCCCGATGTCTTTGGCATCTTTGGCCGTAAGTCATTTTAAGGAAATGATTTGTGTTCGCACGGCGAATTGGCATGGCGAGTGCTATTGGCATGGCACAACTCGCCGTGATCGGCACGGCCAAGTTCGAATCGATGAGGCGCTTTAGCGCAGGAGAAAGCAATGCCGTCGCCAACCGCCATCAAGCCACCTTTTTCTCGCGCCAGTGCACTTGCCAAGGTTCAGGCAGCTGAGGACGCCTGGAATTCACGTGACCCTGAGCGTGTGGCGCTGGCGTACACGGAAGATTCGTTATGGCGGAATCGCGGCGAGTTCATCCAGGGACGGTCTGCGATCAGGGCGTTCCTTCAGCGCAAGTGGGCCAACGAACTTGACTATCGCCTGATGAAAGAGCTTTGGGCATTTACCGAGAACCGAATCTCGGTGCGATTCGAGTACGAGTGGCACGACCCGTCCGGCCAGTGGTTCAGGTCACATGGTAACGAGCATTGGGAGTTCGATGACAACGGCTTGATGCGGAGGCGAGACGCCAGCATCAATGATGTGCCCATCGAGGACCATGAACGACGCATTGGCCAATCCGGCTGACACTGATTGCCCGTCTGTAGTTGAAGTGTGTGAATCTTACAGCAAAGAACCAATGACGAAGAAGGAGAATCAAGATGACGCAACAGAAACAAACGACCATCCTGCTCGCAGCCGTTGCATTTGTGGCCCACATGCCCGCGTCGGCGCAGCTTCCGGATCCTGGCTTTACCATTGACACGGAGCGTACCGCCTTGGTGGTGACAGATCCGCAGAATGACTTCCTCAGTCCGGAGGGTGTCACCTGGGGCGTGGTTGGAAAGAGCGTTACCGAGAACCGCACGGTTGAGAACCTCGAAGCGCTGTTCAAGGCTGCCAAGGAATCGGGGATCGAGGTGTTTGTGTCTCCGCACTATTACTACAAGCATGATCATCGATGGAAGTTTGAGGGCGCGCTGGAGGCCCTGATGCACAAGATCGGCATGTTCGATCGCAAGGGTCCGCTCAACGTTGAGAACTTTGCGGGGTCCGGGGCCGATTGGCTGGAACGATACAAACCCTACATCAACGATGGGCAAACGGTTGTTGTCAGCCCACACAAAGTCTATGGGCCGGAGACGAACGACCTTGTTCTGCAGCTTCGAAAGCGGGGAATCGATAAAGTCATTCTTGCCGGCATGTCCGCCAACCTGTGCACCGAGTCGCATATGCGGGAGCTTGTCGAGCAGGGGTTTGAGGTTTCGGTTGTGAGCGACGCGACGGCAGCGGCTGTTGTGCCAGATTATGATGGCTACAAGGCCGCGTTGGTCAACTTCCGCATGATCGCAAGTCATGTCTGGAAAACCGAGGCGGCGGTGAACGCCATGCGTGCTTCGAAGGCCCGCATGCAAGTCAGCCCGCCACCTGCCGACCAGAAGACACGGATGGTCAAGCCGACGAATGGGCAAAGGAAGTCGCCGCAGGATGTCCGGGACCTTCGAGCGACTACTACGTCTCACCGTGTTGTCGGCGACGTGGCTCAGAGCTATCGAGGGAGTGTTCCGACGAGCGAATAACAGTAAGAAACTCGACGCAAGCGCCGTGCCGGATTGGTGTGACGGAGCCAGGAGTTCCGGAAGTGCAGACGGGGGTTAGTGCATGATCACCCGTTCCCACAGCACCAAGACACGCACATGTTGGCGTTGAGTCAGGAGGCACGACGTAGCACAAGTTGCATCGTCGTGCCTGCCATTGCGCCGCGGTCAGATGTCAGGTGCTTTGCGAGCACGCGCGCAGGGCTGCGGGATCTTCGTAGTGGCTGAATTGGCCCGCGCGACACTGGGCAACGCGTATTCTGGGTCGACATGGGGCAGTCACTGCCCGCCCCATCCCCATCCCCGATGGACTGATATTTCTTGCGTTGATTTTCCGGCATGCGCACCAAGGATCGCCAGAGATCACGCAAAGACAAGGCGGTGGCCGACCTCTCGATCAGACCACCGCCGTGGATTTCGATACGCGATGATGACGTTATCGTCTGCTACCAGCGTCGACCACGATGACTGCCACATCCTCCACAGGAGCTACCAACTGCTGGCCTGTCGCCGTGTAGAGTGCAACGAAGTCGTTCAGTGGCTGGAGCGTGACCGAGCCACGAGCTTCAGCCGGTACTTCAAACGCAAAGGTCCCAAGGTAGGCACGCTTGCCCGTCGGGATTGTGACGCCGGCATCCATGACCACGCCACCGACGCGGCCAAGCTCGTTGTCCATGGCCGGGAAGTTGGCCAAACGGTTGAACACGTAGTCGCGACGTTGCGTGTCCACCGTTGCATCCAGAAGTCGGGCGCGGCTGTCCTTGGTACTGACGCCAAACTCGTAGCCAATGAGACCGGTGACGCCATTCACATACACGTCAACGTCGATCTGACCACCGACACGGACAGAACGCTGTCGCGGGACGATGACCATACTCGCTGTATGAACCGGTGGGCCTTCAGCAGTCAGTGTGACTCCCTCTGTCGCCAGCCCGGTCAACGTAGCGACCGATGCGGCAGTGGCACCACAACCACCAGTGGTCGGCGGCGGTGTGTCGTCACAAGTTGCAGGAGATGGTACGGGACACGCGAATGGATTCTGGCCACCGAACGCGCCGACGACGGCAAGGATGTCATCCGTTCCGAGCGGTGATCCACTGGGCCCCTTGGCTCCACCCGACGCGATCAGGTCGCCATTCGGGCAGGCGCAGTAGGTTCCAAATCCAGCCACCGCACAGAGAATATCATCTGTCTGAACGAAGCCGCCGTATGGCGCACAGGTGTTTCCGAAGCGCCGTGAACAGGCTGTGCAGGTGCCCACCGTTTCGCCCACCGGAATGTCGCAATGGTGATAGTCGCACACATCGAGCAGCGCGTTGGGATCAACCCCTTCCTTCGCCGCACGATCCACCGCATCGAGATAGCAGTCGCAGTCCTGCACACAGATGGTTGTCTGAACAACGGCCGAACCAGACCAGAACCCGCCAGTCAGGGCAAAATCGCCACCCACCACTGGCTGGTGTGCGTCTGGTTGGCCGATCGTGCCCGATAGTGCGAAGAGTCCACCGGTGTTTGATCCGCCGCCGCCGTCGATCGTACTTTTTGTAATTTCAAAATTCCCACCACTCTGTGCGATACTGCGATCACTCCATGCGATCATTGAAATCGCACAGACCATCGCCACAGAACTGAGTGTCCGTGCATCGATCACTTGGCACCTCCGTCGGCATCATTGATCCGCGCCAGGAGCATCTCGATCCGTGCCAGGCGATCTTTGATTCGGGCATTCTCCGCTTCCAACTCGCTAATCCTCGAGTCCTTCTCTTCAACGATCTGGTTCAATCCCTGGATGGCCGCCAACGCCACGCCGTCAGCATCGACGACAGAGATGGCGGTCTCCTTTTCGCCTACGCCGAACGCCGCGTGAATGTCCTGAGCCATGGGGCCGATGTGGCGGATGCTGTCATCCTGCGCCATGTAATTCCAGGTGAGAATGGGGATCGACGCGACCTTCTTGAGCGCGGCGCGACCATCGACAGGCAAGAAGTTTTCCTTGAGGTTGCGATCGCTGACGCTGGTCCAAGACCCGCTACCGGCGGCCAACTCAACACCTGTCGACAATGCGGCATCGCTGAAGAATCGCACGCCGCCGGACGCCCGTGCGGTGAACTGGTTGTCTGTGGTTGAAGCAATATCTGCGTCTGTGCTGTCGCCCCAGACGAACGAGCCATTGTTGTTGGCTTTGGCACGCCGGCCTGCAGCGAGGCTGTAGCTCCCGGCAGCGGTATTGAGACCGCCGCCCGGTACGGTCGAGAAGCTTCCGCTGGCCGCATTCTCCGATCCGCCGCCGACCGTCGAGCTTGTGTTGCTGGCCGAGTTGCCCCGTGGCGAGCCACCGAAGAACCCACCTCCACCTGCGACTACCGAGTTCGCTCCGCTCGCCACGTTTTGCGTACCACCCCCAACCGTTGAGCGAAGTGCGTTGGCAGTGTTGTCCGATCCGCCCGAAACGGTGGCAGAGCCGCCGCCAGCCGTGTTCTCTTGGCCACCGCCGATCGTGTTGTTGAATGAGCCGGCTCCGGCAAGGATGATGTTGAGGAAGCCGCCCGCGATGGTACCGCCACCGTTCGTGGTGTTTTGGGTGCCGCCGCCGATGGTGCTTCCGCCGCTCAGCGCCTGATTGGCGTTTCCGCCACAAATGGTAGAGCCATCACCATTGGCCAAGTTGAAACTCCCGCCGCCAACGGTCGCATTGGTGCCGCTTGCAACGTTTCCGTCGCCGCCGCTCACCGTTGCAAATGATGAACTTGCCGCGTTGCCGTCGTCGCTACCGGCTTCGTTTCGTGAGCCGCCGCCAATCGTTCCGAAGTCGTCATACACGCGATTGCCAGGAGTTGAGAGCGAACACACGCCCGGTGCTCCACAACGCGCCGGGTCTGGCTCGCAGACACCCCCAAAGCACCCCTTCTCGCCGGGGCAGGGCGCACCGGGGAAAGGTCCGCCAACGCAGGAGCCACAAAGACTTCCATCGTTGGGGCCACCAATGCAGGTTGGATCTGTTGTTGCGAACCCGCCACCGGATATCGTGCCGAAAGTTGCAAAGACAACGTTGTCTCCACCGCCCCCCACGGTCGCGTAGTTCGCGTCGGCGGCGTTCGTTGAGCCACCGCCAAGAGACGAGAAGTTTCCGCCGGCGGTATTTCCATTGCCGCCGCTTACGGTCGAATGGCTGCCGCCCGCGGTGCCCAACGAGCCGCCACTGACCGTCGAGAAGCCACCACTGGCGGTGTTCTCGGAACCGCCGCCGACGGTCGAACTGGTGTTGCTGGCCGTGTTTCCGCGCGGCGATCCACCGAAAAAGCCACCGCCGCCAGCGACCACCGCGTTCGTCCCACTTGCCACGTTTCGCGTGCCACCCCCGACCGTTGAGCGAAGCGCGTTGGCGGTGTTATCCGCTCCGCCCGAAATGGTGGCAGAGCCGCCGCCGGCTGAATTCTGCTGGCCACCGCTGATCGTGTTGTTGAATGAGCTGGCACCGCCAAGGATCACATTGAGAAAGCCACCCGCGATGGTACCGCCACCGTTCGTGGTGTTCTGGTTGCCGCCGCCGATGGTACTACTGGCTGCCAAGGCCTGATTGGATGTGCCGCCACCAATGGTGGATCCGTTTCCGCTGGCCACGTTGAAGCTACCACCGCCGACGGTGGCATGGGAGCCTCGCGCGACACCGCCTTCACCGCCGCTGACCGTCGCAAATGGCGCATTCGTGGCATTTCCGTCGTCGGCACCGGCTTGGTTCCGACCACCGCCGCCCACCGTCCCGAAGTTGTCAAACACGCGGTTGCCGGGAGAGACGAGCGAGCAAACGCCGGGATCTCCACATCGCGCCGGGTCCGGCTCGCACGTTCCCCCAAGGCACCCCTTCTCTCCCGGACAAGGTGCGCCGGGAATAGGACCGCCAACGCAGGAGCCGCAGAGATTTCCATCGTCAGGGCCACCAATACACGTTGGATCCGTTCCGACGAATCCACCACCTGAGATCGTTCCGAACGCCGCGAATACGTCGTTATCTGCACCCCCACCCACTGTGCCGAAAGAACGCGTCACCGAGTTGTTCAGGCTCGTGTCGCCGCCGCCGGCGATTGTCCCTCCGCCAACACCGACCCCAATGCTATTGTCTTGATGGCCACCAAGGACGTTGTGACTGTGCGGCGAGTCTAGGTTGTCGCTTGGCGTATTCCGCAATGCCGGAAGCGACAGCGCGTACGGTGCTGGCTTAAGCTCAATCCTTGGATTGAGCGGCGTGTAACCCGGGGCGCAGGCAGACGGGCAGCAGATCTGAATGCCCAGGAAGCGCGGCGAGCCCTGGAAACGGTCAACGCCGAAATCCAGATCGGCTGTGAACACGCCGTCAGTCACGGTCACAGTTGGCGTCAACGTCGGGCCAATCTGCATGCCGCCTGCAGCTGCGTCCCACAACGTGAACTCGAAATCGCAATCGCCGCTGACGGGTGTTCCGCCCTCACGTACGTCGCCTTGATAGGTAAACGACGTGCCGATAGCTTCGGCATGGACCGAAACCGTCACCAAGAGGACGCTGAATGTTGCCGCAAGTGTGACCCTCATGTGCATCTTCGTTCTCTTTTCTGAATCCATTCTCGCTTCCTCGCTCTTGTGAGAGTGTGGTTGCCTGGTTACGCACGCGTATCGGTCACGCAAGAGTGAGCCGAGACGCCGTATTGGTAAATTCTGCTGTGTTGGCTGGAACAGTTCCCGAGTGAGTTTCCGGGCACTGTTCTTCGCAGCGTTGGGGACCAGAAATGCCCCGGATCGAGCACATGGAGATAGGCGAGCGTGCTCATATTGCCTGAAATCGTCCATCATCCGTCCCTTCACTTGTGTGGTGGCCCCGTCGTGCCGGGGTACATGGTTGACAAGAAACTGATCCTTCATCTGCAGGAACGAATCCGCAGCTGGAGACCCGTAACAAAATCTGGGATTCTCGCGCGGGGGTGTGGAATTTTCGCGACTTGTCGATTCGTGCGTCGAAACGGGACTGAGCCCACAAGAATTCAGAGATCGTTGCAGCATCGCGATCCTGTGGACTCTCGTGAATGGGCGTTGGATCAAGGAGGATTGGTCATGAGACGTAGGCGTTACTCGGCAGAGGCGATCGTCAACAAGCTGCGCGAGGCAGATGTGTTGCTGGCCAAGGGCAACACGGTTGCACGGACCTGCAAGCAGCTCGGCATCACGGATTTTGCTTCAGGCTCCCACCTTGGTCGCCTTCAGTGTCGTTGGCGTCTCGAATATGGCGGGAGTGCATGCGACTGAGAAAGGAGCGTGAACCCGACCAGGCTAAGCGGCTCAAGGAACTGGAACGTGAGAACGCACGCCTCAAGCGGTTGCTGGCTGATGCGGAGCTGAACAAAGCCACTTTCCGTGAAGCGGCGAACCCATCCCGGCGCGCCGGGACCAAGCCCGCAGCGGAAGCGGATGACGGTACAACGTGTGATCCAAACACTGGACGTATCCGAGAGGCGGGCATGCAAAGTTCCTGGTCAGCCACGTCGAGACGATCATGGGCCGGCGTCGCAACATCCCCGAACTGCACTCGCGCAACAAGCAGCAGGTCGCCCTCGGCGAGCGGTTGGCTGTCAACTCCGTCGTGCAAGGCAGCGCTGCCGATTTGATCAAGAAGGCCATGATCGACATTCACCGGTCGATCCGCGCCAAGGACCGCCCGTCACGCCTGCTGATTCAGGTGCACGACGAATTGGTCTTCGAACCTGGCATCTCGTCGTCTGCCGCGCCATATCATACTCAGCTCATGTTGATCGCGCACTTTCTGATTGCTCAACCGCGCGTGGCTGATGCAAACCAACGTCAGTTTGAAAGAATGGGCCGGATGGCTCGGCATGCGCAGGGTACAGGCGCATCAAGATAGAAACCAAGCGGTTGGTCCGTCCTGATTCAGTCGCCCTCGGTGCAGCGCCAGTTGTCGGCCTCGTCGGGGCGACCGGTGGATTCGTACATTTCGACGAGTCGGCGTTTGACGGCGGGAAGCCATCGCCTGTCAGCGTGCTCAGCCGCAGCAAGCAGATTCGTCTCGGCTTTCTCATAATCACCGAGTCTCAGATAACACCTGCCGACGTTTAAATTAATCTCGACGATTCGCGCGTTGGATTCGCCGTATTGCTTGACGCCGCGGTCTCTCATTGCTTCGGAGAGATCGATCGCAGTCTCGTACTTGCCTGTCTTGATGTAGTAGTTGATGAGTTGTGCTTCACAGGTCCAGGTAATGCGGGCGTCCTCTCCATTGACAATCTTGTGCAATTCGGCCGTTCGCTTGAGGGCGCGTTCGGTCTCGTTGGTCCTGTCGGTCTTGCGAAGGATACTTCCCAGTGTGTAGTTGAGAAACAGAGACGTAGCCGACTGTTCCCCGTTCTTTTCGTCGGAAACTTTCAAGCCTGCTTGGCAGATGTCGAAGGCCTCATCGACTCTGCCGACGTCGGCGAGGCTTTGGGCCAGGTTGCTCACGGTGATAAGTGTCTGTCGATGAGCATCTCCGAGTAGCTTGATCTGCCGAGTGTGGACCTCGAATAGAATTTCGATGGCCTCCTGTTGACGTTCCGCGCGTAAGAGGTGTTTGGCAAAATTGCCTTGGAGCAAGAGCGTCTCGGGATGTTGCTCGCCCCGCACCTTCTTTGATAATGCAATAAGCTCCCGGTAGGTAGGTTCTGCTTCCGTTGAGCCGACGCGCGAATAGAGTTCTGCGAGATATGACTTGGCGTCGATGACTTCGGGCGAC
Source organism: Phycisphaerae bacterium (assembly GCA_028289375.1). Taxonomy (GTDB): domain Bacteria; phylum Planctomycetota; class Phycisphaerae; order UBA1845; family UBA1845; genus OFTM371. The sequence goes on along the minus strand of JANQQK010000035.1, from coordinate 939 downwards.
TCTGGCCCTTCCAACTCGGTGAACTCACTGATGGCAAGGACGAGGTCCTCTTTGGCCACCTTGAATCGACGCAGCCGCATGTTGGCAACAGCGCGCGCGGCGAGTGCTTCAGCGACGGTGAATCCAGGGACGCTATGCGTGGTCGCGTCGTCAATCAGTGCATCGAAGGCTATATGTGCTTTTTCGTAGTTGTCTTCAAATACGTTGATGTAGGCCAGGTGTTGACGGTTTCGATAGACGTCGCCGTGATGGGGGCCATGGACATCGACGAGCAGCGAATTCGCACGCTCCAGTTGCTCTCGGCCTGTGTCGAATTCGCCCAGAGAGACATAGGACGTTCCCATCGTGGATCGGATCTTCGCTTCGACAAGCGGTTTTCCTGAGAATTCATCGCCCATATTCTCCCGAGCGGCATCCATCATCTCCCGCACGGTGACGTCTTTACCTTCGCCTTCGGGGGTGGCCTTGGAAAGCATGTCGGTGAAGAACGCCGTGACAGCGGTGGCCGTGTCGAGGGCGACCTGCTTGGCGTCTCGCTCTTTCGTGACGGAGAATAGCAGTGTCCCGGATGTGATGAGCCCCGCGGTCAACGCGAGAATGGTCATGACCACGCCGCCAACGAGTGACTTGTTTCGTCTGGCGAACTTGTTCAGTTGATAGAATGTGCTGGCTGGGCGGGCGAGGATGGGTTGATCCTGCAGGTAGCGGCGGATGTCGGCGGCCATCTCGGCGGCGGTCTGGTAGCGACGGGCGGTGTCCTTTTCCAGGGCCTTGGCCACGATCGTCTCGATGTCGCCGCGAAATTCCGAGCGAACAGATCCCAGCCGCGAAGGCTCCTCGTCGCGAATGATCCGTGCTGCTTCCGGCACCGTGTGATCGCGAACGTCGTGCGGGCGATGGCCGGAAAGCAATTCGTACAGAATCACACCGACGGCGTAA
>JANQQK010000030.1 GCA_028289375.1 Phycisphaerae bacterium | reverse complement strand
GATGTCGATGGCGACGGCGTGCTCAATGCCTACGACGAAGACGTCGACGGCGACGGCATCGAAAACACACGCGACGACGACATCGACGGCGACAGCCTGCTCAATCGCATCATGGACGATGATGACGACGGCGACGGCATCGGCAATCTCATCGACAACGACGACGACGCCGATGGCGACGCCGACGATGAGGATGACGACGACGATGGCGATGACGACGATGACGACGAGGATGACAAGTGCGGCGACGAGACATGCGGTAGCAACGAACGCTGCGTCTTGAATCTCGGAAGTCCCGGCGACAAAGCCACGCACATGTGCGCCACCGAGTGTGGCGACACGACCTGCAGCCGCGGCAGCCAGGCCTGCGTCCTCGACCTCGGTGACGGCAGCAGCGATCCCGAATACATGTGCATCGACAATCCCGACTGCGACGAACGCAATGACGAGGATGGCGATGGCGTGTGCGGCGCTGCCGATCCTGATCCCGACGGCAACGGCGACGTCGACAACGACAACGACGGCCTGCCCGACAATGCCGAGTTGCTCGCCGGCACCGATCTGAACAACGCCGACTCCGACTTCGACGGCGTCCTCGACTACATCGAAGCCATCCTGCTCGCCACCGACCCGAACAACCCGGACACGGACGGCGATGGCTTGGACGATGGCGACGAGGTCGCGCTGGGCACCGATCCGAATGAAATCGACTCGGACTTCGACGGTGTCCTCGACTACATCGAAGCCATCCTGCTTGCCACCGACCCGAACAATCCGGACACAGATGGCGATGGGTTCAACGATGGCCAGGAAGTCGAAATGGGCTTGAATCCGAACGACGCCGATCAGGACCGCGACGGCGTGCTCGACGGCGTCGACCCGTTCGTCGATCTTGAGTTCGACAGCTTCGACGACTTTTTCAATCAGGAACCGCCCGGAGGCAACGTTGACTCCGACGCAGAACCGCAGGGCCCGACCGACACAACCGGGATCGACCTGACCGAAGACGAGTAAGGCGCCGCCCCCCGTCATCCCTGACGGAGGGGACGAATAGGCTAAAGACCAAGTCTGCGTTGAGCAGTCGTGACAAGAGTCCAGACTCGGCACTCGCCAAGATCATGTGAATTCGAAGAACGAGGCGTTGGCCTGACCGAAAGGTCGGCCACCGCCTCGTCTTGCGCGATATAAACCGTGGGGCGTACGGGTACAAACCGCAGCAAACCCCTGCACCCTATCAATCTGTTCCCCCGTTTATTGAGCTGTTGGTGCGGTTCTGATGCGATAGCCGATGTTCGGCGAGTAGTTCGGAATCACGGGGAAACGCACGTCCCAATGAACCAAGTCAATCACAAGTGAGTCTTGCCCGCTGAGCTGAGGACCCAGCGAATCCGTGTCCGATGAGCCGAATGGGAAAGCGGAAAACGACAAAACTCGAACGGTCATTCGTCGTCCCTCCTCTGGACCTGATGTCACGAATTGTCTAGGCTTGTCACCACCTCGGAGGGACTTGAATGAGCGGCGTCTTCTATCGATTCGAGGAATTTCGTAGCGCGTTCGAGAGTGTTCCGGCTGGCGATCCTCTATCGTGCCTCGTCATCCATGCGGCGCAGTCGGAAAAATCCCGGCTGTCAGAACCAACGCACGTATTGCCGGGTGCGGCCAAAGTTGAAGTTGGGCGATCCGGGCTTTACTCAATTTGGCGAGCGGCATCCGAGAGTTCAGATCGCGGCGCTCTTGCAAGCGATGAGTCTCTATCTGATCCGTGGTGTGATGTGTACGTCTCAGAGGATGAGACGAGTGAAATCCTGGGGTTCATGCCCACCTTTCGTCGCGTCGTGTTTCATGGTGACATTCGTCGATCAACCGTCTTCTTCGATCTTGCGAAGGACGTGGGTATTTGTCTACGCGGGCTTCCGGAACAGGTGCTTGCGCAGTTCCCAAGCGTCGCACTGACTGAGATGGAGGATGCGTATCGATGGCTGTGGGTCCTCTTTGAGCTCGCCTGGCAACGCAGGCCGCACTCGCCATTGCAAGCTGAGCGAAGGGTCTGGAGCGGTGTGAATAGCGCGCCGTATGATCTTGCGTACTTTAAGAGTCAGAAGGAAATGGGCATTCTGCATCCGGCCTTTCCTCCTTCTTGGGCAGAACAACTACCAGCGTTCTTCTACTCCGAAGTCCGTGACGTATTTCGGGCTTCCGCATATGCGCTTGACATGCTGCTCGAAGATGTGAATTCGGCTGGAGCAGATGCTGCTGAGTCTCAGTGTCAATCGCAACGAAGGCGAATGCCAGGGCGAAAACCAGAGTATGACCCAGCGGAAGACGCTAGGCTCGTCAGCGCGTGGAAAGCGAGCGGGTACCGGTCGTTGTCTGAATTTGCGCGTAAATCTGGCATTGCGACGTTGAAGTTGAAGCGAGCAGTCGACCGTCATCGTCATCGCGATGCTTCCGATCGGCGGACGGAATAATTGCCGCGGAGGACGCCCGTCAACCCCTTTCGATTTTTCCGTCGCACTGTTGCGCCGGCGTCAAGTCTTTTCAAGCACTGACGTTACAAGTCCGTTTTCAAAATCTCCTGACGGAATAATTCCCCGGAATTATTCCGTTCCGTTCTTGCCTGCATGATGCCCGTCATGGCGGGGACGTCACCTGTCGCAGATACGAAATCGAAGGAGAATCTCATGGGCGAGACAGGGGCCAACCAGCGTCAGGAGCGAAGTGAGAATGACGTTGTACTTGCGGGAGTTCTGCCAGAGTTACTGAACGTCAAAGCCGTTGCGACAGTGCTCGGAGGATGCTCAACACGCCACGTGTACAGGCTCTCTGACGCTGGACGAATGCCGCGTCCGATCAAGCTAGGTTCGCTGATTCGCTGGCGAAGAGCGGAGTTGTTGCAGTGGCTCGAAGACGGCTGCCCAGATGTCGGTACCGTGAAATGACAACGAACTCAACACTTCGCGAACTGCTGGTGGAACTGCTCGATGGATCGGAGTTCGCCACAGCCATCCGTCAAAACGGGAAGCCGGGTCGATTCGCGCTCCCCATCGACCGAGATGCGCGCCGAAGACTCGTCGATGCACATATTTGTGGCTTGCCCATGAGACTCACGTTTCATTCGGCCAAGGGCACGTCGTGGACCGAAATCGTTCGCCAGGTCATCCTAGCCGCCTATTGCCCGGCATCGGATGGGTTGTGCCGATGGGCGGGTATTGACCTGGACGCAACGGATCACGGTAACGGCGGACTCGTCAATCCCCGGCGAGCGGCTGCCAGTGTGTTCGAACGGGCGGAGAACGCTGGACTTGGATCCGGCTTGCTCGTCGCCCGATCGCGGCGTGGCATGGGGCGCCACGTATTCCTGATTCCGCCGCAGCCGGTCCCGCTCGATGAGGCCGCAGTCGCGATTGCGTCTTTAGTGGCTTCGGCGGTGCGAGCCGGGAATCGCGACGTGTTGGAGGAATCGGTTCCACACGCATTCGCTACCGATGGGGGACACACCGCTATTCCTGGACAGGCCGGAGCCCTAGAGATCATCCCTCGCTCGACGAATGCACCAGCGTTTGGGTGGGCATTGACGCTCCCAGCAGCAGCTGCATTTGCAGGACACGACGGCGGCGTGATCATTGATCCAGAGAAGGACCAACCGCGTTCATTGGACGTTATGCCCCGCTGCGAAGCGAGTGCTTGGAGTTCCCTGATCGATGAAGCACGTAACGCGCTTCGCTTGACGGAGCTGCTGAGCAGCCGTGTTGGACCATGGCGACGTGATGGTGATCGGTATCCGGAACGTGCCGTACTCGAGCGCCTTGATCCCCGAACACGATCCTTCATTGATGGACGTGTCGAGCAAGGAGCACGCAACGACTCTGCCTTTGCGGCCAGTGCCAACCTGCTTGGGTGCGGTCTTGATCCGAGCCACGCGTTGGGACTCATTCTGGATGGAGCGGCCAGGTGTAGACTCCCCGAAGACGAGGCGCGGTCGGCGTTTGATTCAGCAACCCGGTCGTGGAGCCGAAAGGCGAGAATTCGATGAACGCTCCGGTCCGAACATCAGAAATCGCCCAGCAACTCATCGAAACGCCACAGAGCAAAAAGGATTGCTCAATGCATGCTGATTGGCCCGAACCGGCGGAACTACCGGATGAACTGCCGCCAGTCATGCCGTTCGACTACAGCTTGCTACCGTCATCATTCCGCGACTGGATTCGCGATATTGCGGAGCGCCTGCAGTGTCCGCCCGACTATCCGGCGATCGCGGCCATGATTGCCGCAGCCACGGTCGTGGGTCGAAAAGTCGGGGTCCGACCCAAGCGACAGGATGATTGGACCGTCGTTCCCAATCTCTGGGGAATCGCCGTAGGTCCGCCGAGCATGATGAAGACGCCGGCCTTGCAGGAACCGCTGAACCCACTGAAGCAGCTGGAGATCACCCGCAAGCGTGAATTCGAAGAGGCGATGAAGGAGTACGAGGCCCAGAAACTCGTTGCCGAACAGCAGAGACTTGCTACCAAGGCGGAGATCAGAAGCAAGCTCAAATCGGATGAAGCGGGCGCGACAGCAGTTGCGCGCGACGCGATCGATGCCGATGCGAAAGAGCCAGCGAGACGACGGTATCTCCTTAACGATACGACGGTCGAGAAGGTCGGTGAGATCCTCAACCAAAATCCGAATGGGGTCCTCTGCTACAGAGATGAACTCATGGGATTCCTTAGATCACTTGACCGCGATGGGCAGGAGGGAGCAAGGTCCTTCTACCTCGAAGCGTGGGATGGCCGCGGGCGGTTTACGTACGATCGCATCGGCCGGGGTACGGTCGACATCGATTGCGCGATCGTTTCGATCATTGGATCGATCCAACCCGGGCCTTTGAGTCAATACCTGCGCGGAGCAATCGGTGGGGGCGTTGGCGCCGATGGTCTCATGCAACGATTTCAATTGGCTGTTTACCCGGACATCCCGGCGACTTGGCAAAACGTTGATCGGTGGCCGGACACGGAAGCAAAGCACCGCGCGTACGAGGTGATCTACTCATTGGATCAGCTTGCGGCTTCGGACATCAGCGCGACGGAAGACGATGAGTCGTTGCCTTACCTGCGTTTTGAACGTGGAGCACAAAAGCGGTTCGATCACTGGCGTTCTGACCTCGAGCTTAGACTGCGTGCCGGGCAGGATCATGAAGTCATCGTGGCGCATCTCGCCAAATACCGAAGCCTGATTCCGTCGATCGCGCTGCTGTCACATCTGATTGACGGCGGCAGGGGTAAAATCGGCGTTGAGCACATAGAGAGGGCGATCGCCTGGGGTGAATACCTCGAGTCCCATGCACGTCGCATCTACGCCATTGCTGTCACACCGGGCGCCTCGGAGGCGAACATGCTGGCAAAGAGAATCAGGGATGGGAGCTTGAAAGACGAGTTCAGCCTGCGTGACGTCTACCGGAAGAAGTGGCTCGGGCTATCGACACGCGATTCCGCCGAGCGTGCGACCGCTGTGCTTCTGGATCTCGATTGGATCAGACGCGTTGACGAGCCAACCGGCGGGCATCCGCGCACGACGTTCGCGATCAATCCCCACGTCTATCGATCGACATCGGCTGCAATCACCGCGGGCGCGTCCTGAGGAGGGCTTTTGTCACTTTTGGCAGTTGGGAATCCAGAGCGTCCGCATGATGCGACCGGACTTTTGGCACTTTTGGCAGTTCCCTTTTCGGGCATCAGCTCTCATCGGAAGAACAATGCCGCGAAAGGCCTCAAGCGACGCCGGACGAACGCAGGCGACAGTTCATGTCATCGGGAATCTGCGGTGTCCCTCGGAGGTTGTCGTGAATCTGGCCACCAGGGACTTGCACGATCGCGACACTTGAGGCTGAGTGTGACTGCCCGGGCCAGTCCTGGGGCGGAGACGACGTGGACCAATGATCTACCGCAAGACGTACACGATGCCGCTGCCCAAGAGCGCGGAACTTGTCGAACAGGACGGCAAGCACATCGCGCGATGGCGTCAGCGCAACGGCCGCCTCCGAACAGAAGAGGTCATCGTTGATAGGGCGGGCAAACTCCGCGTTCGGGGACGATCCAAGATCTACATGGCCCGGTACCGCGACGGCCACGGTCACGTTGTCGAGGAATCGACAGGCTGTCGTGACGCTGTTGCCGCACGCGCCGTGCTCCACGACCTGGAACGCAAAGCTGAACGTGTGCGTGCTGGACTGATGAGCCACTCAGAAGGCGAGGCCGCCGAACACGCAGACCGACCACTGTCATACCACATGGATGCGTACGAAGCGCATCTTCGCGCCAAGGGCTGCGATCGACGGCGCATCTCGATGGTTCGTCGTCGACTGGAGCGGATAGCCGACGGGTGTGGTTTCAGCCGGATCAACAGGATGAGTGCCGAACGCGTCGAACGCTGGTTCCTCGAGCAGGCCGAAACCGGCATGGCTGCCGCAACGCGAAACAGCTACCGTGAGTCGATCATCGGCTTTGGCAACTGGTGCCGACGGACCCATCGCCTGACGCAAAACCCGTTTGCCGACCTGCCACGCGCCGATCAGAATGCGGATCGCAGACACCAGAGGCGCGCACTGAGCGAGGAAGAGTTGCTCAGACTGCTGAAGGTGGCACGCTTACGCCCATTGGCCGAATACGGTAGGGAAACCATCCAACGTGACGACATCGCAGGTGGCTCCAGTAACAGGTCCACATGGAAGCGTGAACCACTGGGATACAAGGACATCGATACTGCTGTCGCACGTGCCAAAACCGTATTGAACGACAACCCCGCGCTTATCGAAGAATTGGAGCATCGAGGGCTGGAGCGGTATCTGATCTACAAGACGCTGGCACTGACGGGCCTTCGGAAGGGTGAACTGGCATCCATCACTGTTGGACAATTCGAGCGCGATGCGACGGGCTACTATCTGATCCTGTTCGCCAAGGACGAAAAGAACAGACGCGGCTCGACGATCCCCGTCCGGGCAGATCTGGCATCTGAACTCAGAGAGTGGATCGCAATTCGGCTTGTTCAGCTACAATTCAAAGCTCGCCAAGACGGCTTGGCCATTCCCATCAGCGTGCCTTCGAACGAAACGCTCCTGTGCGTCCCCACTGGCCTGACGCGAATCTTCAACCGTGACCTCGCCGCCGCCGACATCCCCAAACGCGACGCCCGCAATCGCGTCGTCGACGTCCACGCCTTACGCGTCACCTTCGGCACCCACCTCTGCGCCGCGGGCGTCCCCCTCCGCACCGCCCAGGCCGCCATGCGCCACTCCAAGCCCGAACTCACCGCCAACATCTACACCGACCCGCAACTTATCGACATCGCTGGCGCAATCGACGCATTGCCGGCGTTGTCGCCGCCACAGGACGTCGCAGTGGCGAGCAACGGCCAGCCCCGGCCCATTCGAGCGACCTCCTGACGAGCGCCCGGAGTGGGCGTCCACCAAACCTCCCGCGGCGCTTGCACTCTACCTTCCACGTACGCGCGTCCACGGGCGTCATTTCGGGTCAATCGCAGTCAAATTGGCGGGATTCGGCAGGGCGACGAGGTGGTTGTGACGAACGTCGTAAGTGTCGTCACCGTCGCCAATTGGATACGGCTGTCGTCCGTAGACCACAGCCGTCAGATAAGCGGGTGATGAGATTCGAACTCACGACATTCACGTTGGCAACGTGACGCTCTACCACTGAGCTACACCCGCGTCAGTTGAGCGGCGTACTATACACGATCTTCCACCGGCATCAAGTGGTTGATGGGGGCAATCATCGGACGCTCCGACCGCGACCTTCGCGTCACTCGCAGCCAACGTTCGTCTCGCTAAAATGAGGCACCGGGATTGACAATAAAGCCCAACGGAGACACACAACGTGAACGCATCAGCACAACGATTCACCAAGCGCATCCGTATTCACCTCGACGATGTCGACTACGTGCAAGTGCTTTATTTTCCGAGGGTTGCGCACCTCTGCTGCAACGCGCTCGACGATTTCTTCCGCGAGGAACTCAAACTTCCCTGGCCCGAGATGCTCAACGTCCACAACGTCTCAATGCCGACGGTCGATCTGCACGTCACCTATCGCAAGCCGCTGCGGTTCGGAGAATTGGCTGACATCAGCGTCGCCGTCAAGGAGATCGGCAACCGCAAAGCCACCTACGAGTACCTCATGACCAATGTCGCGACTGGCGAAGTCACCAGCATCACGCACCACACCATCGTCTTCGTCTCCAACGACACGTGGGAACCCATCCCCGTGCCCGAACCCTATCGCTCCGCACTCGAGGCTCACTTGATCACGGACAATCCCGCGTCGCGATAACATCGCTGGCCTTGCAGAGTACCCGTCCAGGACAGCAGGGCGTTTGACGTTCGTTCTGGGACGGGTGTGCCTTCAATGCTCACCACAGCGAAGTGTGCTTCGAACTGCGCGTTGACGATGTTGTCGGCGAACGATAAGTCCGGACCGAGGATGCTGAAGTCCGTAGCCCTTGCCCGTCGAGCAGGTCGGAAATGTCTTCCAGGGCGCGATACGTAGGTGCCTGAGTTTCTCCCCCCGGACAACGCCTGCACGCTTTTCGATGCGATTCGAGAACAAGGCGACCGCGTCGCTGGCAATGACTGTCTCGCTCAGCGACTCCTTCGAAAGCATCGAGGCCACCAGGATCAATGCGTAGACCGATGTATCATTTCGCAAGACGTTCGTCGCACGCCCCCGCTTCGACGGTCACTGGAACCACGTCGAAGTAGGTCGTATTGGTTGGCCGGTACAGGAACGACAAAATCAGAAAGGCATCTCCTGTCGGCGTCTCCCCGGAAATCACGTCAGAATTGATGCTTTCTGTCACCTCAATACCCGTAGGCCCGACCGATGGAAGCGTCGACGTGAACGAGTGCAGGCGAAGGTCAGCCTCTTCGTCAAGTTGCTGATCCTGTGACAGATACACGTCAACAAGTGGATAGTCAGCCAATTCGTTGGTTCCCGTATTGGTGACTTGCAAGGTGTACGCAAACGGGGAGCACGTCTCAATGACCTCGGACGCCAACAGTTCCACTTCCATATCAGTAAAGCACGACGTACCAACATGGCGTTGAAAGTACCCGAAGTCCGCGAAGTCGATTCGGCCATCGGCGTTCACATCGCCCGCAAAATGCCCATTCTCGATACCTGTCGCGAGCGCGTCGAAGTCGCGCAGATCGACCAGTCCACTCTGATCGAGATCGCACATGCAGGGAAAGGGGAACAAGCCCGGTTGATCCATGGGGACGCCCGCAATGAGTGTCATGAGGCTGGCGATGAACATCATGGTCCTCCTGAGTCACGACGTGAAACGTGAAAAGGGTACGCATCCGGATATGTCCAATATGCGCGATGTCTGATAGGCGATGCAAGTGGTCGAAAGTTTAGACTGACAACGGAAAAGCGTGTCTTCAGGCTTTTCAGTCAAAGGGGGACACGCGCCGTGTACCCTCGTCCGTCCCACATCAGATGTCGATCGAAGTCGTCGACAAGTGCGGAATGTGAGCCACCAGACGTGATACCACGGCAAGCAGTATTGGAGCCAATATCCAGTCGAGCCCGATCCGTTTGACGGGCACGCGGCGTTACGACAGCAGCTCAGCACGCGGGGGGCCTGGCGTTGGGGAACCGTGAGCGCCGTTGTCGGGAATGGGGGCCATCGCAAAGCGGGGCACAGCCGGCGATCACCAGCCATACCCCGCAAGCAGGAACCCAAAGGGAATTCGTGGGTCACTCGGACGCGAGCGCCTCGGCAATCCGGGATGCGGCATTGTCCGCAGCCGTGTTGATATTGCCGACGCGATTCGCCGCGTTGGTCTGGACGCCATCAATCAACTCGGATGGGGCATCGAGCTCCGTCAGCGCGTCGGTGCAGTTCCCGACGAACGTGTTGATCCGCTCAATGCGATTGTCAGCCAGCGTGTTGATGTTCTCTGTCACACTGGCTGCGAGTTCCGCCGCCTGATCGGTTTGATCGTTTGCGATCAGCGTGTTGATTCGAATGACAGCTGCCCGGCCGACGCTGCGAATTTGGCGGACGGATCGCGCAGCGATGTGGTTCGTTCGCTGCACGCAGCGAGCCGCGAGCGCTTGCGGATTGGGTTGCGGCTGGTCCTGCTGAGCGAGAATCGGCGTGGCCAACATGGCCAGCACCGCCATGCATGCGAGGGGCGTTCGTTTCATGACTGAATCTTCTCCTTTGATACGCGATGTCTGGTTGAAGCAGCGACGACCACGACGCTGCCGAGTCGACTCGCCAAGCCAAACGCGGTTTCCTGTGGCCTATTGCGGTCAATTGTCGGTCGATGTCAGGCGTCGAAATGGCGTTGCGTGGCGAATTTGGGCAGCTTTTACCGCTTCGGTGGTTTGGGCGGACAGATATACGACCAAAAATTCGCGAATCGGGCCGAAAAAAGGCTTGCACAACTGGGGTGCATGCCGGTATGTTAGTTCTTGGAAGCTGCTTAGAGCCCGGTCCCCCCTGGTCGGGCTCGCTAACAAGGCGGCCGGGTTCCCCCCCGGCGGCCTTGTTGCTTTTTACTCATCGACATTCTTAGTGGCGTGCGCTCGAAAAAACCGAAGCATCCATCGTTTTTCGTTGCGAGTCGTCGAAAGTTGCGCTGCCGGGCGCCTGCGGATATTGCTTATCGCTGCCGATTGCGTGGTTTGGACGGGCGACGGGCGGAGCGTTGGCCTTGTTCGTCTTCCCCTTCACGCCGCTCGCGGAGCGCCAGTTTGATGGGCACCTCGCCGACCGGCAGGGATGCACGAAGCTGATTCATGATGAACCGAAGGAATTCCTGGCGAATGCTGGGGACATGATTCACGAACAGGACGATTGTCGGCGGGGCGGTGGCCACCTGCGTCGCGAAGAAAACACGTGGCGGCTTGAATCCGCGACGAATGGCAGGGCGGTGCTGGTCGAGTGCGGCACGCAGGACGCGGTTCAATTCACCGGTCGACACCCGCTGCCGGGCCTGCTTGAACAGTGAAGACGCGACATCGATGGCGGAGTAGATGTTGCGGCCATCGATCGCTGAGCAGAAGACGACCGGCGCATAATCCAGGCCACGCAGCGTCTTGCTGAGATACTCCCCGTAGTCGTCGGTCGACGCACGCCCTTTGGCTTTGTCCCACTTGTTGATCACGATCACGACCGGCTTGTACGCATCGATCAGATAGTCAGCCAGCTTCTTGTCGACCGCGCTCACCGGCTCGGTCGAGTCGATCAGAAACAGCACAACATCTGCACGGTCGATCGACTGCTGAGCACGCGTGTACGCGTAGAACTCGATTGAGTCCGCCAGTTTCGTCCGCTTCTTCACACCGGCCGTGTCAATGGCGATGAACCGTCGACCATCTTTCTCGAATTCGACGTCCACCGCGTCGCGGGTCGTTCCCGCCACTTCACTGACGATCACGCGTTCCTCGCCGGCCAGCGCATTGACAAACGTGCTTTTGCCGGTGTTGCGTTTGCCGACCAGGGCGATCTTCATCACCGGCTCGGGTGGCACGAATCCGTCGGGCGACTGAATCTTCTCCGCGATCAACTCGAGCAGTTCCGACTTGCCATAGCCATGCGCCGCCGAAACGCAGATCGGATCACCAAATCCAAGGCGCACGAACTCCGCCCCAAGGTGCTCCATCGTCGGCTCGTCCATCTTGTTGGCCACGAGTTGGATGCGGTCCTTCTCACGACGAAGCAGGCGGGCCATGTTCTGATCCAAAGGCACGATGCCGGCTCGGATGTCGACGACGAACAGAATCCAAGTGGCTTCGCGGATGGCGTAGAAGATCTGCTTCTCGACGTGATCAGTCAGGTCGTCGGTGTCTTCGATGCCATACCCGCCCGTGTCGACAAGCTGATAGTAAACGCCGTCGATGTCGCAGATCGCCGAGACACGGTCACGGGTGACCCCCGGTGTCGGTTCAACGATGCTCGTGCGGCGCCCGCTGATGGCGTTGAACAGGCTGCTCTTGCCGACGTTGGGTCGGCCGACGATGGCGATGGTGGGCAAACTCATGGATGTCGAACATCTCGCATGTGAACACTTATGGTCGCTGCACGGGCAGGTGGACAGATTCCAGCACTTCCTGCGCAGCCCGGGAAGTGTAGTCGAACCGCGTCCGCAGGTCACATGTGGCCTTGGGAGACAGCCCCGCCTCGCGAAACGCGGCCAACTCGTGGGCACCGGCTGAGACGTGGTCCCCGCCGTCGAATCCGATGTCGAGCAACCAGCGGCTGACCGCGTGCGTGGCATGCTGGCGATAGCTCATGACGACGACATGAGGCGGCTCGAAGTCGGGCCAATCCGCCAGAACCGCCCGAATCAGCGTCGGGGCAGGCGTATCGTTGGCCAGTTCTTCGAGCTTCTTCAGGCTTTGCCCGGCTGCACCCGCCGCGCTATGGGCGAAGACCATGGCCTCTTCAGAATGCAGATCCGCCAACGTCACGCCTCGCATCGCCATGCGACCGTCGGGATCGACCGCAACGATAAGATAGGCATGCCCGTCGGCATGTTCGGGCGCATTCTGCAGCACGGCGATCTCGTTGGCAGTGTAGCCATACGACACATGCTCGCCGAAATCGAACGCGTACAGGCCGACGAGGCGTTGCGGATTGTCGATTGGTGGTGGTTGCATGACGTCAATTCGATTGTGAACCCGAGGGTCCCGTCAGACGGTGAGCCGTACGAACTTGCGCTTGCCGCGTTGAATGACGGCACCGCTCGAGATCGTCAGCGTTGCCATCGGATCGGTGATCTTCTCGCCGTCGAGACGTATGCCACCCTCAGCCATCAAACGTCGGGCCGCGCTCTTCGTATCCGCGAAGCCACACTGAATCACCAGATCCACCGCAACAATCTCCGACGTCACGCTCATCTCCGGCATGTCGTCCGGAAGTCCACCCTGACTCTGACCGCCATGAATGCGAAAGAACTCCTCTGCCGCTGATTCGGCGGACGCAGCGTCGTGGTACTGCGTGATGATATCCCTCGCCAGCGCGACCTTGGCATCACGCGGGTGTGTCATGCTCATGTTCAACAGGTCGTCGATCCGGGCACCTTCGACGCGGGTCAGCAATTCGAAGTAATTCCGCATCAGTGCGTCAGGTATGCTCATCAGCTTGCCAAACATGTCTGACGGCGAATCGGTGACAGCCACGTAGTTGCCCAGAGACTTACTCATCTTCTCGGTTCCGTCGAGACCAACGAGCAGGGGGGTTGTGATGACGACCTGTGGCGCCTGCCCCGCGTTTTTCTGAAAGTCGCGCCCCAGAAGATTGTTGAACGTCTGATCCGTCCCGCCGAGTTCCACGTCGGCCTTGATCTGCACGCTGTCATGCGCCTGCATCTGCGGATAGAACAATTCGTGAAGGTGAATCTCGACTCCCGCCTTCTGACGGTTCATGAACGTGTCGCGCTCGAGCATGCGGGCCACCGTGACCTGACTGGTCATGCGGATCACGTCGGCGAAGCTCATCGGTGCCAGCCATTCACTGTTGCGACGCATCTCAAACTTATCGTCCGAGAGGTCGATCACCTTGCCGGCTTGCTCGATGTAGGTTTGCGCGTTGGCGTCTACTTCGTCATCACTGAGGACCGGGCGGGTCTTCGATTTCCCGGTCGGGTCGCCAATGCGGGCGGTGTAGTCGCCGATGATCAGAACCGCACGATGGCCCATGTCCTGAAAATCTCTCAGCTTGCGCAGCACGACGGTATGACCAAGCGTGAGATCGGGCGCTGTCGGATCCATGCCGAGTTTGACACGGAGCGGCTTGCCCGATTCAGCCGACTTGGTCAGCTTCTTCTTGAGTTCCTCTTCGGAGTAGATGGAGTCGCACCCGCGCGACAGGTACGCCAGTTGTTCATCGATGGGTGGCACTTTTCAACCTCGTCCAGAAAGTTCGTCAATCGGCAGGCACGCTACCGCTTGCATGTGGGTTCATCAAGTCGCCGCACGGAGTGACTCCCAAAGGAGCGTTTTCGCATTGAACAGGGCGTGCAGCACGATCGGACCAATCAGCGATCGGGTCCGCGCGTACAGAATGCCGAGTATCAGCCCAAGAACCGTCAATGCGGGAACGACATGCCACTGCGGCACCTCGCCGCCTAGATGCACAAGCCCGAACGCGACAGCCGTAAGCCCAATGCCAAACCACCGGTTGCCGGACAGGCGCATCAGAAAAGGCTGACAGATGCCGCGGAAAAAGACCTCCTCGCCAAACGGGGCAATGAGCGTGGTGCCGATCCAGAGTGTCCAGAGCGGCAGGTCGCCGCTGCGGAGAGTCTCGACAACGTCGTGCTCGGAGAATTCATACTCAGGCGAAACAACGCGTAGGACCGCCTCGGTGCAGACCAGAACGCCAAAGCAAAGCGGAAACGACATGAACATCGCGGCGACGCCGGCCACCACATCGCGACCAGGGTTGACCCTGCCCGCGAGAAACCGCCGCCATCCACCGCGAAACGTAAAGTGACCCACAACCACGCAGACCACCCCCGCAAGCAGGTGTGCTGCGTTTCCCACGTAGATCATGATCGTCTGCTGATCCGCGTCGGGAAACGAAGACGTGACGATGGCGCTGCCCAACGAGCCGATCATGATCCATGCGAACATCGGCAGCAGCACGCATTCGATCGTGAGGCGATTGTGCGCCGGATGCAGCAATACCCGCCCGCGACGAACACGTGACAACAGCCGCCCCAGAATCACAGACGTCGCGACCAGTCCGACGGCCATCAGGCCCAGGTCCGCGTATTCCAGGACGCGTTCCAGTTGCAAGGATGTTTCGGGGGAGTTTGCGGGCACGGACGCGAACGCGATCAAATGTTCTCACCGGAGAAGAAAGCGGCACCCATCCGGTCCGCCATCGGCTGGTTCGAGAAAATGAGTGGAAGCAGGTACTGCAGGTCCGTGTTCGGCGGCTGGAGGTATTCCGCCATCTCGGTCCGCCACCGCGTGTTGAACGACATGAGCACGTCCTGCGGACTCGGCGCATCCAGCGCTTCCTGCACAACGTCAGCCGCAATCGACGCCGACCACATCGACGGGTAAATCCCTTCGCCGCTGGCTGCCGAAACAAACCCACCCGCATCCCCGACCACGAGCGTCCGCTTGGCCACGTGCGTGTCCATGCTCAAAGCCGCCGCCGCGGGGGTTACGAGGACGGCTGCGCGAGCAGCATCATGCGTATAGTCTCCCGGAACCATGTCGGCTTCCTTGAGATGGCGACAGAGCGAAATCAGCGAGGGAATGGCGTCGCCCTTGTCGCCCGGGCACTGCACATTGATCACCAGACGGTCATCGATGCCAACCACAACGCCGAATGCACCAGCCCGGTCAAGGCCCAGAATGACATCGACTGTTGGGGACTTCTTTTTGGGAAGTCCATCGATCCGTATCTCAGCCGCGAAGTAACCCGAACTCGGCGGTCCGCCAGCGAGCCCCACACGGTCAAAAAGGCGTGTCGATCGACCGGTCGCAAGAATCATCAGACTCCCGGTCACTGGTTGGTGATCCGCGAAGTTGGCGGTGACCTGCGTTTCTTCGATCTGCAACTCGGACACGGAGTGCCCCTCGAACAGGGTCGCACCGGCCTTCTTCGCTTCCTTCACGAGTGCATGGTCAAACTCGTTGCGGTCGACGAGCAAGCCCGGGGCGTCTTTGAAGCTGGGGTTCGCGGTCTTGGAAAGGTCTGCCGAATGGAACGTCACGTCCTTGAACGGCTGGATCATCTTGGCAGGTACCTTCACGCCAAGATCAGACAAAAGCGTGTTCGTCCGCGAACTAAGCCACCCGGCACATGGCACCTGACGCGGAAACTTGGCCGCATCGACCAGCGCCACGCTGCGCTCCTGCGATGCAAGGCGATACGCCGCCGTCGCACCAGCCGGTCCCGCGCCCACGATCAACACATCGAAAATGTCCGATTCACCGCCCACTGTTTCAACCCTGATTCGTCTTCGAGAGGCCTACTCGAGTTCCAACTGACTCCAAAGCTTCTGCTCAGCCTCACCAAACTGCGCGAGCGTCTGCTGCAGCTTCTCACGCGCCTGCACCAACGCCGGATGATCGGCGGGAACATCGCCATCCTGATCCTCAAGCGCTGCGTTTAGCTGCGCCATCGCATCGTCCAGACTCTCCGACGCCGACGCGAATCCACGCACAGCGTCTAGAACATACGCTTCCTTCGCTTCCTGGTCCGTCGGCTTGTGGATCAGTTTCCAAGGCTTCTCACGCAACGTCTTCGCCGCCGCCTTGAGATGATCGCTGGCCTCTTTGCCATTGTCGATCAGGGCGACGATCTGATGTCGGCTGAGTGTCATCACCGACCGCACATCCCGCGAGACAACGTTGATGTCCGCGAGCGACGTATTCATCCGCGACATCGCCACGTGCAACTTCGACAACAACCCGTCCTCATTGGTCGGATCAAGCTGCGATTCGATGGCCGGCAACATCTCGTCATTCACCTGCTTGGCAATACCCTCAATGTTCGCCACCGCCGCAAACACGCCCGGACGATTGTCCTGCAAAATGCCGACCACCTCGACCAACGCCGTGTCCAACCGATCGAGACCGGCATGCACCTTGTCGATGAGCACATCCCCGTTGCCGCGCTGCATCTGCACTTCCAACGCATGGGTCACGTTGTCCAGATGCGTCATGATCCGATCCACCTTCGTCAGCACGCCGTTCGAACTGCTTGGATCGACGGCCATCTTCAGATTTCCCGTCATCTCGTTGATGTGGTCGATGCTGCGGTGGATCTTCGCGATCAGCGACATCGGACTCTGCGGATCAAGCTGCCCCTTCACGGTCGACAACAGGCTCCGCGGATTCGAACTGTCCAGCTCATCCGACAGCTTTTCGATGGCCGTCGAAATGCCCTCCGAGTGCGCGATGATCGGTGTGTTCGCAGACGCTGGGTTCGCCGACGTTCCGCGGTCTTCAATCCGCAAAAGACCCTGCCCGCCCAGCAATGACCCCTCAACGCCGATGCGGCAGTCCGAACGCAACCCCACAGATTGATTCACCATGCCCGACACCTCGAAATACAGGAAATCCTGAATCGTCGGGTCATCCAGCGACGCCGCCTCTACGATCGCAACACCCGTGACCGTCCCCACCGTCTGCGGTCCGCAGACAATGGCAGCGCCCTTCTTCAATTGCGGCACATTCTCATTGTGCGGCACGCGCACGACAATCGCGTCGCGCGATTCGAACGAACGCGAACCGATGAACACCACCCCGAAGACGGCCAATCCGACGCCGACGATGATCACCAAACCAAGTGTAAACGTGTTGCGCTGATGAGCCATTCAGGTCATCCTGTGTTACCGCGAGTCATGCAAGGCGTGGTATCTTAACCACTTCCACGTCCGACGCGAGTGTCACGATTCGGCGCGGATCAGTTTTTCGAATTCCGTCATGCCCTCCGCGTCCGTCAGCGGACCGGAGCTTTCACCATTGAGAAACTGGTGGATCAAACGATCGTCCGCGCTGGTCAGTTCATGCGGATCGGCATCGCGGATGGCCTCGAAATCCTCGCGCTTCCCAATCCGCAGAACCTTGCCCTTCTCGAGCATCACCATCCGATCGGCGATCCGAAACGCCGAGTCCATCTCATGGGTCACCACGATCGTCGTCACGTGCAATTTCTTGGACAGGTCCATCATCAACTCGTCGATGGCCGCACTCGTGACCGGATCCAGTCCCGCCGACGGCTCGTCATAAAAGAGCGTCTCCGGGTCCAATGCGGTCGCCCGCGCCAAACCCGCCCGCTTCTTCTGACCACCCGACAGTTGCGACGGCATCTTGTCCCGATGCGCCAGCATCTTGACCTGCTGAAGCTTCAGCGTCACCACGATGTCAATGATCGACGGGTCAACGTAGGAGTGCTCGATCAACGGCAACGCCACGTTGTCCGCCACCGTCATCGAATTGAACAATGCACCGCTTTGAAACAGGATGCCAAACGACATCCGCAAGTCATTCAGCTCCGCCTCGCTCATCCTCGCCAGATCGCGCGGCGTTTCCATCTTCTTTGTCTTGTACAGCACCTCACCGCCGGTGACCGTGTATTCACCGATCAGGCAGTTCAGCAACGTGCTCTTCCCGCAACCGCTGCCGCCCATGATGATCATTGTCTCACCGCGCAGAATATCGAACGTGACACCCTGCAGCACCCGAATCTCCGTACCATCCGCCTTCGTGAACGACTTCTCCAGGTTACGGATCGAGATGGCCACGTCCTGCTCAGACAACGGCAAGCTCCTAGATGCCCAACGTGTAGAAAACAGCCGTGAAAAGCGCGTCGATGCCGATCAACGCCACAATCGACTTCACCACCGTCGACGTTGTCGCGTTGCCCACACCAGCCGGACCGCCCGTCACATGGAATCCCTCGTAACAGGCGATCAGCGCGATCACCGCACCAAAAACGCCCGCCTTGACCAATCCGGTAATGAAGTCGCCCGTCTTGAGGGCGGCCTGGGTCAGCGTGATGTACAGTTGCGGCGGGACATCGAGGATGTAAACCGACGTCAGAAAGCCGCCAAACACACCGATGTAGTCAGCGATCACCGTCAAGACGATAATCATCACCGTCGTCGCCAGAAACCGCGGCACGACCAGAAACCGTATCGGATTCAGAGCATGCGCCCGCAGCGCCTTGACCTCCTCCGATTCCACCATCGCCCCGACTTCAGCAGCGATCGACGCCCCAGCGAACCCACTCAGCACAATCGCGGTCAGCAGGGGACCCAGCTCGCGGACGACCGCAATACCCACGACGTCCGCCACACGTTCGAGTTGACCATATGTTTGCAGTGTCGGCGCCAACTGCAACGCCAGAATCACGCCGATGAACACCTGCACAATGCAGACAATACCGATGCTCTTGACCCCCACCCGCACCATCTGCACGACGAGCGAAGGCCAACCAAACTTGATGTCAGATTTGAACAGCCCGCGATAAGCCCACGCGAAAGTATCGCCAAGCATGTACGCCATGCCACCGATGTACCGCACGCCAGCTCCAAGCTGATCCTTACGCTCGTACGCGAACGCGCCGACACTTTCGATGGAACTCCGGATGCGACCGGAGGATGGGCCGGGGGATTCACTCACAGCTGGCAGGCCTCTTCTTCACTGGTGGCGATCGGAAAGAACTTATCCAGACGGGTGATCTCCAGAACGCTGCTGACCCGTTCGCTTGGTGAGACGAGCACGAGGTTTCCGTCGGTCCGCTTGAGACGTCTGAAGATGTCGACGAGCGATCCGATGCCCGACGAATCGATGTACTTGACTTCCGCCAACTTCAAAATGAGACGCTTCGGGCTTTCATCGCAAAGTTCTGCGAGCGCCTGGTGCAACGCAGGCGACTGATGCAAATCAATCTCGCCCGCAAGATCCACGACCGTCCCATGCTCATTCTTCACAACCTCGCGAATCACATCACTCATCGTTGCACCATCTTCTTCATCGTCAGCAACATGCCGTCCCCCTCAGCCGGTTCATAGTCAACCTTGTCCATCACGCTGCGTATGATGTGAACACCCAATCCGCCAGGCCGAACATCCTCGAGCGGTCGGCCCTCGATTGTCGTGGGATCCACCTGCTTACCAAAATCGCGAATGGTGATCTCGATGCCGGGCGAATCGGCCTGCGCGATCGGTGCGAACGCGACGTCGATCGGCTCGTCACAAGCGCCACCGTAACCGTGCCGGATCACATTGGCCAGTGCTTCGTCAACCGCCAGAATAATCCCGCTGACATCCGCTGCCGAGAACCCGATCTCACACGCCGTGTCCTCAAGACATCGGCGAACGGTGGCCAACTCACTGGGCTGACTGCGTATGCGAATGGTGTCGCGCTGATTCATCACGCTCTGTCGTCTGTCGCAATCAAGTCAGTGTTTGCCCCGTTCTCCGGGGCAGCAACATCAGATCGACGCTCAACGTAGGTACGCCAACGGGAAACAGCCGCGCTGCGCTTCGAAGCAGAAGCACCATACGCGTAGCCGAACCGCTCTCCGGTCATCTCCTCCAACGCCATGATCGCCGCAAACCGCACCGCTGAATCATCGTCATCCAGACGATTCACCAGCAGCGGAATGGACCCATGGTCACCCGTCAATGCGATGCGGCGGATCTCCCGAATTCGGTTCGCAGACGCACGTTGCTGAAGCGGCGTTGCACCCGGTCGGTCCTGAGCAGCACAGCCGGACAGCCACACAGGCAACAACGCCGCAGCCGCCAACAGCAGAATGCCGGCAACGCTTTTCATCCCAAAAATCTCCCGTTTCATCAACCGCGCCGTGCCGAGGCGTCGATTATAGGAAGGTCGACTGAACCTCGCAAAGCTCCGCTTGACGCGATCCGAAAGCTCGATCAAAACGGAGTGTTATAAGCGACAACGGAATTGATGCGATGACGATCACGCAATCAGAAGACCTGACCGTCGCCACCGTGCAGGACGACCCCGTCGCCACAGACGAGGTCTTGAGCATGATCCTCGCGCAGGAGTCGTCGCGACTCTCGCCGACCGCTCGGCAGGTCGACCAGTTCCGCGAGTCCATCGCGATTCAGGGAATGCGCATCAGCCCAGCCATCCGGACAACAATTGGGCGTCGACCGATCACCGCCGCCGCCGTCATCGCATCGCCCGGCAAAACCGGATTGCTCATGCTCGCAGGCCGGACTGAACCAGCGATCAACCGCGCCGCCATGACCATGACAATCAACGCCGTCTGCCGGGAAGCGTGGAACGGTGAGATTGATCTCCTCCAGGTGCTCATGCAGCCTAACGACCCGCTCAGCCTTATCCTGACCGACGCAGGATTCACCTACCTGACCGAATTGGTCTACCTCGAGGCGCCGGCTGCAAGATCACCGTCGCCCGGGCGTCGCGTCGCGCCGCTCCAATTCCTCACCTACAGCGACGCGCGCCGACCACAGTTCGTCGAGGTGCTGAAGCAGACGTATGTCGACAGCCTCGACTGCCCCGGGCTTAACGGACTGCGAGACCCGAACGATACGCTCGTCGGACACCGCCACACTGGGATCTTCCACAAGCACCTGTGGCTGCTCGCCGTGGAACGCGACGAACCGGTCGGAGTCCTCCTCCTCTCGGAAGTGCCGAATCGATCCACACTTGAGATCGCCTACGTCGGCGTCGTGCCCAGCGCACGTGGTCGACGGATCGGGGATGCCATGGTAAGACAGGCAATACAGGTCGCCTGGGAGGAAAAGAAATCACACGTTACACTCGCGGTTGATCACACCAATACATTCGCTTGTGAACTCTACCGCCGGTGGGGCTTCGTGCATCTTGCCCGTCGCCGAGCGTGGATCATGCCGCGACCTTCGTAACGGCAAGCACATACGCGGTTATCCACGTGGTTTTCCACAGCAACCTAGTACTTGTGCCTACCCGGTTCAAACCAGTTTTTTTTTCGTCTTAACCCCTTATAAACAGAAAAGTCACACATCTGTTGAGAGAAACGGTGATATCAAACTGTTGACCCGTGTTTTCGAGGCTGATAATCTCCGAACCATCGGGCATGAATCTGGTGGCGCGAGGATAACCGGCACGGCAAGTCTTCCTTCGTCGCTCCCAATCGGAATAAGTATCCCAAGTTAACTTCTTTTCGTTGTGGAGAGGAGAACGCGGTGGAACTGCGCGCTCACAACGACCAGGTGGTCAGTCGCCTTCAGGAGGCCATCGCCGATAAGGTGGGGCCGAAAAAATACAATGTGTGGTTTAAAGGTTCGACGGCGTTTACGCTGGCCGACGGGTTCGCCCAGGTCAGTGTGCCGAATCAATTCGTCGGGGCTTGGATCGAGCGCCATTTTTGCGACACGATCCGCGACGAGGCATCGAAACTCGCGGGCAAGCCGCTCGATGTCGTCTTCACCATCGACCCGGCGCTCACCAAGAACCTGCGTAAGAAACAACCCGATTCGCAGGTCGCTTACGCCTCGAACAATCCCGAGCGCGTCGCACGACAGCAGATGAAAATCGGCGCGCCGCCCCCGGCCCCGGTACCCAAGCGCTCCTTCGATGACTTCGTCGTCGGCGAAGCCAATCGCCTCGCGCACACGACGGCGGTCAGTTGTTCCGAGCGCCCTGGCGAGCAGTTCAATCCGCTGTTCATCCATGGCGGATGCGGTGTCGGCAAGACGCACCTGCTGCAGGCCATCTGCAACAAGGTCAAGGAACTGCACCCCAATCGGTCGTATCGCTACATCTCCGGCGAGGATTTCACCAACCAGTACATCTTCGCCATCAAGATGCAGGAGCTGGAGTCGTTCCGCCATCGCTATCGCAATGTCGACGTGCTCGTCATCGACGACGTCCACTTCTTCAGCAACAAACGCGGTACCCAGACCGAATTCCTGCACACGTTCAACGCCATCGACGTAGCCGGCAAGCAACTCGTGCTCGCCTCTGATGCTCATCCCAAGATGATCAGCCATCTGTCCGAGTCACTGGTCACGCGGTTTGTCTCCGGCATGGTCGTGAAGATCGAGTCGCCGGACTACAACACGCGGGCCGAGGTGCTTCGCCAGAAGGCACGCAAGATGAAGTGCGACCTGCCCGAGCCGGTCGTCGAGTACATCGCCGAACACTGCAAGGCCAACATCCGCGAACTCGAAGGCGCACTCTACAAGCTCGTCGCGCTCGCAAGCGTGCACAAGCAGCCGATCAGCCGATCGCTGGCGGTGCAGGGTCTCAAGGATTTGATCGAGCGGACGACATCGGTCGTACAACTGTCCGATATCGAAACGGTTGTGGCGCTCTATTTCGGACTGCAGCCTGCCGACCTGCACACATCGCGCAAGTCGCGGACGATCGCCTTGGCCCGTGGGATCGCGATGTACCTCGCCCGCAACAAGACGGACCTCAGCTTCCCGGAGATCGGCCGCTTCATGGGTAACAAGAACCACTCGACGGTGCTGTTGGCCTGCCGTCGGATCAAGAAGTTGGTGGATGAAGACGCGGTGATCCGTTGGGTGACAGCCCGCGGAGAACAGATGACGAACGTGCGTGCGGTGCTCAGTGAGTTGGAAGAACAGCTAGGCAACGCCCGCCGGGCCTAACCCGCCCGGCGGCGTTGGTGTTGCCGCCAGCGCACCCATTCGTTAACTTTGACGCATCGATGCTCGCATGGATGCGTCTTCTTTCATGCGCCAATTGAACAGGGGGTTATCATGTCCATGTTGCGTCATGCAGTTGTGCTCAGCGCATTGGTAGTACTTGGCGGCGTCGGTTGCCGTCCAGACGTGACGTACCAACGCACCGTCGACCCGTCGATCCCCGATCCGCCACCCGCCCCAAACTTCGACACGCCGGTCAACTACGTCGCTTGGATGATGGAGCGCATGGCCGTTGGTCATCCACCCGAACACGCAGATGCATTCAAGGACTTCTGGCAACAGGTCGATGGCCCTGAGACCGTGCCCAAAACACCGCCGGACGCAAACGCAGCACTGTTGAAGCTCATGAAGGGGCCGCCGTGGCGTGATGATGAGTATCCCAAGCTCGCCGCGTTCATTGATTCGATGGATCCCTGGGTGGAGATGTTTCGCCGCGAAGTGAAGAAGGGTGGGTTCTACTTCGCTGACTTTGGCGATCAGGACGTGACGAACCCTGCCAAGATGCTCCTCCCTATTCTTCGCGGTTCCCGATCCGTATCGCGTGTCTTGCTGGCTGACGCGTGGCGTGGCGACACACTCGATAGCTCGGTATTCTCAAATGCAATCGCGCTTATTCTCGAGCATGCGGATCAACTCGAGAGCACATCTGTCAGCATGACGAGGCTTGTCGGCAACAGCATTCGCCGGGCGACGTATGAATCGATTCAGGCCGCGGTACTGCGCGGCGCCTTAACCGAAGACGCCACGGCAAAGATTCTGGAGATACTTGGCAGACACGATCCAGGTGCAGTCGATCTGACGGCCAACATGAGGCATGAATGGGCGGCATGTCTCGGAGTCCTGCAGGCCCTCTACCCCGGAGGACGACTAAGCCGCGATGCCATGCGCGAATTTTACGGGAAGGAGCGCGGCGACAAGTCGTACGACAGCTATCGTAAATTGCCGAGCTCTGACTCTCCTGTGTCATCGATCAAAATGATCGATGACTACTTTGAGGAGTTGTATCTGATCGCTGCGCTTCCGAATACATGGGAGGGCCTGAAGAAGGTGCGATCCGTAGATAGCAAAATGGTCGACAACGCAATGAGCAACGTTTTTCGAAGTCCCATGGCATCTACAATTCTGCCCAGTCTAAGCCGCGTTTTCGAGATGCACGCGATCAACCTTGCCCAGCACAAGCTGACGCTCCTGACGCTTCGGCTGGGAATCCACAAGAGAAAGAACGGATCGTGGCCGCCGTCTCTCGATGATGTGTGCAAACCGGCCGACTTATGCGTCGACCCATTGACCGGCAGCAGCTTCGAATACGAGGTGTCGCCGCCTTCGGGAGAATTCGAGTTTCGAATGCGCACGACGCACGGCCTACTGGTGCGGGACGGTGTTGAGGTGGTTTATCCGCTCCCCGACGCGGAATAGGACCATGCATTCGTCAACACAGATGAACCCAGTCCATACCACGTTGCGATCACGTTCAAGCCGATAGAATACAATGTGGATATACCTTGGTGCGGCAGGTGATGTGGGTCGCCAAAGGCCGATAAGAACAACGATTGCGGAGGATGGCACGATGACGATGGCAATTGGTGACGCGTTGGCCAAACGAATTGACGAACACCTCGCCAAGAATCCGCGGGCGATGACGCTCGAGCTGGCCCGCTCGCTCGAAGTGCCTGAGTCGGAGATCGTACGGCGGCTGCCGGAAGGGCGGTCAACCACGCTCGACGTCGCCAGGTTCCAAGACATCATGCAGGCCGCAAGCCAGCTCGAAAGGGTGCACGTCATCGTCTCCAACGCCTCGGCCACCATGGAATCAACCGGCCAACTCGGCGGATTCTCGCGGTCCGGCGCCTACTTCAACGTCCAGTCCGATACGATCGACATGCACATCCGCACCGATAAGCTGTCCGCCGCGTTCGCCGTGCAAAAACCGTCGCACATGGACGGCGTTTCGACGCTTTCCGTGCAGTTTTTCGATGATATCGGTGCAAGCAGCTTCAAGATCTTCTTCTCCTTCGGCTCGACAGCACCAGCCCCGGAAGTGGTCGAGGTCTGGGAGTCCATTCGGCGCGATTTCGCCGCAGGGTAGCACTGACGCTCGGTTCCTGACCAATCACGCCTGCAGGGGGCAGATCGTCCCCAACGAGCGTCCCGAACCATCGGGATTTCAAAAGGTTGCGCCAATCGCGATTTTTGGGCGAAAAAGTGTGTTTGGTGCCCTTGACGCCCCCGGCGGTTGTGGTACCTTCCGCGACTCGCAGCAGGGAGGCAGACCAGTCTGCAGGCCCAGAAGCGAGAGGCTCTTTGGCATGTGAATAGGCGGATGCACTGCTCAAATGAACCGGGGCGTATGTCGGTTCGTGGCAAGCAGTGTCAAGGTATCGTGGACAATGAGCGCTGGGTGCGTGATGTGGGCGGGCAACCGTCTGCAAACCGTATCCTGTCTATGTGTCAACAAGTAAGTTTACGAGCGGCTTTGTCATGTGATGCGTTGTTGTGCGGGTTTCGGCCTCGGTCGAGACTTGTCTCAGCTTCTCATTAATGTGGTTAAGCTACTAAGGGTGCTTGGGGGATGCCTTGGCGTCGAGAGGCGATGAAGGACGTGGCAGGCTGCGATAAGCCTCGGGGAGTGGTCAAACACGCTTTGATCCGAGGATGTCCGAATCGGGAAACCGGGTGTCACTGGGCAACCAGATGGCACCATCTGCGGATGAATGCATAGTCCGTATGAGGCCAACGTAGGGAACTGAAACATCTAAGTACCTACCGGAAAGGAAATCAACCGAGACTCCGTGAGTAGCGGCGAGCGAAAGCGGATCCAGCCCAAACCAGGAGGCTTGCTTCCTGGGGTTGCGGGCCCTCGAGGAGTTACAAAGGCATCGTTAGGAGAACGGCATGGAAAGGCCGGGCATAGCGGGTGACACCCCCGTATCCCAAAACGAGAGCCCTCCGTTGAGAGGAGTCCCAGAGTAGCACGGATCTCGTGGAACTCCGTGTGAAGCAGGGTGGCCCACCATCCAAGGCTAAGTACTACTCGACGACCGATAGTGAACCAGTAAGGCGACTGAATGGTGAAAAGTACCCCTATAAGGGGAGTTAAAAGTACCTGAAACCAAGCACCTACAAGCTGTGGAAGCACTATGTTTACAAGTGTGACCGCGTGCCTTTTGCATAATGAACCGGCGAGTTACCGTTTGTGGCAAGGTTAATCTGTTCCGCAGAGTAGCCGAAGCGAAAGCGAGTCTTAATAGGGCGATGTGAGTCGCAGGCGGTAGACGCGAAACTGAGTGATCTACCCATGGCCAGGTTGAAGTGTCCGTAAAAGGACACGGAGGACCGAACGGGTTAACGTTGAAAAGTTATCCGATGAGCTGTGGGGAGGAGTAAAAGTCTAATCAAACTCAGAGATATCTCGTTCTCCCCGAAATAGCTTTAGGGCTAGCCTCAAGTTATACAACACGGGGGTAGAGCTACTGAATGAGACGAGGGGGCTACCCGCCTACCTCCCTCAATCAAACTCCGAATACCGTGTTGCTTATCTTGGGAGTCAGACTACGGGAGCTAACTTCCGTGGTCAAAAGGGAAACAACCCAGACCGCCAGCTAAGGTCCCCAAATCACACTGAGTGAGTAAGGGAGTCCTTTTTCCGAGACAGCGGGGATGTTGGCTTAGAAGCAGCCACCATTTAAAAAGTGCGTAACAGCTTACCCGTCGAGAGATTGGGCACCGATGATGAACGGGGCTAAGTGTGATACCGAAGCTGCGGGTGGCAATGTCCTGCGGGATGTTGTCGCGGTAGGGGAGCGTTGATAGGCAGTTACAGGCCGTACCGGAAGGAGCGGTGGCGGGCCTATCAAGTGATTATGCCGGTATGAGTAACGATAAAGAAGGTGAAAATCCTTCTCGCCGTAAACCTGAGGGTTCCTGGGGAAGGTAAATCCGCCCAGGGTTAGCCGGGACCTAAGGCGAGGCCGAAAGGCGTAGTCGATGGACAGCAGGTTAATATTCCTGCGCTCCGTTGTGCGATCAATCCGTAGTGCATTCCATCAAAGTGCAGCCCACTACAAGATGAGGGTTCCCGAAAGGGTGAGGCCGATTTGTTGCCGAAGTGTGTGGCGGTGGAATCAAGAAAAGCTGCGGTGGCAATCAGCGGATCCGTACTAAAACTGACACAGGTAGGTGAGGCGCGTAGCCTCAGGCGCTCGAGAGAACCGTCCTTAAGGAACTAGGCAAATTGACCCCGTAACT
>JANQQK010000013.1 GCA_028289375.1 Phycisphaerae bacterium | reverse complement strand
TGATCGCAGCGCCAATACCCACGAAGCCTTCCTCCAACTCGCCGTCGCCATCATCTCAAACAGATTCGTGAAAACAGGGTTTGTTTAGGAGCTCTAAGTATGTCGCTCCTCCGCGCAGCGACCGATTATGATTATCCCGCCTTGGTCGCGCTCACGACGGCATTCGATTCGATCACTGAGCCCAATGATATCCGCTTTGTTCGCTTGTGTGGTTTCATGGCACCGGACGTTATTCCAGCCCAGTTGCTAGCGTCCGCATCCGGCAGCGATGACGAAATCGCGATCGAGACAATCGACCGACTCCATCTCGCTGGCGTCGGGCGCACGATTCCGGCTGTCAATGACGACGGTTTCGTGGGTCTGCTCGTACACCGCCTCGTACAACAAAGCATCAGGATGCGACTACGGCAATCCCCAATTGAAGAGCTCCAGCAACTTGTAAGGAGCTTGGAGGACGCGTTTTGGAACGTGTTCACTCAAAGGGAAGACGGCTTTACAAACGCAGATCATGTATCAGCTATTCACGCCTGCGCCTTCCTTGACTTCGTCGACCAAGCGGGTTCGAGACGGGTCGACGAATTTCACAACGTATCACGTGATCTCGATCTCATGCTCGTCCACGCGGTCGCGACAATGCCACTGATTGACCAAGGGGCAATTGGTCTTGCGTCCATTCGAGCGAATCGAGCAGATCAAATGCTTGGGTCTATCGAGAACGTTGGTAATTCACAACGGGCTCTAGTTCGTTTGAGTGCGGGTTTCGTGTCGCTTCTCGTCGGGCAATACGCTGACGCTGAGGCATCGCTTGTTGACGCCACTGACTATTTTTTTTCGGCAGAGGATGTAGATAAGAATGTCATCGTCGGCATGTACGGGATACGAGGGGTATCGTTCTTGAGCGCCGGAAAGTCCGATGCCGCATACGAAACATTCAATGACGCTGTGAGGTGGATCGAGGAACATGGTGATCGTGGCGATGCCTTGGCGGGCGTCCTATGGTACCGGAGTATTGCGGGACTGCGAATCGGCAGAGTTGCAGAAGCCGAATCGGATATTCGTCGCGTCATCGAGCATGTCGATAAAGTAGGCGACACTACCTCGATGGCGGCAGCTCGCCTCCCGCTCGCAACCATTCTAAGGCGAAACCTAGACCACCAATCCGCCTTGCGTATTTTCGAGGAGATTCTTCGGGTATCGTACAATGCAAGTGATCCACTTGAAGCGGCAGGGAGGATCCAGTTGCTTGGCGCGGCTGCAGATGCCAGCATTGATCTGGGGCGCCTTTCCGACGCTGACCGTTACCTTCAGGAAGGTTCTTCACTCTTATCCGAACACGAACCTCCTCATCCCATGCCTCTTATTGCCATGCATTATGCCAGTGCCAAGTATGCGATGGCGACTGGGAGATTAGAGCACGGACTCTCGCGGATTTCGCAAGCGAAGGAACGACTCATACAATGCGGGCTACAACGCGTTCCGCTCTTTGCCGACTGCGAATTCTTGCGGGGCAATCTGTGTGCGGCTTCCGGAGATATCCGTAGCGCATCAGTCGCCTACGAAGGGGTCGTCAACTGGTACCGAGACTTCGCGCCTGAAGACACAGTGTCGCGAGCCTCCGCTCTCCTGTTTTTCGGCAAGATGAAACGAGATCTCGGTGATCTACAGCCGGCACTCAACGCGCTCTCACAGGGGATGGCATTCGTGGAGCCAAGGGAACCCCCTCAACTAGCCATTCTCCGCAACTTGCACTTGTTGCGGGCAACCGTGTTCGCGAAGCTTGGAGTTATGGTAGAAGCGGAAAGCGACGCACAGGCCGCTCTTGCTCTCGCACCCTCGCCGCCGCAAATGACGCCGTTTTATATTGCTTGCGCGAAGCGTGTTCTGACGGAGTGCGAAATGGGACGCGAGGATCTTGTTGGAGCGAAGAATCTGGCTGACGAGGCTGTCGTGCTCTTTGATGAGACGGCACCCAATTCTCGCGATGCGATCCAGATGCGCCTATTGCGAAGCACAATTCTGCGCAAATCTGGCAAGGTTGATGCCGCTCTCGAGGACGCTGATGCCGCAGTCGACGCTTTGGAAACATCCCGGCGCGTTGACGCAGTGAGCCGGAATAATGTGCATGACAACCGAGCCACCGTGCTTGTGTCTATGGTGTTTGGGGCTGGCCGGCACGACAAGGCAAAGCTGCTAGAAGAAGACTTGAGTGTGATCGTCGAGCTTGCGACTAAAATCGACCTCTCCGCAGATGCAATTGCGAATATCAGATACTTGCGTGGTGCGACGTATCGAGTGCTGGGCGACCCTCAAAGTGCTTTCGATGAGCTGAGCGCTGTCATTGATCTCTTCGAGTCCCGCCCGCCCCTGTACTACCAAGCGTTCATGCTACGAGCGGGCGTGCTCGTGGACCTGCAGCGGTACGGCGCGGCAGAAATTGATGCGTCGTATGCCGAACCCCACCTTGCCGCACTGCTAGGCCCCGAGCATCCCGACTATCTAAGCAACTTGAAGTTCCGGGCAGTGGCCCTGAAAGAATTGGAGCGATTCGACGAGGCCAGAAGCGATATTGAACGAGTCTGGCAAAAGGTAGAATCCAATCCACATGCTCGGTCCTTCTTCGTGCAGGTTGTGGCAATACGTGCGCAGCTCAATGAGCGCGTGGGACGAAAAGAAGATGCCGCTGCTGATAATCGTCGTGTTCTGGAACTTGCCGACGAGATTGGCCCTTCCGTGCTGCAATTCGCCGCGCACGCAAGGAAAAAGTTGGGCGGAGAACAGCAAGTATAATCCGACATTCGCGAGCAGCGTCCCGGAACTTCCGCGCTACTCGTTAAAATCTGGGTCGAAGTGAGTCCGTGGAGGCGGGGGCACACTTCGTTCTTACTCGGAAAGCGGAAGAACAGAAACTCGCAAATGCGCGCGTTCACGGTGATAACAGAAACCGCGTTTCTGGGCTCCAGAGGCCGATTTCGACCATAAAAAGTTCGACTGGCGTCCTGTTGCCCCGAGGTTTTTTCAGATCGAGTCCTTCGGCGAGCATGTCGAAGGGCTTTCTTATTGTGGGGACAAGGATTACGCCGGCGAGCTGGCAGTTCAAACACACAAAATCCGCGTCGCATGATCTCTCGCATACTTCGAAACCCTCTAATCGCAATTTACTGGTCGGAGCGCTCAGATTTCCGAGATTGTTTTGGTGGCGCAAAATCTGGCTGAACGCATACAAATTTCGACACTTTGTTCACTTGAACGAGAATGGCAGTTACCTATCTTGATCAACATACCGGGCGCGCACACGGCTCGGGTTGTTGCCACCCGCGTGAACGATCAAATGTAGAAAAGGTAAGAATCATGGGAAATCAAGGAAAGAAGCAAGGCGAGGATCCGATCGTTGAATTCGGTGAAGACGGGATTGCTCCGCCGGATGCTCCGATCGAATATGATCCGGACAAACCGGTGCAACAAGAAGAGACCCTGGACTACGAAGAGAC
The DNA here is from genome assembly GCA_028289375.1 of Phycisphaerae bacterium. Taxonomy (GTDB): domain Bacteria; phylum Planctomycetota; class Phycisphaerae; order UBA1845; family UBA1845; genus OFTM371. The sequence continues at coordinate 78,364 of JANQQK010000013.1, read as the reverse complement.
CGCTGATACTCTTGACGTCGGCCAAGACTGGCATCAGGCGTTGGTTGAGTTGGAGAATGTTGTTGAAGCAACTGAATCAACTCTCGCTTCCGCAGAAACTACAATCGACAGTGCGGTCCGCGAGCAAGTCGTAGGGACTGGGATCGGGCTTAGCTATCGCCATGGCAGCGTCACACCGGAAGTTTGCCTCAAAGTGTATGTCAACGAAATTGCTGCGACCAAGTCGGTCATCGCCTCCTCCCTCCCTGCCTCCATTGGCGACCGTCCCGTCGAACTTGAGGAGGTGGGTGATATAATCCCGTATAGTTACGCTCGCCGGTACAATCGACCGGCACCTTGCGGTGTGTCAGTGGGGCATCCCCGGGTCACCGCGGGAACACTCGGCTGCCTCGTCGTTCTCGGAAACAATAAGCTCTGTCTTCTCAGCAACAATCACGTCATCGCAAACTCGAATGATGCTCGCCGAGGCGATACCATCATACAGCCGGGTCGCGTGGACGGTGGTTCATCACCGTCTGATCGCATTGCTGTTCTCGAAAACTTCGTGCCAATCACGTTCCCCGGTCCTAATACGGTCGATGCAGCCGTCGCATGGACCGCATTTCGATTCGTTAAGCGCACACACGTCACGTATCGGGTAAACCCTAGACCCATGCAGGCTCGATTAGGTATGTCAGTGGTCAAAAATGGCAGAACCACGCAGGCCACCATGGGCACGGTGACGGATATCGGCGTGCGCATTCGTGTAGGCTATTCCGGTGGAGTCGCCGAATTCAGGGATCAGGTAGGCGTACGAGGCGTTGGCGGAGTGTTTAGCCGGGGTGGCGACTCGGGATCGTTGATCGTTACGGCAGGAAGCAAACAGCCTGTGGCCTTGTTGTTCGCCGGCAGGCGAGACAATTCTATCACGTTCGCGAATCCGATTGGGGCTGTGATTTCTGCGTTGAACATCCGCGAGTTCCTGGGTGCATTGGCTTAGTGGGAGCCAAGCTCGAAACTCTGGGTGATAACTACTTGCTAATGCCTCGTCGGAGACGTAGACTTGTCGTATGCGTCAGATCTCCCAGGAAGAACTCCTGGTCCTAAAAAGAAATCACGAGGGTTGGTTGATGAACCTCCCCAACGTGATCGGCTGCAGTGTGGGTTTGGACGAGTCAGGCTTGCCTTGCATACGCATCTTAACAACTAAACTCGACGCCAGGACGGAGAGCGAAATCCGCGATCGATTAGGGTCCGTCCCGATTGTAGTCGACGAAGGCCCCGATGTGATTGCGTATTAGCATCGAGTGTGACTACGGAGCGAGTCACAGGCTGCGATTAGTGCCCTCCAGCGAGGAAGGTGCGACGCGGTACTGAATCCGTTTCGTAAACCTCCTGCCGGTTGGAGAGACCATTGTCTCCGTTGGCGACCAAACCCGGACGTCCGGTCCACAGCGTAATCCGAACAGGCGCAAAACGGCTCTATGCTTGGGATCAAGCCGCTCTCGCCGACCACCACAGCTAGGCTCTCACGGGTAAAGTCATCGATAATCTTCAACAATCGGAATCTCCGGACGTCGCACAGTTCGCCCGCCACGAAGGCCATCGCCCGGCTCTCATCGGGACGACCCGCCTGCGGCGGCGGAATCCGCGTCGAGCAGCTACTGTGCTGGCATGGCTTGTTCGCTCGTATGGCCAAGCCGTCCTCCCGGTAGAGTCGATACACGAGCTTGCGATTCATCAGCTGACCTGCATCTCGAATCTTGATCCAAATATGTTGGTACCCCCAACTGACGTCAATGCTGGCCAGGTCGCAGATCCGCATTCGCCATGACAGCCGGTCATTTACCAACTCCTGTTTCACGGTCGGCACGAACAGGGCTGTGTGCTCTCACATTGAAAGCAAGAACCGCGTTTCTGGGCTCCAATGACCGATTTCGGCTGCAAAAAGTTCAACTGGCGTCCAGTTGCCCCGATTTCTTACGCGTTCTTTTTTTATTGCATGTCGACTTCGAATTGTGCGGCCAACGCTGCATCTCCTCACCGATTGGCGTGTAACGCGAGAAACTTATTCTCACCCTCCACTGTCCCGATGAGCACAAGCTCACCTCCGGCCGGCAGGCTGTAGTCCGGTGGCGGGTTGATCATGGTTTCCCCATTGGCGTAGATGGCCACGATGCTGCATCCCGTGTCGCTGCGGAGTGCCGAGTTGCCGACAGTCTTGTTTTCCAATGACTTTGGAACCGCCACAGTGAACACGTTCACCCCTTCGGCCACCATGAGCATGTCGCTGCGATTCAGCAGGTTGAAGAAGGTGCTCGCGCCCATTGACGCATAAGAGACCGCGAAGTCGCAACCAGCCCGGTGCATCGTTGGGACGCTTCGTCCCAGGTTTGCCCGGCAGATGATTTGAATGCTGGGATTGACGCGACGGCAGTGAATCGTCAGGTACGTATTGATGTCGTCATCATGGGTCGTGATAACCACGGCTGGAGCAGCCTCGATGCCGGCCCGTTCAAGCGTCTCGGCGCTTGCGGCGTCGCCCACCACGTAATGGTCCGAGTCTCGTGCAAGCTGCTCCTTCTGCTCGACGATGCGGTAATCAATTCTGCGCGACTCGAGCGCACGCGCAACAGCCTGACCCACCCGGCCACCTCCGATGATAACCACAGGTCCCGGACCCGTTAGTTCCCGGTGATACAGCTTGTCGAATTTCACCATTTGCTCTTTTGACCCGGCGACGACAAGGACGGTGCTCGGGCCGACAACGGTTTCCGCCTGGGCAAGCTCGAATCGCCCGCGCTCCCAGACACCGACGACCGTCACGCCGGACTTGGTGCGGAATTGGTCTTCGCGTAGGGTTCTGCCTATGAGGTCTGTCTCGGATGCGACGGCTTCGGCGATGAGCACGTTGTCCAACTCGCCGACCACGTGGGCAAGTGTGTCGCCGCCGCGCGTTCGTCGGGCCAGCGCCTGCCCCATCATGTCGCTGAATTCTAGAACTCTCGTGCAGCCGGCAATCTTCAGGACTTCGACCGACGTTTGACTGTCGGCCGACGCCAGAATCGGCACGGTTTTGGATATCTCGCGGACGGCGAATGCGATGCCGGTGTTGACCGTGTCGCTTTGGGTGGCGGTCACAAGAGCAGCCTGGTGGACTCGGATCCGTTCGTAAACGGTCGGGTCGTCAAGCTCGCCCACGATGACCGTGATTCCTTCATCGTACAAGCGCAACGCCTCGGCGAGTTCCTGCACGATGACGACGTATGGATAGTTGTACTGCTTAAGCCGTTCGATCAGCGCTCGTCCGATTCTTCCATAGCGTGTCAGGACGACGTGGTTTTTTGTGTCTTCCGGTAGGTACCGTGGTACGCGGGCCTCGGCTTGGGCCTTCACCCAGGGTTCGTAGAACAATTCAATGAGCGTGAAAGGGAGAAGCACGAGCAGGAACAACAGCCCGGACAACAGTACAACGATCGAGAAGGCCCGCCCGAGGTCGCCGTCGAACGTGATGTCGCCGAAGCCCAGGGTCGACATCACGGTTAAAGACCAATAGACGCCGGTGATCCAACTCGACTCCTTACCCTCCGCCAACATGAGGTAGTGGAAGATCGTGCTGTAGACGGTCACCATCAACGCAAGAACAACGGCGAATCGCAGAAGCAAGCTCAGGTTTCGCCGGCTTGTCCGGTTCTGAAGGTAGAGGGAGAACAGAGTGGCGAACGACTTCATGGCTGCGATGGTACCGCGCGATGAAGTGCATGGACAGGAAATCGGCTTCAATCGGTCGCTTACGGGTGACTCTGTCCGCGCTCTCAAGATGGCATTGGCGTCTTGGGGAAATCCAAAACGTTGATCGATGCTACTGGGGGCAAGAAGGTCGCTGTTTCGAATTCAGTCGCGCTTATTTCTCCCACAGGCCGTGTTCGATGCCACCTTGAATGTAGATGGCGAATGTGCCGTGACCGGGGATCTCGAACGGCGGATGGGCAAGCTCGCCGCCGGCTTTGATCGCTGCTGCAACTGCAGCCTCAATATCATCGACAAGCCAATATGGCCGCACTACCGGATCCTCGTCTTCGCGCATCGGTGCACGAACGCCAAGGAGGCTGCCCCCGGGGAGTTTGGCTGTCCGGGCGTTGCCGAGTCTGATGTCCGGCTCGCTGAACGGCACGCCGTTGAGCTTGGTGTAGGCATTGCAGACGATGTCCACGTCTTTGGTCACGATTTCCAGATACTGGACCTGCATCACTTTCTCCTTTGGGCCTGTCGCCTTCTCGCGTTTCCTGGTCGACGTCTGATCGGCTTGGCTGCCCGCGAGTGCCCATGGTGCCAACGCAATCCCGCAGACACAGGCACACACGATGGCAGCGCTCAGTCCGATGCGATACTTGTTGTTCATGCGGTTCTTCATGATGACTGACCCTCCGTAAATGGATGCTCTGACTTGCCTGGAAAAAAGCTGATCTCCCCGCAGTCATTGGGGATGCACCGATTGCGGCGTCGCGTTCTTTCTGCTGCCGAGGAGCATACCCGGCGTGCAACGTGTATGCCAGAAAGTCACTTGATGGCAGCGATGTGTGGACGGGGGGCGGGCGTGAGGATTGGTGTTGATCGTGAGGGCGCGTTCCGACACGCGTCTGGCCGTGATGCGACGTCGATGGCCTATTGGGGCAACGTCAATGCGAAACCGTCGATTCGGCGGCGTGCGGCGGTCATGATTGCTGTTGGTTGGAGACCTGAATCCCAACGAGCCGGGCGATGAGGACGGCGAGATAGAGTTGGCCGATGAGCGCCTGTATGGCGGCGGCCATCTGGGTGACTGGGGTTGTCGGGGCGATGTCGCCGTATCCGAGTGTGGTCATCGTGACGAGGCTGTAGTAGAGCGCGACGACAGAGAAACTCTCGGCGGACGAATCCATGGCGGCCAACGTATTGCTGAAGGCGAAGCTGTCGGCGTCGATGATGTAGAGCAACGTGTACAGGCTTGCGTAGGCAATGCAAATACACAGGTAAGCGCACAGGGCGGCTGCGACGGTGTTGCCGGTCACTTTCTTCGCGCGAAACACGAATCGCAGCAATGTGATCACGATGACGAGTAGAAAGCAGATCGCGATGAACTCCGCGATGGCATGGATCAACGGCGAGGCTGTCGCCAGAGATGCGCCAAATCCGATCGTTGCGGGAACCGCGAGCAGCCACGCCAGCACGCGTTCGCCCTTGCTGTGTGCCGCGAGTCTTGCAGCGACCAAGAGATCCGCCATCAGGACGATGATCATGAACCAACGGATCAGCGTCGTTTGAAACTGCTTCTCCATCAGCCAGCCAATCGGGGCGGCGACAAACAACAGGAGGAGGGCAGTGAGCAGGGCGACGAAGTGACGTGATTGTTCGGGTGCGGCGTTCGTCATGGGCGATTCGTCTGGTCGATGGCGTCTGCCAACGATTGTTGCGGTATCAGCGTTTGGCGGACTTTGTGTTCTTCGTCTTGCGTTTCCCGGTGGTCTTCTTGCGGGCTGCGGCTTTCTTGACTGTGCGTTTCCGGGCGGATGTCTTCTTGGTGGTGGGTTTGGACGAGCGGGTTGATGGCTTCAGGTTTGATTCGTACGACTCGACGAATAAATCGACGGGGACGCGGGCGATGGCTTCGCCGAGGACGTCGAGGGGGACGTCTTCGAGCTTCTTGAAGCGGATGCAGGACTTGCCCATGTCGAGTTTGTGGCCTGCACTCTTCCATGCGTTCTGGAACCACGAGAGCATCTTGGGTTCGCAGTAGAGGCAAAAGAGGTAGATGCCGATGTGGTTCTTCTGATTGGCGAGTCCGGCGAAGGGAAGCGGTTGTTTGGGGTCGCAGTGATAGCCGGGTGGATAGACGCTGTGGGGAACGAAGTAGCCGATCATGCCATACTGCATGCCCTCCTTGTAGCCCTTGCCGAGGTTCTTGCGGATGACTTTGCGGACTTCGGAAACGATCTTGCGGCGATCCTCGGGCAGCGAATCAAGATACGCCTTGACCGTGGCAGCTTTGCTTTGCATCGGATTCTCCTTGCATCACATGACCCGACGTGACGACCGTGGCATCGGCGGGTGATCGGGATGGTACCCCATTCCCCGCCGCGAATCACCCGATTTCGTCCTTGGCCACTGCTGATGTCTCGCCTGACGTATTCAGCTTGGGCACATTTCTTCACTTTTTCGCGTGAACACACGAAGACAAACGTCGCCGGACGGATCGTTGGAAGCCGGTCTCGGTAAGGGGCGGTGTCAGACTTGGGACGACTGGAGGTCATCACGATGAGATGGAGACAAGTTCGGGCGGGATGTGCGGTGATGTGCGCCGCGATGTTGGTCAATGGCGGCTGTGGTCTGCATGACGTTGGCAACAGCGGTGTGGACGAGGCGCTGGTGGCTGCGGTTGTGGAGAATGTGCTGAACGCTCAGGAAGCGACAGATGGTCAGGCCGACCGTCCGTCGGCGGTGGCGGGCGGGTCGCTGGAGCGCGTGACGCCGGTCGATCTGCTGCCGGGCGTGGGTCGACTGCCGAAGCCATCGCCGTTCGGTCATTGGTTGCTGGAGGATGGCCTGTTGCTGGACGAGGTGGATACGTCCCTTGAAGCGATGGCGATCACCGTCGGTGAGGATGGATTCGGCCGCGTGTACTTCCGCGATCTGCGCACCGGCACGAACGACTGTGTGCGTGCGTTTGTTTTGTACGACGGCGAGCAGATGGCGCTCGATTTCTCAGCCGAGGCGAGTCTGTCCTTCAATCCCAATCGGACGGTGTTCTTTCCGTTGGTGATCGCCGGTCAGGATACGCTGAGTCTCGCAGATGAGTTTGGAAACATCGCGCTGTTGTCGCGACAGGAGGTGCTGCCGGATGACGTCACCTGCGGCGAGTTGGAAGTGGTCGATGTGATCTCGGGGCTTCCACGCCCCAATTCCTTCGGCGATCTGAATTTCTTCGACGGCGATCTGGTGTTCAACTCGACGGACAACTTGATCGAAGTGTTCGACCTTCAGACCGACACGCTCATCGCACCGCTTGGTCCGACCAACAGCCGATTCATCCAGACGACGCAGCCGGTATCACAGACTCAGCATTTCTGGCACCACTGCGGATGCGGCGGCAGCCCGGATGCCTTTCGCTCGAACCTCACGACCGTGTTTGATTCATTTCATACAGGAAACAACTTCAACGAGGAGATCACGATTCGTGCCGGTGCGTATGTCACAGACACGGACAGGCTGTGGTTGCACGGTTTTGGAGACAATGACAACCGTGGCAAGTTCCTGGTCATCAATCCAAATGTCGAGCCGGACGTGCTCGAGGAGACGATCGATTTCCATCGCTCGGTGCGCGGATTGACGTTCGATGGTGACGACCTGTGGGGCATGGTGCAGATGGCCACACGTTCGATCGCACGCATCGACGCCGAGACGGGCGACGTGATCGAAACGTATGAATTGCCGGATGAGGACATATTCTGGACGGGTTTGTCGTTCGATGAGGAATTCATGTACCTGATCGGTTCGGACGCAAGTCTCACCGGTGTTCTGTATCGATTGGAGCGGCCGTAATGAAGTATTGCGAGACGATTCAAGGCGGAGTCGACGCGACCGACGATGCGATGAACATGGCAACGTCCCGCGTGCGGAAGGGCATCGCGCTCATTGGTGTCTCGTTCATGCTTCGTGCGGTCCTCTGTGCCGCATGCATCGGGTCACCGTCAGCCATGGCTCGCGGGGAGGACGGTGTTAACCGATCGAACATGATCACACCGTTCGTGTTGACGACCGCAAAACGACCCTCGGTGCCGCTCGTCAGTGTGCGAACCCAGGTGTTCGCGGCATCGGCGGCTGGCGGAAGCGAGACATTCTCAGCCACCGGTGGTGCACAAGACACGAGCGGCGGGTGGGTGATCGATGGCGAACCGGACGTACACCCGTTCGAGGCTGGTCAGCAGGATGCGGGGCCGAACATGCTTTCCAACGTGGAGATGGGCATCGTGGCTGGCGACCTTGGTCCTGGTGAGATCGGGACAAACTTCGTGCAAGTCAACTACTTCACGACGGATCTGTCGGACATCGTGCCGTCAGGGGCGACATCGCCGGATGGTGTGCCATTTCATTCGTGGCGGTTGGATATTGGAACGGGGCAAGCCGGTCTGGATCGGATTTCCCTGCCGCATGTTCCCGGATTTGACGTCGTCGATTCGGGGTTCTGCCTGCTCGATGACAGCGAGGTTCTCGGTTGCGTCGGTTTGTCGATTGATGACGCCGACGAGACGGGATTGGCTGGCGTTGGCGTCGCCGGTTTCGATGGCAGCGACATCGGCGGAAGCGGCGTCGACGAAATGATCATGTACTGGGAATTGGAGGCCGGTCCAGTTTGTGGCGATGGCATCGTCGATGGCGGTGAATCCTGCGACGACGGCAACACTGAGAATGGTGATGGGTGTTCATCGAGCTGCGAGATTGAGAGTGATCTCTCCCCGGGAGACTTCGATCAGGACGGAGACGTGGACTTGCACGACTACGCCGTCTTTCTGACCCTGTTCACCGGGCCTTTGCAACCGATTCAATAGTACGTCCCAGCGCAACAGTACGCGCTGATCGTCTCATGATCCGTTGGCCATCCCCGCAAGTGGGGATGGTCATTTTTTTGTTCCCACGTGCGGATCTGTCGGCCGCGTTGCTCGTTGTGGATGCCACGCGCGCCGTGACATGGCGAACGGCGGTACGGTCGCTACCGTCTGTTGACGGTTGTTTCGGCGAGGGGCAGTCCCTATTCTTCGCGGTTGACGCCGAGTCTCAACCAATCGGCTGCAAGGTAGTGCGGAGGTACTCATGTCGTATGTTGTCGCGTTGGATCAGGGGACGACGAGCTCGCGGGCGGTGGTGTTCGACGAGGCTGGGCACATTAGGTCGGTCGCTCAGCGGGAGTTTCGGCAGATCTACCCGCAGGCTGGCTGGGTTGAGCATGATCCCGCTGAGATCTGGTCGTCGCAGAGGGATGTGCTGACAGAGGCGTTGCAGGGCGGTGGAATCGCGGCGGGTGACGTCGCAGCCATCGGGATCACCAATCAACGTGAGACGACCGTCGTCTGGGACAGGTCCACGGGCGACCCCATCTACAATGCGATTGTGTGGCAGGATCGGCGGACGGCGGGGATGTGCGAGCGTCTGCGGGCGGACGGTCTGGTCGATACATTTCGGTCAAAGACGGGTTTGGTACTGGACGCCTATTTCAGTGGGACGAAGGTGGCGTGGATCCTGGAAAACGTCGACGGCGCACGGGCGAAGGCAGAAGCGGGCGCGTTGGCCTTCGGGACGGTGGATGCGTGGTTGGCGTACAAGCTGACCGATGGGACCGTGCATGTGACCGATCCGAGCAACGCGTCGCGGACGCTGCTGTTCGACATTCACCAGGGAACGTGGGACGACGAACTGCTGAGCATCCTGAATGTCCCACGGAGCATGCTGCCGGAGGTGCGCGGAAGCGGCGAATTGTATGGCGAGGTATCGAAGATCGAGGGCGCGCAGGGTGTGCCGTTGGCCGGTGTGCTTGGCGATCAGCAGGCGGCGCTGATGGGGCAGGTGTGTGTTGAGCATGGGTTGGCCAAATGCACCTACGGGACGGGCTGCTTCCTGTTGATGAATACCGGTTCGGAAGCGCGGGTGTCGCGCAATCAGTTGCTGACGACCGTGGCGTGGAAGCGTGAAGGAACGTTGCAGTACGCGTTGGAGGGCAGCGTGTTCGTGGGCGGGGCGATCGTGCAGTGGCTGCGGGACGGACTGGGTGTGATTGAATCGTCGTCTGACGTCGAGGCGTTGGCGGCCAGCGTTGAGAACAGCGACGGCGTGTATGTTGTCCCGGCGCTGACGGGATTGGGCGCACCGCACTGGGATCCGCACGCGCGTGGGGCGATCATCGGCATGACGCGCGGTACGACTTCGGCGCACATTGCTCGGGCGGCGCTGGAAGGCATCGCATTTCAGGTCGCTGATCTGGTGACGGCCATGGAGGATGATGCTGGCGCGAAGATGACGGAATTGCGGGTCGACGGTGGGGCAACCGCCAATGACCTCCTGATGCAATTTCAGGCGGACATCCTCGGCGTGCCGGTTGTGAGGCCGACGGTGCTGGAAACGACTGCGTTGGGGGCGGCGTACATCGCCGGTCTGGCCGTGGGATTCTGGTCGTCCGTGGAGGAAATCTCCGATCAGTGGCAGGTTGAGCGGCGATTCGAGCCGCAGATGTCCGAGGCAGAGGCAGTGCGGCGTCGCGCGCGATGGCAGGAAGCGGTCGGGCGATGCAAGGGGTGGGCAACCGGAGACTGAGTGATGAACCGCGATGAGATGTTCGCGACGATCCGTGATCGCGCGACGCCGTGGGACATGATCATCATCGGCGGTGGGGCGACCGGTTTGGGGACGGCAGTCGACGCAGCGTCTCGGGGCTTCGACGTGGTGCTGCTCGATCAGTCCGACTTCGCAAAGGGCACATCAAGCCGTTCGACGAAGCTGGTACATGGCGGGGTGCGTTACCTGCAGCAGGGCAACGTGTCGCTGGTGATGGAAGCGCTGAAGGAACGCGGGTTGCTGCTCCGCAACGCGCCGCACCTCGTGCACGATGTGCCGTTTGTGGTACCAAGTTACGATTGGTGGGCGTCGCCTTTCTACGGCATCGGGCTGAAAGTGTATGACCTGTTGGCCGGTCGCTATGGGTTCGGTCGATCGAAGCACTTGGGGCGCGACGCCGTCGTCGAGGCGATTCCATCGATTCGCACGGATGGCCTGCGCGGCGGCACGCTCTACTACGACGGGCAGTTTGATGACGCCCGACTCGCCATCAACCTTGCGACGACCGCCCATGAGCAGGGCGCGACGCTCGTAAATCACATGCCGGTGGTCGCGTTGACCAAGGATGTTGACGGCGCGGTCGTTGGTGTGATTGCGCGGGATTCGGAATCGGGGGACGAGCACAAGCTGGCTGGAAGAGTTGTGGTGAATGCAACCGGGCCGTTTGCGGATCAGGTTCGCCGCATGGACCGAGGCGACGTTGCACCGATCATCGCGCCGAGTCAGGGCGTGCACGTGGTGCTGGATCGCTCGTTCCTGCCCGGCAGGACCGCCATCATGGTACCGCACACCGATGATGGACGCGTGATGTTCGCGATTCCGTGGCATGATGTGGCCGTCGTGGGAACTACGGACACGCCGATCGAATCGGTCAATCTCGAGCCAATCCCACGAGATGAGGAGATCCGCTTTATACTTGAGACGGCCAATCGGTACCTGTCGCGACCGGCCACACCTTCGGACGTGCGCAGCGTGTTTGCCGGCATCCGTCCGCTGGTCAAGGCTGGTGACGGGGGAAACACGGCTGCCCTGTCGCGGGACCACACAATTCTGATCGACCCGGACTCGGGATTGATGACGGTCGCCGGTGGAAAGTGGACAACCTATCGCAAGATGGCCGAGGACGTCGTGGACCAGGCCATCCTGCTTGGCGGACTCGATTCACGGGAGTGCGTGACGCAGGCGTTGCCGATCCACGGGCATGACGGTGACGTCGAGCGGTTCGGTCCGATGTCCTTCTACGGTTCAGACGCCGCGCACGTCCAAACGCTGGCCGAGCAGGACGCCGACATGGCCCGACCATTGCATCCGCGACTAACCCTGACCGGAGCCGAGGTTCAGTGGGCATGTCGTCGGGAAATGGCGCGAACGGTCGACGACGTGCTTGCCCGGCGGACGCGGTCGTTGCTGTTCGACGCCGAAGCCGCGAAAGAGGTGGCACCGCTCGTGGCCGAGATCATGGCCGCTGAATTGGGATGGGATCAGATGCAGGCGACTTCGCAGGTGGGGGCATTCGCTGCCATCGCGGACGGATATGTCTGCCGGGTCTCGCCATGACGAACAGTGCCCACACCGATCGTTCATATTCGCGCCGATTGCGCTTGGACGCGCTGCCAAGGTTGGGCGTAGAATACGCCTTTGGCAGACTGGCAACGTCGATGCAGCTGGAGCAATGGAATGTCAAACTTGGATCTCGGACAATACGAAATCAATGTTAAGGACGTGCGGCGGAATCTCTCCCCAGCCACGCTCTATGAAGAAGCCATCAAGACCGAGCAGGGGACGGTCATCGCGAATTCCGGTGCGCTGATTGCGTACTCCGGTTCCAAGACCGGCCGCTCCCCCAAAGACAAGCGCATCGTCCGTCATCCAGACTCTGAGAACGATGTCTGGTGGGGCAGCGTGAACATGGCGATCGAGGAACCCGTCTTTCAGGTTAACCGCGAACGCGCCATCGACTACCTCAACACAAGGCAACGACTCTATGTCGTTGATGCCTTCGCCGGATGGGATCCAAAGTATCGCCTCAACGTGCGCGTCGTCTGCACGAGGCCTTACCACGCATTGTTCATGCACACAATGCTCATCCGTCCGACGCAGGAGGAACTGGACAACTTCGCCGAACCCGATCTGGTGATCTTCAACGCGGGCAAGTTCCCGGCCAACAGACACACAACCGGCATGACCTCCAAGACCAGCGTCGATGTACACCTCGGTGCCCGCGAGATGGTCATCCTCGGTACGGAATACGCCGGCGAAATGAAGAAAGGCGTCTTCACGGTCATGAACTACTTCATGCCCAAGCAGGACGTCCTGTCGATGCACTGCTCGGCCACGGTCGACCAGGAATCGGGCCAATCGTCGATCATGTTCGGTCTGTCGGGTACGGGTAAGACGACGCTTTCGGCCGACCCCAAACGCTACCTGATCGGTGATGACGAACACTGCTGGTCCAACGACGGCATCTTCAACATTGAAGGCGGGTGTTACGCCAAGGCGATCGACCTGACCCCGGAGTCGGAACCGGACATCTTCCAGGCATTGCGGTTTGGCTCGGTGCTGGAGAACGTGGTCTATCGCGAAGATGACCACAGCGTCGACTTCAGCAACGACTCGCTGACGCAGAACACGCGGGGCGCCTACCCGATCGAGTTTATTCGCAACGCGCAGATTCCATGCATGACCGGCCATCCGACCGACGTGATTTTCCTGACCTGCGACGCATTCGGCGTGATCCCGCCGGTCAGCCGACTGAATCCCGAGCAGGCGATGTACCATTTCATCAGCGGATACACCGCCAAGGTCGCCGGTACGGAAGTCGGCGTGACCGAGCCGTCGGCAACATTCTCGCCGTGCTTTGGCGGACCATTCCTGGTCTGGCATCCGGGCAAGTACGCGGAGCTGCTCGCCGCCAGGATCGCCGAACACAAGTCAAACGTCTGGCTGGTCAACACCGGCTGGAGCGGCGGCGCGTATGGTACGGGGTCACGGATGAAACTCGCGTACACCCGCGCGATCGTCGATGCGATTCACTCCGGTGCACTGAAGTCCGCCCCGGTCGAGCCGGACCGCCTGTTCGGTTTCGACGTGGTCACCGACTGTCCCGGCGTGCCCAAGGACATTCTCGTGCCGAAGAACACGTGGGAGGACAAGTCCGCCTTCGACAAGACCGCCACGAAATTGGCCGGCCTGTTCCGCGAGAACTTCCAGAATTATGAAGCCGGCGTCGATGAAGCCGTCCGTCAAGCCGGTCCCGCAATCTGAACACGCTCGCCGATTCAATCGGTCTGATCCGCATGGAAGACGAGGTCATCGCCGGGACTCATGAGACAGCACATCGGACGGATCGTCTCCATCGCTCTGGTGATGTTGTTCCTGCTTGGCGCGGGATATGACTTCCTCGCCTATTGGCACATGACCCGACCGGGATATGTCGCCCTGGGCATACTGCTGGCCGCCGCGACGCTTTGGATCACCGAGGCTGTTCCACTCTTTGTCACGAGCATGTTCGTCCTGTTCCTCAGCATTGTCTGGCTGGCGCCGACGATGCGCGCCGACGACATGCACGTCACCAATGAGGTCTTCATGGCCCAGTTCTTCTCGGACATCATCCTCCTGTTCCTTGGGGGTTTCGTGCTGTCCGCCGCATTGCACAAACTCCGTCTCGATGAGTGGCTGGCATTGTGGATGATCCGCAGGACGGGCAATTCGATTCCGAATCTGATGCTCGGCGTCATGGTCATCACCGCGTTTCTGTCGATGTGGTTGAGCAACACCGCAACCGCGGCCATGATGCTCGCGCTCGTTATCCCAATCATCGGTAAGTTGCCGCGCGGCGATCGATACCGGCAGGCGTTGGTACTCTCAGTACCGTTCGCGGCCAACGTCGGCGGACTCGGAACGCCGATCGGCAGTCCGCCCAATGCCATCGCGATGCAATACATGGCCCAGATCAACATCGCACCAGGGTTTGGAACCTGGATGCTGATGGGCATACCCGGTGTCGTGGTGATGCTCGCGTTGGCGTGGGGGGTGCTTCTCTTCCTGTACCGGGGCGAGCACGCGGATCTGCAGGCCGACGATCACACGGTTCATGTGCACCGCAGCGCGTCGCTCTACGTCGTGTTGGCCACCGCCGCCGTGACGGTCGTTGGCTGGATGACCTCGTCGTTGCATGGTCAGTCGGCTGGTACGGTCGCGTTGATTCCGGTGTTGGTGTTGTTCGCATCACGCATTCTGACCGTCCGGGAACTGCACGCCATCTCGTGGGACGTTCTGCTGCTCATGGGCGGTGGTTTGTGCCTCGGCAGGGCCATGTCGGCAAGTGGGTTGGCGGATTGGTTGATCGATCTGCTGCCGGTCGCGGGTGTTTCCGTGTTCGGCCTGATGGTGATCTTCGGCGTCGTCGCGTGTGCCATGTCGTCGGTCATGAGTAATACCGCCACCGCCAATCTGATCATGCCCATCATATTGGGTTTGAGCGTCGAGGGCCTGTCGCCGATTCTGGTGGGGACGGCATTCGCCTGTTCGCTCGCGATGCCGCTGCCGGTCTCAACGCCGCCGAATGCGATGGCATTCAGTTCTGAAGAAATCACGGTCGGCGATATGATCAAACCGGGGTTGGTGCTGACCGTGGTCGGCGTGGCGCTGGCGTTTACTGCCGGCTACTGGTGGTGGAACGCGTCGGGTGTTCTGTAGGTTGTTCGGAGATTCGCGGGCCGAGTTGCGAAAGGATGATGGAGATGCAAGTCAATCGTCAGACGTGTCAGCGGTGCAAGTCGATCAACGTCCGCAACATTCTCCGTCGCGAGCCGAACCGCCCGACGGTCGTCTACGTCCGCTGTGCAAACTGCCTCGAACTCGTCGCCTACTACGAACTCAGCAACTACTACCACCACGGCAAGGGCATCGAGTCCTATCTCCGCGCCCACGGCATGCACGCCAACGACAGTGGCAGACGGTGGCTGGCAGATTTCAAACGCATTCAGGACAACGCTGTCGCCGGATATGAGGAAGTACTCGAACAACTCACCGAGCAGAACAAGAATGTGTAGCGGGCGATCGCCTGCCGTCTGCGCTTATCGCGTCGTCGACGGGATGAACGGCACGTAGCGCACGGTCTTGATCAGCATGCCATCCGAGAGCACGTCGTCCACCGATAGGTCGTTCATGATGGCCGTCATGCGCGGCGACCAGCGATTGCCGGATCGTGCACCCAGCTCGATCAGTGATTCGCCATCCTTCGCTTCAACGATCTGCACCCGACCGACAAACAACATGTCATCGCCATCGACATCCATGGGTCGCACGCTGGTCAGCGCTTCGGCCATCTTCTCTTCGTGCTGATCGCTGCCGAACGCAAGAAGTTGCAGCGTCGTGTCACCAGCCTTTACCCACAGAAATGATGCCAGGAATCGGCCGTCACGTGCTTCTTCGCGAATCGTCACGATGTGGCCTTGCCAACCGTTGATGTTCACCGATTCGTTGCGTTCGGGGGTGACATCGAATTCCTCGTCCAACTCGGTAACGCGCTCCTCGGCAAGGGCCGTTGGTTCACCGCCATCTTCGAGAGGACGGACGAGAAGGAAGCCGTCCGATTCCTCTGCGATGGCGATCGCGACATCCGGGGCATTGGCCACCGCCCAACCGTCGGGGAACGTCACCACATAGCCAATCGACGGATGAAGGTACGAACGCTCCACGAGCACGCCCTGCGCTGGATTCTCCCCGGCCAGCAGTCCTTCAATCTGGTCGAGGTAGGATTTGTCGGATCCGAATGCGGATGTGGCCGTCGGTGCGACCACGTCGTCCGACCGGCGATCGATGCGCTGCACACGATTGGGTGTCATGGGGTGCGTGTCGAAGAATCCGGGTCGACGGCGTCGACCACTAAGCAGCTCCGATTGCGCTTCCATCCTGGACAGAAGTGCCCCCATCGCTCGGGGCCGATACCCGGCGGACGCCGATATGACGATGCCGCCGTCGTCGGCGTCGTACTCGTCCTGCCGGCTGAATGCATTGAGAATGACGCCGCCGAACAGATTGGCGGGCAGGTTGATCATGTCGCCGATGTCGTCGTGAATCAGGAACCCGACGAGTTTGCCCGGAAGCTTGAATGGCGACGCGATTCGCTCCTTGGCCAGTTGCCGCGCGGTGTGGCGGCGATACACGTGCGCCATCTCGTGGCCAATCGATCCGACGAGCTCGTCTTCGCTTCGTGCCGTCACCAGCAGGCCGCGCGATACGTACAGGAACCCTCCCGGCAGGGCGAAAGCGTTGGGTTCGGGTTGGTCGAGGATGGCGATTTTGTATTGGAACCGATCGTCCGGCGCATGCGGGGTCAACTGCTCCACGAGCGATTGCAGGTACGCCCGCAATTCGGGAGCGTCGTAAAGGCCCATCTCCGATTCAACGCGTTCGGCGAACTCGCTTCCGATTTCGACGTCGTTCTCGATCGGCGGCAGGCCGATTTCGCTGGAGGCGCAGCCCGTCCACATCAGCGCGGTGACGGCGATCAGGACGGGTACGACGGCTGTTCGACGCCTTTCAATCGTGGGCGGTGAATGGAACGTTTGCGACACGCAGTGAGTCCTTGTTGCGACGACATGACCGTGCGTCTGGACGCCGAACGTTGTTCGTGCGAAGCTTGGGCCGATGTCATGGTTTCGAATGTTCAATTGGCGTCAAATGATACGTGCTGTGGTTCTGATTGTCGCGGTGGTGTGCACGGGTTGCGCGCCAATGAAGGTCGATTGGCAGCGCACGCCGGGTGTGAATCTCGCGAAATACCGAACGTTCGCGTGGTGGAGCGAATTTCAGCCGCCGACCGGGATCGCTCGACTCGACAACCCCGCGCTCCACGCCATCATCCGCGATGAAATGGCGCGACAACTCTCTCGGCGCGGGTATCGGCTCACCGATGCTCAGCCGGATATTTTCCTTTCCTACACCGTCGATCTGCAGCGCAATGTCGTCGCCACCTTGCCCCTTCTTGACGGCGACGCAGAGCGCGCGTGGGGCGAGGACCGCTTCTCCCGCGAAAAGTTGGGTTCGGAGTCTGCGTACGTCAAGGATGTCGAGCAGGGCACACTCGTGATTGAAATCATCGACGCCGCAGCCTTGACTCCGGTCTGGCGGGGGTACGCGACGGCGGTCGTGAGTCTCAAGGACAACGCACGGGTTCGGGAATGGCGGGTGCGCACGGCCGTCGACCGAATCTGCTGGGATGTTCCAAGCCGGTTGTTTGCACGCTGAGATGAAGAGGCAGTGGAATGGCCCACACATCCAACGCGTGACTTCAGGATGTCGGCGTGAGTGACGACGACCGAATGGGTTACTTCCTGGACTTGTACGCGCACCTGCCGCGATGCGGGCCGGGTGATGACGCGCACACGCTCCGCGCACTCGAGCGCGTCGGTTCCCTCCCACTGCATGCGCGGATTCTCGATATCGGTTGTGGCCCGGGCGCGCAGACTTCCGCGTTGGCTCAAGCCACGGACGCAAGACTGATCGCCGTGGACAATCTCGCCATCATGCTCGAGCGATTGCGTCACCGCGCCGGCGACGAAGGCTGGTCGGATCGCGTCAGTCCGGTGCTGGCGGACATGGGGGATTTGCCGTTTGTCGGTGCGGCTTTTGACCTCATCTGGTCTGAAGGGGCACTGTACAACATCGGTTTTCGACATGGTCTCGCGTCGTTGAAGTCCTACCTGAAGCCTGGTGGATACGCCGTCGTCAGCGAAGTCGTGTGGTTGCGGAATGATCCGCCGGAGGTGTTGAAGTCGTTCTGGACGGCCTACCCCGAGATCGACAGCGTGGAGCACAAGTGGCAAATCATCCACCAAGTGGGATATGACGCAGTGGCGGATTTTGTTCTGCCAGCCGCTGTGTGGGAAAGTTCATACTACGGCCCGCTGCGACGGCGTTTGGCCCAAGTCGAAGCACGATGGATGGGCAATGTTTCGGCGGAAGATGTGCTGAACGAAGCACGACTTGAACTGTCGATGTTCGATCAGTTCTCGGATTTCTACAGCTACGCGTATTTTGTGATGCGTTTGCGGTAGTTTTTGGGTGAGGTGCGGTAAAACCCGTCGCCGCCGCGATGAACAGGCCTGGCGTGGTGCGTATTCGCCAGACTCATCAGGGCGGCGGCCACTTCGTAAGAGGAGTCGTGTCAGTTGTTCGCACTCCGCGTTTCCCGGAGTGAGGCAGGTCAACCGATTGTGTGCTTGGCTTCGGTTGGCGTGCACTAGTACTCCTGCAAGTACCGTGCCAAATGGACGCTGGATTCTGAGGCAGAACGCATCGGACTCGTTCAGCGTCGCTGTTCAGGTGTCACTGTAGGTCTGGAATTGTGTTGAGTCGCGTCGGCTGAGTGGGTATGAACAACGGCCTTGGGGCGGGGTTGACCACGCAGTCGAATTGAAAGGAGTGCTGGGCCATGGTTATGCGACGGGTTCTGTCCCTGTTGTCGTCGATGGCGATCGGTGGACCCTTGATGGCGGCGACGCTGCCGGGTGGGTTTGAGCAGGAGGTGGTGATCTCTGGGTTGCAGGACCCGGCGACGATGGCGTTTTCGCCGGACGGTCGGTTGTTCGTGTCCGAGCGCGTTCTGGGGCAGTTGCGGGTGGCAACGTGGGATTCGGGGACCGACTCGTGGACGCTCAATCCCCAGCCCTTTTACACGTTCGATGTGCCGACCGATGGAAACGGGACGCCGGAGGCACATCGTTCCTCGGGGCTGCGCGGGTTTGTGTTCGATCCGGACTTCGAGACAAATGGGTATGTTTACTGTTTCTACATGAAGGACTCTCCACGACACAATCGCGTGGTGCGGATTCAGGCGAGCGCGGGCGATCCGAATGTGGCCGATCCGACAGAGACGCTGCTGTTCGAGATGCCGTTCGCAGGTGGTGATTCGAGCGGCAGTCACAATGGTGGTGCGTTGGCGTTCGGCGGGGATGGATTGCTGTACTTCACCACCGGGGACGGGTGGAATGGCGGGGACGATGTGCAGAGCCTATCGACCCACACGGGCAAGGTGTTTCGCATTCAACCTGACGGGACGATTCCGACGGACAACCCGTTTTACAACAACGCCACCGGTGCCTACCGGGCTGTGTATGCACTGGGGCTGCGGAATCCGTTTTCGATGGCCGTGCATCCGGAGTCGGGGGAGATCTACATCAACGACGTTGGCGGTCCGAACAAGGCACGCGTCTTGCGTTTGGCGGTGGGTGCGAACTACGGCCACGACGGGTACGACGGGATCGGTGTCGAAACGGACGATTGGTCTAACGTCGGAACGGGTGGATCGAGCGGGCGGATCGTTTCGGGCGGGGTGTGGTATCCGTCATGCGGGACGTTCGGGCCTGCATTTCACGGGGTCTATTTCGCGTCGCTCTGGGGCGGGAATGGTGGCGACTCCGGAGAGTTGGTGACATTGGCGTCGGAGGCGTCGCCGATGTTGGAAGCGTTTGCCACGGACGTGGGGTATTCCGATCCGGCGGGCCGGGTGAAGCCGATGTACGTGGCGTTGGATCCGCGGGGGAACCTGTTCTATCTGGCGTCGAGCTACAGTGCGGACGATGGCCGGGTCTTCCGGGTTCGGCCAATCGGATCGGCTGGTGCGGATCCGTGTTCGATTGCGGGGGTTCCGACGATGTCGGGCTGGAGCGCGCTGTTGATGGCGTTGCTTTTGGTGACGTGCGGGACGCTGGCGTTGCGACGACGAGTCGACCCGGTGGGGCTGCGAGTCTGACTTTTCCGTACTTCCGTTCTTGCGTGACGATCAGATGAGTTTGCGACGTTGGTGGATAAGTGATGACTAAGGCAGGTGATGGCAGCGGTCGTGCTGGTGATGATGAGCGTCTTGAGTTAATGGGGACGCTTCTGGATCGGATTCCCGATTTTTTCTATGTGCATAACGCTGAGATGCGTTTTCAGTACGCAAACCGCGCAGCTGCTGAGTACTTTGGTCATACCAAAGAGAGCATTGTGGGGCTTCGCCATCGTGATGTGGACGGCGATGCGGATCAGTCAGAGTTCTACGAGGAAATGTTGATCCCCATCATCGAGCGTGGCGATCCGGTGACCACGGACGACCTGCCTTACATTCGGTCTGACGGATCTGCGGGGCTGTTGCAGGCAAACATCATTCCGTTTGATGACCCGAAGACAGGCGAGCGGATGATGCTGGGAATTTCGCGAGACGTGACCAGTGATCGTCGCCTTGCGGACGAGTTGGCGTCGCGTGCGGCGATGGAGCGGGAATTGTCGATTGCTCGCCGAGTTCAATCATCACTCTTGCCGAAGGATGTTCCGTTTTTGGCGGGGTATGACATAGCAGCGCGCTGCGAACCGGCAGAATTCGTCGGAGGCGACTTCTATGACTTCATTGCGCTTCCAGATGACCGCTGGATCGCATTGCTTGGCGACGTCACAGGCCATGGCATCGGGTCTGCCCTTATCGCAGCGGTGTGCCGATCCTTCGGACGGGTACTGTTCCCGCAGCAAGACTTGCCTACGGCGATGCGGGAACTCGACACGCTCATGCGAGCGGATGTTCAGCTTGGGTCGTTTGTGACCTTGGCGGCGATTGAGTTGGACCCCGCTGCAGGCCGTTTGAAGTACCTGTCGGCAGGGCATGGCCCGGTGCAAGTCTTGCGGGTCGATGGTGCATTGGAGACTCTGCCGACGCATACGACACCGTTGGCGTTGGGGCTTGCGGAGGATGTTCTGGAATCGACCGAGATCGCTTTGGGGGAGGGTGACTGCCTGGTGGTGCCGACGGATGGCCTGATCGAGTCGCACAACGCATCGGGTGAACAATTCGGCGTGGACAGACTTCTGCGTGCAGCGGCGATCGATGGAGTGTCCGCGGAGCGAATGGACCGATGCTTCGCAGAAGAATCTGCGTGGCGAGGGGATGCGTCGCCGGATGATGACCGGACGATGGTCATTATCTCGAGGCTATGAGGCATTCGTACTGGCAATTCATTTGCGTACCACTTGCATCGTGATCACCTCACCACACACGTTCTTCAGCGCATGGGCGTTGAAGTCGTGACATATTGGACAATGAAGGTGTGTGATGGTGTTCAAGATGTCCAGGGAGGAACGTGACCTGCTTGTGGCGCTAATTGACCGTGAGATCCGGAACATGGGGCCGGAGATCCGTCACACGCAGACGTCGACCTACCGCGATGAGCTGATGATGGAGAAGCGGCAGCTCAATTCGCTGGTCGAGCGGCTGCGACAGGCCGACAACGTCACGGTGTAGCTGGTGGTCGCTGGACGTCGGGTCATCCGGCGTCGCGACAGAAGGTGTCCGGGAGGTGGGTGTGTCACAACGCAAATCGGACGCGGACGCCTGCGGTGATGGTGTTGGTGGGGTCTGATTGGCCTGCGGGGTTGTCGATGTACTGAGCGTCGAGTGTGACGACGATGTGGTCGGTGGCCTGGATGGCGTAGTAGAGTTCGTAGATCACTTCTTCGTCGATGTCGGGATCGACGAATTCGCGGAAATTCACGGACGGATATTGGGCGAGGAATCCGAAACCGAGGCGGTCGCGGTCTCGGCCTGGGATGGGTCCGAGGTACTGAAAGCCGGCGGACCAGAAGTGGTAGAACTGGTTCTGCTCGGGTGTGCGGTAGGCAAAGCGGGCGAAGACGCCGAGCCCTTGATCATCGTCGCGTGATTCCCGATAGAGCATCTGGTCAAAGCTGAGGTAGAAGCCGTAGTCGTCGTCGGACTCGACGTTCCGCTGGTCGGTGAAGATGGGACGCGGACGCGGGTCGTATACCATGCCGAAACGGTAGTTGCCTTCGAGTGGGCCTTTGCGCGATTCGAATCGCAGATGGAACGCCTGTTCGATGTAGGCGAACCATTGATTTTCGTCGTGAAAAGCGGTGGAGAAGCCGGGTTTGTACAGGACGGATTGTGCATCGCCGACGCCGAGTGTGAGGGTGGTCCAATCTGTCGGTGCGATGGTGACGGAGGTGCCGAGTCCGACGGCGAGCGGGACGAGCGGGTTGTTGTCGAGGGCCTGATTCATGAACTGGATGTCTTCGGCGTTGGCGAATCGGTTTCGGTCGATGGTGACCTGATGGTCGATAAATCCGATCTTGACGGCGAGTTTGTGGTCGAAGAAGTAGTGTCGGTACCAGGCTTGTGCGATGTGGAATCCAAGGTCGCCGGCGGCGTCGTCGTTGACCTCCAGGTTTGAGCCCGTTCGGTCGTTGATGCCGGCGCCCCAATTGGTCTGGAGGTGGATGAGGGCGTCGGCTTCATCGATGAGTCCGAGTTGTTCGAGATCGAAGGTGAGGAACGCGTCGAGTGATGCGGCGTTTCGACCTCCGTTGGTGTCAAGCCCGTTCTTGACGACGGCTTGATAGTGGTTGTTGAAGAAGACGTGAAATGCGAATCCGCGGTCCTCGTAAATGTTCAGTGCGTCTGTGATGGCGTCCGGGACGGTGTCGAGGGTGATCTGCTGGGGTAGGATCCTGAGCTGTGATTTGGAACCGGATGACTCGGGGTCTTCGGGATCAGGATCGGTTGACGCGGGTTGGGTGTCCGTGTCTTTTGCTGCGGTTGTCGTCGACTGGGCGATGGCGAGGGAACCGGTGGCCGTGATGATCAGGAGTGAGCAGATGATTCGCGGACGTTGTCGTGCATTCATGCGATGGTCGCTACAGGAATCGTGCCACGCGCGGAGATGATGGTGTTGCACGGCATGGGAAATGCTCGTTTGGGAACGTTGATGGGGCATATTGTCGACAGGTTGCGTCTGTTCGTCCTTGCTGGATTGGCTGGCGTTGCGCTTTCGTGCAATGGGCATCGGAATGGCAACGGGTTGACGATGGAAAATGGGCAAGCCGGTCACTGGGTACATGACGAGCAATTGCGGTTGGTGATGGGGGAATTGGCGCAGCGGCGGTTGGCGATTTGGCCTCAGGAGATCGAAGAGACCCGTCTGGAACGTCGGCGGGAGGCGTTTGATCAGGCTGAAGTCTTGGCGGGTCGGCTGAAGATGGCGGCGGAGCGGATCCCCGTTGCGGTCGCGCACATCGATATGACGGAAGTGGATCGGCGGAGCTTTCTGGCGCAGGTGGAAACGCTTTTTGAGCAGGCCGATGATCTGACGGCAGCGGCGTTGCGGGAGGATCTTGGCTCGATGCGGGTGGTGCTTGCGCGGATTGATTCGACCTGCGATTCATGTCACCGGCGGTTTCGCGATTTCTCCGGTCCGCGCTACGGCGAGGAGTAGCATCGGGGCGGACAGGATGGTGTATGAAGACAGACGCCCGGGCAGTGCATGGCCGGGCGTCTTATTGTTGCTGATGTTGGGGATCAGTCTTTTGAGCCGATGTCCTGGGTGAAGACGAACTCTGCGAGGTCGTTTTCGGATTGCTCGTGGTGCTCGATGTAGCCGAGGAAGTTCTGCACGCGGCTGCACAACTCACGGACGAGCAGCGGACGGTTTGGATCGATCTGCTGACCGAGTTCGTGAAGGTCGTTGAGCAGGATGGACATGTCGCGATGTTCCTGCTCAAGGCGGTCCACGTGGTGCGACAGGGTTGGGCGTCGTTCGAGGACAGCGTCCATGTATCCGCCGTTTTCCTCAAGTTCCATGTGCTTGGTGAGGTGGTCCCGAAACTCGTTGAGCACGGTGCGCATGCGTTCGATCCAGTCTTGTCCGCAACTGCGGGGGGTGATGGCCACCGCTTCGCGGAGCTTGGCGGCGAGCGCGTCGACGTGATCGTGTTCCTGTCGGATCCATTTCCCAAGGTTCTGTTCTGCCATTGCGTGAATGCCTCCCAAATAGCGAATCGGGGACGACCGTTGACCAGTCTGCTGCCGCACGTCGTCTTGATGGAAGATAAGGCAAACGGTGTGCCAAGGCCACTGGGGCACGATTTGCCCGGAATCGTGATGACGCGTGCGGCGCGTGATGTTCGGATTCATCGATGTTGGCAGCGATTGTGCTCGGGCGGTTGCTGCATCGTGATGATGTCGCTCCGGTACAGGGGGTCTCCGACGGATGGGGCGACTGATTCTCATTCGCGTCGGGAGGGCTTGGTATTGCCAGGACAAAGAGGCGAGCGTCACCCTCGAAGGGTGACGCGTTGGTATTTGGAATGTCGAACGTGGGTGCTGCGGTCAGTCGTCGACGTGTTGCATCGCGCGGCGGGCGGAGTCGATCAGGTCGATGGCGGAATCATCGGAGAGCACCGCCAGATTGAGGACAAGGTCGTAGTTGTGCGGGTCGGCCACATCGACGCGGAAATGTTTGTGGATGAATCTTGTCCGTTCATGCTCGAGGTTGTCGATTTCGCGCTGGGCCTCCTGCTCGGTCAATGATTGACGCTGCATGAGTGTCCGGATGCGTTGTTCGAGTGGGGCGATGATTCGGACCCGCAATCCGGCGTCGCGGGGGAGCAGATGGTCGGCACCGCGTCCGATGAAAACGGCGGGGCCTTGTCGTGCAAGTGACAGGATGGTCTTGCCGAGTTGTCGGAGATAGTCGTTCTTCTCAAAGTCCGGCTGGAGCACTGCGCGGAGCATTTCCTCGAGCCAGCTTAGGTCGTGTTCGTCCATGGACGTGTAGATGTTCTCGCGGCTCTGATCATCGCCGGCCATGAAGTGGAGCACTTCGCGGTCGAAAACGGGCCAGCCGTGTTTCTCGGCGAGTTTTCGACCGAGGTCCGCTCCGCCTGCGCCGATTTCGCGTGATAGACAGATGAAATCACGGACGCCTGCGACAGTGGGTGTTTCGATGGCGGTCTTCTGCGACTTTGCGAATTCCCAGTTGCGCATCTGCTGATTGACGATTTTCGCCATGGCTGGGGTGTTGGTGAAGTTGGCGTTCATGATTTGGCCCTCCTTCGAGGTTTTCAACAAAAGACGTGCACGCCTCATGCCAATCAGACTGGTATTTGCGGGATTAAGGCTGGGTGCGCGTTGGGGATTCCCGGGCGTGGGGCAAAAGACTCCGTGGTTTGGCGAAATGACACGCGCGCGCGAATTGGACGAATCCAGAATGGCATTTGGGGCCGCGAGTCGGGTGGGGTTTGGCATGGTTCTTGCGACAGGGAACTGGTCAATACCGGCCGGGATTCGATGGTCCTCGTCGACACGCTTTCTGTTGTGTCGAGACGCGGAGAAGGGCTGGTGCTGCATGAGCATTTCCGAATCGAATACCAACATGAATGTGATTGACCGTGACGGGCTTGATCGGCTCTTTGAAGTGCTGGTTTCTGAAGGCTATCTGCTGATTGGGCCTCGGGTGCGGGATGCGTCGGTGGTGTATGACGAGATTTCCTCGACGCGCGACATGCCGGTGGGGCTTAAGGATGAGCAGGAGCCTGGGCGGTATCGCCTGCATGAGCGGGGGGACGGTGCGGTGTTTGGTTATGTGGTGGGGCCTCACTCGTGGAAACGGGAGCTGTTTCCGCCGGTTCAAAAGCTCTATCAGGTTCAGCGAAACGGTGGCAAACCGGACATGGAGGCGCCTGCAGCCGATGTGCAGAAGCGGGCGTTGATCGGGGTACGGGGATGCGAGCTGGCTGCGATGGCGATTCAGGACAAGGTCTTTGTGGACGGTCCATTCGTGGATGAGCAGTACAAGCGCCGTCGGGAGAACCTCTTCATCGTGGCGGTGCATTGCAACGAGCCTGCGGCGACGTGCTTCTGCGGGTCGATGGGGACGGGTCCGGCGGCGCGATCGGGATTCGACCTTGCGATGACTGAGGTGATTGGCGGGGGGATTCATGAATTCATCGTCGAGACCGGTACGGAACTGGGCGCGACGATGCTTGACGCGGTGCCGCATCGTGAGTCGACCGAGGACGATCGGGTGCGTCGGGCGATGATCAATGAGACGGCTCGCCAGGGGATGACGCGTGCGATGCGGACCGATGATGTGCATCGGTTGTTGACGCGGAACTACGAGTCGCCGCGGTGGGAGGAAGTGTCGGAGCGATGCCTGAGTTGTGCGAACTGCACGATGGTGTGTCCGACGTGTTTCTGCTCGACGGTCGAGGACGTGACGGACCTCAGCGGTGATCATGCCGAGCGGTGGCGAAAGTGGGACTCGTGCTTTACGTCGGACTTTTCCTACCTGGTGGGCGGCAGTGTGCGACCGTCGATTAGTTCGCAGTATCGGCAGTGGCTGACACACAAGCTGGCGACGTGGCAAGATCAGTTCGGCGTGATCGGTTGCGTGGGTTGCGGGCGGTGCATCAGCTGGTGTCCGGTGGGGATCGATCTGACTGAAGAGGTTGCTGCGATCCGCGAGAGCGAGCATCCGGCGAAGCGGTACGTGTGACGGAAGGAGACTTGACGTGAATGCGATGCGTGAACATTGGCGTGACCATCCCGTTTTCGCCGGACTGTCCGTGAAGGATCTGGATTTTCTTTCGGGTCTTGTGACGACGGAGATGTTTGCGGCGCGGGAGTTGGTATTTCATGCAGGAGACGCGGCGGAAAAATTCTATCTCATTACCGAAGGCGCGGTGGCGGTTGAGATCTTCGTGCCGGAGCGTGGCCCGGTGACCATTCAAACGGTCAATGAGGGTGACGTGCTGGGCTGGTCGTGGCTGGTTGATCCTTACCTGTGGAACTTCGATGCGCAGGCGACGATGCCGACGGCGACGACTGCATTTGATGCGGCAGCCTTGCGCGAGCGCTTCGATGAAGACAAGAAACTTGGCTACACGATGATCAAGCGGTTTTTCCCGATCGTCATGCAGAGAATGCAGGCAACGCGGCTTCAAGTACTGGATGTGTATGATGTCCACCATTGAGATGACGAGTGATATGGGCGTGATTGGTGCGGACCCGATGCTGCCGTCGTGGTACGCGGTGGAGCGGGTGCGGAGAGAGAACCACGACACATTCACGCTCGAGTTGTGCGCGTGTGACGGTGAGACGGCGTTTGGGTTTCAACCGGGTCAGTTCAACATGTTGTATGTGCATGGTGTTGGCGAGATTCCGATTTCCATCAGTGGTGACTCCGAGCGACAGGACATCGTCACGCATACAACCCGCGCCGTTGGAACCGTCACACGCGCGATGTGGCAACTGAAACGCGGCGACACGATCGGGCTGCGCGGTCCGTTTGGAACCGTTTGGCCTGTCGAAGAAGCGCGTGGGCGCGACGTTGTCATCGTGGCGGGCGGGATTGGATTGGCGCCGTTGAGGCCTGTGTTGTACTCGATTCTGCATCATCGTGAATCCTACGGAAACGTCGTATTGCTGTATGGCGCGCGCACGCCGGACGATCGGCTGTTCGTCGATGAGATCCTGACGCCGGCGGTGGAGTCGCGGATCCAGGTTGACGAGACGGTGGATCGGGCTGTGACGGGTTGGGGCGGGAAGATCGGTGTGGTGACGTCGCTGATTCCGCGGGCGGGTTTTGATGCGGATGAGGCGTTGGCGATGGTGTGTGGGCCGGAAGTGATGATGCGTTTCACGATTGAGGCGTTGCAGCGTCGCGGCATGGACGCTGATCAGATTTACGTGTCGATGGAGCGGAACATGAAGTGTGCCGTGGGATTCTGCGGCCACTGCCAGTATGGCCCGACGTTCATCTGCAAGGATGGGCCTGTGTTTCGTTTTGACAAGATTGAACACCTGTTCGGAATTCGGGAGCTATGATCATGCAACCGAAGGTCAAGCCGAAGTTGGCGGTATGGAAGTTCGCGTCGTGCGACGGGTGTCAGTTGAGCCTGTTGGATTGCGAGGACGAACTGCTCGACGTGGTGGGAGCGGTGGAACTCGCGTATTTCCCCGAAGCGACCAAATCGGTTGTTGACGGTCCGTATGATGTGTCGCTTGTGGAAGGTTCGATCACCACGCCGCACGACGCTGAACGTATTCACCAGATTCGTCGGGAGTCGAAGGTTCTGGTGACGATTGGTGCGTGTGCGACGTCGGGCGGGATTCAGGCGCTGCGCAACTTCGCGAATGTGGAGTCGTTTACGCGGATCGTGTACGCCGCGCCGCAATACATCGACACGCTGAAGAAATCCACGCCGATCGGTGACCATGTGCGCGTTGATTTTGAACTGCGTGGCTGTCCGATCAATCAGTATCAGCTTCTCGAAGTGATCAACGCGTTTCTGAATGGGCGCAAGCCGAACATTCCGACGTACAGCGTGTGTGTGGAGTGCAAGCGACGTGGGCTGTCGTGCGTGATGGTCTCGCAGGGTACGCCGTGTCTCGGACCGGTGACGCAGGCGGGGTGCGATGCGTTGTGTCCGTCGTACAACCGCGGGTGCTACGCGTGCTTCGGTCCCAAGGAATCGGCGAACGTGCCGTCGCTGAGTCAGTGGTGGCGATCGTCGCTTGATGTGCGTCGGGAGGATCTGGTGCGGTCGTTGCGGACGTTCAATTCAGGTGCGACCGATTTTGAACGGGAGAGCATCCGTCATGCGAACTAGAACGATCAATGTCGACTATCTGGCGCGTGTTGAGGGCGAGGGTGCGCTGCGGATTGATATCAAGGGCGGGCGGCTTGACGACGTGAAGTTTCGCATCTTCGAACCTCCGCGTTTTTTTGAAGCCTTTCTGCGCGGGCGGAACTACACCGAAGCGCCGGACATTACGGCGCGGATCTGCGGCATCTGTCCGGTGGCGTACCTGATGGGCGCGGTGCACGCAATGGAGATGATCGGCGGAGTGACGGTTCCGACGCCGATTCGCAACCTGCGGCGGCTTTTGTACTGCGGGGAGTGGATCGAGAGCCACATCCTGCACATGGCGATGCTGCATGCGCCGGATTTCCTGAAGTATCCGGATGCGATCGCGATGGCACAGGATCATCCCGATGAGGTGAAGATGGCGTTGAAGTTGAAGAAGATCGGCAACGACGTCATGAAGTTGCTCGGCGGGCGAGAGATTCATCCGATCAACGTGCGCGTTGGCGGTTTCTATCGGGTGCCGACGCGCCGGGAAATGCGCGCAATGATGGATGATCTGAAGTGGGCGCTGGATGCGTCGATCAAGATGGTGAAGTTCGTGACGAGCCTGCCGTTCCTGGAGTTTGAGCAGGATTATGAGTTTGTCTGTCTCAAGCATCCGGACGAGTATCCGCTAAATGAAGGTCGACTCGTGTCCAACAATGGCATGGACGTGCCGATCAGTGAGTACGACGCGGTTCTGATCGAGAAGCACGTGCCGCACTCGACGGCACTGCATACCTACGTGAACGGTGGCGGGACGTGTCATGTCGGCCCGCTGGCTCGCTACAGCATCAATTACGATCAACTGACGCCGCTGGCGAAGGAGGCGGCGAAGGATGCGGGGTTGGGTGAAACCTGTCGCAATCCGTTCCAGAGCATCATCGTTCGCGGTGTGGAGACGGTGTTCGCGTGCGAAGAGGCGATTCGGCTTGTCGAGGAATATGAGGAACCGGATCGACCGTTCGTGCAGATGGAGCCTCGTGCGGGGACGGGATATGGATGCACCGAGGCGCCGCGGGGCATCTGCTATCATCGCTACACGATTGATGATGCGGGGTTGATTCAGGATGCGAAGATCGTCTCGCCGACGGCGGTGAATCAGAAGGTGATCGAGAAGGATCTGTGGCATTACGTGGAGCCGAATCTCGATCGGCCTGATGACGAACTGCAGTGGGAGTGCGAGCAGGCGATCCGTAACTACGACCCATGCATTTCGTGCTCGGCGCACTTTCTGAAACTTGAGGTGAATCGGTCGTGACGTTGCCCGAGAAAGCCGTGCCGGATGTTGATGGGGGGCGACGTCTGGTGATCGGGGTGGGCAATGTCTATCGGTGTGACGACGCCGTGGGGGTGGTGGTGGCGCGTCGATTGCGCAATCGGTGTCGGGGCGTCTGTGTGGCGGAGGCGTCGGGGGAGGGGGCATCGCTGATGGCGTTGTGGCGGGCGGAGGATGACGTGGTGATCGTGGATGCGGTGCGGTCGGGTGCGTCGGCGGGGGTGGTGCATCGGTTGGACGCGCATGTGGAGCCAATTCCGAGCGCGTTTTTCAACTATTCGACGCATGCGTTCAGCGTGGCGGAGGCGATTGAGATGGCGCGGGTGCTGGGGACGCTGCCGCGCGCGCTGGTTGTGTATGGGATCGAGGGGTCGCGGTTCGAGGCGGGGGACGTCATGTCGAGCGCGGTGTCCGGCGTGGTGGATGATGTGGTGGAACGTATCGCTGGTGAATTCGCGTTTTCTGCGTCGGAACGTTGATTTTCATTTCGTGCATGTCTGCGGACGCTCTTGATCTGGGGGTGTTGTCGTGGTTATGACTGTCGGCGTGATGATCTCGCGCCGTCGTTTTCATGTCAGCGGTACCGTGCAGGGTGTCGGGTTTCGGCCATTCGTCTATCGGCTGGCAACGTCGATGTCGTTGTCGGGGTTTGTGGAGAATACGCCGGCTGGGGTGATCATCGAGGTTGAGGGGGCGGAGGGTGATCTTGCAGCGTTTGAGAGGAGGCTGGACGGCGATCGTCCCGCGCTGGTGAGCGTGTTGTCGGTTGCCTCGGATGTGATCGACCCGGTCGGGGGTAGTGCGTTTGAGATTCGGGCGAGTTCGGTGTCGGGAGCGCGGGCTGCGTTCGTGCTGCCGGACGTGGCCACCTGTGACGCTTGTTTGGCTGACGTTTGTGATTCGTCGAATCGTCGGTATCGCTATCCGTTTACGAACTGCACGCATTGTGGGCCTCGGTTTTCGATCATCGCGTCGCTGCCGTATGACCGGGCGAACACTTCGATGAAGAAATTTGCGATGTGTCCGGATTGTCGGGCGGAGTACGACGATCCGGGGGATCGGCGGTTTCATGCGCAGCCGAATGCGTGTCCGGCGTGTGGACCGCAATTGGCGTTGTGGGATGCGGATGGCGCGGTTGTGTGCGAACGGGATGATGCGCTGATGGCGGCGGTGGATGCGATTCGGGCGGGGCGGATCGTCGGGCTGAAGGGGCTTGGTGGTTTTCAGTTGCTTGTGGATGCGGCCAATGGGGATGCGGTGGCTGAGTTGCGTCGTCGGAAGCACCGGGAGGAGAAGCCCTTCGCGATCATGGTGGCGTCGCTGGACACGGCGGATCGGCTGTGTGATGTGGGGGATGTTGAGCGCGCATTGTTGGCGTCGCCGGCGTCGCCGATCGTGTTGCTGGAGCGTCATGACCGTGTGACGCACGACGTGGCTGATGCGGTGAGTCCGCGGAATCCGTATCTGGGTGTGATGCTGCCGTATACGCCGTTGCATCACTTGCTGATGCGTGAGTTGGGTGGGGCGGTGGTGGCGACGAGTGGGAATCTGTCGGACGAGCCGATCTGTGTTGACGAGCGGGAGGCGGTGACCCGGTTGCGGGGAATCGCGGATGCGTTTCTGGTGCACGATCGACCGATTGTGCGGGCGATGGATGATTCGGTGGTTCGGGTTGTTTGTGGGCGGGAGATGGTGGTGCGGCGGGCGCGGGGATATGCGCCGATGCCGGTCTTGTTGGAGGACGATGGTGCGACGGTGTTGTGCGTCGGGGCGCATCAGAAGAACACGGTGGCGCTGGCGAAGGGGCGGCAGGTGTTTGTCGGGCAGCATATTGGTGATCTGGTGACGGAGCAGGCGGTGGCGGCGTTCGATGGGTCGGTGGGTGATCTGCCGCGATTGTATGACGCCGATGTCGATGTCGTGGCGTGCGACCTGCATCCGGATTACTTGTCGACGCGGCGAGCGGAAGCGATGGATGCGGAGTTGATTCGCGTGCAGCATCATCATGCGCATGTCGCATCGTGCATGGGCGAGCATGGGTTGACGGGTCGGGTGCTGGGTGTGTCGTGGGATGGCACGGGATATGGCGAGGATGGGACCGTTTGGGGCGGGGAGTTTCTGCTTTGCGATCGGGGGGAATTCGAGCGGGTGGCGCATTGGCGGACATTCGGGTTGCCGGGCGGCGATGCGGCGTCACATGAGCCGCGACGCAGTGCGATTGGGTTGTTGCACGCGTTGATGGGGGACGCGGTTTGGGATTGCGACGATCTGCCAACGGTGAAGGCGTTCGCGGAAACGGAGTTGCACGTGGTGCGGCAGGCGCTTGAGAGGGGGCTGAACTGTCCGGTGACGTCGAGCGTCGGGCGGTTGTTTGATGCGGTGGCGTCGTTGGTGGGGCTGCGGCAGCGGGTGGCGCATGAGGGGCATGCGGCGATGGAGCTGGAGTTCGCAGCGATGCGGGGGCGGACGGACGATGCGTATCCGGTGTCTGCTGGAGGTGGCGATCCGGCGGTGATCGATTGGGCTGGGTTGATTGAGGGGATCATGGCGGATGTTCGTCGGGGGCGGGCGGTGGAAGAAACGGCGCGAAAGTTCCACAATACGCTTGTCGAGGCGATTCTGATGGTGGCGGCGTGTTACAATCAGGAGAAGGTCGTGCTCTCGGGCGGTTGTTTTCAGAACCGCCTGCTGCTGGAGTCGGCCATCGATCGGTTAAAGGAGGCGGGTTTTGAACCTTACTGGCATCAACAGGTGCCGACGAACGATGGTGGTGTGTCGTTGGGTCAGGCTGTGGTGGCGCGAGCGCGACTGAAGGAGCGTGCGTGATGTGTTTAGCGATTCCTGGCAGGATTGTCAGCATCGAAGAAGGTGAAGACCTGCTGCGGCAGGGCAAGGTCGACTTCGGCGGCGTGCAGAAGGATGTGTCGCTGATGTGCGTACCGGAGGCAGCGATTGGTCATTATGTTCTCGTGCATGTGGGGATGGCGTTGAGCGTGATCGACGAAGCGGAAGCCGAGAAGGTGTTTGATTACCTTCGTGAGATGGGGGAACTGGCTGAGCTGGAAACGGATGAGCCATGAAGTATCTGGATGAGTACCGCGATGGCGAGGCTGCCCAGAGATTGGCTGCGGCGATTCGTCGTGTCACGACCAAGCCGCACGTTCTGATGGAGATTTGCGGCGGGCAGACGCATTCGATCGTCAAGCACGGGATTGATGCGCTGCTGCCGCCGGAGATCACGCTGATTCATGGGCCTGGGTGTCCGGTGTGCGTGACGCCGTTGGAATTGATCGACAAAGCCATCGCGTTGGCGTCGCGGGAAGACGTCATTTTCTGTTCGTTCGGGGACATGTTGCGTGTGCCGGGTAGCGAGAAGGATCTGCTGACGGTCAAGTCGGAGGGGGGCGACGTTCGGATCGTTTACGCGCCGGTGGATGCGGTGAAACTGGCGGAGCAGCATCCGGACAAGCAGGTTGTGTTTTTCGCGGTGGGGTTCGAGACGACCGCGCCGGCCAATGCGATGGCGGTTCGGTATGCCCATGCGAAGGGCGTGGAGAACTTTTCGATGCTGGTGTCGCATGTGCTGGTGCCGCCGGCGATGGAGGCGATTCTGTCGTCATCGGAGAATCGCGTGCAGGGGTTCTTGGCGGCGGGGCATGTGTGCACGGTGATGGGGTGCGGCGAATATGGACCGATCGCGGAGCGGTATGGCGTTCCGATCGTGGTGACGGGTTTCGAGCCGGTCGACATTCTGCAGGGGGTGTACCTGTGTGTGCAGCAATTGGAGACGGGTCGGGCGGAGGTTGAGATTGCCTATTCGCGGGCGGTGGCGGAGGAGGGGAATGCGTCGGCGCAGTCGTTGATCGAAGAGGTGTTTGAGGTGGTGCTGCGAAAGTGGCGGGGGATCGGGGCGATTCCGCAGAGCGGGCTTGGTTTGCGCGCGCCGTATCAGACATTCGATGCGGAGCGACGCTTCGGGTTGGAAGGTGGCGACGTCGAGGAGCCGGCGGAGTGCATCAGTGGGTTGATCCTGCAGGGGGTGAAGCGGCCTTGTGAGTGCACC
The DNA here is from genome assembly GCA_028289375.1 of Phycisphaerae bacterium. Lineage (GTDB taxonomy): Bacteria > Planctomycetota > Phycisphaerae > UBA1845 > UBA1845 > OFTM371. The sequence continues at coordinate 44,219 of JANQQK010000013.1, read as the reverse complement.
GCCTTTGGATTCCAGTGTACGCCGGAGAAGCCGCTTGGGGCGCCGATGGTGTCATCGGAGGGGGCGTGTGCGGCGTACTATCGCTATCGTCGCAGTGGTGTGGCGGTATCCGGTGACGGGGGAGCCAAATCCTGATGGCCGACGAATTCGCCATGTCGTGTCCGACACCGTTGAACGCGCATGATCGGGTGATGATGGCGCATGGTGGTGGTGGCGTGCTGATGCATCGCCTGATTGAGGATGTGTTTCTGTCGCGGCTGGGGGGGGGCGGGGCGGAACAGCATGACTCGGCGGTTCTCGATGTTGCGGGCGTGCGGTTGGCGTTTACGACGGATTCGTTCGTGGTGAAACCGATTTTCTTTCCCGGGGGTGACATCGGTTCGCTGGCGGTGCATGGGACGGTGAACGATCTGGCCATGAGCGGGGCGAAGCCGTTGTACCTCAGTGCGGGTTTCGTGTTGGAAGAGGGGTTTGCGATTTCGGAACTGGAGCGTGTGACGGCGTCGATGTCGGCGGCGGCGGAAGCGGTCGGGGTGAAGATTGTCACCGGCGATACGAAGGTGGTGGATCGGGGCAAGGGGGACGGTGTTTACATCAACACGGCGGGGATTGGGCTCGTTGAGCATGACTTGAAGATCGGGGCGAAGTCCGTTGAGCCTGGGGATGTGGTGTTGGTGAACGGTGACATCGGTCGTCATGGCATGGCGATCATGGCGAAGCGGGAGGGGCTGGCGTTTGAAACGACGATCGAGAGTGATTCGGCGCCGGTGTGGGACGCGGTGTCGCGTCTGCTTGATGCGGGGATCGCGGTGCATTGCCTTCGGGATCTGACGCGCGGGGGATTGGCCAGTGCGCTGAATGAAGTGGCAGACGCGGCTGGTGTTCACATCGAGCTTGAAGAACGCGATGTCCCGGTACGGAATGATGTGCGTAGCGGCTGTGAACTTCTCGGGTTTGATCCGCTGTACGTGGCGTGTGAGGGGCGGTTCATGGTGGTGGTTTCGGCAGGGGAGGCGGATCAGGCGCTGAGTGTGCTGCGAGGCGATGATGATGGTTCAGGGGCGGCGATCATCGGCGCGGTGCGTGAGGCGAGTCGGGGGATGGTGACGATGCGGACGTCGATCGGTTCGTCGCGTGTGGTGGACATGTTGAGCGGTGAGCAGCTTCCGCGTATCTGCTGATCTGGCGGCATCGTTGGCGTTTTCGTACGGCGCAGCGCTCCCTAGACACTGAATTCGAGAATATGCCGGAATTGCGCCTAACCTTCGGCTATCCGGCTGTGTTAGGCCTGATGGCAGCGGTGACCGTGGGGATGGTCTCGTTCTTCCGGCGGAAGGGCTGGATCGGTTCTGAGCATGATGCGACGACGTCTTCGCGGATCGATCAACCAGACAGTCATTGACGGCGTGCAGGGTTGCTTGACTTTGATGGCGTACGGAGTATGACGGCCGGTTGAGGCGGTCATTGGAGGTTTTTTGAAGGGTCATGAAAGCGATGGCAAAACTGCTCACGGTTGGAGTGTTGGCGTGTCTGCTGGCTGGTTGTCAGCAGGGTGGTCGGGTATCTGTCTATGAAGATGCCCCGGGCGAGATGCGTTCAAGTCAGATGCCGACGCGCGATCTGGTGGAGGCGTCTGATCGGGTGGCTGAGGCTTTCATTTCGGACATCAATCGGCTGTCGGAGCAGGATTGGGAAGGCTATCGGGTCAACCTGATTCTGGGCGACATTCAGAACAAAACCGGGACGATGCGGACCGAGGACTTCGAGCTGGTGCAGCACCGCATCAAGGACTCGCTCATGGGTTCGCGTATGTTCCGCGACAACGTCAAGGTGATCTCCGACAAGCGACGCACGGAGGATCTGAATCGTCGGCAGGGTGTTGGCGTCGAGGATGATCCGATGCAGGATGGCACTGGCCGTCGCAACGCGAACTATCTCAATCCGGACTACACGTTTCACATGATCGCGGACGCTTATGGATCGCATCGCGGCGACGTGCATCTCTACTACCTTTCGTTCACGCTGCTGCGGGCGAGCGATCGTGAAGAGGTGTTCAGCAAGCGTTACGAGATGAAATTCAAGGAACGCCGGTAGGGCGAAGGGATCATCACGATGCACCATTGGAAGAGGGTCTCGCTGTTTGCGACGCGGGGCGCGGCGGCGGTGTCCATGATGTTGTTCCTGGTGGCGATGGTCGGTTGCGGTCCTCGGGTGCGCTCGACCACGCTGACGATCGGCGATCTACAGGAAGCCAAGCGGGAGTTGCAGGGCGAGTTGACTGAGGCGCCGTTTCTGATGGAGCGGTCCTCTGATTCGCCGCAGATGACTGTGACGGTTGATCGGTTGCTCAACCTGTCGACCGATCAGCTAACACCGGGTGACCGGGCCTACCTGATGAACGGGGTTTTCGAAGGCAACCTTCGCGAAGCGTTTCGGCAACGCAACATCAAGTTCGTGTCGTCGACGGATCGTGTGGGCGATTTGGGGGCATTGTCACCGGATGAGGATGTCCATGCATTCGTCGGAACGCTTCGATCGGCTGGTGCCAGAGGTGGGACCGAAGGGCGGGTCGATCTTTACCGGATGGAATATGAGTTGATCAGCCTGCGTGATCGTGAAATCGTGTGGACCGGCAGTTTCGAATTCAAACGCTATGCTCCTGGCATTGTCTTTGATTGATGGGGAAGCCAATGATGATCAGAGACATGAAATCGCAAACAACACAATGCCTGATGGCGGTGGCGTCGGTGCTTGCAATGTTCGCAGCCGGTTGCAGCGACAAGGGCAAGACAATCGAGCCGATGGTGCAGCGGGGAGATTTCGGGGCGGCCCGCGGGACGCTCATGGCGTCGCTGCAGGAGAACCCCGAAAATCGTGACTACATGTATGAGCGGGCGATGCTCGCGATGGCTGAGTTGGCCGACGGCGTTCCAGAGTCAGCCAACCGCACGATGAACGAGGTGTACAAGATTCTTCGGACGCAGGGAATCAACGCGGATCGCACGGTGGCTGCCGTTGCGACGTTTGAGCATGTGCGTTTCTGGAAAGGTGAGCCGTTCGAGCAGGCGTTGATGTGGGTCTATATGGCCACCCAGCGCGCGATGGTTGGCGAATGGGACAACGCGCGCGCCGCTGCCCAGGAATCGCTTTTCTATTTGAAGAGTTTTGGCGAATTCGTCGGGGATGATGCGTCATCGGAAGAACTGGCCAAGACGGCGATCGAGAAGGAACAGACTGGTGCGAGCGGCGACTACCTGGCTGACGGATACGAGCCGACCGAGTCAACGTTCGTGCTTGGCTATCTGATGTCGGGTATTGCGAACCAGGTATTGAGTCGTGAGGTCTCTTCGCTGGAGGCGCAGGCGGAGGAGCGATTCGGGCAGGTGGTGAGCATTGATCCGTCGCTTAAACCACTGGTCGACAGGTTTCAGAACGAGCCGTTCAACACGGTGGTGATGGTTGACTATGGATTCGGGCCTTCAAAGGTCTCGTATGGGATGGACAACGCGTTCTCGAGGTTTGAGCAGCGTCGTGGCTGGAGCAGCGACGCGCGAACGTTGAAGGTCTCGGTGAATGGCAGCAGCACGCCGGCCGTACTGGCTGTGTGCGATGTGAATGCCATGGCGGCGGACCTGATGTGGAACAACCTGGAGGACGTTCGGGTGGCCAAGAGCGTTTTGGGCACTGCTTTGCTGGTTGGTGGTGGCGTCGTGGCGGTGGCTGCTGATTCGAATGATGCTCGCGTAGTGGGTCTTGTGTTGGCGGCGACGGGTCTGGCGATGAAAGCGTCGGCCCGGGCGGACACGACGCATTCGCGGATGATGCCGCAGCGTTCCTATCTGGTGCCGCTGATGGTGGACGATGTCGACAGCACGTTGGAGATCGAGGTATCGGGTGATCGTGCGTCGCGCGTTGTGCTGCCGGCTGTGGATCCGCCGACGGATCGGTCGGTCCAGATGCTGTATGTCCGTTTGATTCCGACGCGAACGCCGCCATCGTGGACGACGGCGGGTAAGGTCCTGTACGCCAACGATCATTTCGACGCCCGGATCGATGGGGACGACCTGCCGTACATTCTGGGTGGGAACTGTGTGCGCACGCCGACGGCGGAGACGCTTGATCGGTATCAGGCGGCCGGCAACCTGACGAACATGACGCTGATCGATCTGCAGAATCTGTATCGCGATGAGGGGATTGCCTGGACGATTGAGGAATCGGATTTTCGCGCGGGGCAGCATGTGCTTGAGGGTGGTGATTCGTTGATCGCGCCGCGTCCGGGCAGTGTTGGTTACCTTCGCGTGTTCTGTCAGCCGCATGGTGCCTATACGCCGACGTCGGATCGGGCGAAAGCGTTTTGGTCCGGTGGGGCGGCGACGGAGGCAGATGGATCGGCTGGGCGTTAGTCGAAGAGGGGAAAGATGACGGAGACAACCATGAAGAGGGATGCAATTTCGCGCTGGATGATGTGCTTGTTGGCGTCGGTAATGGTGATCGCTGTTGGCGGATGCGAATATGCACCGGCGCGTGCCGAACAGGATACGCTTGATCGTGACCTGTACCCGAAGATCGCGTTGCATGAGAGCCTGCGTGGTGACATCGTCGTGGCCGACGTGGTTGAGAACGCGGGCCCACCGTACCGCGTGACGGTTGCTCTGCGCAGTAAGACGAGCACCGCCGACCGGCTGGTGCAGTACCGATTCATCTATCTCGACAGCAGCGGCGTGCCGATTGGCGAGACGCCGGGATGGTTGTCTGAGCGGATGCCGGCGCGAACGGAGACGTTCATCAAGTCCAATGCATTGGACTACGGAGCAACAGACTGGCGGATGGAAATTCGGCCTTCGCGGGATGGGTGATTGGGTTTAAGGGGTTTGTCAATGATGATTCGACGGAAATCTGGTTGTATCGCGTTCGCATTGCTGGCGAGCGTCGTGGTTGCGCCAAACGTGTTCGCTCAGAGGAGACCGGCCCCGCCGCCGCCCGCGGAAGCACCGCCGCCGCCTGAATTTGAACCACTCTACATCGCATTGGGCGAACCGGAGATGGTGGTCACGGTGGTTTCTCTCGGCAATGTGCCGGAGGATCGGCGGCGTTCGTTTGAAAGCCGTCTGAGCGAGCAGTTTCAGGGCAACTCCGGCTTGGTGGTCATCAAGAATCCCAAGGCGGATGAACTGCGGCAGATTCGCAATTTCGAAACGATGATCGCCAATGACGCGGATGACGCGGCCCGAGCGCTGGCCAATCGCGTCAACGCCGACATGGTCGTGTTGCTCAAGCTGGACGGCGTGGGCAGTGATATCGAGGCGGCTTACACGATCTACGACAAGAACCGCGGGCAGAACCTCGCCCGTCACAGTTGGACGATACCGGCTGACCGCGGAGTCGTCGGCAACCGGCAAGTCGGTTACTGGTGCGCGACGATGTACGAGCACATGTATACCAAGCTGGAGCGGTTCACGCGGGTGGCTGCCACGTACACGATCAACGTTGTCGATATGCCGGACCATCTTGAACGTGAGTTCCGCAGCGAACTGCGGCGGATTCATGGCGTTGAGGGCAAGGTTCGCCTGCAGCAGGATCGTGCGAAAGGGCGGAATGTCAGTTCGTTTACGTTGCGCTATGGTGATGGTGACGAACTGGACCTGCGGTACTTCGCCCGCAAGGCGCTTTCGAAGTTGATGAAAATCGAGGTCTCGGACACGCAGGCGTGGAGTACCGCTGACGGCGACATCACGGTTTACGTACTGCCCAGGGAAACGCCGGATGAGTTCGCGGGTCTTGATGGGAATGAGAAGCCCGAGCACACCGAGAAGGTCGATGCGTTCAAGGAGGTCTACTTGAACGTCGGTCAACCGAGGATCGGCCTGGTCATCAACCACAAGGTGTATGACGCGGCCCAGATTCGTGGCAGCGAGACGAAGGATCGCGAAGAAGTCAATGCCAAAGTCGAGTCGGGCGACACGAAGGTTGACATCGAAGTGAACAAGGGCGGCTCGTCTCCAAAGCCAACGATTCGTCCCGGTGATCACAACATCTGGACGCAGTTCGACCTGATGCAGACGCGTCATATCGAAGACAACATGACGCAACGGTTTCTGAATCTCGGGCTTGAGGTGGTCAGCGTGCGCAGTCAGGTGCAGCAGATCGTCAAGGAGCATGATTATCAACTCAGTGCGATCGACGATTACGAGTTGGCGTTGCAGTACCTGAACCAGGACGTGGCCGACATTGTGGTCGTCGGGCTTGGAGATGTTGTGAGTGTCGGTTCGCTCTTCGAGTTGCGATATACGTTCCGTGCCTACACGCCTCGGGACAGCCGGTTGATCGCGATTGCCCAGCCGATGCGATCGATCAAGATCGCGGAGTCCGACAACGTCAATGAACTGCTTATGAAGGCCGAGACCGGTATCGCCGAAGATGCGGTGCGGACGTTGGCGGGTCGGATGATGCGTCACTGGTCGTCTCCGGGTCGCGTCCATTTCGAGGTGCACAACATCGGATCAGACGAGGGCATGCTCGCGATCACCGACTGGATCGACAGCAAGATCGGTGGCGAGCACATCAAGAGTCTGGTCCGCGGCAGCTTCAAAGCTGGCTCGGGTGAGGAAAGTGGGCGTGGATCGTTCGATGTGGTCTATGAGTCGAACTACGAGGCGTTCGTGCGGGCGTTGCATGATGCCGTCAATGATCCGGGGGCGCCGTTCAGCATTTCGAGCCAGGAGGTGGGGCGGCAGATCATTCGGCTGAAAGCGAAGCTGAAAGGTTAGCCAGCCGCTGCTCGATTCGTTTGACGGCGCGTTCGCACTTGGGGACGTGATTCGCCGTGGCGCAGTCGAGTGATACCGAGTTCAATCGAGTCCTCAGCGCGTTGGTTTCAGATGCGTGCCTGGTGTCCCGTGCAAGACAGGCGAGCTTCACGCTCTCCGCGTCGGCGATCATCCATGGTCCGGCATTGAGTTCGGCCAACGACACCAAGGCGTCTTCGATCAACGCGATGGTCTCTGAATCGGCTTCGTCGAGCATCAACTGCGATTCCGCCAGGACCAGCTTCGCCGTCGTGAGATCGCCTTTCAGCACTTCACTGTCCGCGAGAATCTGAATCGCCCGGCGTGCGGCGGTTGAAGCGCTCTGGGGGTCCTGATTGTCGAGATGCACGACGGAGAGCGCTGCGTAGGCGATGCCGACCATCTCGTGCTCGCTGCCCAGTGCGGCAATGCGATCTTCGAGGCTCTTGGTCAGCATGGTGGTGGCTTCTTCGCGTTTGTCGGTAAGCGCGAGAAGGGAGCCGAGTGAGTTGCGAATATGCGCGGTGTGTGGATGGGCGTCCCCCATTGCGGTACTGAGTATTTCAAGCGCGTTACGCAGTTTCGACTCCGCGGATGCAACGTCGCCGCGATGCATCAGGTCCACGGCGACGTTGTGGTTGGCCAGCGCAACTTGCGGGTGACCATCGCCGAAGAAGGCGCGAAGCACTTCGACACCGTCAGCGTATACTTTTCGTGCCCTATCGGATTCTCCAAGGAGCATGTACCCCCGTCCGAGATTGATCAACGAGATGCCCACAGCCGGATGCACGTCCCCGAAGTTCTTTCGATGGACGGCGGTCACTTCCTCAAGCAAGCCGATGGCGTCGCTATTGCGGCCCATGGACTGATAGACGGCTGCAAGATTGGAGAGTGAGATGGCAAACTCGTGGTGATCTTGTCCCTGGACATCACGTCGGATATCGACGGAGCGTTGGAGCAGGTCGGCGGCTTCTGATTTTTGCCCCTTTTCGTGCAACAGGCGTCCGAGACTGTTGAGCGTGCTGGCGAGGGTAGGGTGTTTGGGATCAAGGACGCGTTCGTGGATGTCCAGCGCTTCACGGAGAAGTGTCTCGCCTTCGTCGTAGCGTCCGGTCGTTGCGAGATGCCCACCGAGGTTGGCAAGTGATGCGCCCAACCCGTGCAGATTCGGGCTCTTGTGTGCGCGGCGGAGTGCGATCGCTTCCCGGGCTGATGATTCGCTTTCTTCATACTCGCCGATCTTGCTCAGCGTGACGGCCAGGTTGTTCAACGCAAGTGCTGTGGACTCCGATTCCGGTCCCAGCCACTCCCGGGCAAGGGCAACTGCTTCGCGCTCGTACACGACTGCTCGCTTGTACTCTCCAAGATAGCTGTAGACCTCCGCCAGCGACAGGACCGTATCCACGCGTTTCTTCATCCATGAGGGATCAAGCACCGCGTATGTGTCGACTGCGGGTATGAGGTGTTTGAGTGCTTCGTCGTAGAAACCAAGTTCCATGTACGTCTCGCCGATGGTGGCGTGCATGGACGCGGCGACGGCGGGGTCGGAAGGTGCGTCATCCGACAGAAGTTGCTGCGAGGCGATGTCCAGCACATCGCGAACCGTGACATCACGACCGAGTGCCAATGCAGGGTCTGCGGATACGAGCATTTGCTGCAGGAGCGAGGAAATCTGGCTGGCGCGTTCTGATTCCTGCCGGGCGATCCTGGCTTGGTTTCGTTCACGGATCGCGAAGGTCGCGGTCGCGACGGTTCCGGCAATCAAGGCGATCATCGCAAGTGCGATACCGGCGACCAACCCACGGTTGCGGCGGGAGAACTTGACGAATTGCATGATCGTCGAGGGCCGACGGGCCGTGATCTGTTCGTCGCGGCGGTGTCGCCGAAAATCCTCGGCCATGTCCGCAATCGACGCGTAGCGCGCGTCGCGGTTCTTTTCCATGGCTTTGGCGAGGATCGCCTCGATGTCGCCGCGAAGTTGAGGATTTGATTGACCCGCCAGTTCGGGTTCGTTCTCGACGATCCGTCGCGTCGCCTGTGGGAGGCTGCAATTTTCCAGCGGAATAGGATGACGCCCGGTCAGCAACTGATAGGCGACGACGCCGAGTGCGAAGACATCGCTGCGCACGTCGACATCCATCGGATCGCCATCAACCTGCTCGGGACTCATGTAGGCCACTGTCCCCAGCAGGGCGCCGGCTTCGGTGTGCATGCTGATGCGGTTGACATCTTCGAGCACAGCACGAGCGACGCCGAAGTCAACGATTTTCGGTCCTGATTCACCAACGATGATATTGCCTGGTTTGAGATCGCGGTGGATGACGCCTTTCTGATGTGCGTGTTGGACGGCATCACAGATGGCGAGGATCAGGTCGATGCGTTCGTCGATGCCGAGATCATGCGATGACGCGTAGTTCAGCAGCAGGTCACCGCGGACGAATTCCATCGCGATGTAGGATTGCCGCGAGCGGTCGTCGAAAGATGTTTCGCTGGCGACGGTGGCGTCAAAGATCTGTGCGATGCCGGGGTGCTGCAGGTGTGCGAGGATTTCGGCTTCGTGTTGGAAGCGGCGACGTGTTGTTTGCGTGACCAATCCGGGGCGGATCACTTTGAGTGCGACCTTGCGTCGCGGCGATTCCTGCTCGGCCTCGTAGACGATGCCCATCCCTCCGCGTCCGATTTCGTCGATGATTTTGTAGGGGCCGACATGGCGAGGGGGCGCGGCTCGGTCGTCGAATGTCAGCGGCGGAACGACGGGGACGTTGAGAAAGTCGCCCATGCTGCTGGCGTCGTTGTCGAGCATGCGTGTGACGAATCGACGCAAGCCAGCATCCGGCCCACAGCAGCGATCGAGGATGGCATCCCGCTCGTCGGGGCTGGCGGCCACGACCTCATCGAAGACAGACTGCATGCGTTGGATATTCTCGGGCGTCATAGTCGTTCAGTCATTCAGTTCGCAAAAGCGAGCGCGAGGCCATCATTTTTGCTGGCTGACGCCGTCCACCTGGTCCTTGAGCTGCATGTAGAGCAGCGTCCGGGTGAATCGCCATTCGCGTTCGACGGTCGGCAGTGACACGCCGATCAACTCGGCGGTGTCCTTTAGCGTGAGGCCTGCAAAGTAATGCAGCATCACGATTTGCACTTTGCGGGGGTCCGCCTGCTCGAGTTCGTTGAGGGCGTCATCGAGGGCGACGATGTCTTCTGGCGGGGTCGCAATGGCGATGTCATCGAAGCCGAGATTCACGCGTTGCCTGTCGCCACCGCGTTTCAAGCTTGATTTGCGGCGGGCACGATCGACGAGGACGTTCCGCATCGCGCGGGCGGCTGCGCCGAAGAAATGGGCGCGGCTGTTCCAGCCGGGATCTTCGTTTCCGATGAGCCGGACGTAGGCGTCGTGCACGAGGGCGGTGGGTTGCAGGGTGGTTCCGGGCGGAAGCTTGGCCAATCGGGACTTCGCGAGTCTGCGGAGTTCCTCATAGACGAGTGGGAGCAGTTCGTCGGCAGCGCGGGGATCCCCGTTCGATGCGGCGTCGAGCGTCTCCATCAATTGTCCCGGCAACCGATCCAACAAACGGCCCATCCCATGATCACGACGTTGGCCCTGAATGACGGCGGTGCCAACACCAGTCACCCAGCCCTGACAAGTGTACCCAATGGCAGGGTGGCGAACCAGAAAATCGTGATAATCAGCCCATCAGCGGCGATTCTGGGTCGATTGTCGCCGCTTTTTTGGGGCTTTACGTCCGTATCGGATCAGGTTGCGGCCGGTTCCTGGAACACATGAACATCCCGCTGCGGGAATGGGATGGAGATGCCCTCGGCGTCGAACTGTTTCTTCACTTCGCGCGTGATGTCCCAGTAGACGGTCCAATAATCCGACGTCTTTGACCAGGGGCGTACCACGAAATTGACGCTGCTGTCGGCGAGTTCGTGCATGTTGATGACCGGCTCGGGGTCTTTGAGCACCAATTCATGGCTGGTGACGATGCGTTTGAGTACGTCTTTCGCTTTGTCAATGTCGTCGCTGTAGCCAATGCCGAAGACAAGGTCGACGCGGCGTGTGGGATTGCCGGTGATGTTGGTGATGGCACTGCCCCAGACGGCGTTGTTCGGCACAATGACCTTCTGATTGTCGAACGTGTGGATCGTCGTCGAAATCAGATTCATGCTCTTCACGGATCCCGACACGCCGGCCACGCTCACGCCGTCGCCAACGTCGAATGGTTTGTAGACGAGGATCAGGATGCCGCTGGCGAAGTTGCTGAGCGTCCCCTGAAGGGCGAGACCAACGACCAGACCGGCGGCACCGATGGCAGCCATGAATGGTCCGATGGGTACTTCCAGCGCGGTGAGGGCGAAGATGAAACCAATGAAGAAAACGGTTCTGCGGGTGATGCTCACTAGAAAATCGCGTAGCAGCGCGGAGGAACTCTTGGAATAGGAAAGTGCCTTCCCGATCGCCCGACCGGCAATACGACTCAGGATGAGGAAGAGCAGCAGTGTGAGCAGGAACTTGCCGATGTTGATGCCCCAGCGAATTCCGCCTTCCTTGTCCTTAAGCCACCCGATAATGATCGTGTAGGCTTCGGATGCGTCCGTGACGTCGATCTGAAGTCCGGACCATGCGTCGAGGTATTGGTCCCACTGTGTTCTATCTCCGCCGCGGGCCTCGTACGCCTCGAGAACGAGCGTGAATCGGTCGACAAGCTTCGTGCGTTCGCCTGTCAGCTTCGTGGATTTTTCAACGGATGCCTCGCGTTCTGTCGCGGCCGCCTCGTCGCCGGCTTCAGCTTTGGCAGCCAAGCGCTTCTGCGTGATCTGCTCGCGCGTGATTTCCTTGGACTTTGCGACGACGAGTGCACCCCATTCTGCGACCTCTTTTTCGATATCCGCCATGGTCAGTGGGGACAACGCGAGCTTCAGCTGGTTGATCGGCGTTTCCGGCGAACGCTCGAAATCGCCCACGAGGTTTATGCCCTCAGCCCGCGTCGCACAGGGCGTGAGGGCGAAGAGTATCGTCATGGAGAGTGCTGAAAGAGTGGCGAGGTTGATCCTGTTCATGGTGTTTTTCTCCCGTCGTCATTCGCCGAAATCGACCAATTACCCCGAAGCATAAAGTGTAGCTGACTGGCTGACGTTGTCGATTGGCCTGTAGGCGTCGATCTTGCCGACGCCGTTCATGCCGAATCGCGAACAAATCTGATGGGTTTCCCCGGTGCGCGACGAACTGTGGAAGTAGCAGGATGCTGTACAGGATCCGTCCGTGATGTTCCGAAACCGCCAATCGGTCGAGAGTCGCCGGAGAAGTGAAATGCATTGTCAATCCGCCAAGTCGTTCGCGATCGCCCTGATGGCTTCGCTCGTGCTGACCGCCATGGGAACGACGCTTCGCGCCGATGTCTCTCCGCCGGTTTCGATCAAGCTGGTCGGCGATCCGCCTGAGGCGAAGTTTGGTGAGCGAACGGAGCTGGCGTTTGACATTAAGGTGGGTAAGCCGGGGCAGCTGACGAATCTGCAGATCGACGGGCATCGGTGGCATGTCGTGGCGACCGACCTGCCCGAGTCGCCGCTTGACGTCGAGAAGAGCGTGATTCGTGTCAACGTGACGGCGATACCGGTTGATGCCGATGAGCCGATCGGCATCAGTTTCTACTTCAACGGTCGGCTGGTTCGACGGGTGTTCGAGGTCGGACCTGCGGTTTCCGCGAAGAAAGAGCAGCAGAAGTATTTCATTCGTGTTCCGGGGACGCACGGCAAGAAGTTCGACGAGGAAGGGCGACCTCAGCCTGTGGCTGACCTGTTCGTCGGTGACAATGCGGCGGCTGTACCGACGGCTGTCGATGCATCCGATGCCACACCCTCGGCGGCAGGTGGGGCGATTCCGTTTCGGGCGATCGGTCGGATCATGTACGACCGGCCTGGCATCGACCGCAGTGATCCCCCGGACGGGGACTTCAACGATCCCGGTGATACGCCACCCGTGACCGTTGGTGCGGACGGCCTCGAGGTGTTGGTTGCGGATCAGGACACGTTTGGTTTCGAGTTGATCTGGGGCGGCGTGACGGATGAACAGGGTTACTTTGATTCGGGCGTGATTTCCTGGGACGACTGCGACATTCTCGGATGTGATACGCCGGACATCATCTTCGTTGCCCGGACGAAGCGAAATACGTTCCGCGTGATGGATTCTCGGGACGACACGTATCAGATTGTCGTTCCGGAGATGGTCGACTTTGAAGGATCGTTCATCGATTACGGCGTGTTGAAGCCGCACTCAAGCATCGCGCCGGCATTTCAGATTTTCACCAGCATTCTTCGGGCAGAACGCATCGTGACGTCGGAGACGAATTTCGACACCGACAATCTGGAGGTGTTTTGGCCCGACGATTCGCAGGGTGGCGGCGCGTGGTACGACCCTTCAGACGAGGTGATCCACATCAGTACGGAGCGGGAGTGGTCCGAGGCCACCGCGATTCACGAATATGGTCACCATCACAACTACACGCACTACGACAATCCGTTGCCGGAACCAGCCTATTGCGATGTCGCGCAGAACTGCGATCCCAACCCGCCTGACAACTGCGGGCACTGCATGTGGTGCAGCGAGAACGACTTCGATGCATGGGGCGAGGGCTGGTGCAACTGGCTTGCCGACTTTGTCACGCGTGAATTTCCGAAGCGTTTTGAGTTCGATGACGGTACGCCATACACCGCGTTGATCACTCGCTCACAGGAGTTTCCGCGCCCTTGCGATGTCAACTACCACGATCCCGTTTCGACGGAGGGGTTCGTTGGTGCGTTGCTTCGCGATATCGACGACGAAACACAGGATGATCACGATGACAATCCTGGCGATGACGTGTTCCAGGATGGGATTTTTGACAACCTCTGCCTCGGCATGGAAGAGATTCTCCACGTCACGTACCTGTACGAACCCAACACGGTCACCGAGTTCATCAACGCGTTTCGCGTCGAATATCCGCCGCACGCAGCCAATCTCTGGGGGACAGCGTTCAACGTTGGCGGACCACAATACGTGGCGTCGTTTCCGAACGACACGGATCCGCCTGGGTTGGTATCGGCGGTACGATCATCGACGCACCCATCGGGCGTTGGTGGATCACTGCCGTGCATCACCTTCGAGTTTGAGCCGGCCAGCGACGATGTGCGGGGTGCGAACACGTACAGTTACGTTGTGACGCGGAGTCCGGGCGGTCTGGAGCCTGATGAAGATCCGGAACCTGTTCGGCCGGTCGACGACTGTGCGATCCAGGGGACGGTGGCAGCCGGTGGTTTGGGTGACTGGTACATCAGCATCAAAGCGATGGACAACGCGGGGCGTTGGTCAAATGACTATCTGACGGCTGGTCCATTCACCGTCACAGACTGCAACAACAACGGCGTGCTGGATGTGTGTGACACGGATTGCGGGTTCACGCAGATTCCGGGCGTTTGCAATTTCGGTATCTCGCCATGCAACGCGGTGGTCGACTGCATGGAATCGTCTTCGGACTGTCAGCCGAATTTCAAGCCGGATGAGTGCGACATCAATGAAGGCGAAAGCGATGACTGTGACGTCAACGGGACGCCTGACGAATGTCAGATTATGAAACACTTCAGAGCGTTTGATGATCCGCCCAACGGTTTCCTCTGGGGACTGACGTCCAACTGGGAAGAAGGTCAGATTCCCGTCGATGGCGACAGCGTGTGTATTCCGGCTGACGCGGGCGTGGTGACCGTGATCTACGAAGAGGAAGACACGCACCTGAATTCGATGGCGAACTATCGGAACTTCATCATCGCGGGCGCGGTTTTCCCGGCGCAGTTCCCGCGACCGGATTTGGAGTTGGATGAGAATTCGTTCGTGCTGGGCGAATTTCAGATGGAAGGCAATTCGACGCTGACGGTCAACGACCGACTGTACGTCGACGAGATCTTCCACTGGATGGATGGGCGGATCGATGGAAATGGCGTTGTGGAGGTTGCCGATGGTGTTCGCTTGACGCGGGATTCGGTGGATCTGGTCGGTGCCACACTGAGGATCTCAAGTGGAGAATCGTTCTCGAATGGGCCGCGCATCGGACTGTCGAGTGGTGCTGATGTGATCATTCGTGACTCAGCCACGTACACGTACGAAGGGAACTCGGTCGTCTTCAACGGCGGGGGTGGTCTGATTGACCTGGATGGCACGTTGATCTGCGACGCCACCGACGATTTCATCAGCATTGGGACACCACTCGACAATTCAGGTCTCATTCACTCGCTGTCAGCCAAACTGGTCATAAACAACGGCGGGAACCACACGGGCGAAGTGCGCGGTGATCCGGGCACGACACTCGGTTTCCAGAAACAGCACGAATTCGAAGCATCGTCCACACTTACCGCTGACACTGTGGAGTTCGGTGCGAGCAACGCGGAGAGCATGATTCATGGCACGGTCGACATTTCCGAGCGAATCAACGGTGTCGGTGGAACGTGGACGTTTGCGGATGATGCCAACATCGTCAATTACGGGAACCATGTCTACGTCGAACGCGGGCGCGTCAACTTCAACGCACCTGTCGATGCCCCGATCGATCTGCAGACGATCACGATCACCACGCCCGGAGAGTCAGCGGGCCGGATCGACTTCAATACCGGCGAACCGGTGAACTGTGTCGATATGGACTTGATCGCGGGATCTCTGTACGGCCCCAGCCCGATCAACGTCAGCGGCCTCTTCAGTTGGACGCGGTGTGCGATCAACCCGGGTGGCGCCATTACGGCCAGCGGCCCGGTGATGATCAACGCCACGAGCAGCAGTCGGACGATTCGTCGTCACCTGAACGTCCTCGATCAAGCCACCATTCGCTCCGGATTCGGCATTGGCAGCGGAGCCCGGTTGAATATTTTCGATGGCGCGGTTGTCAACATGCAGTTCAACTCCGGCGCCATCAGTGGCGGCACGTTCGCGAACAACGGCGGTACGGTTCTTCGGACGTCCGGTGATGGATTCATCAGCATCACCGGGGCAGTGACCAACGACGGGTTGATTCACAACCAGACTGGCACGCTCAACGTCGCGCCGCATGGTCTCAACGGCGTCGGCGTGCACACGGGCGACGTCCTGTCAGATGCTGATACACGACTCATCCTCGGTGGTACGCAGACGTTCACGTCAACTTCTTCGATCACCGCTGAAACGCTCGAACTGGCTGCGGGGAACAATAAGAGTGTCATTCATGGAACGGTCAATGTTTCTGATCGAATCAACGTCAAGGGCGGCGGTAACTGGCGAGTCGCAGATGATGCGACCATCGTCGACCTTGGTGATCATCTGTACGCCGAGCGCGGTAGGGTCACGTTCAATTCACCGACAGATCGGCCTATCGAGCTGGAGACGCTCACGATCACATCGCCGGGCGAGGGTTCGGGAACGGTCAAATTTGACACTGGTCAGCCTGTGAATGTTACGCAGTTCGACATGATCGTCGGAGTGCTCGAGGGGCCAAGCCCGATCAACGTCAGTGATGAATTCAGTTGGACGAACGGGTCGATTTTCGCAGGCGGACCGCTCACATCCAACGGCGTCGCCAACATCAATCCGACGAATCAGTCGCGGACGATTTCGAGGGTGCTCATCAACAACGGCGACATGATATTCCGAGGTGGGTTCGGTCTGGGCGGGTCTGCAAGACTGGAAAACACAGAAACCGGTTTCATCGACTTCCAACTTGATTTCCGTGTCCTCAGCAGCCGTCCGTTGAACAATGCAGGTACCGTCATCCGCTCATCGAACGACGGAACATCGACCCTGCAGAATGTGGACGTGAACAACACCGGTACGATCGAAGTGCAACAAGGCACGTTGCTCGTGTCCTCGGCCACGGTAACGCAAACGGCTGGCGAAACGATCATCAATGCCGGCACGTCACTTCAGCTGAGCATGAGCGATCCATTCGCGCTGGAGGGCGGTGTCTTCAAGGGGAACGGAAACTTCTTTGGTGACCTTGATAACAGCGGTGGGGCGGTTGCTCCCGGATTGTCGATCGGCGAGCTGAACATCGGCGGCGACTACGACCAGCCGGGCGGTGCGCTGGACATCGAAATCGACGACATGGGGGCTGACAAGCTCAACATCACGGGGAACGCAACCCTGGGCGGCGCGTTGGTCGTGACACATCTGAATGGATTTGTGCCGGAGATGACGGACGAATTCGTTATACTGGAGGCCGCCAGCGTGAACGGTGAATTTGATGATTTGTCGATCCCGCCAGTTTATGAGGTTCTGTACAACCCGACGAACGTGACACTGTCGATAGCCGCAGTGTCGCCGGACTTGAACGGCGACGGCGTTGTGAACCTGCTTGACTTCCAGTTGTTCCAGGAGTGCTTCAACGGTGAGGGCAACATGGTCTCTGCCAACTGCGACCCGACGGTCAACGCTGACTTCGATCAGGACGGCGACGTTGACCTGTTTGATTTCGAGCGACTCGCCACAGCCACCACGCCATGATTCAGAAAAAGGAGCGTTTTGGTATGCGTACGAAACCAACCATCATCGGTGTCTTATTCCTCGCGATGTCACAGTTGGCAAGTGGGCAAGCGCCGTCACGCATCACCTATCAAGGTGAGCTGCAGGACAATGGCTGCCTCGCCGAAGGCACGTATGCCATGGAATTCTCGATCTGGAGCTCACTTACGGGAGGCACGCAGTACGACCAGATTTCAATGCCCGAGGTCGCCGTGTCAGAGGGGCGCTTCACGGTCGATCTGGTCGTGGATGACGACACATTCGTCTCAACGGTTCGATATCTGGAAGTTACGGTTGAGGGGGTAACGCTCAGCCCGCGTGAGCGGATCACCAGCGTTCCATACTCATTGCGGACCCGCGGGATCTTCGTTGACGAAAACAACAACGTCGGTATTGGTACGTCGATTCCGGACAAGAAGCTCGAAGTTGTGGGTGACGTTGAGATGCGCGGCGACGTGAACGTCACGAAGCGCATGGCTGTCGGTGGTGATCCGGATTCTCTTTTTGGCCAGTTGAACATCCTAGATTCAGGCGACGGCGCTCCGTTCGGAATCAACGCGAACTGGGACAGCGACACGTTTGCCACGATCTTTGCGTCCAACGCCGGGTCGGGTGGTGTTCTCTATGCGCAGGGCAGCAGCGATGCGTCCCCGGCGGGCGGCGGAATCATCGTGGCTGGCGATGAAGCGGGTTCCAATGTCGCCATCGATGCCAACGAAATCATGGCCCGTGATGGTGGCAACACGGCGCCATTGTATCTGAACAATGAGGGCGGCGACGTCATTGTCGGTGGTACCCTCGACATTGGTTGGGTCTACATGAGTGAGGATTTTGAAGGCGGCCTCGGATGCTGCGGGCAACTCTTTTGTCCGGAGGGCATGCGACCGATTGGCGGTGGCTGCAACGCGTTGGTAGGTCTTCACGACATTTATTCGAATCATCCGGTTTGCGGCGAGGATGGTTGTGGGTGGTCCTGCCATTTGGACACCAGTGACGGCGTCCGCGTGCATGTCCTTTGTGCGAATGTCAAGTAGCCCGGAGTACCGACGATGGATTTGCGCCCGTGGATCATTCTGCTTCTGATCGTACCGTCTGTGGCGGCACAAGATTTCGAGATCAACAAATCGTCGTTTACGTCAGGTGGTGAAGTCGGCAAGACTGGTGGGCCTTTCGAGGCAACGGGGACGATCGGCGTTGCGCGAAGCGCGGCCATGTCCGGTGGCCAGTTCGCCGTCCGTGGAAGCATGCAGATCAAGTCGCGTACGCCAGAATGCGTCGAGGATATTCCTGGCTACAACGAGTGCTTCGACGAAACCATGGGTGGCAGTGAGACGGTCAAGCACTGGTCCGGGGAGCTTGGGTTGCCCGGCGGCCGCGAGTGGGGCGAGTGCATGAACTGGTACGAAAACGCCATCCCGGCAGATGGGGACAACGCCTGCATTCCTGGTGATGTGTGCCAGGACCACATCATCTATCGCGAGAGTGACACGATTCTGAACTCATTGGCCAGCAGCCTTGAGTTTGTGATCGACGGCAGCAACGGTTCCACGCGTCTCGAACTTGATGAAGCTTCAAGCATCCTCGGCGATGTCGAGATGACCGGCAACGCAACGCTCAGTGTGGACGACAACCTGTTGATCGACGGCAAACTCATCTGGCGTCGGGGCACGATTGATGGCGTCGGTACGACGGAGGTGACCGACGGTATGGCGATCGTGAACAACTCGGTCACGCTCAGCCGCGGCGACCTTCGCCTGACTGGCGGTGTGGGCCGCAATGTCCGAAGGGTCGTCAGCATGAACAGTGGGGCAACGTTCGAGATTGGAACGGATGCGACTTTCGAGTACGAAGGCGATTCCGCAATGTTCGTTGGTGGCAGCGGGCTTGTCGATGTTCGCGGCTCGTTCGTTCGGACAGAAGGTGACGGCGACGCGAACATTCAGACACCCGTCAATAACTCCGGTTTGATCCACAATCAGACCGGTGAATTCTACCTCTACCACCCAGCCACCCATACTGGAGAAGTGCGTAGCGATCCGGGCACACTGCTCGGACTGCAGAGTGACCAGATGTTCATGCCATCGTCGACCTTGACGGCAGAGACCCTCCAGTTGAGAAGCAGCAACGATGGCTTCTTTCATGGAACGGTCGACATCGCGGAGCGTATTGACGGCGTTGGTGGTCGATGGACGTTCGCCGACGATGCCAACATTGTCAGCTACGGCCAACACGTCTATGTCGAACGGGGCCGCGTCAACTTCTTTGCTCCGGTCGATGAGCCGATCGACCTGCAATCCGTAACGATCACCACGCCGGGCGAGTCATCCGGAACCATCGAGTTTGACACCGGCCAGCCGGTCAACGTCGTCGACTTCACCATGGTCACCGGGTCTCTGTATGGCTCAAGCCCAATCAACATCAGTGGTGAGTTCAGATGGACCAGGGGTTCCTTCTGGCCTGGCGGTGCCATCACGGCCGATGGTCCGGTTGTCTTCAATGCGACGTCCAGCAGCAGGAGCATGTCGCGCGTTCTGAATATCAATGATCAGGCGATATTTCGCTCCGGATTCAGCCTCTCAAGCGGAGGCCGACTCAATATCGCTCCAGGCGTTGTCGTGGATTTTCAGACCAACGGCGGTGGTGTCGCCGGCGGAGTCATCACGAACGACGGTGGCACCGTTCTTCGAACAGTCGGCGATGGCGAGATCAGCATCAACGGTGCCATCATCAACGACGGCCTGTTCCACAATCAAACGGGAACCTTCAGTTTTGCGACGCATCCGCTCAATGGTAGCAGCACCTATACGGGGGACATCATCTCTGATCCCGGAGCCATCCTGAAGTTCGCCGGGGCGAACCACGATCTTCAATCGACATCCACAATGACCGCGGAGAATCTCCTGCTCTGGGCGGGCAGCAGCACCTGCCACGGTTCCGTCAACATTTCTGACGGAATCGAGTGCGACGGTTGTGGGTGGACGTTCGCGCCGGATGCTGACATCATCGACTACGGTGATCACGTCACCATCAGACGCGGAACCATGCGATTCGAGGCCCCGACCGATCGGGAAATCAGTTTTGATACGGTGACCATCCCCGTCAATTTCAACAGCTCATCGCTCTACCTCGACACCGGTCAGCAAGTCAACATCAACGAACTGGCATTTCTCGACGCCGGGTCCGTCATCCACGGATCAAGCCCGATTAGAATCGTGGATGCCTTCACGTGGTCAAATGGTTCCATATTTGCGGGCGGCGTTATCACTTCCGATGGCGTGACCACGATCAATCCCACCAGCAGCTCGCGATCCTTGTCTCGTCCATTCATCAACAACGGCACCATGGTCTTTCGTGGCGGTTTCGGGTTCAGTGGCTCGGGGAGAATCGACAACAACGAAACGGGGCTGATCGACTTCCGATACGACGGCAGGGCCACGAGCAGCAGGAGTATCAACAATTCCGGCACGCTCATCCGCACGACGAACGACGGAGTCACGCTCCTTCAGAACACTGATCTGAACAACGAGGGCGTGATCGACATTCAGCAAGGTACGCTGGAAGTCACGACGGCGCTGGTCACGCAGATGGCTGGCGGGACGATCATCAACGCCGGCACGATGCTCGATCTAAGTACGAGCGATCCGTTTGCGTTGCAGGGCGGCTTGTTCAAGGGTGATGGTCAGTACCTCGGGGATCTCGAGAACAGCGGCGGGGCGGTTGCACCGGGAACGTCGATCGGCCAACTCATGATCGATGGCGACTACGATCAGCCAGGCGGTGCACTCGATATCGAGATCGATGACACGGGGTCAGACATGCTGACGATTTCCGGGAGCGCGACGCTTGGCGGTACTTTGGTTGTGACGCATCTCAATGCCTTTGCGCCGAAGATGACCGACGAGTTTGTCATTCTCGAGGCTGCGGACGTGTCTGGTGAATTTACAGATTTGTCGATTCCGCCAGTGTACGAGGTGCACTACAACCCGACGAATGTGACGTTGACGATCGCGGCGGTTTCGCCTGACCTGAATGGTGACGGCGTTGTGAACCTTCTGGACTTTCAGTTGTTTCAAGAATGCTTCAACGGCTCCGGCAATTTGGCCTCCGCCAATTGCGATCCTGCGGTCGACGCCGACTTCGACCAGGACGGCGATGTCGATCTCTTTGACTTCGAGAGACTTGCGACAGCCACCAGTCCGTAGAATTTTCGTCACGCGCTTATCCATTCATGCAGCGTGAAGCACCCCGTGTGCGATGCGCGCAATCCCATCTGGTGATCGCGCACGGGCATGACACACGTGCGAAAGAATTCGTGCAAAACGCTCATTCATTGGTTGGAATCTTCATATCAAGAGAGTCAATTGCGCGCACAAAGACTTAACGCAATCTAAATCACCGAGCAGTTCCACTCCTTCAGGGGCGCTGGATAATCCATGGTGTATGGCGCGGGTCACAGTGACAACCACCGACACTTCCCATTCCCTTTTGAAGGAGGCATCTACCATGTTGTCCAGGGCGAGATTGCTCGCAGCGTTTACCGTTTCAATGGCCGTCATGACGCACACCATCGCGGCGCCACCTTTGCGTATCGAACGTCAGCAGGATTCCGACAAACCCAGTCGCGAAACGTATTACGATGCTGGTGATGATCAGCAGCATGATGGTCCGCACCATCACCTGACAACCGGCTGTACCGCTATCCACGCTGACCCGAGCGATCCGCAGGCACGCGCGCTCTACGGACTGGACTCAACGTTGCAGATGGCCGTGCCTTTCAACACCACGACGCTGCATGACAACGGCCCCGTCGACAACCGCGTTGACATTGTGTTTGTCGGCGACGGGTACACCGTGGCTGACCTGCCGGACTACGAACAGCACGTCAACAACATCCTCGCCGGCTTCTTCGCGGAGAATCCATTCGATGCTTACGAGCCCTATTTCAACGTGCACCGTGTCGATGTGATCTCCAACGAGTCGGGCGTTGATGAGGAGGGTGGCCCGCTTCGCGATACGGCGTTGGATATGTACTACTCGAACGGTCGCCGACTGCTGATCAACATCGGCAAGGCGCGCGACGCGGCTTCAAACGCTCCAGATGAGGATCAGATTCTCGCGCTCGCCAATTCGACGACGTACGGTGGTGTCGCATGGTACACGCTTGAAATCGGTACGGTTGTCGGCAACCACAGCCTGTCGAAGGAGGTGGCGTTGCATGAGTTTGGCCACAGCTTCGGAAACCTTGCCGATGAATACGTCGACAGTAGCTCGCCCTATACCGGAAGCGATCCCTGGCTTGCCAATGTGAGCATCTATACCGCCGCCGAGCAGACGTCCTTGCAAACGAAGTGGTATCGCTGGCTGGACCTGCCCAACGTGGATACGTTCGAGGGGGCGTACTATCGTGCGACCGGCATCTATCGCCCGACGGTTTCGTCCAAGATGCGGAGCCTCAATCGCCCGTTTGAGGAGGTCAACGCAGAGCAGTTCATCATCGTCCTTTATCAGGATGTGTCGCCCATCGACGCCGCAACGCCGTCATCGAGCGAGCCATACTTCGCCGGTACGACGTTCAACGTGACTCCGATGCAACCGGTTGGCCACAGTCTGGACGTCCAATGGTTTATCGATGGGTTGCCCGTGAGCGGTGCGAACGGTGCGAGTTTCACGCCCGACTATGACAACCTCTCCGACACGATTCACGACGTTTCCGTCACGGTGGTTGATAACACGACGCGCGTCCGCGATGAAACCGCCCGCGCCCAGTGGATGACTGCCACCCGTTCCTGGACCGTACAGGGTGGCTACCCGGGTGCACCGACCGGATTGATCGCCACGGCCGACGCGGACAGCATCAACGTCACGTGGAACGCCAATCCCGAACCGGACATCGTCGAGTATCGCGTTTACCGCGCGACTTCGCCCGGCGGCACGTACACTCAGGTCGGGACGAGCACAACGACGTCCTACGATGACACGACCGTTACGCTCGGCACGACCTACTACTATGTCGTTAGCGCCTTTGCACAGGGTAACGAGAGCACGGTGAGCAATGAGGATCTCGGCACTGCCGGCGTCGTGTTCCCGATCGCCCCGCAGAATCTCGCGACGACCATCGACGAGACAGCGTTGTCGATCGACTGGGACGACAACCCGGAATCAAACATCGTTGGTTACAAGCTGTTCCGCTCATTGACAACGGGTGGGCCGTACACGCAGGTGCACAGCGGCTTGCTGTCGTCGAGCGACTTCTATGATACAGGGCTGGTCAACGACACGACCTACTACTACGTTGTTCTTGCCCGCGATGCCAACGGCAATGAAGGCGTGCTGAGCGGGGAAGTCAGCGGTACACCGACCAACTTCCCGCCGTCTGCGCCGACGGGGCTGACGGCTGAGCCGCACGATCGCCACGTCATCCTGTCGTGGAGTCAGAATCCAGAGCCGGATTTCAACTCGTACTACATCTACTATTCGCTGACGAGTGGCGGTCCTTACGAGGAGATCGACAACGATGACGTTACCAGTTGGTACGTGGGCGGCCTGACCAATGGTGTCACGTATTACTTCGTGATTCAGGCCGAGGATACGTCAGGAGCGCTGAGTCCATTCAGCGCTGAGGTATCAGCCATTCCGTTCGACGACAACCCACCATCCGAGCCTGACAACCTCACCGGTGTGGCCGGCTTTGAGACGGTCTCGCTCTTCTGGGAGGCGGTCAACGAGCCGGACGTCCTGGAGTACAACGTCTACAGGAGTCTCTCGTCCAGTCCGCCTTACACGTTGATCGGGACAACCGAAGACCCGGAATACCTCGACACCGGATTGACCAACGAAGTGACTTACTTCTACCAGGTCACGACGCTCGACGACGCCGGCAACGAGAGCGACTACAGCTCGGGTATCTTCGTGACGCCGACCGCTGACCCCGCCCCAAATCCTCCGACCGGTGTTGTCGCGATGGCCGGCGACGGCAGCGTCTCACTCGACTGGGCAGATAGTGGCGAATCCGATCTCGATTTCTACACCGTCTACCGCGGAACGGCCAACGGCGGTCCGTACACGCTGATCGACGATGCCTTTACCAGCGACTACGTCGACAACAACGTGACGAATGGAACGTGGTACTACTACGTCATTACCGCGACGGATCTGGGCGGTTCGGAAAGTGCCTACAGTGTTCAGGTTCAGGCGCTGCCACGCGACATGGTTCCACCAGCAGCACCGACGAACCTGCAGGCGACGGCGCTGGACAGTCAGGTCTACCTGACCTGGGACGCCAACACCGAACCGGACTTCAACAGCTACTTCATCTACATCGCCGAAACGCAGGGCGGTCCATATGACGAGATCGACAGCGACGATGTTACCGAATGGCTTGTCACCGGATTGACCAATGGTGTGACATACTATTTCGTCGTGCAGGCTGAGGACAACTGGGGCAATCTGAGTCCTTACAGCAATGAGGTATCCGCGGTTCCGTCGTCGACGCCCGAACCGCTGCCGCCGACGAATCTCCAGGTTCTCGTCGAAGGCGACGAGTACGTGTTCCTCGATTGGGATGACTCAACGCAGCCAAGCGTGACCAGCTACAACACCTACCGCAGCACGACAAGCGGTGGACCGTACAGCTACGTCGGCAGCGATGTGTTGAGCGAGTACGAGGATGACACGGTCGTGAACGGTACGCGCTATTACTACGTCGTGACCGCCGTTGACAACCTCGCGCGCGAAAGCGGATTCAGCAACGAGGTCTTCGCCGACCCTGAGCAGCCAATGCCGCAGCCGCAGAATGTGAGCGCGACCGGGGGCCAGGGGCAGGTCACCATCAACTGGAGCCCGGTCTCGCATCCTGAGCTGATTGGCTATGGTGTGTATCGTGCGACGAGCTCTGGTGGTCCGTATACAGGCATCGCCCAGGTCTACGACCCGCCGCATGTCGACACCAACGTCGTCATCGGCCAACCCTACTTTTACGTCGTGGTGTCCATCAATGGCGGCACGCAGGAGGAGAGCGCGTACAGCCTGGAGGTCACGGCCACACCGGTCGACACAATTCCGCCGGCTGCACCGACCAATCTTGTCGGAACGCCGACCAACGGTGGTGTTGATCTGTCCTGGGATGCCAATTCGGAACCTGACTTCCGCGAGTATGGCATCTACCGCAGCACCACGAGCGGCGGACCGTACGTCAACATCGACAACGACGACGCCACCAGCTACGCCGATGGCGGACTTGTCAACGGAACGACCTACCACTACGTCGTGACCGCGTTCGACGATTTCGGCAACGAAAGCCCGAACAGCAACGAAGTGGCCGTCACGCCGTTCGATCCGAACGCAATGTCCGGCTACAGCGTGCAGTCAGGGCGAGTCGAAGTGACTGGTGCGTCGCTGGATGTGCCGATCAATACGGTCGATCTCAACCATGCATTCGCCATGATCAGTTACGGAACGGGCTACACGAATGGCAATACCAACGCCGATCGTGCCATGGTTCGCGGTTATCTGCTGGATGGGAGTACCGTTCGCATCGAGCGTCAGAACTCAGGCAACTCGACGTGGGTCAGCTGGCAGGTCGTCGAATGTGTCGGCGATGAATTCACCGCCTACCACGGCAACGGCTCGTTCAGCAACGGGCAGGGCAGCCGTGCCGACAACATCGGTGGCGTCGTGGACGCCGGCAACGCCATCGCGTTCGTGTCGGCTGACACGAATTCGGGTAGCCGCAGCTACTACAACGAGGCTCAGTTGACCGCGCATGTCGAGACGTCGACATCGGTACGCATTCAACGTGCCGCGTCGAACAACTCGAGCGTCAACTATAACTGGACCGTCGTCGAGTTCGATCCGAGCAAGATCGGCAGCGTGCAGCACGGGACGATCAGTTTCAGTGGCCCGCGCCAGAACGCGCCGGCCGCGGCGTCGATCAACCCGATCGACCCGGCGTCATCGATTCTGCTGTTCCAGTCGCGTTCAACGCAAAACGGTTTGGCGTACGCGGCGATCGCCGGTCGCCTTGTTGGCAGCGACACTGTTGAGTTCTACCAGCACACCGGCAGCAGCGGCACGCGGACCGTTGAGTATCATGTCATCGACTTTGGCAGCGGCGGCGCCGCCCAACGAGGACAGATCAACAACGCGTCCAACAGCAGTTGGTCGACGGCCAACGCGTCGTTGGCGCCGATCGATCCTGCGCGGACGCTGATCTTCCAGAGCATGACTTGCGGTGGAACCGGACGCGCATTCCCGCGACCGTTCGCAACCGGCGTATTGACTTCGTCGTCGAACCTGCAGATTCAGCGCATGCGTTGGGGCCAACCAAGCTACCTCGAGTGGCAGGTCGTCCAACTTCCGGCAGCCGGTCAGTAGGGAAGTCTTCGTGCGATTCACATGGGGCGCGGGTATCTCCCAGGTTACCCGCGCCCTCTTCTTGCATACATTTCGAACACCACGCGCATGTCACCTTGAGCGGAGAGCGAAGAGCTGGGGTGCGTCTCGCTGAATGAGGATGTGTCGTTCATGGACATCGCGATCACGAACACTCCACGTATCAAGAATCATGAGTGCGTTTCGTGAAGGTGTCCCGTATCGGATCTACTTGATTTCAGGCTGGAGCGACATCTCCTCCTCACGTGCGTGGGCGTTGTCCACCAAACGATCCGCATCGCCAAGCACGCGTCCCGCCACCGCAGCGCCACTAAGAAACGCGGACTCAAGTCGATTTCCGTGACACCAGTCACCACACACAAACCATCGATCATCGACATCGGAAATGCAACCCTCACTCATCGCGGCAGTCGGCAACGCGTAACGCCATCGATGGGCATCTCGATAGGCGGGCTTCTGAGCAACGACGCCGGTTGCGTCAAAGAACGCGTTGGTCAATCGATCGATGACGTCATCGGCGTCGGCTTCGATGTTCTCGGTCGACCAGTCGGCAGAAGCGTGGAGGACCCAGCTTTCACCCGCTTCGCGCCCCGGTTTGCTGTTGTTGCGCGCGATCCATGACAACGCCGAACCTTCGATCGACGCTCCGTCAAACGGCACGTCAAGCCTTCGGTCCAAACCCAGATGAACCGACCAGCATGGAGCCAGCCGGACGTGGTTCGATACAGGGATCGTCACGCCAGCGGTTCCCAGCAGTTCAACCGTTTGGATGTGTGGAATTGCGAGAATGATCGCGTCATAACCCCCGAGGTCATTCCCAGTCGCGTCCGCAAGCTGCCATCGTTGCCCATGTCGTTTGAGCTTGGCAACGCGCGTTTCAAAACGGACGTCAAGATCAACCGCGAGATGCTTGGCGATGGCAGTCATGCCTGGAACACCCACGTATCGACGTTTCTCCACAGAATCGAGCGCATCGCCGGTGCCAATCGACACAACGCGCACGTCCCAGTCCGCGACGATGCCCATCTCCATCCACGACGCGACGAACCGCCCGAACCGTTCGTCTCGCACCGTGAAGTATTGTGCACCGCGATCAAACGAAAATGGTGGTACGGTTCGAACGGCTGTTCGCCCGCCGACGCCCCGCGATTTCTCAAACACCGTCACAGTGTGACCATGATCCTGCATCGTCCTCGCAGCCGTCAGTCCCGCGATACCCGCACCGATTACCGCAACACTGAGGGGTGAACTGCCAGAAGGCTGATCGATGCGCCCTGTGTAACGGTCGAGATCCATGCGCGATGCATGCGTGGCCGCGGGTCTTGGACGCGTCGTGCCGATGATCGGCTTGGGTGGTGTGAAGGGTCGATCGAAGAGACCCAGGCACCAGAGCAGCCCTCCGTAGGAATTCGGGTCACTCCCATCGAGCGCGAAACGATGATTCAGATCGATCATGATGCGCAAGGCGTCGGATGGCGAATGCGTCCATTGCAGAATGGCCTTGCCCCAGGTCATGCGCAGATTGTTGTGCAGCTCGCCATGCCGGATCAGCGACCGCTGCGCCGCGTTCCAAAGCTCGTCATCGGTCTGGGCACGCGCCAACTGCTCCCATGAATAGATAGCCGGTCTCACATCTGACGCGTGTTCTTCGAGCGTATCGCAAGCCCAGCCAGGGAGTGCTTCGAGCCGTTCGACGTGTCGATGGTGATAGCAGAAGTTATGCGCCAGTTCCCGCCAGACAAACAACTCGTCCAGGAACTTTTCAGCGCCGGCACCACCATTGGTGGCCGCCTCGCGTGCGACGCGAAACGGAGAAACGTGTCCGTGGTGCAGGTAGGGCGACAATCGGCTGACCCCGCGCGGCGGCTCTATCGTGGCATCGTTGCGAAGGCGCGCGTACGAAGATAGCCCGTCACGTTTGAATTGTTCCCAGCGCGCGTCGCCGGCCACGCTTCCGCCTCGCGTGTGCGACACCGGACCGATCGTGTGATCAATGTCGCAGGACGCACAGAGATCTGAAATCGATGCTGTTGCCAAATCGACAGGTTCAAACCCCACGTCACCCACGAAAGGCGACGCTTCGACACCAGGGGTTGGCCACGGCATCACCACGCGCTTCTCGAACTCATCCCACGTCTTCTTGCGGAACTGAAACGCCCGCTCGAATGATCGCCCGACGGATTGCATCGGCACGATGCAGGCAGTGTCGACCGTCCAGAACGGAGCGGGCGACCGCATCGCCAACGACTCACACCAGAGCGGGAAGGGTGGTGCGGGAAAGTCCTCGGTGATGACCAATGCGGCACGCATCATCAGATCCGGCAATGGCGATGGACCATCGGCGGAGCGTGGCAAGTGAAAGGCGAACCGTATATCCCTGTCTGCCAATGACGCGGAAAAATCACGCGCACCCTCAAGGATGAACGCATGGTGCCGGTCCGAGTTGAACCGATGACGACCGCCAAGCCCCTGATACACCAAGATGGGGCGTTTGAGCTGGAGGCCTGCGGCAATCGCAGCATCCAAGGCCGGATTTTCATCTGTTCGCACAGCATGGTGAGCCCAATAGAGCACGAATTCGCCGGTCTCGCTGAGGCGGGCATCATTCAACGTCCGCACTCGTTCAGCAAGGTGCATTGGCAGTGCGTCAAGGAGCGTGCTTTGGGTGAGCATGGCGGCCATCCTGGCTATCGGACTTCGACGAAGTGATCGGTGTCCCGCTTGATAAACTCAAAACAGACGGTAGCGCGCCATGCTTCGATTGTCTCGCGGGCCAGGAGAATCGCGACTTCCGCTGCGGGGATGGTCGGTTCCCGCGACGCCATCTAAATTCCAGTGATGGTAATTCAACCGGCTGGCGGCACGACGGACGCAACGTCAGCCGGTGGCGGCATCTCGCGGGAGTCGATGATTCGTGGACCATCGGGAAAATGACAAACCGGTCATCGTCATCGGCGCTGGTTTGAGTGGGCTTTCTTGTGCCGCCTCGCTTCACGCGCAAGGCATCGCCGTTCGCGTGGTCGAAGCAGCGGATCGTGTCGGCGGGCGAGTGGTCACCGACGTGGTTGATGGCTTCAAGCTGGATCGCGGTTTTCAGGTGCTTCTGACCGCGTATCCAGAAGCCATGAAGCACTTCGACTACGAGGCGTTGGACTTGCACGCTTTCTACCCCGGGGCGCTGATTCAGGTCGGCGAGCAACGTTACCGATTTGCAGATCCCTGGAAGAAACCGTTCGCCAGTCTGCCGGCCATCTTCGCCCCGATCGCGACAATCGGAGATGCCATTCGCATCGCCAAAACCCGATCGGACGCCCTGCGAGACAATGATCCGAACCCCGCACAGGATACCGCGTCCACAGATGCGTTTCTGCGACAGCGTGGACTATCGCAGCGCGTGATCGAACGCTTCTTCAGGCCGTTCTTCGGCGGCGTCATGCTCGACCGGGAATTGTCCACGCCGAGTTCATTTTTTCGGTTTGTGTTTTCCATGTTCGCAAGAGGCCCTGCGACGTTGCCGGCCGCCGGCATGCAGGCACTTCCCGAGCAACTCGCGGCAGGGCTTCCGGCGGGATGTGTGATGCTCAATACCGCCGTGTCGTCACTTCGCGATCGTCAGGTTGTGCTGGCCAGTGGTGAAACTCTGACCGCCAGTGCGGTCGTGATGGCCACTGACGCGGATGCGGCTGCGCGACTTGCCGGAGATGGATTCCGAGCGGACTGGAACAGCACGACGACCGTCTACTACGCCGCGGACTCATCGCCACTCGGCGAGAACATCCTGTTGCTCAACGGCAATGGACAGGGCTTGGTGAACCATATTTGTGTACCGAGTGATGTGTGTGCGAGTTACGCGCCAGTGGGGCAGAGCTTGATTTCTGTGAGCATCGTCGGACCGCATGACAAGGACGATGCCCAACTCGATGCAAGCATTCGCGGCGAGATGGCGTCGTGGTTCAAACACAGCGTCGCGGACTGGAGATTCCTGCGCGCGTACCGGATCAGCAAAGCGCTCCCAAGATTCAGGAACACCAACTCTGGAACCCCCGCACACCCCGATGGCCGGTTTGTCTGCGGCGATCACGTACAGGACCCGTCGATCAATGGCGCTTTGCTCAGCGGTCGAACAACATCGGAAGCCGTTATCCGTTACCTGCAATAGGCGCGTGCACAGTCAGAGCAGGTGGGATTCGTGTTTAACATGGCGATCTCAGTGAACACTGTTTAGACGACAACGGATGAAACCATGACGATGAACACCAGCGCGAGTGTGCTCCATACCGAACCGAACCGGACGATGACTTACGCCCGCGCCCGATTGTGGCTCGGGATTACCGGCGTCGGGACGATTGTACTTGCATCGGTGATCGCGCTGATTGCTGATGCAGGGTCCAAGTGGTTCGCTGAGGCGTCAGGCTCGCTGTCGGCTGTCGTCTCTTCTTTGGCTGTGTTCTTGGCTGTGTACGTTCTGATGTCGTTGCCGTTCGATGTGTTGGGTGGATACGTTCTGCCGAAGCGATGCGGGCGACAGCATCCTCCGTTGTCGGCATTTCTTCTCGGGTTGCTGCGTGGCGCAACCGTTCAGGTTGCGGTCATGTTGGCCGCCGGTTGCCTGATCGTCACGGTGGGATCCGCAACAGGTCGATGGGGCGTGGCGTTGCTCCTTCTCGTGCTCATGCTCGCGGTGGTTGCCTTCCAGTTGCCCATCGCCAGGTTTGTGGGCGGTATTCGCCTGGTTCGTGCACATGGCGACATGACGGGAATCGACGGCCAAGGGATCGTCGGCGTGTCATCCCGTGATGAGGGATTCACAGGCGGAGTTGCAGGGCTGTTCGGATTCGCCCGCGTCGTCGTACCCGAACACTGGATCAACCGACTCTCCGACGACGAGATGCGCGCGGTTTTGGCGCGTCGCCGCACCGTGATGCACCGCGGGCTTCGAACGCGTGGGATAGTCGTCGGTGTCGTATGGAATCTGAGCGGATTCCTGCTCTGTTCTTATCTTCCCGGTGCGGGGGTTGGTGATGTTGGCCAGCTTGTGGCACTGTCACTGTGGTTCACGCTCTGGTCGTTTATTGGTTTGCTCGTGCTCCCGTCCATGTCCCGGCCGGCCGTCTTCGCAGCCGACGCTGCCGCCGTCGAATCTGGCATTGACAAAAAAGTGCTCGCCGGAACGGTCCGCACGCTGGATCAGTGGCAGGACGATGAGCCACAGCGATCGTCGGGCGTCGAGACGATTTTCCATCCCATTCCCGCGGTCAACAATCGATTGGCCCGCCTTGATCAGCCGGACGCCAGTGGCGGGGCATGGCATGCCGCGCGGATGGCGCTTCCCATGTCATGGGTGTGCCTTGGACTCCTGGGGCGCGCCGTGCACTGCAACAGTGGTCGCCCGGCGTTGTGGTTGTTCCTGCCAAGTGACTGACAGTTGGACGCCAAGTCATCGCTGTGCGAAGCAGCGGTGAGTCGTAGCGGATCGTCTGGTCGCGACACCCAAATGTTGCGATTCAGTCGTCAGACCTTGCGACCGTTTTCTCTTGCGAATTTTGCCGCAACTGCGGCAGCAATGCGACGTCTGCGTACTTTTGCGGGTTTTCATTCCACCGGCGGACTGCGGAGCGATTGAACAGGTATATCGTCTGGCCTTCGTATTCGACCGTTGGATCAGCTGATGTGACGACGCGCGTTCTGTACACGGGACAGAACACCTGCTCGATCTTGCGCTGTGGAATCTTCAGGCCATCCAGTTGTGGCAACGCCGCAACCGCTGCGTAACCATCCGCATTGCGATCCCACTTCGTCAGGCACGTTTCGCAGCATACCGCCACGGGACGTCCCCGATACATGGCCACCGGGCTGTCACCATCGATGGGTTTCGACGTCATGATCGGGCAGACGGACTGGCCCATCGCGATCGGGCTTTTCGATGCCGTACCGCCTGACGCAACTTCATCCTGAACGGTCGGCGTGGATTGTGTCGTCGGCTCTTTGTCGGCCTTCTTTGAATCGACGGCAGTGGCCACGACATCATCGCGCGTGCCGAGTTCGTTCTTGTTATCGCTCGACACCATATGGGAATTGTTCTCGCTGACAGTCGTGGGCGGTTGAGACACGCGGACCGCTTCGAGCAGATCGACGACGTCACCCTCAGCCGCTCCGCCGATGACCAGCACGCGCGAACCTGCCGGCGCCATGCGATGCACAATTCGGGGCGTTGTCTCTGCGACCGGCTCCCACGCATTGCGGTTGTCGGTCAAGCCATACATCGTGCCGTCGCCAACGCTGACCAGCAGCCGTCCGTCATGCACGCATGCTGCCGGTGCGAACCCGTTCATCGATCGGCCTGGCAAGTCGGGACCTTCCGACCACTTCCGCGTGACGGTGTTGTAGACCTCGACGCGACGACTCGGCTTGTTCGATTCGTTGAACCCACCCATCACGTAAATGCGTTCACCAAAGGCCGCAGCGATCAGCGCCCGCCGATGAAATGGCTGCGGCACCTGTTGCCACTCGGGATTCTTCTCGTTCATGTTCAGTGCGAGCATCATGCTGGCCCACTGCGATGGCGCGCTGTGACGCATCTCCCAGCCGCCCAATACATACAGCGTCCGGCCAACAGCCACCACGTCGTGTGACGAACGCGGAACGGGCAGGGGGGGCAGCGCCTGCCACGACATCGACGCGGGATCAAAGACGGCGACGTCGGAACTGGAACGATTGTCCGCCGGCTCGCCTTCCGCGTTTAGCGACCGCATGCCGCCTGCCCGGTAGATCAACCCGTCGATTGCCGCAAGATTCATTCCCTGAAGTGCGACATCGCCCGGAAGCTGTTGCCATTCTGAAGGCGCCGTCAGATCCAATCGCCAGAACCCTCCGGACGACGAACTCGTGTGGTATTCGTGAGGGACAGCCGTGTGCCCGCCATACAGATACAGCCATCCCCGCGACGCCACAGCGCCGAAGCTGGCTGTCGCAATTGGCAGATCGATCCACTTTTCGACGCGTGTCTCCATCGCCGCAGTCGCGGAATCGGCATGAACAGACCGATCACCGTCAGCGTCGAAGACGAGGGTTGCGTAATGGCGCACCTGCTCAAACGCCTTGCCGTCCAGCTCTCCCGGCGTGTCATGCCAATGCCGCGCCCATGCCGCATACCGTCCCACGGCGTCAAAGGCCCGCGTCATCCCCGCGTCATCCGTGACCATCACTTCCGTGTTTCCGTCTGGCAGAATGAGCGTGACTTCGGATTCAGTCAGGGCTTGGCCGTTGGCGACCAGTTGAACTCGAAACTGATCAGCATCGGATGAACGCACCGGAATCAACTCGAGCGGAACAGCCTTCCCCAGGTGAGTGGCGTGGTCATACGGATTGCCGACGATGGTCTTGGGGTGGTAAATCAGGTGGTGCGGTGCGGACCCATGTCCCATGACGCCCAGGTCGGCTCGTCCGTAAATCACCCGTGTGCCGGACCCGCGCGTCTCGATCCGCAGAGCACGCTTGTCGATTGCCGTGGTTGTCAACGCCCGCGGTTCATCTGTTCCGTTCCTCGCGAACAGGGTCATGTTGCCCAGAAACTGAACGCTGATTGCCTCTGATTCATCAAGGGTTTCCGCCATGATGATCCGAGCCGATTGTCCATCGTCGGAAGGCACGATGAACGAGAAGTGGGCGTGCGCCACGTTCCCGAACAGAAGCGAAAAGAGCAAAGAAAGAGCAGCGTATGAAGTTGATCGCATGGGACTCCTCGCGAGTGTTGATCTTCAATTCGAAATCAAGCGGTCATGGATAGGTGAAGCCCGAAATCACCCACCGCAGAGGCAGCTAGATGAGACTCAGTCTCAATAGGCGGCGTATGGTAGGAGCAGCGGTCGAGTCCGTCAAATGGCCACGCGTGACAACGCGCGAGAAATCCGCGTCCATTGAGGAACAGTGTGACAGCTTGTTCAAATTAGGGAGAAGGGGTGACAAAAAGGGGTGAACGGGCCGCTCCAAGTTCAGAACTGAAACAGCCTGCTCACCCGGATGTAGGGCGAGGTCAAAAAACTGATCAGGCTGCCAGCAGGCGTTGCCGACGCGATACGAGCGCGCCCACACCCACGAAAATGCTGGCCATCGCCGCCATGCTCATGCCGGAAATTGCTGGTACGTCCGGCTCGGCAATGGTGACGCGGAGGCTTGCCGCCTTCGCTCCAGGGTCGAGGCTGACCCCTTCTTTCATGTAGAAGCTGGGGACACCTGAAGACGATCCCATCATGACCGTCTCACGAAGCGAGGTGACGGCCACGATGATGCGGCCATTGTTGAGCTGCTCCTGGAAATAGGCCTTCACTTCGCCGTCGGCGAGCGTCAGATCGATGTCGAACTGGACATCGAACGGTACGCTCTGCGCGCCGGGCGTGTAGCCGATCGGTGAGCCGGTTGCCCAAGGAGTCGGCGTGAATTGAAACACGCCGAGACCGTCATTGAACAGGCCTGAGACGTTGTCCTCAACGTGCAGAGGTGCGTTGGTACCATCCTGAAAGACAAAGGGAAACGGATCGCGCTCGACAACGGTCATGCTGTCACCGCCGATGAACGGCGTGAACTCACCCCAAGTGGATTCGCTGGTGGTCGGTCCAAACACCAGCCCGAACAACTCCAGTGGTCGGCCCGGATCGATGTCGTCGCTTTCCCCGTCGGTATCGCCGGCTTCCCCACGTGGGATGCCGTCGGCGTTGTTCATGCCGTCGGCATTGAGGTCGTACGTGAACCACTCGTCAGCGGTTGTATCGATCGGCCAATCTGGATTGATGAACGCATTGGCTTGATTGGTCAGGGTGACGGTAATGGACTGAATGTCGTAAGCACCCGCTCCCTTCCCCGGTGCGATCAGTTCGCTCGTGTCCCACGCCACGTAGATCATGGCATCGCGGTTGTTGAATCCCGGCGTGCCAACCGTCCCGAAGCACGAGGCTGTCGTCCGAAATCCGGGACTGAAATTGAACGGGTAGTGCCAGCGATCGTCACTGGGCGTGTCAAATGTAAAATCAGCAGCGGGCGCTGCAGTCACCATGGTCAATACAGCAGCCATGCAACAGGCCATCTTCTTCATCGCTTCTATACCTCCACTTGTGTTGCGCTCAATTCTGTTTCACGATGTGTTCGATTCGCAGATCAACGCGCATTGTCCTTTCACGCCAAATCGACAGCCGGATTCAGAACCCAGGCTGATGCGGGAAGGGCACGCGCGTCAGCATGATACGCACCTTGTCTCCTTCCGTATGCAATTCCATTCGGGCTTTCTTGCGACCCTTGCCCGTGTTCCGCTCGAACAACCCGCGGGCGTTCTGCAGATCGAGACGTTGCTCAACAACGCCACTGTGCGGATATACGGGTCGTCCAGCAGACTCGTCCCCATTGATCAGGTCGGCGATCAAGGGAAACGAAAATGTCCACGGGCCAATGTGATCGCGATTCGGAGCCAGTGGATTACTCGGCGTATGGCGACGACCGCTTAGCACCCGCAAGGGCCGACCGTCAAAACTGACGTAGTTGCTGACCAGCGGTCCCAACGCGCCCTCTGTCGCGTTCGATGGTGAATACGGAGTACCCTCCCCAATCGCACCAGCCGTGCGGAACCAGTAGGTCATCTTCCACTGGCCCCGTGGGGCGTTCGCCGGGTAACCACGAATCGCACTCGGGCATATCCAGCTTTTCTCGTTGACGTATTTCTGAAGAACCCGGCCAACGGTCGAATTGTGGGCCGGATCCTGATCAAACGGGTCGGCGTTGGGATCCGTCTGATTGATGTCCTCCATGAACGGGACATTGTCCATGTTCACGAACGAGTATTGGATGATCCCGGTCCAGATGCTGCGCAGGTTGTTGCGACAGACCACCACCTTGGATGACTCTCGCGCGCTCTTCAGCGACGGAAGCAAAATGCTGATCAACAGCGCGATGATCGAAACAACAACGAGTAGTTCAATCAGCGTGAATCCCTTGCGTTGAATGAACTGTCTGGCGACTCTCATCGTCGAACTCTCCTATCCGAAGTGGGGCGATCGCAGCGTGATCTTTCCAGTCCGATCCCTACGGCCCGGAGAACGCAATCGCGAAGTCTCCCGCGTCCAGCAGGTCCACATCTCCATCACGATCGAAGTCGTACGTGCACAAACACTGCTCCACCGTCAGCGGTTCGACCGGAAACGGAGCAACTCCCTCCCCGCTAAGGCAGTCCGCAAATCCTGACCAGTCGGTGAGATCAACGGCTTCATCAGAATTCAAATCGCCGGTCACGGCGTTGCCCAGCACAAGCTCAAGGCGGCCTGCCCGTGCATTCGGGTCCAGCGGAACGCCTTCCTTCATGTAAAAACTGGGAAACCCTGACGCAGGTCCCTGAACCGCCGTCTCACGCAGCGACGTGACAAACACGAGGATGCGGCCGTTGTTCAGCTGCTCCTGGAAGTACTGTTTCACATGCCCGTCGGAGAGCTCAAGATTGATGTCAAACGTGACATCAAAGGGCGCGACCTGTGATCCGGGTGTGTAGCCAGTTGGTACGCCGATGGCCCATGGGGTCGGCGTAAACGGGCAGATCCCGTCGGGATCGTCGCAAAGCGGTGTGGAAAGTCCTTCGTTGTGCAGGCCCTTTACGCAGTCCTCCACGTGCAACGCTTCAAAGGTCTCTTCCTGGTACACAAATGGAAACGGATCACGCGGCAGATCGGCTGTGGACGACGAACCGTTGTAGAACGTCGTTTCATTCCAAAGTGCTTCGCTGGTGGCCGGGCCGAATGCCACGCCGAACAACTCGATCGGCCGACCGGGATCGTCATCGACACCGCCTTCGACGAAGGTGAACCACTCATCGACGGTCAAGTCAATTGGCCACTGCGGGCTGACGAATTCGTTCACCTGGTTCGTCATCGTGATTCTGATGGATTGAATCTCGTACGCTTCGGCACCCAAGCCGGGTTCAATATCTTCAGAAGTGTCCCATGCGATCAGGATCGTGCCATCTCGGTCATTGAAACCCGGTATGTCAGCCGCACCGAACGCCGACGCTACTGGTCTGAATC
Source organism: Phycisphaerae bacterium (assembly GCA_028289375.1). Lineage (GTDB taxonomy): Bacteria > Planctomycetota > Phycisphaerae > UBA1845 > UBA1845 > OFTM371. The sequence continues at coordinate 6,474 of JANQQK010000013.1, read as the reverse complement.
CCGGCGTAAAGTTAAACGGATAGTGCCAGCGATCGTCGCTCGGAGTGTCAAACACGAACGCGGTGTCCGCCGCGCCCGCAACCACTGAGCAGGTCATTGAAATCAGAACGGCGAGAATGCCGGCTGATCGGAACGCCATGGGTTCTTCCTCCCAAATGGGGCCTTCAATGCACACGGATCGGGTGAGTAGTCCGTTTCGTACCCGTCTCCGCCCGGTCGCAGCCTTGAAGCGCCTAAAGTTTGGACGCCTCAGCCCACCTTGTTTTGAATCTGTACATCAGCGCGATCGCCAACAAGGCCATCAACGCCGTCATTCCACCCTCGCTCATCGCCGGCACGGCTTCCGGTTCAGGCAGATCGATCTCCTCACAAATCCCACTCGCGTTGCACTGCTCCCCCGAGACACAGACGCCACAGGAGCCGCCGCAACCATCATCGCCGCACTCAAGTCCAGCACAGTCCGGAATGCAGTTCGTGATCGCGGCCTTGTCGAGATCGACATTGATCGGGAACGGGAATCCACCCTGGCCAGCACCCACCGATACACCGACCTGAACGTGGCCGACATTGTTGAACACCGCCGGGAAACTCGTGCCCTCGAAGCTGATGAATTGCGGACTCGACGCATCGATGGCAAAGGCGATTTCCGTCCATGTGTTCGGGAAGACGGGCACAAAGTTGACCGCGATCGCCCCGGGGAAATTTCCCGGACCCGAGTAACGCGTGAAGAACGTCAGCGGAAACGGCGCATCGTGGCGAACGAAGACACTGAACTGCAGTACCCCGTCGGCGATCCAATTGCCCTCGAACGCTCCACCACTCGATCCGAAGCGATCCTGTGCACGAAACAGCGTCGGCGTGTCGTCGGTCATGGCTGTGGCGAGACTCAGTGTCGTGAACACGTGCGCGCCTCCGTCGGGACCGCCAGACGCCGACCAGTCGACCACGGCAGCGCCGCCTCCGTCGAACCAGTTGGACGCGTCTGCGTCAAAGTCCTCAACGAAGGGGACTGTGGTTGCCGACGCAACGCATGCGACCATCAAAACCGCAAGAGTTGCGGATGCCTTATGAAACATCTTTTTCCTTCCTCCAATAGATGAGCGACTCTGTGGACAATTGTCTTTCCGGCCATGAAACGCTCCGTGCACGCGACGCGAATTCGCGGCGCCAGCCATCTCGCTCGAATGCGTTGGCTTCTCGCAGCGTGGCCAACGTGACCTCGTGCTGCAAGGGAACGTCACGCGTCCACAAGGGGGACCGCGACATTCGCTGATTGATCATGGACCTGTCCATCGAATGCGACTCCTGTTTATGTCAGGGCGCGACGCGTGACAGACGCTGGTTGTTTTGAAAACTTCAGTTGATCCGCGGACGTGACGGCACACCGTCAGGAACGAGTCCGCAGGCAGCGGGGAATGGGTTAGACAGGGGGGGCACGCAACGGACTGTTGCGAACGAGCGCGACCTGCAGCATTGGATGCGTGAGTTGTGTCAACGCAACCGACGGGTCAGGACCGCGTATCTTGGCAAAGCGACCGAGTCGGCCAAGGGAGACGAATCCGGCAGCAGCAACAACCGCCACTAGGACGAACTTCAGCGTAAGGCCAAACGGAAGCTCAAAAGATGACCAGAGGAATGTCCAGTCCGCGTCAGCCGCAGCATCCGTGATCACGTTCGCGTGCAGGAACAGGACCACGACGATGGCAGCGATCACGGATCGTCGCGACCATGTGACCCGCAGGAAGGGAACATCCCACACCTTGAGGGCAAAGAAGCAGAGTGAAAGCCCAAGTGGAAGCGAAATGCCGCCGCCGCTCACGATGCCCTTCACGAACCACACGCTGTGGCTTGCGAGCGCAATCAACCACGCCACTCGAGCGAGAAGCCAGAGCACATTCAGGCTTCGAACGCCCTTGCGAAGTCGCGGTAGCCAGGATGTCGTTGTTACTGCAGGCATTGCGTCCTTGGCAGAGCTAAGATTCCGAGGCATGTGCGTGACAACCGACACAGATCCGCAGAACCGTACTTGAGAATCATTCTCAAGTGCCCGGGGAGTTTAGAGAGAGCTCCAAATACCGTCAAGCCAAAAGCTTGGGCTGAACCATCCCCCACGTTTGCGCTCGAAAGCGAACGACTCGCGCGAAGACCACCGGGACCATGGTAAGTGCGTGTCCGAGCCGCATCGTGGTAAACACTACCTTATTCAACGGGAAAGTAAGCAGAATTCTGAAGGAAAAAAGCGGTGACGATTGGCCCATCTCGCCCATTTCGATTCATTCTTGCCCATCACACGCTGTGGCCCGAGCAATGCGGTATGCGACATCATCAACAGCAGCCCTGATTCCCGCGGTCAACATCCCGATAGGCGACCCCATCCGCAGGAATCAAGCTAGGCTGCATCGCACGCCTCACGAAGTGCACCCGCCTGGTTCGCAAAGAACGGCAGGCTATCCCCGTCTTGCACGACCCGGTCCAGCAACCGGCGGCACGCATCCGGTGAGTGCCGCGCGCGAATCTGCGCAAGCACATCCGAAATGATCTTCATGACCTCGGCCTCCGACTTCACCGCCAAGAGCGCCGCCGCGTACTTTCGCACCGAATCCGCCACGGTTCGAGGCACGGCGTTGGGCGAAGCAATGCGAATCTCAATCGCACGCTCCCACTTGGACACCGCCGCATCGAACTCCGAAGCCTCCCGCTCAACATCCGCCCATGTCGCCAGACAGGATGCCACGTCGAGACTGTTCGGACCACGCGTGGATTCATACAACGCGAGGGCTTCGGTCAAATGCTGTCGCGCCATGTCGAAGTCGCCCTGAAACGACCGCACCCGAGCCAGTTTCTCCAGCACGATGCCGTTCCACGGATGCTTCACGCCGACTGTTTCCGCATACACTTCCTTTGCCGCAAGGAGATTCTTCTCTGCCTCCGCATACCGCTCCATCTTGATCTCAAGATTGGACAGATTGATCAACTGCGTCCCGATGTATTCATGTTGCTCGCCGAACACCGTCCGAAAGATCGCCAACGCCCGCTCCGACAACGCATACCCTTCCTCAAGCCGATTCAAGCCGACCATCGCGCTCGACTTCGTCCCCAACGCAATTGCCACCTGAAAACTCGTCTCGCCATGTGCAGCCTCTGCCCCCGCGATCGCTTCATCCAGAAGTTCCAACGCCTCCTCGTACCGGCGCGTATCCACCCGCAGCATGCAAATGTTCATCAATGTCGACACCGCCGCGGGATGCTCAGGACCATGAAGCTTCTGCTGTATTCGAAGCGCCTGCTCATACACAGGTTCCGCTTCGACTGGCCGACCAGACCGATTCAGTACGATCGCCAGATTCGACAACTGACCAGCCACGTAAGCGCTCTCCGGCCCATGCTCCCGCGTTGCCTGCTCAATCGCCTCGCGCAACAGCGTCTCCGCCCGTTCGTATCGGGCCATCCGCATCAGCGCCGCCCCCAACTCACCCTTCACACGCGCGACTGGTCCGTCGCGCTTCACATGTTCCTCAAACAGAGTCAACGACTCTTCCAGGATGGCCACCGCCTGCGGAATCTCACTTCGACGCCTGTGTACGCTCCCCATCGTCTCCAACGACAATGCCAACAACTCATGTGCATCACCCTGTGCACGCAACGTCGGAATCAACGCATCAAGCAATACCTGAGCTCCATCCAGATCCCCCATCAGATACCGCAGCCGCGCCAGATCGCGCGTCGTCGTCAACGTTGCGCGATCATTCTCCCCCAGCTCCGCACGCTGAATCGTCAGCGCCGACGCCAACGGATCGACCGCCGCTTCATACTGGCCAATCATCTGATACGTCTTGCCGATCGTCCGACGGATCCGCGCCTCGGCGAGCGGCATACCCATCGAGTACCGTTCGATCGTTTCCGACGCCGAATCAAGAAGCGCCCGAACCGTCAACGCCTCGCCCATCGTCTTGGCCGGATCCGCGTTCGTCAGCATCTCCTGCAGGAATGCAATCACCGCGTCCGCTTCCTGCAATGCCGACTCGGTCCGCACCGTCCTTTCCCGCGCCAACTGCTCTGCCGCCTCGGCCCGGTCGAGACGCTCCTCCGCCAACGCCTGCGCCGCCTCAACCTCCGCCAACCGCTCCCGCGCAACCCTTTCCGCATCCCGTGCTCGAATCGCCTGATCCAAACTCACCGCCACGCCGCCAACCAATACGACAAACAGCAACACCAATACGCTCACGATCGCGCGATGCCGCCGGGCAAATTTTCGCAACTGATAGAACGAACTCGGTGGCCTCGCCACGATCGGCTCATCCGCCAGATACCGCTGGACATCCGCCGCCAACTCCGACGCCGCCGCATACCGACGCTGCGGATCCTTCTCCAGCGCCTTCGACACGATCGTCTCAAGATCACCCCGCAATCGCGCATCGACACGCCCCAGCCGCGTCGGCTCATCCTCCTGAATCGAGCGCATCGCATCTGCCAGCGACCGACTCCGCACCGTATGCGGCAACTGGTTCGTCAACAGCTCATACAGAATCACCCCGATCGCATACACGTCGCTTCGCGTATCAATCTGTGAAGAATCCCCCGCCACCTGCTCTGGACTCATGTACCCGAGCGTGCCGACCACCTGCCCCATATCCGTCTGCATGGTCACCGTGTAGATGTCCGACTCCGTCGATCTTGCAATTCCGAAGTCCAGGATCTTCGGCTGACCCGACGCATCGACCATGATGTTGGCCGGTTTCAAGTCGCGATGAATCACCCCCTTTTGATGCGCGTGCTGTATCGCCTCGCAAACCCGCACCACCAACCGCAATCGCGCCGCCGGATCAGAACTCCTCGACCGCGCATACGCCGTCAGCGACTCACCATCCACATACTCCATCGCAAAAAACGGCTGCTCTGACGTCCGCCCATCCCCGAATCTGACCGTTGCCGTTCCGGCATCGTAGATGTGCGCGATCCCCGGATGCTGCAGCCGACCCAGAACCTGCACTTCATGTTCAAATCTTCGAAATGCCCGCTCCGACATCGCCCCAGGCTGAATCACCTTCACCGCCACGCGTCGCTCAGGCTGTTGCTGCCGCGCCTCGTAGACATGCCCCATCCCGCCGCGACCGATCAGCCGCACCACTTTGTAGTCCCCGACCGACTCCGGCAACACCGCTTGGTCCACATCGCTTTGCGGAACCGTATCCCCCGACCGCGGCGTCAGCACGTCTCCGACCGCTTCCCGCATCTGCCCGATCTGACCATCCCCAAGAAACCCCGTCGCGCTCGTCTCGTCATGACGCAGCAGGGACACGACTTCATCCCGAAGCGCTGCATCATCCCCGCACGCCTCATGCAGATATGCATGACGCTCGTCCTCCGACAATTCAACCGCCGTCGCGAAGATCTTCTTCAGCTTTTCACGTTGCGCATCAGTCAAGTTTCACCTGGCTCCTTCAACTCTCGCCGCAACCACGCCCGCGCCATCCGCCACTCCCGCTCCACCGTCGACACCGACACATCCAGAACACCAGCCGCCTCCTCATGCGTCAGCCCACCCAGAAACCGCAATTCGACGATCTTGTACTGTCGCTCATCCATCGCCGCCAAACGTCGCAGCGCATCGTCCAGTACCGAAATATCCAGTTTTTCCGCCTGCCCGACGCCGTCGACGTCCGACAGCGTCACCTGTGCGCGATTGCCCCCGCGCTTCTCCGCCCGCCGTCGCCGCGCATGATCCGTCAAAATCTGACGCATCGCCTTCGCTGCCAACGCGAAGAAGTGCGCCCGACTCTCGACCGCCACCTCCCGCGCTCCGACCAGCTTCACAAACGCCTCATGCACCAACGCCGTCGGCTGCAAGGTATGTCCCGGACTCTGCACCCTGAAGATGTCCCCAGCCAACCCGCGCAACTCGTCGTAGACCAGCGACAGCAGCGATCCGACGGCCGTGTCCCGGCCCGCTGCCACCTCCGACAGTAGCCGCGTCACCTCATTCTCGTGTTTCTCGTCAGCCGACATCCCGACGCCCGTCTCCGCCATCTATCAACCTGTCCTATACCCATCATAACGCCATTCCCAACATTCACCGCTCAAATCCACCGCTGCCCACGATCTTGCACCAACACTTCAAATCACCCGTCGCGCGTCGAAACACGCGTCATTTTTGATTTTTCTGACCAATTTTGACGGGGTTTCCTCCCCGACTGCGTAGTGCGTGCGGGTCCGGCCATCCGCGCCGGAAAAGTGGGAATCTCTGAGGTCCATTGGAGAAAACTGTATGACTCTGCATCGCTCAATGTCCGTCCGTCTCACCATCCTCACGCTCCTGTTGGCGACACCTCTCGCCATGCTCGCCGGATGCGGCAGCATGCCAATCGACGATGGCGGTGGTGATCGCGACATCGGCGGAAATCCCGGTGTTCGGCCAACACCGACACCCGGCGACCTCGACGGTGACGGGCTGTCCAACGAAGCCGAGATCAGCGG